>NZ_CP082839.1:658333-1316666 GCF_019930585.1 Sphingomonas nostoxanthinifaciens | reverse complement strand
CGCCGGTGGGAAGCTCGTCCACGCGCTTCGCCTCCATCGGCGCGAGATCGAAAGGGATGGGAAGCAAGGCCGGCAATCCTCATGCATCATTTGCCACCGAGCGATAACGCGGCGGAGCGCAAAAACGACGAAGCGGTGCAATCGTGGACCTGTCGCGCTTCTGAGCGTTCAGCCCCCGTGGCACACTCCAAGCAGAACCTCCCGACCAAGATCTGCGTCGCGTGCGAGCGCCCCTTCACCTGGCGTAAGAAATGGGAGCGCGACTGGGAGAACGTTAAGTATTGCTCCGACCGATGCCGGGGGCGGTCAAAGTCCAGACCCGAATAGAAGACAGGCGGCCAAAGCTCGGATCATCCAGTCACTTGTCGAGCTTCGCTGCGTTCCTGTCGGCCCAGGTCTTGCCCTCGTCTCCGCCCCAAAGCAGCCACGCAATGTAGCCGGCCGACGGATCGGTGCTCGATCCCCACTCATGGGTCTTGCCGTCCTTGTCGACGCCATGCCGTGCGAAGTAGCTGTGCATCGACTTCACGTCCGCCTCGGAGACTTCGTTCCGGTTCGACAGCTGATGGGCGCGCCGGACGCCGACCTCCGTGCCTCCACGTCCGAACTTCTCGCGGAGCTTGAGACCCTTCTTGGCGTTCGCGGCCATCTTCAGGGTCGGCTTGAATGTCGTCGCCATGATCAGCCCTTCTTCAAGGTGCTCGACTTGTGGGCAGCGCGCTTGCCTTCGTCGGTCTCGACGATGAACTCGGGATTTTCCTTCGACGCGGCGACCTTGTGCGTCTTGATCTTGGTTGGGCTGGTCGCCTTCTTCACCACTTTCCCGTGCGCCTCGCCTCCGGAGCTGGACCAGCTCACTTTGTCGCCGACCTTTGGATCCTTCTTCATCGTGCTCTCCTCGGCCGCTCAACGCGGAATCGAAGTGTGGGGTTGCGACACGGCGACACTCGCCGCGACAGCCATCTCACCCCATATGGTTCACATGACGATGCATCGCATCCGGGTGATCGACCTGGAGACTACCGGCTCCCGGCCGCCCGCGCACGACGTCTGCGAGATCGGCTGGCAGGACGTCGTCCTCGGCGGTGATGGCCGCTGGCTCGTGAATGAGGAGCGTGGGGCAATCTTGGTGAATCCGGGCAGGCCCATTCCGCCGGTGACGATGGCGGTGCACCACATCATTGATCAAGACGTGGCGGGCGCTCCGTTCTGGCGCGATGCTGCTCCGCCGGTCCTGAAGCCTGAGGGCGGAACGCTCGGGCTTGCCGCGCATCGAGCCTCGTTCGAGCAGCGCTTCTGCACGCCCCAGCTCTCAGGAGGGGCGCCCTGGATCTGCACGTGGAAGTGCGCGCTTCGGCTGTGGCCCGGTAGCCCCAGCTTCTCCAACCAAGTGCTGCGCTACTGGCGTATGCCGGAGGGCCTGGATCGAAATACCGGACTGCCCGTGCACCGCGCGATGCCCGACGCCTACGTCACGGCGCATCATCTGCGCGACATGCTGAACGCAGCGTCGGTCGAGCAATTGCTCGAATGGAGCGATCTTCCCGGCCTTCTGCCGCGCGTGCCGGCGGGCGCGGACCGTGGCCGCGGGTGGGATGAGCTTGACGACGAGGCGTTGCGGCGCCTTGCAGCGGATCGCGACGAAGACGTCCGCTATTCGGCCGAGACAGAGGTTAGGCGACGGCAAAATCAGGCTGCCCCGGAGGCAGAGCGTCCAAGGCAGGGTGTCTTGATCTGATCCGACGAGTCTTTCCAGACGGCCCTCAACCGCCCGACTCCGGGACGACCGGACCACCCAAAACCGAACGCGTCGTGATCGCGCAGTCGACAGCCATTTCTTTGATGTTGTTCCGAAACCTGCGCCTCGTCTGAGATGTTTAGATAGTCTTGCGCTCGCGAAGGAATACTCGGTATGAAGGAAACGACGCGCCGTCAGGCTTTAGGGGCGGCCACTCTGGGCGCAGCAGCGGCGGCACTAGCGGCTCCCGCTTCAGCTGAAGGCGCCGCTTCGGCCGCGTCGCGCGGCGGCAAGACCGACCCGCGAAACAGATATCCCAAGCCCCCTTTCAAGTCGCAGTCCCAGCCGTGGCCAGGCCTCGCCAGTAAGATGGACCCGCGTCCCGACCATGGCGAGAGCACCTATGTCGGGAGCGGTCGGCTCAACGGCCGCAAGGCGTTGATCACCGGCGGCGACAGCGGAATGGGACGCGCCGCCGCGATCGCGTACGCCCGCGAGGGCGCCGACGTCGCGATCAACTATTTACCCGAGGAAGAGCCCGATGCGCGCGAGGTCATCGATCTCATCCGCCGAGCGGGGCGGAAGGCAGTGGCCATCCCGGGCGACATCCGCACCGCCGCGTTCTGCAAGGAGCTCGTCGCCAAGGCCGTCAGCGGGCTCGGCGGCCTCGACATCCTGGTCTGCAATGCGGCGCGACAGCAGTCGATCCCCTCGATCCTCGACGTCACGGACGAGGAATTCGACCGGACGATGAAGACCAACATCTACGGGCCGTTCTGGATTATCCGCGCCGCAGTCCCGCACCTTGAGCCTGGATCGGCAATTATCGGGACCGCTTCGGAGCAGGCCTATAACCCCGACGGCGACCTCTATGCCTATGCGCAGACCAAGGCGGCGACGATGAACTACGTCAAGAGCCTCGCCAAGCAGCTCGGGCCGAAGGGCATCCGCGTCAACGGTGTCGCGCCGGGACCGATATGGACGCCGCTTCAGATTTCGGGGGGCGCCAGCCAGGGGAAGCTGGTGACCTTCGGCGCTACCGCGCCGCTTGGACGGCCTGGCCAACCTGCCGAGCTTGCCGGCATCTACGTGCGGCTCGCGGAGGACGACGGGAGCTACACGACCGGCAATATATACGGCGCGGGCGGCGGTCAGGGACAGCCATGACCGGTTTGCGATCCAAGGGTCTGGCACTCGCAACGACCGCGGTCGCCGCCTTGACCGCGGCGAATGCCGTAGCGCCGGAGTCCCGCGCAACGCGGGAATATGTGAACGCGGCTGCGCAATCGGACGCATTCGAGCGGCTGGAGGCGACGACGGCTCTGGCGCTCAGCAAGAGCGGAGCTGTTCGCGCCTTCGCGACAAGGATGCTGTCCGAACATGAGGATTCGACTCAGAAGCTGGCTAAGGCGGTGTCGCTAGCTGGCCTGGAGCCGCCCCAGCCCGGCATCAGTGGCGACCAGTCGGCCTTTCTCGCCGCGCTTCAGAGCGCGCGAGGAGACGCGTTCGATCGTCTGTACGCGCGACACCAAGCCCTGGTGCATCGCGCGGCGCTAGCTACGCAGGAGGGCTATGCTGCAGAAGGCGATGTGCCGACGCTGAAGGGGCTCGCGACCGATACGGTGACGATGGTCCGAAATCACATCACCGGCGCCGATCAGTTGGTCGCCAGCGTCGGCAGCGATTGAATCCTTCATCCTAGGAACGGCTCGCCAGGCGCTGACGTTCTTAGATCCAGACTCTTTCATCGGAATTCCGACCATGGCGCAGAACGCGATCACGCTGCTCAAAGCCGACCATCGCAAGGTGGAGGACCTTTTCTCCGACTACGAGAATGCAGAAGGTGCCGCTGCCAAGCGCAAGCTGGCCGAGCGCATATGTCTCGAGCTGACCGTTCACACGCAGATCGAGGAGGAGATTTTCTACCCCGCCTGCAAAGGCAAGGTCGAAGACGATCTGCTGGACGAGAGTTTCGTAGAGCACGACGGCGCAAAGGTGCTGATCGCAGAGATCGAAGGCGGCAAGCCCAGCGACGCCTTCTACGATGCCAAGGTCACGGTGCTCGCCGAGCAGATCAAGCACCACGTCCACGAAGAAGAAGCGTTTCTCAAGGGTCTGTTCTCGCAGGCCAAGCGCAGCGACATCGACCTAGACGCGCTGGGCGACGAACTCGCGGCTCGGAAGAAAGAGCTCACGGCGAGCTATAAGAAGAAGCTGCCGAAGCCGGAGACCTCGACGTTCGGAACGGTGAAGGTTTGAGCGGATCCGCACCGATCGTCGATGGCGTATTGTTCGATATCGACGGGACGCTGATCGACAGCAATGACCTTCACGTGAAAGCTTGGGATCGCGCGTTTCGCGAGCACGGCCACAACGTGTCCGCCGATGCGATCCTCGGCCAGATCGGCAAGGGTGGCGACAAGCTGGTGCCTGCGCTCCTCCCGGATATAGATGAAGCCGAGCAGAAGAAAATTGATGACCGGCACGGCGCCATTTTCAAGGCCGAATACCTCAATGAAGCTCGCCCCTTTCCGCGTGCGAGCGATCTTCTCCGGCGCGTCCATGCCGATGGTCGGAAAGTGGTTTTGGCATCCTCGGCGAAGAAAGCTGAGCTCGACCATTACGTGAAGCTGCTGGGCGTAGCGGACGTCATCGACGCAGCGACCAGCATCGACGACGTCGACCAGTCCAAGCCAGCGCCGGACATCTTCGCGACCGCGCTTGAAAAGGCGAACGTCGCCGCCGATCGAGCGCTGGTGATCGGGGATACGGTCTGGGACATAGAGGCTGCGAAGAAAAACGGCATTCCAACGCTTGGCCTGTTGTCAGGCGGAATCCTGGGCTCCGCACTCCGCCAGGCGGGCGCTATTGTCGTCTATGCCGATGTCGCCTCGGTGTTCGACGACTATGCCAGACTAATGCCCCGCGCTGACTGAACCAGGCGAAGCACTCAGTCTCTGGTTCGCTGACGCCACGACGGCATCTCGCCTGCCAACGTTGAAGGGTTCTCGGCAACGTCGTCCAAAACGTGCGTGAACGCGCTAGCCAAACGCTCCGCCAGTGACCCGACCACATCGTCTCCGCAAGCAGTGCCAAAGCGCCGAAGCGACGCGATTTCATCCGCCAGCAGCGAAAGGGTCGGGATCATGGACTTCCAGATTTCCATTATCGAATGTTCGCCGACGAGGAGGCGTCCATACGGGGCCTCCTCTCGACGTCACATGTGTGCGAGCATCCCGGCATGCATCTCGACGACCGGCACGATCTCTGCCGCCGTTGCCTTCAGATGTGGCGCGCTGCCGTGCATCGAATAGTCCTTCATCAGAGCGAGAGCGTCTTCATGCGCCGCCTTCTGCTGCTTGATGTAAAGATCATCCTTGGTCTTGCCCGCAGGCACCGCCTTCAACGCCGTGATGTCGGTGCGCTGGCCGACCGTCAGGGACGGCGCCTTGACCATCAGGTGATCGGCCTTCGCCGAAGCCTTGACCATCGTCGTGCTCTTGGTGTGCGCGGCGATCATCGCCCGAGCGAACTTGGCGACGGCCGGGTTCTTCGAGGTCGTCATCAGCTTGGCGGAATCGACCTCGAACGTGTCCGAAGCGCCGGCCTTCTCGACGAATTCCGAAGGCTTGGGCGTATCGGCGAAGGCGGCGGTGGCGAGAAGCGCGAAAGCCGCGCCTGCGAATAGCTTACCAGTCATTAGTCTCTCCTGTTGTTTCATTGCCCAACGCTGGCCGAAGGTGATCGTTCAGCTGCCGAAATGGTCGTGGGCGCCATCACCCAATGAACTGGATCAGATCCTGGTTCAGGCGATCCGGCACGGTGGCGTGCAGCCCATGCGGCTCGCCATCATATTCGACGAGCGTGGCGCCCGAGATCCCCTTGGCGGCGGCGCGACCGGCGGCGTCGATCGGCACGACCTTGTCGGACGTGCCGTGGATCACCAGGGTCGGGACCGTGAAGGACGCCAGATCGGGGCGGAAGTCGGTCTTGCCGAAGGCGTCGACACAGTTGAGCGTCGCCTTGGGGCTCGCCATCACGGCGAGGATGAAGGTCCAGTCGAGCAATTCCTTGCTGACCGGGCTCGAGACCAGGCCGACGCCATAAAATTGCTTGGCGAAACTGCCGAGGAAGGCGAAGCGGTCCTTGCGGATCTGCTCCTTCATATCCTCGAAGACGCTCTGATCGACGCCGTCAGGATTGTCGTCGGTCTTGAGCAAATACGGCACGACCGACGAGACGAGCGCGACCTTGGCGATGCGCGCGGCACCATGTCGCGAAAGGTAGCGCGCGATCTCGCCGCCACCCATCGAGAAGCCCACCAGCGTGGCACCCGACACGTCGAGCCCATCGAGGACGGCGGCAAGGTCGTCGGCGAACGTGTCATAGTCGTAGCCCAACAGCGGATGGCCCGACTGACCGAATCCCCGGCGATCGTAGGTGATCACGCGGTAGCCGGACTCCAGAAGCGCCAGCGTCTGATATTCGAACATATCGCCGGTCAGCGGCCAGCCGTGGATGAGAACCACGGGCCGACCAGTTCCCGATTCTTTCACATGCAGCTTCGTCCCGTCTTTTGCGTCGATCGTTGGCACTCTCGTTCTCCTAAATGCTTTTCGGCGGACCCGGGGCTCACTCGTTCGCGGTGCCCGGCTCGGCCATCTTGCGGTGCTGCTCGGCAAGCACGGAACCAGGAGTGACGTTGGCCAGCACGCCCTGGATCTTCGTCTTCCAGCCGGAGAAGATCGACGCCTTGCCGGACATGACCGCATCCCATCCGTCCTTCGCCACATCGGCGGGATCGCTCTTGTTCGGATCGGCGCCGACCGATGTGTCCAGCATGTCGCCGCGATCGAAGAACTCGGTGTCCACCGGTCCCGGCATCAGCGTTGTCAGCGTGACGCCGTCGCTGTCCTTGATCTCGTTGCGCAGCGCCTCGGTGAAGCTGTCCACGAAGGCCTTGGTGCCATTGTAGACAGCCTGGAAGGCACCGGGGATGTAGCCTGCAACCGAGCCCGTCACGAGCATCTTGCCGGCATTACGCGCAACCATCGCCGGGAGCACCTTTTGCACCAGATAGAGCGTGCCGGTGATGTTGGTATCGATGACATGGCGCCAGTCGGCGACCTGTTGATCGAGAAAGGCGTGCCCCAAGCCATGCCCCGCGTTGGCGCAAAGCAGATCGATCTGCCGGCCCCCTGCGGCAGCGAGCAGTTTGTCGACGCCATCGATCGTGGAAAGATCGGCCTCGACCGAGGTTACCTGCGTGCCGAACTGCTTAAAGTCCTCTGCAGCCGCGTTGATCAAAGGCTCGTCCGCGACGACCAGGATGTCATAGCCATCCTTTGCCGCCAGCGTCGCCAGTTCAAAGCCGATGCCGGTCGAGGCGCCGGTGATGATCGCGAATTTATCAGCCATGTCGGAAGTCCTCAGTTGAGACCGGGCTTGAGGACGACCTTGGTCACCTCATTCTGGTTGTCGTGGAACATCTGGTAGCCCTTAGGGGCCTCCTCCAGATCCATGCGGTGCGAGATCAGGAAGGTCGTATCGATCTTGCCTTCGAGGATCGCGGCCAGAAGCGCCGGCATATAATGCTGGACGTGGGTCTGGCCCGTTTTGAGCGTAAGCCCCTTCTCCATGAAGGCGCCGAGCGGGAACTTGTCGATAAAGCCGCCGTAGACGGCCGGCATCGAGACGCGGCCGCCCTTGCGGCAGGCGATAATCGCCTGGCGGATCGAGTGCGGGCGATCCGTGCCCAGCATGAGCGTCTTCTTGACCTGATCGAGCACGTTATCGACGAAGAAGCCGTGCGCTTCGAGGCCGACCGCATCGATCACCGCATCGGGGCCGATCCCGCCGGTCATCAACATCAGTGCCTCATAGGTCGCCGTTTCCTCGAAGTTGATCGTCTCCGCGCCGAACTTCTTCGCCAGTTCCAGCCGATGCGGGAAATGGTCGATTGCGATCACGCGCTCGGCTCCCATTAAAAAGGCGGACTGCACTGCGAACAGGCCGACCGGGCCGCAGCCCCATACCGCGACCGTGTCGCCTGGTTCGATCTGAGCATTCTCCGCCGCCATCCAGCCGGTCGGCAGGATATCGGAGAGAAACAACACCTTCTCGTCCTCGATCCCGTCTGGGATCACGATCGGGCCGACATCGCTGAAAGGCACGCGGACATATTCCGCCTGACCGCCGGCATAGCCGCCGGTCATGTGGCTGTAGCCGAACAGGCCGCTCATCGGCTGGCCGTACAGCTCCTGCGCGATATCCTGATTGTCGGCGGGGAGCGCATTGTCGCAGGCCGAATATTGATGCTTGCCGCAATGGTAGCAGCTGCCGCACGCCATCGTGAACGGCACGACGACGCGCTGGCCCTTCTTGAGATTGGACTTGGGCCCAACTTCGACCACCTCGCCCATGAATTCGTGGCCCAGCACGTCCCCGGCCTTCATGGTCGGAATGTAGCCATCGTAGAGGTGGAGATCGGAGCCGCAGATCGCGGTCGCCGTCACCTTGATGATCGCATCGCGCGGATTGAGGATCTCGGGATCGTCGACCGTGTCGACGCGGACGTCATGCTTGCCGTGCCATGCCAGTGCGCGCATCGATCAGGCCTTCTCTTCTTCGAGTTGTTTCTTGGTCCACGACGACGTCGCGATCTCTCCGGTTTCCATCAGCTGCTTGAAGCGCCGGAGGTCACGGCGCGCCTGGATGGCGGGCTCGCGCTGGAACATCTTGGCGATGATCTTGCCGACCACGCCGGCGGGCGGATCGTACGCTATGGTCGCCGTCACCACCGTGCCGCGGGCGCCGGCGTCCCGGAATTCTATCCGGCCGCTGTTGGCAACGTCAGCACCGTCCTCCGACGCCCAGGCGATCAGTTCGTTCGGCCGGTCCTCGGTGATGCGCGCGTCCCATTCGACGGTCTTGCCGCCCGGCGCCTTGACGACCCAATGCGAACGATCGCCGCTGGGGGTGATCGACACGACATTGTCCATGAAGGACGGCAGGTTCGAGAGATCGCGCCAGTAGGAATAGAGATCGGCAACCGGGCGATTGATCGTCACGGCACGCGCGGTGATCGCGCCGCCCTTTCCATCGATCAAGCTGTCGGTGAGGTCCGTTGCGGCATCATGCCGCTTCGACGCCGCAATAGGCGCGTCGTCGTCCGCTGGCTCCGGCATTTCTGTCTCCTGAAATATGCCCCTCAAAGCGCCCGGAACACTGGGGAGTTCCGCTCGTTTCCTTCCCGAAATCTAGTCGTGACAAGTATTTAGGACGCGCGGTAATTCGGTCCGGGCGGCCGGATAGCTGTGCGATCTGCCAAGGAAATCTAGCATGACCGCATCGCCCATTCGCTACGTCCCTTCCGTTGAACAGCCGTCACCGGACGAGGCGGAAGCCATCCACGGTCTGGAACAGACGTTTCAGAAGATCATGGACACCACGACCCGTGACTATGGGCGGGCCGTCCGTGGCGTCCATGCCGAGGGCCACGGCATCGTGCGCGGATCGCTTACCGTGTCCAACGCACTTCCCGTGGAACTTGCCCAGGGCCTGTTCGCAAATCCTGGAACCTATGAGACGGTGCTTCGCATATCGACGGCGCCCGGCGACATCCTCGATGACGGTGTCAGCGCGCCGCGCGGCATAGCGCTGAAGGTGCTCGGTGTTCCCGGCGAGCGCCTGCCCGGATCGGACGACGGCGACCAGGACTTCCTGATGGTCAACGGTCCCGTGTTCGGCGCCCCGACCCCGGCCGCGTTCCTGAAGAATTTGAAGCTGCTCGCCGCCACGACCGACAAGGGCGAAGGTCTTAAGAAGGCCTGGTCGGCGACACTGCGCGTGCTCGAGGGTGCGCTCGAGGCGGTCGGCGGCAGCTCGGTCCTGCTGTCGCAGCTCGGCGGCGCACCCGAAGTCCATCCGCTTGGCGAGACCTATTTCTCTCAGACCGCCTACCGCTACGGCGAATACATCGCGAAGTTTGCGCTCGTGCCGATTTCGACCGGACTGACCGAAGTGACTGGCGCCAAGGTCAACGTCGGCGATCGGCCGGACGCCCTGCGCGAGGACGTTCGCGAGGTGATTGTCGAGAACGGTGGAACCTGGGAGCTGCGGGTGCAGCTTTGCCGCAACCTAGAAACGATGCCCGTCGAGGATCCGACCAAGCCCTGGGATGATAAGGAAAGCCCCTTCCAGACCGTGGCGACGTTCCGCGTCGAACCGCAGGTGGCGTGGGAGCACGGCCGCAGCGATCGCGAGGAAGACAGCCTCTACTTCAGCCCGTGGCATGGCCTGGCGGCTCATCAACCCCTCGGCTCGGTCAACCGCGCTCGGCGACAGGCCTACGAATTCTCCGGCGGCCTCCGCAGTCGAACCAACGGCTGCCCAATGCACCAGATCAAGCAGCTTGAGGATCTGGACTCCGAATGAGCGTCCGCCTGAGGCCGCTTTCCGAGCAGGTGGTCCTGATCACGGGCGCCAGCTCCGGGATCGGCCTCGCCACTGTCCGCGCGGCCGCCAGGCGGGGCGCCGCGGTCGTGCTCGTCGCCCGCACCGAGGCGGCGCTCTCCTCGATCGTCGACGGCATCTCGGCGAAGGGCGGACGCGCTGTCTACGCGGTCGCCGATGTCGGCGTTCTGGCTGATGTCGAGGCAGCCGCATGCTTGGCCGTCGAACGCTTCGGTCGGATCGACACCTGGGTGAACTGCGCCGGCGTCGCGATCTACGCGAAGCTGGTGGACACGCCGGCTCATGAACACGAGCGGCTTATCCAGACCAACTACTTCGGGGTGGTCCACGGCGCGCTTACGGCGGTCAAACATCTGCGCGCGCGGGGCGGCGCTCTGATCACGGTGGGCTCGATCGCCTCCGACTTTCCGTCGGCGGTGATGGGTGCCTATGCCGCGTCCAAGCATGCTGCCAAGGCATATGTTGAATCCTTGCGGATAGAACTCAACTCCGAGATGGCGCCGATCTCGGTCACTTTGATCAAGCCATCCGGCACGAACACGCCGATCGCGGAGCATGCCGCCAACCATGTGGACGGTGAGGCGCTGATCCCACCGCCGGTCAACGACCCAGACCTTGTCGCGGAGGCCATCCTCGACGCGGCCCAAAATCCACGCCGCGATGTGACCGTGGGCGGCATCGGTCGACTGCAAGTGTTGGCGGCGACGCACTTTCCCGGCCTCTACGCGCGCTTTGGCGGAGCGGTCGCGCCGCTGCTGTCCGATCCCGATCGTCCCAAAACCTCTGGCGACAATCTGGATCAACCCGGACGCGGCGGCGCCGAACGATCGGTCCACGAAACCGGGCGACGCATCAGTCTCTACGCGCCCGTCTCGCGACATCCGGCGGTCATCTCCACTGCCGGGCTCGCCCTGCTTGGGGGCTTGGTCTGGGCCGCATCCCGCTATCGAAACCGAGGAGCATCGACATGACGATCAAGGCGATGGGCTATGCAGCCCAGCACAGCTTCAGCCGCCTGAAGCCGATGAAATTCGAGCGCGAGGAGGCAGGGCCCAGAGAGGTCGAGATCGAGGTGCTCTACTGTGGTGTCTGCCACTCCGACGTCCATCAGTGCGAGAATGACTGGGCGAACACGGTCTATCCTTGCATGCCCGGCCATGAAGTCGTCGGACGCGTGACCCGCGTCGGGTCCGGGGTCAGCCTCCACAAGGGCGGCGACCTGGTCGGCGTCGGTTGCATGATCGACAGCTGCCGGTCCTGCGAACCCTGCCACGCCCACGAAGAGCAATATTGCGAAGGGCCGAACAGCTGGCTCGCAACTTACAACGGCCCAATGGTCCCAGCCTCGCAGGCGCCGGACGGCGGCAACATGTATGGCCGCGACAACACGTTCGGTGGCTATTCCAACGTCGTCGTCGTGAAGGAGGATTTCGTCCTCAAGATCCCTGCCTCGCTACCGATCGAGGCTGCGGCGCCGATCCTCTGCGCGGGCGTCACCACCTATTCGCCGATGAAGCATTGGGGCGTGAAAGCCGGCGACAAAGTGGGGATCGTCGGGTTCGGCGGTCTCGGCGACATGGCGCTCAAGATCGCCAAGGCGCTTGGTGCCGAGGTGACCATGTTCACGACCACCGATGAGAAGATCGGAGAGGCCGAGAAGCGCGGCGCGAAGGGCGTGCTGGAAAGCGACACCGACGCGCTCAAGAAGCTCGAGCGAACCTTCGACTTCATCCTCTCGACGGTGCCCGAGAAGCACAAGTCAGATCCGTTCATTCCAACCCTGAAGCGCAACGGCACCTTCGTCGCGGTCGGAGAACTCGGTCCGATGCCTGGCTATAACAACGAGGAGGTGGTGATGCACCGCCGCAGCCTCGCCGGCTCGCTGATCGGCAGTATCGCGGAGACGCAGGAGATCCTCGACTTCTGTGCTGAGAAGGGCATCGCGCCTGATGTCGAACTGGTCGCGATCCAGGACATCAACAAGGCCTACAAGACCTTGAAGAGCGGCGACGTGAGGTTCCGGTACGTCATCGACATGGCCAGTCTGAAGAGTGAGATGGCTGAGGCCTGATCTCGTCGATCCTTTTAATCTTCATCAGCCGGGGAGGTCGGATGCCGACTGTCGAAACCGAGGATCTCTCGCTCCACTACGAGGAAACAGGGACGCCGACCGGCGACGTGGTCCTTCTCCTGCATGGTTGGCCCGACGACGCCTCGACTTGGGACGGCGTGGCGCCAACATTGGCAATGGCGGGCTTCCGCGTGATCGTGCCGACGCTGCGTGGGTTCGGACAGTCGGTGTTTAGAACCGCCGAGGCGCCGCGCACGGGCAACAGCGCGATCCATGCGATGGACATGATCGAGCTGCTCGACGCGCTCGGCGTCGAGGCAGCCGCTGTGATCGGCCACGACTGGGGATCGAACATTGCCGAAGCGCTTGCCGTCGGCTGGCCTGACCGGATCACGCGTATCACCATGCTCGCCACACCGCCGCGCCTTGGCGGCATGCCGACGCCGCCGTTCCATCAGGCCCAGCGTTACTGGTATCATTGGTTCATGGCGACCGAGCGCGGAGCCGAAGCCGTGCGCGCCGACCCGCACGGCTTCGCGCATATCCATTGGGAGAACTGGGCGCCGACAGGCTGGTTCGACGAAGCGACATTCGCGCGTGTCGCACGATCCTGGGACAATCCCGACTGGGTCGACGTGACGCTTCACAGCTATCGGTCCCGTTGGGACAACGCCGAGCCGGATCCGCGCAGCGTCTGGCTCGAGGACAGGATCAAGGCGACAAAGTCCCTGTCATTGCCGACCCTCTTCACCAACGGCGATGTCGACGGTGTCACCGCGCAGGACAGTTTCGACAAGGTTCCGGCGAAGTTCACCGGCCCGTTTGAAATGATAGGTCTGGCCGGGGTGGGACACTTCCCGCAGCGTGAGAATCCGCAGGCCGTTGCCGAGCTGGCCCTGGCGTTCGTGACCGGCCAGCGTCCATGATCACTACCTGGCTACGTAAACCGCCGACTCACCTTGCGAAGCGTCTGGCCGAGCATGTCCGCCGAATACGGCTTATGAAGCAGCTCGAAGCCGTGATCGCTGTCGGTCGCCAGAACATGACTGTAGCCCGATGTGAGGATCACCGGAAGATTGGGCAGTTTCGTCCGCAACTTCTCGGCCAAGGCGAGACCGCCGATGCCGGGCATGACGACATCCGAGAACACGACATCATAGCCATCTCCGTCGTCGCCTAGGAGATCCAGCGCGTTTTCGGCGTTCGGCACCCATTCCGTTCGATAGCCAAGATCCTCCAGCACCTGCGTGCAGAACTGTCCGACCTCGACGTTGTCCTCGACGATCAGCACTTTCAGTCCCGCGCCGATGGGAGCAGCGGATGGCTTCTCTTCCACTTCGGGCGCCAATTCGGGTTCGAGCACTTCGGGCAGATAGAGGGTGAAGATCGTGCCCTCGCCGACCGTGCTCTGGACGTCGATGTCGCCGCCGGACTGCTTTGCGAAACCGAAGACCTGGCTGAGCCCTAGTCCGGTGCCATTGCCGACCTCCTTGGTCGTGTAGAAGGGTTCGAAGATCCGGCCCAATTGGTCGGGAGGGATGCCGACGCCGGTGTCGCGAACCGAGACAGACGTGAACGGCGCGGACGATCCACCGTGCCCACGGATGGGTGGCAGGGCCACGCCGCATCGTACCCGAATCTCCAGACGCCCAAGTCCGTCCATGGCGTCCCGGGCGTTGACCGACAGGTTTACCAAAGCGGTCTCGAACTGGCTTGCGTCAGCGCGGACGTAGCAGGGATGGTCGGGAAGATCGGTCGCGACCTGAATATGAGTTCCGGTGACGGTATCCAGCATATCGCCGACACCGCCGAGTTTGGTGCGCACGTCGAATATCGCCGGGATCAACGACTGGCGTCGCGCGAACGCCAGCAACTGTCCTGTGAGCCTGGCAGCGCGGTCGACGGTGTCGGAGACGGCATCGATATAGCGTTGGCGTTTGACTTCCGGCAGATCGGGACGTCGCAGGAGATCGACCGAACCACGGATCACGGTCAGCAGGTTGTTGAAGTCGTGGGCCACACCGCCGGTCAGCTGGCCCACCGCCTCCATCTTCTGGCTCTGGCGAAGCTGTTCCTCAGTCTCGGCGAGCACTTCCGCCTGTGCACGTTCGATCGTCGTGTCGCGGCCGACCGCGACGATCAGCCCATCTCCGGGGCCCGCCGTCCAGCTGATGTACCGATAGCCGCCATTCTTCTCACGATACCGGTTTTCGAAGCGCAGCAGCGTCCTGCCTTCACCGATGGCGCTAGCACCTTCGACGGTATGCGCGAGATCGTCGGGATGGATCAGGTCGAACAGGCTTGTCCCGACCAATTCGTCCTCCGTCCAGCCAAGAACGCGCTCCCACGCCGGATTCACGGCGTGAATGCGGGCATCGAGACCAGCGACCAGCATGATGTCGGCGGACATCGACCACAGCCGGTTGCGGTCGGCTGTTCGGGCCTCGACCTCGGATTCCAGTCTTTTGTTAAGCTCGCTGAGTTCCAACTCGGCCCGCCGCCGCTCGCTGGCCTGTCGCAGCCGATCCGCAGCCTCGCGCACGAATTCGATCTCGTCTTCGCGCCATTCGCGCGCATCCTTGTCGTTGACGAAGAGGATCGCGCCGATGCGTCCATTCTCCATCACCGGGTGGTTGATGAGCGAGCCGACCCAGACCTTCGCCAGTGGCTCCGGGTTCGCAGACGTGCGGGGATCCCGTCGTATGTCGTCGATGACGACGGTCGACCCCGCTCTCAGATCGACCGCGTAATCGCCGTAGTCGTCGATCCGATAGGTGCCCGCGAGCGATGGGCACTCTGGCACGGTCCAGTCGGTCGGAACCGTGAAGGTCTCTCCATCCTCCTCCATCGATCCATAGCCGACCCGATCGACGCCGAGCGCCTTTCCGATGACCTCGGAAGCCGCCGCCTGCATCGTATCGACATCGGCTTCGGTGCGGAGCCGGTCGCCGAGATCCGCCAGACCGAATCGCAAGCGGTCGGCGCGTCTGTGCTCGGTCACGTCTCGGGAGACCGCTAGAATTCGGGATGGCCGCCCGTCCGCGTCGAGGATGGGGGTGACCTGAACGTCCCACGACTTCCAATTGCCCTTGAGCGTGGCGGCGTCGCCCCGGAAGCTCGAGGATCGGCCCGCCCGCGCTTCGACCAGAGCAGCCTTCGCGTGCGCGTTTCCTTCCCGCTCCCAGAAATCGGGCCACGGGCATCCTTCGACGGCGTTGAAGTCGCTGACCTCCATGACGCGTTGACCGCCCTCGCTCATGAACGTCAGGCGGCCATCGAGATCGAGAACTTTGATGCAGTCTCCGGAGGACGCCAGGACGCTCCGCAGGAACTCGGCATCGGCCTGATGCGCCGCAGCCGCATCGCGCTGATCGGTGCGATCTCGCAGGATCTTCACGAAACCAGTGTGGTTGCCCTCGTCATCGTGGAGCGGCATCATCTCCCCGTTCGCCCAAAAGCGAGTGCCGTCCTTCTTCAAGTGCCATCGTTCGTCGGCAGCATGTCCTTCGGTGAGGGAAAGCCTCATCTCGATCGCTGGACGATCAGCGACGCGATCCTCCGGTGTGAAGAAACGGTCCAGAGGCTGGCCGCAAATCTCGTCGGCGGACCAGCCAAGTACCTTCTCAGCGCCGCTATTCCACTCGGTGATTTTTCCGCTCGTATCCGTCGCGACGATTGCAAAATCGACCGCGCTCTCGACGATCATGCGATACCGACGTTCACTTTTCTGTCCGAGCACCCACAACCTCAGTCTCCGCCTCGACCGACGGTATATCTATTGCTGCCCGTTAGTTGATCGGACTTCTGGTTACCGAACGCTCAATCAGCGTTAGGGTTCGATGCGGCTAGAGCGGGCTTTCCACCAGATTGGAGCCCCGGTAAATTCCGCTAATGGATTCGATCGCCGATGTGGAAAGGACGCAAGCCGAGCTGGACGCGCTGTATGGCGAACTCTCCGCTCGCGCGGGTGATCCAAACATTCAGGCTTTGATGGATGTACTACGCGCCGCTGACGTCGTCGTCGCTGAAAGCAAAAGACTTGCTACGGCGTTAGAACGATCCAAGCGTTGAATTGTCGATCGTCGGCGCTTCGTTCTGCCCGGCGAGACGCTTAGCTGATGATCGCGGAATGGGTGCCTCGGAGGTAGCCGGGTTCACCTCTAAGTGACTGTTGCCGAACGTGAAGTCTCAGAGCGTTACCGACAAAGACGCAGCAATGACCCGCATTGGGATATTGTGACTCAGCAGCTTTTAAGCTCCGCCCGGGGCAGCAGCCATGTCCATCCACATCGCTTCCCAGACATGGCCGTCGGGATCGGCGAGATTGCGATTATACATAAAGCCGTGATCCTGCTTAGGATTGATGTCCGCAGTGCCGCCATGAGCGGCTGCCGCCTCGTTCATCGCATCTACCTCGTCGCGGCTACTGCACGAAACCGCCAGCAGAACCTCGCTCGAGGTCGAAGGCGGAATGGGACGACTGGTGAATGTCTGCCACTTCGCGTGGGTCATAAGCATGACGTTGATCACTTCGGTCAGCACCATACAGGCGCTCGTGTCGTCGCTGAATCGCGGATTGTTGGTGAAACCAATGGCTTCGTAGAAGATCCGGGCCTTTGCCAGATCCGCCACTGGCAAGTTCACGAAAATCATCCTGCTCATGCTGACCCCTAATCCCTATTGCGGTCCGAACGGCCGCGTTGCACGACGAACGAAGCATCGAAACTATCTTGACGTCAAGACAGTTTCGAGAAGGAGATAGTTATGGTGGATCGCGCTGAGGCTGCGGCGAGGCAATGGCAACGTGAGCGCCCCGAACTGCCGATGCTGGCGGTGGAGATCTTTGGTCGTGTGCTGGACGCCGCCGCGCGCGTGACGCGCGACCATATGGACCCGCTTCTCGCGGAGGCTGGATTGAAAGTCGGAGAGTTCGACGTCCTAACCCCGCTAAGACGCTCGGGTAAACCTTACTCTTTGACGCCGACACAGCTCTACGAAGCGGCTCTGATCTCGTCGGGCGGCATGACCTCACGCCTCGACAAACTGGAACGGGCTGGCCTGATCGAAAGGCGGCCGGACCCCGAAGACGGCCGCGGTCGGCAGGTCGCGTTGACCGGCACCGGCCTCGAGATCATTGACGACATGATCGGCAAAATGGTTGCGATGGAGGAGCGAATGATCTCGATTCTGACCGTCGCGGAGCAGAACAATTTAAACCGACTTCTCAAGAAATTGCTGACTGGGCTTTGACGGAGCCGTTGCCTGCTCCTCGTTCTCGGATCAAGAAACCAACGCCTGAATGATGGCGGCTTTCGGGATGCGGGAGACAGTTCGCGACTGACCCAGTTTGGGTTGAAACTGTCATTCGATGCCCCAGAAGGATCAAAACGCGCATCATAACTTCGGTCATTCGAGCAGGCGGTCTCGACGTCGATCACGACGAAGTCGAGGTCGAACCTGTCCGAGACCTTAGCGACAGCCGCTCGCTCGATTACTTCAAACTCCATTTCCACCGACATAGCTGGTGCCGGGCGCATTTCGCCAGCCAGCGACCCCGAAAATCTCGCTGTCCGGCTGGGCTTCAGCCACGACTGCGACGGCCTAAGAACAGCATCAAGCTCGGGAGGGTCGGCCTCGGTTTACCGCCACCGACGTGGAATTGTGTCTCGCAAACCCCATTTGGGCGGGATGCATCGCAACGACGGACATCCCTCCCCGCTAATTCTGGCCCTCGGCGACAGCCTTACCGCGGGACATGGTCTTGAACGGCACGAGAGCTTCGCGGCTCAGCTCGAGCGGGAGCTGCGGAAGACCATGCCCGATACTGCCGTGATCAACGCGGGTGTCTCCGGAGACACGTCGGCGGGAGCCCTGCGGCGCTTGCCGGATCTGCTTTCTTCGCTGCGCCAGCGGCCTCAGCTCGCGGTGGTGGAACTGGGAGCGAACGACGTGCTCCGGCGCGTGCCGGCCGCGCACCTCAAAGCCAATCTCGAGACGATCATCGAGGAGCTCGGACGGTGCGGGATCCCCTCGCTGCTCGCGACGATCGAACCTCCTGCCTTCCTCGGGCATCTTCTAGGCGATTACGGGTCGGTCTTCCCGGCGGTCGCGGCGCGGTTCGGGCTCAAGACCTGTCGGTTCTTCCCCGAAGGTGTTCTCGGGCATCCGGCGATGGTTCTCGCCGACCGCGTCCACCCGAATGCGAGGGCGATATCGATGTGTGCAGCAGCCGTTGCACCTCACGTCTTGTCTGCCTTGGACACGCCTAACGTACAGGCCGCGTAGCACCGGGCTTCGCCTAGGCGTGTGGTCAGCGCAGTTGGCTGTCCTTGCTCCCACGGCGATTGATGCCGGTTGAAGTCCGCTTCTTGTCGCGTTCGCTCTGGCACGCCACGCACGTTCTGACGCCCGGAAGCGCCTTCCGCCTCGCTGCGGAGATCGTCTCGCCGCAATCGTCGCAATCCTCCGTCCCGTCACCGATCGGCATGCGGGCGCGGGCGGCCGAGACCGCATCCTTTACAGTGTCGTCGATCTGATCCTGCACCGCGCCGTCGGGGGCCCATCCATTCGCCATCGTCATCTCGAAAGGGTTGAGCGTATTCAATGACGAACGGCGCGGCCTGTTCCGATGCTCGTCCTTCCCGTCGGTGGGACGACACACCGGCTGATCACATTGTCTCCTCGCGCGTTCACGCGGGAATGATTGCTTCCTCGCTCAACAACGCAGCGCACGTCGTCCAGCTGGCGCTCACGCCGATCTTCCTCCTGACAGGCCTGGCCTCGCTCCTGAACGTCTTCACGACGAGGCTGGGACGGGTGGCCGACCGCGTGGACAAGCTGACCGAGGATGCCAAGTCTCATCCGCGGCAGCTTCACATCCTCAAGCTGCGGTCGCGGGCCTTGGATGTCGCGGTGGTCCTCGTGACGATCGCCGGCGCGCTGACCTGCTGCGCCGCGCTCACGCTCTTCTTCGGCGCGCTCCGGAACGCCAGCGGCGGGCTGCTCCTCTTCGCGCTGTTCGGTGGCGCGCTGGTCTTCTCGGTGATGGCCCTCGGCGCCTTCGCATTCGAAACCCTGCTGTCCGGACGGTCGGTGCGGGAACTCGCCGAGGGAAGCTCGGGCGAATAGCCATCCAAGGATTGATCAAACCATGCTCGACCGCGAACCCCTGCTTCATCCCATCGCCATCGACGCGCTCCGCCCGACGCAGATGACGGTCGGGCTGCGGGAGGTGGCGCGCAAACGCGGCGAGTGGCGCGCTCGCGCCGAAAAGTCGGGTCTCGAATATCTCGGACAGCACATGATCCCGGTCGTGATCGGCCCCAAGAACCACCGTTGGCTGATCGACAACCACCATCTTGCCCGCGCACTCCACGACGAGGGCGTCGAGCAGGTTCTGGTGCGCGTGGTCGCCGATCTGTCGCATCTCGGCGGGCGTCAGTTCGAGACCTTCATGGATAACCGGAACTGGCTGCACCCCTTCAATGAGAAGGGGCATCGCAAAGGCGTCTCCAAGATACCCAAGCACATCGAGCAATTGAGCGACGATCCCTACCGGTCACTTGCGGGAGAGCTGCGCCGCGCGGGAGGCTACGCCAAGGACGACACGCCCTTTTCGGAATTCCTCTGGGCGGACTTCCTCCGCCGGAAGGTTAATCTTGATCTCGTAGAGCGCGATTTCGACGATGCGGTCGCGAAGGCCTTGAAGTTCGCCCGCAAGCCAGATGCCCAGTATCTTCCGGGATGGGCGGGTCCTCACGACTGACCTGACCGGCAGGAGTCGAATGGTCCAAGTCGCGGCGGGCGGCGTTCCTTAGGAATGACCGACCCGCATCACCTCGTCCTTCTCCTGATCGGTGGAGGCCTCGTCCTGCTGGTCTCTTGGCTGCCGCTGGTCCTCAAGTCGGTGCCCCTATCGGTTCCCATCGTCTGCGTCGCGCTGGGCTATGCCGCCTCGTTCGTCCCGCTGCTGCACGTCAGGCTCGACGCGGCAGCCACCTTGGACGCGGCGGAGAAGATCGGCGAGGCAGTAATGCTTCTCGCGCTGATGGGTGCGGGGCTCAGGATCGACCGTCCCTTCTCCTGGGCGGCATGGGGCACGCCATGGCGTCTCCTGCTCGTCGCGATGCCGATCACGATGGTTCTGGTGTTCGCAAGCGCGCACTGGGGTCTTGGCCTCGGAGCCGCCGCCTCGCTGCTGCTCGCGGCAGCCCTGGCTCCGACCGATCCCGTCCTTGCCGGCGACGTCCAGACGGGACCGCCTGGTGCCGGTGAGGACGGTGAAACCCGCTTCGGCCTGACCGCGGAGGCCGGTTTCAATGACGGTCTCGCCTTCCCGTTCGTGGTTCTCGCCATGGCGCTCAAGACGGGCACGGTCGGTTGGGTCCATTGGGCAGGCGCCACCTTCGCCGCCGAGATCGCGATCGGTGTGGTCATCGGGTTACTGCTCGGCCGGTTGATGGGCTGGCTAATGTTCCGTCTGCCCAGCCTCAAGCTGTCGGATACCGGCGACGGGCTGGTAGCGATCGGCGCCACCTTCGTCTGCTATGCCGCCACCGTCCTGCTGCACGGCAACGGCTTCATCGCGGTCTTCGTGACGGCCCTGACGATCCGGCACGCCTCTCCCCACGACGAATTCCACGAGACGATGGCTGACTCCGCTTCGCAGATCGAACGCATCCTGGTGATGCTGGTGCTCGTGCTGTTCGGCTGGGCCCTCGGTCAAGGTATCCTGTCCGAACTGACGTGGCAGGCCGGGGCTCTGGCGGTGGCCATCCTGCTCGTCTTCCGTCCGATATCGACTGGACTCGCCTTCCTGGGATCAACGGCGCCGAAGAATTCCAAGCGCCTCATCGCCATCTTCGGCATCCGCGGCATCGGCACGATCTACTACCTCCTGTTCGCCACCCACTCCGGACTCTTTCCGGAGCACGAGCGCCTTTGGAGCGTCGCGGCCGCAGCCATCCTCGTATCGATCGTCGTCCATGGCATGTTATCGACGCCCCTGATGGATCACGCCGACCGGCTGAGGAGGAAGCACGGCCACAAGTCGGACCACGCGGAGTTCGAAACGTCGGCGCCTGCCCGTTCGGGCTAGTGAGCCCCATCTAGACTGAGGCGAAGGTTCCGGAAATCGGTGAGGGCCGTCGGATCGGCAGCAACGATGCTGCTGGCCGATCATTGTGGGGCAATGGCAAAACATTCGAAGCCGGAACGGGCGGACGTCAAGGTCGCCCAGAAGCTCGCGCCTGCGCGCAAGTCGCCGGTGGTCCGTGCTCTGGGGACCTTGAGTGAGCTGGCCGACCAGCCCCAGCTCAACACGATCTGCGTGGCCACCCTGGGCGTCGGTTTGATCACTGGGAACCGCCGCATGGCGAAGGCCGGCTTCCGGATGCTGGTCACGCAACTGCTATCCACGCGGTTGAAGGGCCTGATCAAGCATAGTGTCGACCGGACCCGGCCGAAGGCGGTTGCGGAAGGTCGCAACTACGAGCGTCACGCGGGCAGCGACGGCGCCTCTGAGATGAACAGTTTCCCGTCCGGGCATACGGCCGGTGCTGTGGCTGTCGCGCGGGCGTTCGTCCGCGAATATCCAGAGCATAGCCTCGCGGCCTACGCCGGCGCCGCGGCGGTCGGCTTGATCCAGGTTCCGCGCAGCAAGCACTATCCCTCGGATGTCGCGGCGGGGATGGTCGTCGGGCTCCTTGCCGATGGTTTGGTTTCCGGTGCGGTGACCCGGTGGACATCGGCACGAAATTCATCCGGGAGCGGCAGCAACGTGGCTTCGCGTAAGGTGCATCAATCGGCATTGGCTTGACGCAAGACGGCATCCGGAAGAACGGCACCGGTCATGAGCAAGACAAACGGTCGGACAGGCGCACGCGCATGGGCGAATATCCAGCCCCCGCCGACGCCAGCGGAATTGGACGCCGCCAAGCGCGAGGTCGCTCAGATCAAGGGCCGTCTTGCCGATCTCTCCGCAGCCCACCCGTCCGTGAAGACGTGGAAGGCGCGCCTACGCGCCGCCGAAGCCGTGATCGCGCGCGCACCGAAGGCGGAGTAGGCTGTCGGCCCCCGATAGTTCGGGGGCTTGGCGGCTAGGCGTTCGCGGGGGACTCATCGGACCGCCGATTTCAATCGCTTTTCGCAGACCCGGCGTCGCCTCCAGCCGTTCCAGATAGGCCGCTAGGGCCGGATAGGCCTCGAGTTGGCCTGCGTTGCGGAGCGCCGCCACGAGATAGCTCATCTGGATGTCGGCGAGCGTCAGCCGATCGCCCATGATGTAATCGCGGTTTTTCACGCGGTCCGAGATGAAGTTCAGCGCCTTGGTGAGTTCGGGACCGGTGAATCCGGCGAGCCCTGCGGACAGCCCACCCGTCTTCGCGCCCAGCAGCGTGAACATCGCCGGAAGCGCGGCCGAGCTTTCGACGTAATCCAGCCATTCGTCGTGGATGGCGCGGTCGGGTGTGCCGGGCGCCGGAACGAGCCGGCCGTCGGCATACTTGCCCTCGAGGAAGCGCAGAATGGTCGCGGATTCCGCCAGCACCAGCCCGTCATCGACCAGGATCGGCGCCTTGCCGAGCGGATGCACGGTCGAGAGTTCGGGCGGCGCGCGGAAGTTGCGGTCGCGCTCGTAGGTCTTCAGCTCGTAGTCGAGGCCGAGTTCCTCGAGCAGCCAGAGGACGCGCGTCGACCGCGAGAAGTTCAGGTGGTGCAGCGTGATCATGATAAGCCTCTTAGAGATGCCGTTGGTTGGATGTTCGAGGATGTGTCAGGCGCCTGGCGGTCCGCCCTCGTCGCTCACGTCGGGTAGCCGGACGCCGACCTGCTCGCAGATCGATCGGAGCGCGGGCTTGAGACCCTCCTCGAAGGTCGGATGGTAGAAGGGCCGATCGAGCAGATCGTCGGCGGTGCAACCACCCTCGATCGACCAGGCGAGGAGATGACCGAGATGGTCGGCACCTGGGCAGAATAACGTCGCGCCCAGCAGGCGTCCGTCGCCCGGGTCGGCATAGAGCTCAACGAGGCCGGTGGTCTGGTTCTCGACGCGGGCCCGGCCCTGATCCTCGTAACTGGCGCGTCCCGTGACCACGTCGTCGCCAGCCTTGCGCCCCACGACAGCCACAGGAGGGTCGGTGAACATGATCGAGAAAGGCACGTTTCGCCGCGCCTTCACGACCTCCGGCAGCTTGGCCGCGTTCGCTCCCGCGATCGCGCCCTCGCTCGAGGCTTCGTGGAGGACCGGCCGGTCGGCATCTGCGTCCCCGGCCATGAAGATCGGACTGTCCCCGCATCGCATCGTCTCGCGATCGAAGACGGGCGTGCCATGCTCATCGAGTTCGATTCCCGTCGCCTCGAGGTCGAGTTCCTTCAGCGCAGGCGGCCTGCCAGCGGCGACAAGCACGCGTTCGAAGGTCTGATGGCCTTCGGACGCACCCGACCAGACCAGTCTTGCTTTGCCGTCCACCGTGGTCGTCTCGATCTTCACGCCGAGATGGACGTCGAGTTCCTTGGAAAGCGCGATCTCGAGCTTCCCGGCTACGTCACCCTTGAGGCCACCGATCGTATCTCCTTCATCGAACACCATTGTCGCTACGCCCAGACGCGCCATCGCCTGCGCGAGTTCGAGACCGAGCGGCCCCGCGCCGATCACAGCCAGCGTCGCCGGCAGGCTCTCCAATTCGAAGATCGTCTCGTTCGTGAGAACCAAGTCGGAGATCCCGTCAAACGACTTTGGAACAGATGGTCGCGCACCCGTCGCGATGATGATAGCCGTGGCGCGCACCGTCCTGCCGTCATCGAGCGACAGCGCTCTCCCATCCACGAAGCGCGCCGTGGCCTTCACCACGACGCCGTCGGGAAGTTTGGCGATCTCGTCCCGCGTGGCCTTCGCGAAGCGGTCGCGCTCGCGGCGGACGCGACGCATGACGGCGGCACCGTCGACGACGACCTCGGTCCGAATCCCGAAAGCCTCCGATGTCCTGGCAATGTGCGCCGTCCGAGCGGCGGCTATCAGCAGCTTCGACGGCATGCAGCCGACGTTCGCGCAGGTTGTCCCGATGAAGGCGGGATCGATGAGGATCGTCTTGGCTCCGGCCTGGCGCGCGCGCCGCTCGGCGGAAAGGCCGGCGGTTCCCGCGCCGATGACGGCCACGTCGCACTCGATGTCGCTCACGGTTGGATGATGTCCTCGTCTGTTGGCTTCGGTTCTCAACAGACGGGAGCGCCAGGTGGGCCCGGCGGGGTGGCTAGTTGCGAGCGGCCTTCAGCAATTCGACGGCGCGCGCTGCATCGCCGGTGCCAATGACCGAAAAGGTCTTTCCCTTCAGCTCGTTGTAGCTGACGAAGAAGCGGCCGAGGTGATCGACAAAGTTGGCGCCCAAGTCCTCGATGCCCTTCGCGTGGCGGTAGTTGATCGAGAGGGCCGTCCTCGCGATCAGTCGGTCGTTGCGGACGGTGACGCCCTTTTCGGTCTGCTCCGCCTCGATGACGCCGAGCAGCTTCACATGGACGATGCAACCGGGCGCGCTCGGCTCGTCGCCCACGACCAAGACGTCCATCGGGTCTCCGTCCCCGGCCAATGTCGACGGCACGAAGCCGAAATCCAACGGGAAGCTCATTCCCGTCGGCAGCAGGCCGGACAGCTCTAGAGCCTGAAGTTCGGGATCGTAGGTGTACTTCGACCGACTGTCTTTCGGTGTCTCGATGACGACACGGCATGTGAAGCCCACCTCGTCCAGCCGGGGATCGATCCTCGTCAGATCAGCCATGTTGCCCGAGCCTCATCCGACGGTCAGTCCCGCCCGCGTGGCGTCGTCCACTTTGCCCGACAGGCCCGGCACCTCGTCGAGCTGGCGCAGATCCGAGAAGCGCCCGCGCTCCTCGCGGTAGCGCACGATCTCGAAGCCGTGTCCCTTCAACCCCGGCACGTCGTCCAGCGCCTGCTGATCCGCGCTGTTCACGTCGACCTTCATCGGACCGACCCGGTTGGGCACGGCATCGTCACAGGACGGCCGCGACGAGACCGAGGGTCTGCGCCTCGGCGGCTTCGATGTACCAGTTGGAGGGTGCCTTCTCGAGCACCTCGTCCATCGTCACGCTCGACCCGCGGATGAGGTTCTCGAACCCCTCGTTCTGAATCACGATCGAGGCCTCGATCTCGTGGAGCGTCGCCTTGACCGTCGCGATGCAGGTCGTGAGCGGGCCGTCGATCGCCAGCTGCTTGGAGAGCTTGCGCTCATGGACCATCAGACGAGTTCCGCGGGTGAGATAGCGGTTCTCGGGTGCGAAGAAGCTCATAAAGGTTGTGCCCGCCGAATAGATCGCCGCCTTGCCGAGGAAGACGAAGCGGTGCTCCGGCTCCAGCTCGCTGTGGAAGCGCACGTCCTCGCCCATCATCCGCGGGACCTCGGGATCGCCGCCGAGCGTCGAAAGCTCCACCACCACGATGCCCTCGTCGGGCGCATTCGCCAGCTGCGACCGGACGCTCTCGTACATCGCGTAGTCGACCGTGTCGCACAGCATGATCGCTGGGTTGCGGAAGTCGGAGGCGGTCAAGGTCGCGGCAGACATCATCATCCTGTCTATTCTGTCGGCCGGCTTGAACGCGCACGGGCAGAATTCGAGCCGCGCAGCCGCCTGTCATTGGCAATCACGCCCTGATGGAGTGGTGCAAGGGCGATTGCGGGAAGCGTCGCTAGCGCCGCTGCTGCAGCGAGGTTTGCCTCGAACAGCCGCATCCAGTCCGCTGGCCAAAGCAAGCCGCCGCCTACCAGCGCATGGAACGCCTTTGCGTTGGATGTCGCGGCCTCTCGCGCCAGTCCGCCGGCCTTTCCAACGGATTTGCCCGAAGTCCGGAAGGCCGACACCTTCTCGGTCATCATGCGTCCGAGTTCGCGGTGGTCCGCGTTCAACGGATCGGTCAACGCCATCCCTATGACCGGCAGCCGAGCGAAAATTACGCTCTGCGCGCCGACCATCGTCTCCATCATTGCCGTCCCGAGCTTCACCGATTCCAGCGGCCAACCCCACAGAGCCAAAAGATTGCGCGCGACGGTCATATACGATCCTTCATGTTGCAGCGCAGCAAACGCACCGCTGAGCGCGATGGTGACGGGCAGCCGGAAAAATCTTGTTCGATGATTACGCGACGCCGCTAGTCGACGCTTTCGACGTAAGAACCTAAGACCGGCACATGACCTCGCGAAGCATTTCCGCTCTGCATCCCGCCTATCGCGACGATATTGCCGACCTGACGACCCGCCGCCCAGTGCCGGCGCCCGGACTGGAACAAGTCGACCCGTTCCTGTTCCTCAACCATCACGGGCCACAGACATATGCACCCGGCAATGGAGGGCTCCCGTTCGGGCCGCATCCGCATCGCGGCTTCGAGACCGTCACCTTCGTTTTGACGGGCAATCTCGCGCACCACGACACCGGCGGGCACGAAAGCGTCATCGAAGCGGGCGGCATACAATGGATGACTGCAGGCTCCGGGCTCATCCACGCCGAAATCTCGACGCCCTCCTTCAAGCGAACGGGCGGCCCGCTGGAGATCGTGCAGCTCTGGGTCAACCTTCCAGCGCGGTTGAAAATGACGAAACCCGCATACACGGGGTTGCAGGTAGACGAGATCCCCGCACTGCCGATTGCCGACGGCAAGGGAACGCTCAACCTGATTTCCGGCGATTTCGAAGGGCATGTCGGCCCGATCCGGTCGCTTACCGACGTCTTCATGACGACAACGCGGCTCGAGGCCGGCGCACGCCTCGCATTACCCGCGCCCGCCCATCGATCAGTCCTGCTCGCGTCATTTCCGGAAAGATCGCAGTTGCCGGCGAGGTCGTCGACCAATGGCATCTCGTCACTTTCAACGGCGACGGCGACTCGATCGTCTTGGGTGCTTCCACCGACGCGGTGCTGCTTTTTGGCCATGCTGACCCGATCGGAGAGCCCGTGGTTTCGCACGGACCCTTCGTGATGAACACGCGGGAAGAAATCAGCCAAGCGATCGGCGATTATCAGGCTGGCAAGTTCAACGGGACTGGAACGCTGTCGAGTGTGGGAGCATGACACGAGCGGCTGTGAGAACAACGATAGGTCTCTTCGAGAGACGCGCGTGAAGATCGCGACCTACAACGTCAACGGCGTGAATGGTCGGCTGCCGGTGTTGCTGCGCTGGTTGGTCGAGGGCCAGCCAGACATCGTGGTCTTGCAGGAACTGAAGGCTCAGCAGGACAACTTCCCCGAAGCCGCCATCCGCGACCTTGGATACGATGTGATCTGGCATGGGCAGAAGAGTTGGAACGGCGGCGCGATGCTGAGCCGTGTCGGGGAGATCCACGAGACTCGCCGGGGGTTGCCGGGCGATCCCGATGCAAAACAGAGTCGGTACATCGAAGCGGCGGTGAACGGCATCCTGATCGCCGGCCTATATCTGCCCAACGGCAATCCGCGCCCGGGGCCCAAGTTCGACTACAAGCTGGCATGGTTCGAGCGACTGATCGAGCATGCCGCGGACCTGCTTGCGAGCGGCGCGCCCGTCGTATTGCTCGGGGACTTTAACGTAATGCCGACCGAGCGCGACGTCTACAAGCCGGAGCGCTGGCTGGACGACGCGTTGTTCGCGCCGGAAGTCCGCGCCGCCTTTGCTCGCCTGATCGACCAAGGGTGGACCGACGCCCTGCGGACGATCCACCCAGGCGAGACAATTTACACCTTCTTCGACTATTTCCGAAATGCCTATGCGCGGAACGCCGGCCTGCGCATCGATCATATTCTGCTGAGCCCGGATCTGGCGAAACGGCTCGCTGACGCCCAGGTTGACCGGCACGTGCGCGGCTGGGAAAAGACGAGCGATCACGCGCCGGTCTGGATCGAGCTCGCAGACAAGACGGTCGGCAGCCGACGTAAGCCGTGAGCCTTTCGTCGATGAGAAGGGGCTCAGACTCGTCACCGCCGACGACGCCGGATGGCCGATACATCGTCGTGCGCGGTCGACTGTGGCGCGCCGCCAATCCGCACTTGGCGGACGAGCGTCGCGCGGCTCTCGTCCGACAGTTGATGGACGCAAGACGCGCAGTCGGTGCCGCGAGGCGTTCCAACGACCGGCAAGCGGAAGAAATGGCGCACGCCGCTGTCGACAGGAAGATCGCGTTGGGCGAACGCGGTCCGGTATGGTGGACGCATGGAGCACCCGATTTGAACCGGCATATGGCCAGGAACACACCCTACGCTGACTGGTTCGAGTGGCGTCCGAGGTACAGGCGAAACTGCAGCACGCTGCCCATCGTCCGGTACAACAGGACGGCCTAAGCGGACTGAACTCGAGCGTACGCGTCGCGGAAGAGCGCGTCCTTCCGGATGTCGGTTTACGGCTCCTGGGGAAAGAGTCGGCGCGCCGCTCGTTGGCGTTTGCCGGTTGCATTCCCGCTGCCCAAGCGAGCGAGGATCGCAATGCGTTACTTTTTCCATACCGCCGATGGATCGCGTCAGCGTGACACGGAAGGAATTGAGCTTCCGAACCACAGCGCTGCACGGAGGGAAGCAATCCGCTTCATCGGCGAATGCCTGCACGACCAACCCGAACTATTATCAGGGCACACCAACTTCCGCGTCGAGGTAACCGGTCGAGACAATATGATGCTGTTCAAGATCATCGCGCTGGCGGTCAACGCGCCGGCGGCCGGCAATGTGCAGCAGGCATAAGCGGTGCTGCCGCAGCTGGCTTCCTCGGAATATACGAAATCGATCGAGGCAACTTCACGCAGCGCATATTCGGAAGTATCTATTTAAAACTGTCGCCTTCTAAACTATATAAGGAATGGCGTCCCAGACCTTAGCTCAGTATAAATTCGAGCATCTTGGTAATTATACGATAGGCCCGACGCGACTAACTTGCATCAATCTCAGGCGGGCATGCCACCGAGGCGCTCGACTGTAATGATGGAAATAACGCCTATGTGCTGCGTTAACACGCTGTCGACTGCCGGGTTTGGTACGTGCAGCGGCTGGGGAGCCTGTCTGCCATGCGGATCGCGATCATCGCGCATTTGAAATATGCAATCCGAGAGCCATTCGCCGGCGGACTCGAAATGCATACCCATATGCTCGCGAGATCGCTTCGCGACCGCGGTCATGCGGTTACCTTATTCGCCTCGACGGGGTCCGATCCCCAGCTTGGAGTCGAACCGATCTGCGATGAAACGTCGCTGCTAGAGACCGGGATCGCAGAAGCCAATGACGTTGCCTTTTTCCGCGAGCACCACGCCTATCTGAAGCTCATGACCGAACTTAGGGGCCGCAGCTTCGACATCATCCACAACAATTCGCTGCACTACCTGCCGGTCAGTATGGCCGAGACCATCACGACGCCGATGATGACGACCCTGCACACGCCGCCTTTCTGCTGGCTCGAGAGCGGTATCCGGGTCAATCGCGGCAGGATGCGCTATGTGGCGGTTTCCGAGGCTACCGCTGCGATGTGGAGCCACGTGGCCCACGCCGACGATGTCATCCCCAACGGGATCGACTTACATCATTTCCCCTTCCGCAAGAGTGCGAGCGAAGAGCCTTACCTCGTCTGGTACGGTCGGATCGTTCCGGAAAAGGGCCTTGATCACGCCATCGATGCGGCGCGTCTCGCAGGACTGGCGCTGAAGATCGCCGGGCCGATTTCGGACGCGGCTTATTATGAAGAGATGATTGCCCCCCGGTTGGGCGACGACATCGTGCATGTCGGCCATCTCGCGCACCATCAACTGGCTCATCTGGTCGGCGGAGCACGGGCCGCCTTGTGCACGCCGCGTTGGGAGGAACCCTATGGCCTGGTCGTTGCCGAGGCGCTGGCGTGCGGCACACCGGTCGCAGCCTATCGTCGCGGCGGCGTGCCGGCGTTACTCGGCCCGGACTGCGGCGTGCTCGCCGAGCCGGACGACGTCGTCTCGCTCGCGGCAGCGGCTGTTGCGGCGACCCGCTTGAGCCGTTCTGCCTGTCGCGTACACGCCGAGCATCATTGTGATGCTGAACGCATGGTCGATAAGTACGAGGCGGTCTATTACGCGCTTCGCTCGGGGTCGGCGATCGTGAACGATCGGGCGAGCGAGCCCCTCCCCATTCTGGCGAGCGTCGCATGACCGTTGCGCTTTGCGTGTGCATTCCGGCACGCAACGAAGCCGCCCACATCGCCACGCTGTTCGATGCACTGGCGGCGCAGGATGTCGCAGCGCCGTTTGCGGTAGCGTTGTGCGTCAACAACAGCGATGACGGAACGACGCAGATCGCGAGTGATGCGGCCGAACGCGTGGGTAGTATTTTTGCCCTGCACCTCTGCGAGTGCGTCTTCGCACCCGAACGCGCTCATGCCGGCTCCGCGCGTCGCGCGGCGATGGAGCTGGGCGTCGCGGCGCTCGGGGCCGCCGGCGGCCTGTTGATATCGACCGACGCCGATTGCAATCCGCCACGAGACTGGATCTCAGCCAACCTTGCCGCGGCGGCGCCCGACCGTATCATCGGCGGACGGATCGAACTTGACGAAGCCGAAGCCGCACAGGCGCCTGAACTCTTCGCCCTCAGGCAGCGATTTGACGCTTATTGGCGGCAGGTGCGCAAAATAGAGGACTCTATCGATCCTTCGCCCTCCGATCCCGCACCACGGCACGGTGACCATACCGGCGCGAGCCTTGCCCTTTCCGTCGACCTTTATCAGCGTGCCGGCGGCGTGCCGCTCCTACCGGTCGGCGAGGATCGTGCGCTGGTCGATGCTGCGATCGCGGCGGGGGGCACGCTCATCCATCCGCAGTCGGTGTGGACGCGCGCGTCCGCCCGCATCGTCGGTCGCGCCGCCGGCGGTATGGCGGACGACCTCCAACGCTGGCTCGACGTCCATACCCGCGGCGAGACGCCGAGCGTCCCGCATTTCGATCATTGGGATGCGCGCGCGCGATGGCGCCGCGATCAACGGCAGAAACACGGACTTAAAGGCGTGGCCGATGCAGAGCGCCAGCTGCCGCCAATGCCGTGCGACATGGCATTGCCGGCGGCAAGCGGCCGATGACGCGCACGATCGGATATTATGTCCATCACCATGGCGATGGCCACCGGCAGCGTGCCATCGCGATCGGTCATGCGCTGGGGCGAGGCGTCACCCTCCTCGGAACGGGGCTCGCAGGCTGCAGTGACGGGCTTCCGGCGCTCGACCTGCCCGACGACCGCCTCGACGCGAGTTTCGCCGGCCTAGATCGGGCCGAACGTCCGGCATCGCTTCATTACGCGCCGGTCGATCATGAAGGTATCCGCCAGCGAACGGCACGGATCACCCAATGGATCGCGCAGGAACGTCCCCGGCTGCTGGTCGTCGACGTTTCCGTCGAGATCGCCATGCTGGCCCGGCTGGCATCCGTCCCGACCGTCTACGTGCGGCTGTCGGGCAAACGGCTCGATGAGCCGCATCTCGACGCGTTCCGGGGCGCAGCGGCGTTGCTGGCCCCCTTTGACGAAGCACTCGACGATGACGCGGTCCCTGCGTGGATCCGCGCCAAGACATTCTATGCGCCGGCCATTGTCGGCGTCTCCGTCGCAGCTGGATCAATCGAAGCCGATGTGGTGCTCGTCGTCCTTGGCCGGGGCGGCGGCGTGTCGGACGGCGATCGATGGGCGTCGGCGGCCCGAGCGACGCCGCACCGGCGTTGGCGCGTCATCGGCCCCTGCACCGTCCCCGCCGCGTCGCCGCCTAACCTCGAATTGCGCGGATGGGTGGACGATGCGAACGCATTGATCGCTCGTGCAGGGGTTGTCGTGGGCGCCGCGGGCGATGGCGTCGTCAGCGCTGTTCTCGCAAACCGCCGCCCCTTTGTCTGCCTGCCTGAGGCACGGCCGTTCCATGAGCAAGCCTCGAAGGCCGGGCGGCTCGCCGCGCTTGGCGTCGCAGTCGTGTCGCAGGGCTGGCCACGTCCAAGCGCGTGGCCCGACCTCCTAGCACGGGCCGAAAACACGGTGTCAGTCTGGCCTGCCCGACTCGCAGCACCTGGCGGCTCTGGGCGGGTCGCGCAGTGGCTCGACACGCTAGACGGCGATTATTCGCGCGCTCGGAGCCACATCGCATGACGTCGGCCGCCCACTCCATTCCGGTTCAACCGGATGATGTCGCTGAGCGGCTCGCTGCCCTCGGCGCGCGATACGATGCTGCGCCAAACTTTCCGATCGACAGCCTGCGGGTTCTTTACGACGCCGGTTATCATCGCCGCTTCGCGCCCGTTGCCTGCGGCGGCGACGCTTTCGCCAGTCCACAGCTTTTCTGCGCCGACATGGCGCGCACGCTTCGTTTCGTCGGACGCGGAGATCTCAGCATCGGACGGCTCTATGAGGGGCACGTCAACGCGCTGCAGCTGTTCGACTGGTATGCAAGGCCCGAGCAGCGCATATGGCTCGCGCATGCGCTCGACGCGGGCGCCTGGTTTGGGGTTTGGGCGACCGAGCCGCAACCCGGCGTGCGGATCGAGGGGCAAGATCCTATCCACCTGACCGGCGAGAAGATCTTCGCCAGCGGTGCAGGTGGCCTCGACTATGCGCTGGCCACGGCTGCGCTCGAGGGCAGCGAGCGGCAGCTGGTTATCACGCCTGCAAACGACCGCGCGCGCAGCGACGTGTCGGCCTGGCGTGTGCGCGGCATGCGCGCCACCGTTAGCGGGCGCTATTCGCTCGATGATATTGCGATCGACCCCGCCATGCTGCTGGGCGCCCCAGGCGATTATGATCGTGATCCGCGCTTCACCGCCGGCGCCTGGCGTTTTTGCGCGGTCCAACTCGGCGGGATCGAAGCTCTGCTGATCGAGGTGCGCCGGTCGATGCGCGACGTGGCCCGTGGCGATCCCATGCAACGCGCGCGCTTCGCCGAGGCCGTCGTGGCGACGCGCAGCGCCGGGCTGTGGGTCGATGAGGCCGCGCGTCGCTTCGCCCATGGGGACGCGGACGCCGTCGCGATCGCGCGGCTTACCCGCGGGATCGTCGAACAGGCCGGCTTTACGGTCATGGAGGCGGCCGCCCGCCTCCTCGGCACCCGCAGCGCGTTCGATGGCGAACGTGCTGACAAGATCATCCGCGATCTCTCGCTCTACCTACGACAGGCCGGTCCCGATCATGCGCGCGACGAGGCCGCGAAAGCCCTCCTCGATCACGATGTCTGGAACCCGGACGATCGGCTGTGGTGACCGCCGAGCCGCTGACTTCCAGCCGCTGGGCCAAGGCACGCTGGCTGGTGCTGGCGCCGCATCCGGATGACGAGACCCTGGGTGCCGGGGCGCTCATCGCGCATGCGGCGACAGCCGGCCGGCTCGGCGGCGTCGCCTTTTTAACCGACGGCAGCGGGTCGCATCCCGCCGGCACGCCGCGCGTGAGCATGACCCGTCGGGGCGAGGCGCATCGGGCGATCCGACGGCTGGGAGGCGGCGATGTTCCGGTCGAATGGCTTGGATGGCATGACGCGCATCCCCATAAAGCCGATAGCCGTGCGTTCGCGCGCGATGCTGCGTGGCTCGCAGCGCTTCTGCGCCGTCGCCAGATCGATGCCATCGCGGTCGCCGACCGCACCGAGGCGCATTGCGACCACGTAGCGGCTTATCGACTTGCCGACGCGGCTATACGGCTCGCGCGCCGACCCGTCTCGCTGTTCGCCTATCACGTCTGGAGCGCGCTCCCGGCATCCGGCCGTCGCCTCGCGATACCGGCCATGCCGCCGGGCATACGACGCCATGCGCTCCGCGCGCATCGCAGCCAGATGTCGCCCATGCTGGGAGCCGGCTTTCGGCTGCCGCCGGAGAAGCTGCGCATGTCGGCGAACGATATTCTCACCATCAGGAGCGGCAGGACATGAGCGGATCGAGCCTGAATGCCGCTTATTTCGACGGAATCTTCGCGGCCGATGACGACCCCTGGGATCTCGCAAGCAGCGACTATGAAGCTGCCAAGTTTCAGCACACCCATGACGTTCTGGCCGACCGGCGCTACGTTCGGGCCTTCGAGATCGGCTGCGCGCATGGGGTGTTGACGGGCCAGCTCGTCGGCCTGTGCGATACCCTGCTCGCCGTCGATATCAGCAGCAAGGCGCTTGCCAAGGCGCGCCAGCGGGTTGGCGACCGGCCCGGCCTCACCTTGAAGCGCATGGCCTTCCCTAACGATGTGCCCAATGACGCACCCTATGATCTCGTGATCCTGTCGGAAGTGGCTTATTACTGGAGCGTCGCCGATCTCGACCGAGCCTGCGAATGGCTGCGCGCCAGTGTCGAGGCCGGCGGGCGCATCATCCTCGTCCATTATACAGGCGAGACGGATTATCCCCACAGTGGCGATGCGGCGGTCGAAGCGCTTTGGGCGGGGCTCGCCGAAGACTTTTCGGTGGTGATGGCCGAGCGTCGCGATCGATACCGACTTGATCTGTGGGAGAAGCGTTGATGGGCGTATCGGCCCTCACCATCGTCCGCAATCGAAGTGCACATCTTCTTCAGCTCGTCGAGGGTCTGCGCCGGAGCGCGCAACAGCCCGATGAGCTCATTATCGTCGACATGAGTGACGTTCCGGTCGAGGTGGACCCGGCGCTCTTTCCGATCCGCATCGATCGCTTCGAATGCGAAGGTCTGCCGCTCGCTGCCGCGCGTAACCGGGCGGCGTCTCTGGCCCGGTTCGAGAACCTTATCTTCTTCGACGTCGACTGTATCCCGCTCGGGAACTGCATCGGAAATCTCGTTGCGGCGCTGGCACATCATGATGCTCTGCTCTGCGCGGACGTGCGCTATCTGGGCCCAGCTGACGCGCGCGGCCACTGGACCGAAGCCGAGTTGCTCGCGCTCGGATCTCATCACCCTGTTCGCCTCTTTCCTGAGACGGGCATACGCGAAGAGGCCAACCCCGGTCTGTTCTGGTCGCTCGCCTTCGCGATACGTCGCGGTCGCTTCTCGGCACTTGGCGGGTTCGACGAGGAGTTCTCCGGCTACGGCGCCGAGGATACGGATTTTGCCTTTCGGGTATCGCGGGCCGGCTGCAAGCTGCTTTTCGTCGGTGGCGCGATCGCCTGCCATCAATATCACGACAGTTACGATCCGCCCGTTCAGCACGTCATGGATATCGTGCGCAACGCGCGTCATTTTCGAGCGCGGTGGGACCGATGGCCGATGGAAGGTTGGCTGGAGGCCTTCGTAAAGCTAGGCTTGGTGCGTTGGCGAGACGACACACTCGAGCTGCTCCGCCTGCCATCTAACTCCGAAATGGAAGCCGCGCGCGTTGTGCCAAATCGTGCGGAGATCGAGGCTCCGTAGGTGGGAACGCTTCGCCGCTTGAGCCCGGTCGGGTATCGCCGAGCTTCGCCGGTCCGGCCGATCGGGCCCGCGCGACTCAGTCCAAGCCGCCGCGCCCGCTGGCAGTTGGCGACCCGGTAGCATTAGACCCCGCAAGATCCATAAATGAACATTCAGCGTCGTCCCCGCGGTCGCTAATTTTAGACATAGTTCATCTTGGCTTGAGATGCCGCCGGGCCGCAAAAGATTGCGCGTCCGATGACGAAGTGGGCCAGTTCATTGCTGCTATGAGCGTCAGCTCACGCACGAAGCGTCTCTTTGGACTGCAACCGTGCCATCCCAAATTCATTGAAACTGAACGGATAAGCAATCCGTGGCACTGACGATCGCCCTCAATGCATCGATCGCCGCTGAGCCGCGTTACTCTGCTCGGCAAATCAGCGATGCATGGGGATTCCGAGTGCCGACCAATGGAGATAGCAAACCAGCGCAGACGGGCATTTCGGGACTCGACGATATCTTAGGTGGTGGCCTCACCCCCGATCGTTTGTATCTTGTGGAAGGCACTCCTGGGACGGGCAAGACCACGCTCGGACTAGGTTTTCTCCTTGCTGGCGCGAAAGTCGGTGAGACCGGTTTATATATTACACTCGCGGAAACCGAGGTGGAATTGCGGGCGGTGGCAAAGACCCACGGCTGGTCGCTCGACCCGATCAGTCTGTTCGAGATGGTGCCGGCCGAGGGGCTCGCCGAAGACCAAGAACAGACATTGTTACACCCAAGTGAAGTTGAACTCGGAGAAACCCTGCGCGGCATCATGGCGAAGGTAGATGAGGTCCATCCCACGCGGGTTGTGATCGATAGCCTCTCGGAGCTGCGCCTTCTGGCGCAGAGCCCGATCCGTTATCGCCGCCAGATCCTGGCACTCAAGCATTTCTTCACGACGCGCGCCTGCACAGTGCTCGTCCTCGACGACAAGAGCACGTCAGGCAGCGACGTCCAGCTCCACAGCATCGCGCATGGCGTGATCTCATTGGAGCAGATCCTATCCGGCTTCGGTGCGCAAAGGCGGCGCGTCCATATTGTCAAAATGCGCGGCGTCCGCTTTCGCGGTGGCTATCACGACTTCGAGATCGAGCGCGGTGGCCTGCGCGTTTATCCCCGGCTGGTCGCGGCGGACCACGGGACCGAGTACGCCGACGATTTCGTCTCGACTGGCTCAGTCGAGTTCGACGCGCTGCTTGGCGGCGGTCTTGTTCCCGGCACCGCGACCTTGCTTACCGGCCCCGCCGGCGTCGGCAAAACGACCGCCTCGGTACAGTCCATGGTCGCGGCCCTCGAGCGCGGCGATCATGCGGTCTACTTCCTATTTGACGAGCGCCTACCAACCCTGATGAGGCGATCAGCGGCGTTAGGCATGGACCTCCAACCTTATGTCGACAGCGGCCAGCTCTTGTTGCGCGCGATCGACCCAGCGGAGCTGTCGCCCGGCGAGTTCGCAGGCGCGGTTCGCCAAGCGGTGGAAGACCACGACGCCAAGGTCGTCGTGATCGACAGCCTCAATGCGTATCTCCAGTCGATGCCAAACGAGCAGTTTCTCATCCTCCAGATGCATGAACTGCTGACCTATCTCGGCCAGCTCGGTGTCGTCTCGCTTCTGATTCTTGGTCTGCACGGCGTCATGGGCGACATCCGCTCCGACATCGATCTGAGCTATCTCGCCGACACCGTCCTCCAGCTTCGCTATTTCGAAGCCTATGGGGAGGTTCGCCAGGCGATCTCCGTCATCAAAACCCGAACGGCGAAGCACGAGCGCACCATCCGCGAATTCAGGATCGCCGACTCCGGCGTCGCCTTCGGCGCACCGTTGCGCGACTTCCAGGGCGTTTTGACCGGCGTTCCGACCTTCTCGGGAGAGAGCAAGACACTGTTGGCCAGCGATGCCGGCACCGGCGCCGGACACGCCGGCTGATGGACAGGCGCGTCCTCGTCCTCGCGCCGCGTGGGCGAGACGCCGCCATCGCAGCAGATCTCCTGTCCAAAAACGCCATCGATCCCGTTGTCTGCGCGTCGACGATGGACCTGCTGGACGCGTTGCGCGTCGGCGCAGGCGCCGTGCTCATCACCGAGGAGGCATTGGCCAGAGGCGATCAGCATGCGCTGACCGCTTGGACGACTAGTCAGCCCTCCTGGTCGGATCTGCCCTTCATCGTGCTTGCCAATGGCGGCAAGGCGCCCCGCTCGGCCTTGGCCACCAAGAGGCTCACGGATCTCGGCAACGTGGTTTTGTTGGAGCGGCCGCTCCATGCCGAGGCCATGCTGGGCGCCGTCCGCTCTGCTCTGAAAGCGCGGGCTCGGCAATTCGAAGTCCAGGCCGCAGCCGCTACCCTCGAGCGCACAGTGGTCGATCGCACACGAGAATTGGAAGCCGCGCGAAGCAGTCTCGAGATCGCGCTCGAAGCGGCGGGCATGGGAACCTGGGATCTTGATCTGCTGACCGGAGAATCAAGACGCTCGCAACGGCACGACGAGATTTTCGGATATCCGGAACGGCGGCCCATTTGGCGGCTCGAGACTTTCATCGAGCATGTCGTTCGATCACAGCGGGCCGATATCCAGATCGTGTTCGAACGGGCCCTCACGAGTGGCGCGCTCGATTTGGAATGCACGATCGTTCGTGCAGACGGGGCAACCCGCTACATCGTGTCCAAAGGGCGTGTCCGGTATGACAATGGACAACCCGTCGGCATCGCCGGTGTCATATCAGACGTCACCGATCGCAAGGAGGCTGACGCCCAGCTCGCGCAGGCGCACAAGATGGACGCGATCGGCCAGCTAACCGGCGGCGTCGCCCATGACTTTAATAATCTCCTCACGCCTATCGTAGGCAGCCTCGATATGGTCCGGCGGCGGCACAAAGATGACGAACGCACTCAAAAGATGGTCGCCGGCGCCATGCAGGCGGCCGAGCGGGCCGCGACGCTGACGCAGCGTCTCCTGGCCTTCGCGCGCCGCCAAGCCCTGCAACCCAAGGCGGTGGACGTTGCCGCTTTGATCGACGGGATTGTTGATCTGATCCGGCGATCGCTAGGGCCAACGATCGACGTGGTGCTCGATGTCCCGAGCAATCTCCCGTCGGCGCGTATCGACCCTAATCAGCTCGAGTTAGCCCTACTCAACCTCGCCATCAATGCCCGAGATGCGATGCCTGGCGGGGGACGCCTGACCTTGGCGGCCCGGTTTTTCGAAATCGACGGTGTGCACGCTCTGGGGCTGTCTTCAGGGCACTACGTCCGGTTGTCGGCGATCGACACGGGAACGGGGATGGACGCCGCGACGCTTGCCCGCGCTACTGAACCGTTTTTCTCGACCAAGGGCGTCGGCAAGGGAACTGGGCTCGGCCTGTCGATGATCCACGGCTTGGCTGCCCAGTCCGGTGGAACACTCAATCTGACCAGTACGCCCGGCAAGGGAACATCGGTCGAAATGTGGCTGCCGGCCACCCGCGATATAGCCGAAACGGCTTCGTCGGACGTGGTCGAGCCAATCGCAGCCCATAGCGCCGCTACAGTGATGCTCGTCGATGACGAAGAGCTGGTTCGGTCCGCCACGGCGGATATGCTCCGCGATCTCGGATATTCGGTCGTAGAATTCGGATCCGCGAGTCAAGCGATCGCTGCCGTCCAGTCCGGCACCGAGGCAGATGCGCTGGTAAGCGACTATCTGATGCCCGGCATGACAGGCGGAGCGCTCATCTGCGAATTGCGAATCTCGCCCTTTAAGATCCCGTCGTTGCTCGTCACCGGCTATGCCGCTGCGGGCGAAGATGTACCGGCAGATGTCGCACGCTTGGCGAAACCGTTTCGACAGGTAGATCTCGCACGGCGGCTCGACGAGCTGATCCGATCCTCAACCGTACGGAAACCGCATCTGCGCGCAATGTGATGAGGTGAAGGTGCGATTTTAGCGGCGACTAGGATCGATATAAGGTGATCCATTTCTAGACTTAGAGAGGATTGCGTCCCAGCCGGACCTGATCGCGAGCTACCTAGCCCTCCTGCGACGGCAAACAGGTGCAGAAAGCTACGGTAGGCCGGCTTCCGTTCGCCCGGGGAGTTCCGATCTTTCGAGGTAGCCCATGCAGCGAAGGTTGATCGCCGATGCCACCAACTTTGCAGCATGATGGTGGCGGTACTAGGCAGCAAGCAGGCAGTATTTATTATAGCGAACGATAACGAACGGCAGATCTGATTTACGCCCCCTCCCGGACGCCGAGATCGGAACGGTGAACTCGAACGCCGCGATTGCACGCGATATCTCAGCCGCATGTCCCTGCTCTTTTTTCAATGCGTCACCAGACTGGGATTGAAAGGGTGACAAAGCTGCGGCTGCACTGAGTGCAAACGACTACGTGGCGCTATACCAGTCGCATCTCGCGACGATTTTCGGAGTTGTGAGAACAAGCGCGCTCGCCGTGTCCTCGGCGCTCCGTCGATCAGCGATGCCGGCCGTAAAGCTTCATTGGTGACGCACCGACCGGAATGAGCGGGGCGGTCGATGCGGCTAGGCGATGTTTGCAGGGGCGACACCGTAATAGCTAGCGACCCTGTCGGCATACGCCTGATTGAACTCGGGTGGATTGTTGGCCCAGCTAGGCCCTCCCTCAAGCAGACGCCGATCAATCGTCACGACGTAGCGATCCTCCGCGGCATCATAGGTCAGCAGCTCGAAAGGAAGTGGATAGAAGCTCCTGTTCATGCCTAGAAAGCCGCCGACGCTGAGCACCGCATAGGTGCTTCGCCCAGTCCGCTTGTCGACCATGAGGGCATGTACGCTGCCGAGCGAATCGCCGTCCCGCGAGCTGACCTTGAGACTGCCGGTTCGCGCTTGCGCCAGCAGGCTGGTCGTCTCGATCTGCTCCGTCATAGGTCCTCACTATGTTTTCGATGCGTTCCACAGAGCGATGAACGCATAGCTCCGCCCTTTCGCCGCCTGGGTCGACGATCGCTTCAATCACGGCATTGCGCCGCCAGACCTGCGAGGCGAGCACGATCGCGAACGCGAACAGCCGACCAGCAGCACCGCCGCCGCCTGAGCGCCACGATCGACCTGGTGCTCGTCGAGCTTGAAGCCGTTCTATTCGCGCAAATGAGGCGTGCGAACGGCCGATGGATAGGGATCAGGCCCGCCAAAAAGGTGTCGGGGCTCCGCCGTCGGGCAGCCTCGCGCTTACAACTTCAGCCGCGACGCGAGTAGGACACCAGCTGCTATCTGGAGCAAACCATAGGCGCGACGGCGCCCGGGATGGTTGCGAAACGGTGACGTGCTCCCCTGAAACTCCTCCATTTTGAGCTAGAGTCCTTCATTGAGGAGGACGGAGATGAAGCGCAGCAGGTTTAGCGAGGAGCAGATCATAGGGCTCCTGCGTGAGCAGGAAGCTGGATCGTCGACCGCGGACGTGTGCCGCAAACACGGCGTGAGCAGCGCGACCTTCTACAAATGGAAGGCGACCTATGGCGGCATGGACGTGTCGCAGGCGCGCAAGCTGAAGGTGCTGGAGGACGAGAACGCGCGGCTGAAGCGGCTGTTGGCCGATGCGATGCTCGACAATGCGGTGCTGAAGGAGGTTGCCTCAAAAAACTGGTGAGGCCTGCCGCTCGCCGGAGGGCTGTCGAAGATGTTCGGCAGGCCTTCGGTATCAGCGAGCGTCGGGCCTGCGCCATCCTCAGCGTGGATCGGTCGTCGATGCGCTATGCGCATCGGCGTGGTGATGATGGCGACCTGCGGTCGCGTCTTCGCGAGATCGCGCTCGAACGTCGGCGCTTCGGCTACCGGCGGCTGGGGATCATGCTGGCGCGCGAGGGTCTGGTCATGAACCACAAGAAGCTGCTGCGGCTGTATCGCGAGGAGAATCTACGGGTGCGCAGACGGCGTGGTCGCAAGCGAGCGATGGGCACGCGGGCACCGGTGACGCTACCGCAAGGCCCGAACCAGCGATGGAGCCTGGACTTTGTGAGCGACACGCTGGTGTGCAGCCGGCGTATCCGCATCCTCGCCGTCGTCGACGACTTCACGCGCGAGAGCCTCGCGCTGGCGGTTGACACGTCGCTGTCGGGCGCTCGGGTCGCACGGGAGCTGGACGCGATCATCGCGGTGCGCGGCAGGCCGCTAATGATCGTCAGCGATAACGGGACCGAACTGACGAGCCTGGCGATCCTGCGCTGGGCGCAGGACCGGCAGATCGAGTGGCATTACATCGCGCCGGGCAAGCCGCAGCAAAACGGCTACGTCGAGAGCTTTAATGGTCGCTTGCGCGACGAATGTCTGAACGAGACGCTGTTCGCGTCGTTGAGCCACGCCCGCTCGGTGTTGAGCAGCTGGCGCGACGACTACAACCATGTGCGACCGCATAGCGGGATAGGCGGGCTGACGCCCGCCGATGCTGCCAAGCGGGTTGTGCAACCCCGCCCACATGGGCACGATGATGACCCCGGACTCCAGTTATGACTGGAGGAGAAATGGGGAGCACGTCAGTAGGCGTCGGTCGGCCCTGGCATAGCGAGCCAACTTGCCGATCCAATCCGTCCATTCGTGTTGTCGGAAAAGCCATTTTAGGAAGCGCATCCTCTGGTCTAGCGACAGGCTCATATCGGGAACACTGCGAATTCGCGCAAAATAACCTCGAATTGGGCTCATTGCTCGCGTCGCGGCCCTCACCTCCACCGCGTTTATGTCACTCATTCAGCCGAGCAAGCGCTAGGCTGTCCAACTGGGCAGTGTACGCATTCATGTTGATGCCGACCGCCGGTCGGGTCTGCTAGCAAATCCATCAATAGGCAAGCGGTCTATAGTGGGGCAAACCGGCCAGCGCCCGGATGCTCAACACCTCGATCCGCACCCCCTCGATCGATATGCGCACGTACAGGTGGAGCGACAGCAGTCGCGATTAGGCCGCGATGCGATCCCGCCCTAGTTCCTTTGCATCGTACAGAGACTGGTCAGCCCGCTTGAGCGCTGTTTTGAAGTCGCGGTCGCGCGGCTCGATCTGCGACAGTCCCACGCTGATGGTCCACGGCGGCAGTTGGCCAGTTTCGTCAGGCCACTGCCGAAGCCGGATGGCGAATGCACGTGCCTCGCTCAAAGTGTTTTGCGGCAACACCGCGATGAACTCATCTCCACCCATGCGGAAGAGCTTGCCGCCTTGCTGCTCAAGCAGCACGAAAGAGCGGCGTGTCAGCGCGAGCAGCACGTCGTCGCCCGTCGCGTGCCCGTACCGGTCATTGATCGCCTTGAAGTGATCTATGTCGATCGCGACCACGACCGCTCCCGCTCGGGTCAGCGACGGCGTCTGCGCTACTAATGCGGTCCGGTTCCACGCTCCGGTCAGCGGATCGCGTAAAGCAGCTTCTTCCAGCCTACTGCGATCGCGCTCCGCCGGGATGGAAAGCAGACCTAGGTTTAGGATTCCAAGCAGCAGTTGGTCGGAAAGCATCGGGATGAGCGCGAGGTAATTTTGGCCGGGATGGAAGCCCAGGCTTAGGCTTACCGCGATCGCATAGCCGGGGAGATAGCCGAGAAGTGCGAGGCCCACTGTTCGCCGCCCTCGCGATGGCGAAAGACGGCTGCGCTCAAACAGAAGAGCGCAGCCTGCCGCCGCCATTGGTATGGCGACGCCAACAGAGTCCGTCGCGTCGCCGGAGACCTCGATCCCAAGTGCGCGCGGCAGAGCGTGAACGATTGCGGGCGCAGCAACCGCGGCCACATCCACCGCCGGAACGGCTTCTGGCCTTCGAGGCCACGGACACCTGACACGAGTAAGACATCGCTCAGACCCAAGAGCGCGAAGAGAGTGGCACCCCCAACAGGCGCATTAGGATTGAGGATCTGAAACCCGCAGATCGTGGCGGCGTAGACGAACGAGCTCGCGGCCCAATGCAACAAGTGCTTCGCCGAGGGCCGGCCACTCCAAAGGATGACGAAGACAACAGCAAACGCAGCACTCTCAAGGAGGCTGCAGAGCCGAAGCGTCGAGAGATCAATGGCTTGGAACATCGGATAATCCGGCCCGACCGCATATCCCGAAACCGTTAACGGACGGTCTCGACGATCGCACGCTTCCTGAGGCTAAGCGGGAACCGCACATGCATCATCACCGCCAGCCGGATTACCTCTGGCAACGAATTGAAGTAGCGCAACAGGCTCGAAGAGCGAGGCTTGTAGCGGCGCATGCCGCCATCTTAGCGGGCGTTCAAAGCGGGGGGCGATTAGCTCTAACAGCGCCCATTGCGGCCATCATCGATCGGAGACGCGCGAGCTCTTTCCGAAGCGAGGGCCGCGAGTTGGAAGGCCCAACGTACCCAGCCCTCCTTACCAAGCATTGCATTTGGCCTGACAGCACCATGAAAAGTTATATTGGGACGCTGTTCGGCCTTTGCCCCGAAAGAGCCGCAGTGGATCTCCCAGGGTTGCGGAAAGGCCCTTTAAATTCCGATATGCTCTATCGCGCTACTAAAATGACCAGCACGAACGGCTAGTTTTCTGCCACCCAAGAGCCGCGTATGGCCAACCCTCACTGTAGCCTCAGCTGGAAACTGTCACTCAGCACGCATGAAAAGTTGAAAGGGCGGCAACGACGTCCAGCGAGCTAAGCTGTTGCGTTAGACCAGTGGCGCTCTAGGTGCGGTGAGGCATGAAGGCTGGCCGGTAGCGGCATGCTGGGGGGCGGATCGAACACGCCGTTAGCCAAGTACCGGATCGCATTGACGACGCCAGCATGCGAGAAGGGTTTGGCGATGACACCATGCGCGCCGGAAAAGTCGGCCGGTATCTTTGAAACGTTCGCTGTGACGAACACGATCAGCGCATTAGGCCAATGTCCCAGAATGTAGCGGCATACGTCCAGACCGTTTAAAATTATGGGCCAAATGTATATCTACGAACGCAAGCTGGGGGTTCAGATCGGTTGGCAGGGCTTCGACCTCCTGGAGGCTCGCAGCCTCTGCCAAAACACGATGACCGCTGTCCTCGACCATGGCCTCCATATCCATCGCAAGAAGCATCTCGTCCTCGACGATCAGAACCTCCATGATCTTTGTCATGATCCTGCCTCCGTGCGAGGAAAGGTGATCGTCACGCAGGTGCCTGGCTTAGCGTCGCTCATTTAAATTTGCGACATCCTCGAGGCCGCGCTTGCGGAGAGGTGAAAGCACTCCTCGGCCGCGCGGATCAGGCGGCGACCGCCGCCGCGACCAGGCGTCATCACAGCTTACCGCGGTCCGACGGGCCAAATGTGAGCGCCTCCCATGTTGAGCCAGCATGTTCCCCTGTGCCGGGCGTTTCGCCCTACCCGGCCATATTGTCGGCCGTGCCGAGCGCGCGCGGGGAGGCCACCAACAGGATCACAACGTCGCAGAGGCCGCCTTGCGGAAGGTTGATCACCGAGCCAACAGAGCGCTCCGGCCTAACGCTGGAGCGTGGATGGAGCGCGGCGAAACTGGACCGCCGCGCTCCATTCGTCAATCCGCCGTCATTCTTTCACGATCGATGCTGTTAAGCACCTTTTGGTATGGCCCAAAGCGCTTGGTTCGCAGAAGACGGGGGCATGCGCATCTTATGTCGTCTCGCGATCCATAGTTGGAACACAAAGCTCACTGCACGTCGCGGAACTGTCGTTCAGCGGTGCTCAAGGTGCGGGACCAAGAAGGTTTTGCATCTAGGGAGATAGCTGCCCGGAGGATCGCAGCCGTCCTTGCAGCGAGATGCTTGCCGGGAGTGCCGAGCGAAGCTATGATGCGCGTACGTTACTGATCTGGCCGCTGCACAAGCGAGCCATCGGCGCTGTCAGTCTATTGCGAATTCGTCTCTTCACTATGCCATGGTAAGCCTGCCAAACGGCGCGATGAACGCTTGCGATGCGCGCGAGGGTGCCGATCGTATACGGTGGCGCCGATCTAGGTGTTGAGGGTGGCGACCACGTTCTGAGTCTCGGACAGGGCGAACTGCTCGACCGCGCGGCTGGCGGCGTGAAGCGCGGCCAGCTGCAGGGAGCTGGGGAAGCCCACGAAAAGCTTGGACATGATGTTCTCCGATTTAAGGTCGGGCGACGGGCCCAGCGCTGCAGGCCTGACCGGCGGCAGCGACGGGAAGGGATGCCGGCTCGGCGTTGAGCGCCGCCCATGCGGCGGCCAGCCGGGTGTGCGAGAGGAAGGCGCGGACCTGCGCCCAGCCGGTGGCGCCGCAGACCATCAGCGTGCCGACGATCGTCTCGACCATCGTGGCGATGAGACCGTCGACGGCGCCTGGTTGACGATCCCGCGCGTCACCAGCGCGGAGCCGGCGGCGACGAGGGCATGACTGACGAGAGACGCGAGCAAGGCATGCACGGCCGTGGCGGCCGGCGCGGGAAGGTCGGGCATGATCGTCCTTTCAGGCTTCGTTGGTCGAGGCGGGCACGCCGCTGGTCGTCATCAGGATCGGATGGCCGAGCAGCGGCTGATCGGACGGCCGGCGGGCGGCGATGCAGCGCGCTTTCTCGATCCGGGCGTCCACACGCGGTCGCCTGATTGCCACCCAGGACGCGGAAGGCCGCCAGTCCTCGCCTACGGGGCGACCGCCGGGGCGCTGGAACACCAACACCGCGCTGGGCGCGAGCATATCGCGCGCGATCGGCTTGCCCCACGTCGCCCAGCTCGTCGCGCGCACGCCGATCTTCATGCTCGACAGGTGGACGCCCGCCTCGCGAAAGTTCTCGGCGACGAACACGCCGCACCACGGCCCGCTGTCGGCATTGTGGAGGACGCCCAGCACCTTGATCGCGAGCGCTCGCGCCCAGCCGATGATGGTTGGGTTATTGGCGACGCCGGGCGCTTCACGCGTGCCGACGAGCGCCCGCGCGCGGACGAGCCACAGCGGATCTGTGGACATATGTTAGTTCGTCGGTAGTTAAGCGCCACTGCGCGGTCGATGTGTTGACGCGGTGATTGGCGATGGGGACAGCCGGTGCATCAGATTGTTTATTTAAGCGTCGCCGCTTTTGATCTGAAACCCGACGATTGCGCGGAAATTCTGAGCATATCGCAGCGGCGCAATTCAGAGACCGATGTAACAGGCCTTCTTGTTTTCGATGGCAGTCGCTTCATACAAGCTCTTGAGGGGCCTGAGAGTTCCGTCATAGCAACCTTTGACCGGATTAAACGGGATGTCCGTCATCGATACTTGGCGGTGATGCGTACCTGCCCAATCGAACGGCGCGAGTTCGGCGACTGGTCAATGCAGGGGCGATTCGTCACGAGCACCGCGAGTGCATTTGAGCTATCTCAGGAGATCGCTTCGTTGGTGGCAGGCGTCCGAAGCGTCGAAGTCCGTGCCTCGTTCGTCGGATTTGCCGGTTTGGCGAAGATGGCGTTTGATCGCTCTGCTCTGCGGTGACCCCGCGCCAGCGCGCTGGGCGACACCCTCCCATCCGATCATGTTGCAATCCTTTGTATTGCCGTGCAGGCCGAGAGCGTTATGATGCGCCGTTCCCGAGCGCTCCCCCCTGGGCGGCGGGACGCGCCCCGCCGCCTACCCCCCAACGAGGCCGGCGGGGCGCGACGTTCATTCCTGCTGGTCAAGCTTCCGCAGCAGATCGATCCGATCGTCTGGCGGGCGCGATCGAGCCGGACGCCGGTACTGGGAGCGTAGCGCTGAGACGATCGGGCTCTCATCCCGGATCACGTCGATGCGGGCATTGTCAGGTGCGCCGCTGCCGGCCGGCACCTTGACCACGTCGCCCGCGAGGGAAGTGCGCGTGAACTGATCAGGCTGAGCTCAACTGCGTTCGTAAACCGCGAGCGCAGCAGCTTGATCAGGCGGTCAGATCAGACTGCCGCGAGCGCCGAACAGAACGCGCGCACGTCGCCGTACAGGTCGAACTTGCCGGAGATGATGACCGCGAACAGGCCGACCAATCCGAGCAGCAGAGCGTCGCCCAGCATCGCGCGCCAGCTGAGCCGCCGTCCTTCGCCCAGCGCGAGGCCATAACGGGCCGCCGTAGCGATCATGAGACCCGCGCCGATCGCACCATAGCGGCCTGCGGCATTGGCCTGCCAGGTCAACGGAACACCCATGCGGCGGCGACCAAGGCCATGACGATCGCGATATTGACCGCCATGCCGCGATGTACGCCGGCAAGGCCGATCTCACGTTTGAGCGCGCGTATGCCGAGCAGCAGGATGAGGGCGGCGCACATCGTCGCGATTGCCATGATTTCGATGCCATCGCCGATGAGCGGCTGCCACGGCGTGCCGAGCAAGCCCGGCAGGAATGCCGGACCGAACAGCCAGATCCCGAACGCCGTCACCGCGGTCGTGAGGCTGCGGTGGCGATCCAGGGCGCCGTTCTACCGGCCCTGCGGCCCCAGCTCAGCACGACCATGCTGGCGAGCAGGAACAGTGCGAGCCGAAGGCCGATGCGGGCTGCGTCCATCCAGGCAGGCGCGCCCAAGCTCCCGGCTGCCTGCCGGGCGATGGTTCGATCATCATCGTGAGGTCGCCAGCTGGCTTGAAGTGCCGCGAGTGCATAGGTAAAGAGCGCCGCCGGCGCCACTCCCTGGCAATAAGGAGCGGGGGGTGGAGCGCGCTAACGGGCGCCACTGTCGGCGCGCTTCACCTTCGCATATCGTCGGCCCGTCAACCGGGGGGAATGATATGCGGCTTCTTTGCTATTTCGGCCTGCACCGGTGGGCGACGCGGCTTACGGCACGCCCGAAAACATTTGTTCAACGATGCGAGCGGTGTTCACGAAAAAGGGTAAGGCGCGTCAACCGCGCGCTTTGAGGTTACGATCTAGATCAGCGATTGGGGCGGGGTTTGCCGTATATCGAAGCTTCCGGCCGATTCGCTGGGGCAGACGGTGGAGCGCGGCGATACTGGACAGCCGCGCTCCATTTTGTCACGCGGTCAACTTTTGGGTAACCGGGGCAGCTTACAGCTTGATGCGACCAGTCTCCGCGACGGTCGCGCAAATGAGCACGTCGCTGGCTCCGCCCCACCCCCGGCGACGTGCTTCATTTCGTCGGTCGCAGTCAGATCAGCTCACCGTGATCGTGCAGGACAGGTCTACCGTGCCGCCGGAAATGCCATGCACGCAGTGCACGGTGAAGGTGTAGGTGCCTTCGGTAGTCGGCGTCCCGTCAGCATTGCCTGCGTCGCGTTCAATGTCAGGCGGCGGGGTAATATTGCCCGCGGCAATGCTATGAACCTTGGCGGGGAGCGCGGTCGGCGCACCCGGCAGGGAGGCGGCGAACCCACCGCCCGTCGACATGAGCGAGAACAGGAGTGTGAGCCGAAGGTGGCAGTGGCGCCCTGTCCTCCGGCGAGCGTGAGCGAAAGCGGCTAATAGGCGGCCTTGGTGCCCGCCGGATTGTACGTCGCGGTATACCGACTGGCCATAGCTTTCTCTATAGACACTAGCCTTAATGCTGTGTCGGGTGGTTAAGAATGATCAATTATCATAGGCTGCATTTGCCCAGAAGCTATGGCGATGATAATGTTTATTGAATGTTCACCTTCGGAGCATAATTACGCAGAATCCGCAAAATAGCGGAACTGGGTGGGGGTGCGACTTGACCACGTCGACGGTCTGGATATTAGCCGATCTTGCGACGGCGGGTACTCTGCGCTTCGCGCTGGCCGGGCGCGGAGCGCTGACGCTGGAGCAACAATGCTCGTTTTCCACAGAGCTATTCACGACCTTCTCCGACGCGCTGCTCAGTTACGCACGGCAGACTGGCGTAGATTTGCGGAACGCGGGTTGCGTGCTCTCCGTGCCGGGGCCCACCACAGGCAGTGCGATCCGAGTTGCCCGATCAAGCTGGACTCTGTCGCGTGCCGGATTGGGAGGAATGCTTGGAAAGCCCATCATCATTCTTAACGACATGGTCGCGACGGCTTGGTCGCTTCCAACTGGGCCGGCCACGAACATCTTTCCATTGGGGCGTGCCAGCGCGCCGGATTTCGCCCTTCCAGGTCGGTGGACCGCGCTCCTGTTGGACGATGGAGTGGGCGCCGCGACGTTGACGGTTGCCGCCGATGGGCACATCAAGGTTGCAGATACCGAGCTCGGTCACACAGGCTTCTCGCCGGCGAGCGCCGACGAGTTCGCCTTGATGCAGTCTCTGCGTGGCTATCATCGCGCCGTATCCTGGGAACAGATTTTATCGCGAACCTATACGACCGAGGTCTCAGGCGCCGGTGCGTTACGTTGGGCGACGCTTGCCGGCGCTTTTGCCGGCGACGCACTGCTCGCGACGGCAGCATGGAGTGGCATCATTCTTTGTGGGAGCCGCGCCGGTACATTCCGCAACACGGCGGCTTACACCGCATTTGCGGCGCGGGCGGCGGACCGCTCCGTACATGGGCGCTTTATCGAGCAAGCCCAGCTGAGCATTCTCGTCGAGCGTCAGCCACTCAAAGGATGCCTCGCGTATCTGCGATCGATCGAGAATGGGGCGACCAAAGACCAATCGAGCGAACGGCTCTTAAACTCCGCGCCTATGGAAAAAGAATTGCCCAAGCCCGATCGGCATTTTGGCAGTGCGTCGGTGCTAGCGGCCCGGGGCTGGCCGGCGGATAGCGCACCGACCGCGCGTTGGCCTGCTGCCACATGAGAGACCGTCGCTTACTGCAATCGTTAGAGCACGTTGTTACCTGCTTGTAGCCACCCGCTCGTTCTCTTCCAACGGTCGGACGATAATCCGTCCGCGCGGCGCGCGCCTTTCGCGCTCAACGATGGCGCGACGTTCTTCAGCCCCTGTTCCTCGGTCAGGGGAGCGCCCAGCAATTGAGATGCTCGCCAGCCTCCATAACGATCGGCATAGCCTCGCGCGGACCACCCATGGGCGTACAATTGGCGGCTCACCGACCGTCCGGCGCGTTCCTGCCCAGATTGCTGATCCATGGGAAACGTAAGCCGGCTCGCGACACGGTGCGATCGGGCTGCTCGAAGCACGCTTCAAATAAGAACGCAGCCGGCGCGCGACGCGCCGGCTCGAGTCTCGACTATTTCTTGGGCTTGGTATTGTCGTGCGCCAATCCGGCGCGGACTTCGTTCATAGCCGCCTCGACCAGCCCGACCGCCTTCTCGCGGTGGCCTTCGGTGTCGGACGTATCCGTTTGCAGCTGATGACGAGCATCCTGAAGCTCGTTCAAAGCCTGCCTGAGTGCGACCTGATTTTTGGGCGTTTGCGCGAGCGAGGCACCCGCTAACAAAGAGGCTGCGGCGAGTGCAAAGCTGGTCATAGCTAAGGTACGCATGGTCGTTCTCCATCCGCTCTGGGTGAGCGGACGGCTCAGTACGCTTCGCCTTGCCGGTGGAATAGGGCCGCGCTGGCACCATGCCTCTGCATTCGGTGCGTTCGTCGCATCCGTGCCAGCCGCGAATACGAAGCAGGCACGCACGGAACGCCGCTGTGTTGGCGAGACCGATGCTGCACAAGCGAGCATTCACTTCCGATCGTATCGGCGAACCTGACCCAGTCGCAGACACGGAAACGACCCTGGCGGCTGTTCGACTCCGGCCGCTCTTTCATCGTTCGTTGCTGATGCGATTCGCTACCGTTCGAACGCCGATTAACCAGAGCCGATGCGACTTGACTGTGCCGGTCCTACGATCTCGGAGATTTCCGGCTCCGGATCTAAACCGTGACGGAATATGATGGTTCAGTCGCCATTTGCCGACCACGCCTACCTCCGGTCTCGATATCGCCAGGATCAGGCCTGATGTAAGTTCTTGTGCTCTCCAGCTCCAGGAGCTTCTGCAGGCCCTCAGACAGATGTCGTTCGAGTACAAGTGCTTGAGGGAGGAGCTATCAAAGCACGAGCCTATATTCGTAGATTTACGTCCGACTGAAAGCGGCGGAAGGGCCATAACTCCCCTACCCTTATTGGATGAGGCGGCGACCGCCCGAGCGACGGCCGCCTCGGCGCCGGGCACACGACATGTTAGACCGGAAGCACCCGCCCCGCGCGACGTTGGCGCGCCAGAGGCCGCCGCCGGTCAATAACGACAGGGCCGCCTCTGCACGGCCAACCACCGCGAGGCCGAGATCGGGTAGCTAGCGACCGACATGTGGTTAGCCCAACAGCCTCTTAACGCTCCCAAACACGTTTTTTCAACAATTTAAGCTTAGTGGGTCGAGCATCAGGAGGCCGATCGATGTTGCAGTTGACGTATATCAGCACTGCGGCGCGCGATATTTGCGACGCATCTATCGACAATATCCTTCGTGTTTCTCGCTCGAAAAACTCTGCCGCGGGGGTCACGGGGATGCTTTTGTATGATGGGCGGCGTTTCCTCCAGGCGCTGGAAGGCGAGCACGCTACGGTAATGCAGACTTTCCAGCGGATCCAAATCGACCGCAGGCACAAAGCAGTTGTTATGCTGTCCAGTAATGAGGTTGCGATCCGTTCGTTCGGATCATGGGCGATGGCAGCCGAGAGGCTTGCTTCTCAGAACTCGCAAGACATTGGTGCGATGGTCGAGGCCATGACGGAGCAGGTTTCCGATGCAAACATTCGCGCCACGTTCCGAAGCTTCTCTCGGTTGCGTACGCCGAGTTAATCGACATCAAGTTGCTTCGTTGTTTAGAAAAATGCGTCAGGCCAGATGGCCGAGGCAGCCGCGCGGTCGCTTTGGCCGGATTGAGCAATGGGTCCCAATCCTGGGTGGCTGGGTGATGGCCAGGGGCACTGACGTAAATCCCCTCACGGTGCGGGGGACGCAACCATATTCGCACCCTCATAATGATACTTTCGTCGGCCATTGCGTCCCGCGCCGCCTCGCTTCAGTGTGCTGAACCGAGTGCCGACGCAGAGTCAAAGGCGCGCGATGCTCAACTCGCCGCTGACGCTGTGCGGATCGTATGTGTGGACCCTTATCCTCTCACACACGGATGCAACTCGCGCATGATGTAAGCAGCTTCAGCGATCGCATCCCGATCTGCCGTGACCCAACCGGATCGACCGATCAGTTTGATCTCGGGCTAACCAGATCGGTGGGATCTGCCACTCAGCCAGGGCGGCTAAGCGGCGAAGCTTATAGGTCTGGCGATCGACGAGGTGGCGTTCGAGATTGAAGTTGTTGTGGACGTTTGCATGGACCGAGGCGAACTTCTGGAGGCTCGCCATTCGTCGGAACCGCAGCATCGCCCGCTCTCGTCGTCGGAACGGCAGATGGCTGTTCTCCACTCGGTTGTTGGCCCAGCGGCCGACCTCCTGCTTGTCCTCGTTGCCGAGCTCGGTCATCGCGACGCGATAGGAGCGCAGCCCGTCGGTTATGACGGCCTCCGGCGAGCCATGACGCTTCAGCGCCCTCTTCATGAAGCGAAGCGCTGCGCCCTTGTCGCGCCCTTTGGTGACGTAGCTTTCGAGGATCTCGCCCTCGTGATCGACGGAGGTAGACCATCTCACCGTTGAGCTTCACGTACATCTCGTCGAGGTGCCAGCGCCAATGGCGGAAGCCCCGCATGCGAGAAACCCGCTGCCGACGGATATTGCCCGCAAACATCGGACCGAAGCGTTTCCACCAATGTCGCACCGTCTCATGGCAGATGTCGGTCCCGCGCTCGAATAGCAGGTCCTCCACGTTCCGCAGCGACAGCGGGAACCGCACATACATCATCACCACGAGGCGGATCACCTCGGGTGACGAGTTGAAGAAGCGGAATGGGCTCTGTGCTTGCAAGGACGAGGCATCTAGCCCCCCCACCCAGCCCTCCTTACCGAGCGGTGCATTTGGTCTGACAGCGCACCCGGCCGCCTTCCCGGATGCAGCCTTAGCTGCCATCGATAGTTGGTTTTCAGCTTCCCGAAAGCCGTAGCTATCGGGTCGGCCGCATCTCTCAGCTTACTAAGCAGGACTAACAATTATGGGACGCAAGCACTTCACGTTCATGGCCGTAGCTGCACTCATGGCCAGTCCAGCACTTTCGGCCGGATGCCTCAAAGGCGCAGCTGTCGGTGGCGTCGGCGGGCATTTCGTCGGTAAGGGGCACGCTGTGGCCGGCGCAGCCGTAGGATGCGCCGTGGGCCATCACCGCGAAGGTCGCCGCCAAGAAGCAGCTGCGCAGCAGCCGGCGCCCGCGCCGCAGCACGCGCACTAACATTGGTCAGTCCTCGTATTGGCGCAGCAGCTACCGTGCGACCGGGCACTGACCGCATCGCGTCGTGCTACACACGCCACTACAACGACTGAACCTTTTATCTATGCAGACGGACGTGATGCACGACGGCGGCAATGAGCTCGCGCCGACGGACGTGGTCATCGTTGGCGGCGGCCCTGCCGGACTGACCGCAGCCATCTACCTCGCTCGCTTTCACCTCGACGTCGTCGTGATTGATCGCGGCGGTGGTCGCGCGACCCTCATTCCGAAAACCCGAAACCATGCCGGCTTTCCTGACGGGATAGCAGGCTCCGAGCTTGTGGACCGCATGAGGGATCAGGCCCTCCGCTATTGCGCGCGGATCGTCGAGGGAGAAGTTACGGAGATCGTCAGAAGTGAAGACGATTTCATCGTCCGCACAGATCGTTCGGGCTTCAAAGCTCGAGCCGTTCTCCTTGCAACCGGGGTGTCGAACAACCGGCCCGACATGGATGCGACCGTGCACGACGCAGCGCTAAGCCAAGGCCTGCTGCGCTACTGTCCGGTGTGCGACGGATACGAAGTGACCGACCAGCATGTCGCGGTGATAGGTACCGGCGAGCATGGATCACGGGAGGCCATCTTCCTGCGCAGCTTCACGTCCGCAGTCAGTCTGATCGCGCCCGGCGGAAGACATGATCTCGAGGAGCAGGAGCGGCGCAAGCTCGTCGACGCCGGTGTAACACCGATCGATGGACCTCACGGCGAGATCAGCATCGACGGGACCGAGATCGTCATTCCCGTCCGGGAGAAGGTCTTACGCTTTGCGACCGTCTACCCGGCACTCGGATCCCGCATACACTCAGGCCTGGCGAAGCCCCTTGGCGTGGACATGAGCGAGGACGGCTGCATCGTGGTCGATCGGCATCAAAGGACCGACGTACCCGGGCTGTATGCTGCCGGAGACGTCGTCTATGGGCTTGATCAGATCAGTCATGCCATGGGTGAAGGCGGCGTTGCTGCCACCGCGATCCGCAATGACCTTGCCGAGCGGCGGCCGCTTCTGCGTTAGGAAGTCCAGGCAGCCTTTCGGTCAGGCGTTCTGCTGCAGCGCGTACCTGCGACAGTGCTCGAGGTATCCCGCCTCGTGCGAACCAGACAGATCGACCACGGCTTGCCAAAGCCAGGTCGGTGCATCGATCCCCGATCCGCGATGATCCAGAAGCGTGCGACGCCATGACGTGCGCTGCCCAGCGTCCATCTGTCGTGCGTGGGCCTTGCCGACGATAATGGCCAGATACCGAGCGGCCTTCACGGCTTGGCTCTCCGTAAACTGCTCAACCTCGAGCTTCATGTCCTGCGGAGCCAACTCCCGGATGAAGACCGATTTACCGAGCAGGCGAGCCGCGATCGTGCGCTCACCGAGATGCGGCGACAGCGCGCGGGCACCCGTGACGACGCGTTCGGCAGGATCGTTCGGCATCTCAGCCTGAGGGTCGATTGGCGCGGCGGGCGCGATCGCCTCGTTCAGGTCGACCAGCGCGAAGCTCTCGCGGCCCTTCGCCCCCTTTATGGCGATGATGCCGGCGTATCGGAGCAGTCCGAGCGAGCTGCAAGCCCTTCATCCAATAGGCTGCGTCGACCAGCCGGAGTCGCGATCGCGGTCCTTGCGATCCAGCGACAGGATGGCGCGCTTCACTTCCGGATCCGAGAACAGCTCGACAAGCGCCGATCGTTCTGCCGGCTCCAACGGCCAGAATTTCTTGCCGATCGGGATGGTCGGCTCCGTCCCGTTGACCCGCTCATTCGCGAGATGACGCCAACGCCGGCCCAGGGCGCGTCGCTTGACCACGCGGACGACTTCGGGCTCCGGTCCGAGATATCCCTCCTCACGATCGGCGAGAGCATGCTCGTAGCCATCGATCATCTCTTCGACCATTCGAGCAGTCGTCACCCCCGGCAAATCCGAACCCCGTGCTGCGGTCGTCAGCGATAGGCCCAGCCGGATTAGATCGTGTGCCGGATTGCCGATGACCGTCTGATCGAGATCCCAAATCTGGATCTCCACGTTGCCCTCGCCGTCATCTGTATCTCACCGTCGTGCGCGGCGCTGATGGGGTCCATCAGCCGGTTGTGAATCGGCCTGCAATGTTGACCCCGTTCGGGGCTGATCGGCGTGCAAAATTGACCCCCCTGAACTGAGCGGTTCACGCCCGGCGCTTTGCGCAGGAGCGGTCGGGGAGAATGCTGGTCGTGGAGACGGTGGCGCGCATCCGGCGCGAGTTCTACGTCAAGGGTAAGAGCATCAAGGAGATCGTGCGCGACCTGCGGGTGTCGCGGAACACGGTGCGCAAGGTGCTGCGGTCCGGCGAGACGGACTTCTCCTACGAGCGGACGGTGCAGCCGCTGCCGAAGCTTGGGCCATGGTCGGCGGATCTCGAGCGGCTGCTGGAGGCCAACGAGCGCAAGCAGCGGCGCGAGCGCCTGACGCTGGTCCGGGTGTACGAGGAGCTTCAGGGGCTAGGCTACCGTGGCGGCTACGATGCCGTTCGCCGCTATGCCACGGCATGGCAGCGTGAGCGGTCGGCGGTCACGGCGGCGGCCTACGTGCCGCTGAGCTTTGCGCCGGGCGAGGCCTACCAGTTCGACTGGAGCCATGAGGTCGTCGTCATGGCGGGCGTGACGACGACGGTGAAGGTCGCGCACATGCGGCTCTGCCACAGTCGGATGTTCTTCGTGCGGGCCTACCCGCGCGAGAGCCAGGAGATGGTGTTCGACGCCCACGACCGGGCGTTCGCCTTCTTCGGCGGCGCCTGTCAGCGCGGCATCTACGACAACATGAAGACCGCGGTGGACGCCATCTTCGTCGGTCGTGAGCGGCGCTACAACCGGCGCTTCCAGCAGATGTGCGGCCACTACCTGGTCGAGCCGGTGGCATGCACGCCGGCATCGGGCTGGGAGAAGGGGCAGGTCGAGAACCAGGTCGGGCTGGTGCGCGAGCGCTTCTTCACGCCGCGGCTGCGCTTCAGGAGCTACGACGAGCTCAACGCCTGGCTGCTCGACCGCTGCACCGTCCATGCCCAGCGTGCCGCGCATCCCGAGCTCAGGGACTGCACGGTCCAGCAGGTGTTCGAGGCGGCCGACCGGCCTGCGCTCATCGCCTACCGCGGACCCTTTGACGGCTTCCACGCCCTGCCAGCGGCGGTGTCGAAGACGCTGCTGGTCCGCTTCGACTACAATAAATACTCGGTGCACGCGAAGGCGGCGGGGCGCCCGGTCGAGGTGCACGCCTATGCCGAGCGCATCGTCATCCGGCAGGAGGGCGAGGTCGTCGGCGAGCATGCCCGGCGCTTCGGCCGCGACCAGACGGTCTACGACCCGTGGCACTATGTGCCCGTCCTGGCACGCAAGCCCGGCGCGTTGAGGAACGGCGCCCCCTTCAAGGACTGGCCGCTGCCGGTGGCGCTGGAACGCGTCAGGCGGAGGCTGGCGGGCCATGCCGACGGCGACCGCCAGATGGTGGGCATCCTGGCGGCGGTGACGACGGACGGGCTGGATGCCGTTGAGGCGGCCTGTGCCGAGGCGCTCGCCGGCGGCACCGTCAGCCGCGACGTCGTGCTCAACGTGCTCACCCGCCAGCGCCAGACCGCCGCTCCCGCCACCATCGCCACGCCCGAGGCTCTGCGGCTCGGCCGCGAGCCCGTCGCCGACTGCGCCCGCTACGACAGCCTGAGGAGGTCCTATGGAACGTCACGCCATCCTGGAGATGATGGGAACGCTGAAGCTCGTCGGCATGCGCCATGCCTATGACGAGGTCGTCGCCGATGCCGTGAAGCGGCAGCACTCCGCTCAGCGCGTCGTCGGCGACCTGCTCAAGGCCGAGATAGACGAGAAGCAGGCCCGCTCCATCCGCTACCAGATGACGACCGCCAAGCTGCCGCTCGCCAAGGAGCTCGCCGACTTCGACTTCGCCGGCACCGGCATCAACGAAGGCCTGGTCCGCGATCTCGGCACGGGTGCCTTCCTCGAGGCGCAGCGCAACGTCGTGCTGGTCGGCGGCACCGGGACGGGCAAGACGCATCTCGCCATCGCCATGGGGCGTGCCTGCGTCCGGGCCGGAGCGAGGGTCCGCTTCTACAACACCGTCGACCTCGTGAACCAGCTCGAGGCCGAGGCCCGTGCCGGGCGCCCTGGGCGCATCGCCGACCACCTGTCGCGGCTCGACCTCGTCATCCTCGACGAGCTTGGCTACCTGCCCTTCGCGCTCTCGGGCGGCCAGCTGCTCTTCCACCTCGTCAGCAAGCTCTACGAACGGACCTCAGTGGTGGTGACGACCAACCTTGCCTTCGGCGAGTGGCCCACGGTCTTCGGCGACGCCAAGATGACGACCGCGCTCCTCGACCGGCTCACCCACCACTGTGACATCGTCGAGACCGGCAACGAGAGCTGGCGCTTCAAGAACCGCGAAGCCGCCTGAAACCCTTCCCCCGGACCCCCATCCCCCGGGTTGACCCGGTGGGTCCACAGGCACCTCCCACGGCCGTCACCGCCTGCGCTCGTGGCGGCGCGCGGCGCCGGCCGTGGGGCCCTCCTGTGGACTACCGGGACAACCCGGCTGCCCATCAGAAAAGGGGGTCAAAGTTGCACGCCGATACGGGGTCAACTTCCCGAGCCGATTGACAGCCGGTCCCACACGCCTGCCTTTCGCCATCGATTGAAGCGGTTGTAGCAGGTGGTGCGCGGGCCATAGCGCTCGGGCAGGTCACGCCACGGCGCGCCGGATCGAAGCACCCAAAAGATGCCATTCAACACGCGCCGATCATCGACGCGCGGTACACCTCTAGGCTTGTTGGGCAGCAGCGGCTCGACCACGCGCCACTCGAAGTCGGTCAGATCATATCGGCTCATGCCGACGCTGAATCACGTCTGGGCAGGAGGCGAAAGACCATCCGTTCGATCTACGACCGAAAACGAAGGGGCACCGCCGCTCAACACATCCATGCATGTGTCGCCGGTGACAAACTGATAGTGAGCTACTGGCCCAAAAACATCTTTCCATGCTTCCGACTGGAGGCGCGCAAAGCGCGCTCCGTTCAAACGGTAGGCGAAATGTTCGGGCACCAAGCCTTCGTTCGGCGTCTCGTCTTCCTCGGTGCTTAGCGGCATCTCGTCGAGAAGACGCACAATGCAAGGTCGATCGAATGAGACCCGAAGTAATGCTTCATCATCGGGCATCCTGAAGTCGGCGCTTATGCCGTTGATCCGCAACTGGAAGGCAACAGATCGCTGCCGCTCGCCTTGAGCGCGACGCCCGTATTCAGTGGTTCATACCTCGGCATCACACCAAACTGCAGCACCCTACCGCCCGTCGCAACCAGCCCCGCGTCAGCGAGGGCGGCTTTATGGGTTCACAACCTAGTCCGAGCCTAGTCGCCTTCGCGCTCGAAGACTTTCTCGATCTTCCGACGCACTTGGTCGAGCTCAAGGGCTTGGTCAATTTCGCCTTTTTTGAAGACGGTCAGCGAGCTTCGCCTCAACCAGCGCCTTGGCGCGGTTGTCATGCCTGTCGACCAGATCGCAAGCCGCGCCCGCCGCCTGCGGATGTCGTTTAAGCATAACCAAGTGCCTGCAAATGGCAGCTTTTGGGTTTTATGCGGAGGATAAGCGCGGTCTGAACGCAGCTGCCTACGCCGTGTGGCGGGACTGAAGTACATCTTCGGCGATGTCGCCTGTACGGCGCAGCGCCTCGAGCTCCTCCTCCGTCTTGCGCTCAATTCCGGCGATTTCGTCGCGCGCGCCGTTCATGGCGAATACAAGTTCGTCGATCTTCATGTGCAGTGCGCGTTCGCTCAGCCGCTGCTGGTTGAGGACCATCTGCGTAAGGGTGATCGCCAAGACTGACAGAGCGAGCGTCAGCGTGTTTTCGGCGGAGGTGCCACCGATGATGAACCATGCCGCACAGACGACGGCGACGGTAAGGATTGAAAAGGGATGCCCCGCGAGATCGGCGCCCCATGCGGACACCCTGCACCCGAAATTGTAGAGCGTCTTCGCCACGGCCATTTCCTCGCTACTCTACCCGAGTACAAGAGTCCGTCTCACCAACGCTGTGTGGTGGAAAAGTTGTTGCAAGCGGGGGCGCGCGGCAAACACAGCCGCGTGCCCCACTGCCGCCTTGCTACTTGCCGGTCGACACGTTGCCCTTGAAGTCGAGCCCGACCTGGAACGTGTGGCCGTCCTTTTTCGCGGTGCCGCGCCACACCCCATGCTGATCCTTGGCCAGTACCGAAACATCGGTGAAGCCGGACTTAGCGATGTGCTCGCGTGCCTGCTTTTGGGTAAACGAGTTGGCGCCGCGGCGAGAGGAGCCGTCATCGACAGTATGGGCGGTCTTAATCGCGGAATTGTTCTTGGCCGGTGCCGTCTGGGCGAGCGCCGGGGCTGCCAGAATGGCCGTCCCAAGCAGCATTTTTGCTAGGATGCGCATGTTCAGTTCCTCTAACGTCCGTTCAGACGCGGTCGTAGCGAGCGCGCTCGGCGGCGATGTCGCTGTCCGTGTAGACTGGAGCCGCTTCGTCGAAGTTGCTCCAGCCCTGCGTCTCGTAAGCGTTACGGCGCTCGGCGACGTTGACCGTGCGACCGTCACCGAGGATGTTGCGCGCGGTCGGTGTTAGTAGCTCATCGACCTTGGCGGTGACGAGCGTGCCGCCGCGCCGGACGCCTTCGGCGTAGACGTGCGCATCAGTCTCCGGAACGCCGGCATGCGTCAGCGCACCGACCAGACCACCGGTCGCCGCACCGACTAAGCCACCGCCCACGGCACCCGCGGCGGTCGCCGCAAGCCATCCGGCTGCGACGACCGGGCCGATGCCTGGGATTGCAAGCAGGCCTAGCCCGGCGAGCAGCCCGCCGACGCCGCCGACGGTTGCGCCGATTTCGGCACCCTTACCGGCATCTTCCGCAGCAGGATCGGCGACGTCGCCGACGCGGCGGGTCCCGACCTGCTCTTGCTTGTCATGGCCGACAAGGCTGATGTCGCGGTGGGCGACCCCCGCCGCTTCCAGATCCTGCACCGCGCGGCGGGCGTCGTCGTAGTGGTCGAACAAGCCTGTAATGGTCTGTGTCATGGTAGGTCTCTCCAATGCCCGGACAACACTCGCCCGGATCCTGTTATTTTCGACTGCCGAGGTTCAGCGGGCCGTTCCGCGGACCACCAAATGGTAGAGCACAAGCACGACGATCGCGCCGATGACCGCGACGACGAGGCTGTAGATGTTCAGGCCGGTGACGCCTGCGGCGCCGAACTGGTTGAACAGGAAGCCGCCAACGACGGCGCCGACGACGCCGAGCACAATGTCGAGCAGCACGCCCTCACCAGACTTATTGACGATCTTGCTGCCAATAAAGCCGGCGACAAGACCCAGGATGATCCACGCGAGAATGGACATTGAGTTCTCCTTTCGGACCGGGCGAACCCCGGATGATGGAGAATTAGGGCTGCAAGCCGCCGTCCTAAAGATGCGCAGGCACCCGTTCGATAGGTGCATCGACACCAACCGGAGCGATTATTGCGCGGAATCCAGCCCAAGTTGATGTCCGCGATCGCGCGCCCAGATCACCGCTTCGGCCCGGCTGTGGACCCCGATCTTGGCGTAAAGCCTCGCGACATGGTTGCGTACCGTATTGCGCTTAAGGGACAGCGTGTCGGCGATCGCGTCGTCAGTCTTGCCTCTCGTGATCAGGGCCAGCACCTCGCGTTCGCGCGGGGTCAAGTCGACGGGCGGGTCGGAGGCGCCTGGCTTGGGCGCTCCCCCGCGCAGGGCGGCCATCCGGTCCATGATCTTCTGGCTGAGCCAGCTGGAGTCCTGCATCGCGCCTTCTATCGCCGCGATCAGGTCAAGCTCGGTGCGCTTGCGGTCGCTAATGTCCTGGAAGGCGGCGAGGATGCAGAACTGGCCGTTGATCGATACCGTCTCGGCCGAGGCGAGGCAGGTAACGAGCGTGCCGGTGCGCGTCTTCACCTGCAGCTCGTAGCCGCGGAACGAACCGCTCTCCGACACCTTCTTCTCGATCTCGCGCCGAGTCGCTGAACTCTCGAACAGTTCGATCTCGGCCGGTTTGCGGCCCACGACACTGTCATGCCCCCAGTCCGTGAGCGAGAGGAAGGCGTGGTTAACGTTAAGGATGCGATGTCCGTCGAGCGTCGTCAGCAGCATCGGTACCGGTGCGAAGCGAAAGGCGGTGGCGAAGCGCTCTTCGCTCTGGCGTAGCGCCATCTCGGCGCGTCGGCGCGGTTCGAGATCGGCGAAGGTAAAGATCATGCAGGGCTCGTTGTTTGCCATCTCCGCCGGATGCCCGGCGAGCAGCACGAGCTTTCTATCGCCATTCGGTATCGGAAGCTCTGCCTCTGTCTGCGGGATCGGATCGCCTTCCGCCAAGCGCGCCTTCGCTTTGTCCCGCTTGGCGGCCTGCGCAAGGATATCGAGGTCGTAGATCGAGCGTCCGACGATCTGGTCGCGTTCCCAACCAGACAGCTCGAGGAAGCCTTCGTTGACCCGCACATAGCGCAAGTCTAGCAGTCGTAGGATAAGCGCCGGCGCGGGGTTTGCATTAAACATGCTTTCGAAGCGCTCCTCGGCCTCGAATGCCTCAGTCGCGTCGCAGATGATGAGCACCAGGCAATCGGGGGCGCCGTCGCGATCCAGCACGAAACCGCGTTCGCGGTGGACCCAGTCGCGCTGTTCCCGATCGGCTTTGCGTACGGTTAGGACAACGTCCTCGAACGCCTCGCCGCGGCACAGCCGTGCCATTGGATAGGCCGTTTTGGGCAGTGGTTGCCCGTCTCTGAGTCGCAGGTCGAAGCGGTCCTGATAGGCCCCGACCGTGTCGCCAAGATCCGAAGCGTCGCCGCAACCGTGCATGGCGAGCGCCGCAGAATTTGCCCATACGATGCGCCCGTCCGGTTCGATCAGAACAACGCCATCACTCAGACCCTCGACAATGCGGTGAAGCTGAGCGCGATCGGGTTGCTCCTTCGATCGCGCGCCGTCTGTCGGATTCACCATTCTCACGCTCCAGGCACACATTCAGCGCTACCGCGGATAGCGCCGAGACCTATGACACCACAACTCTGAGTAGACGCTCGCGCGGGAGGGTGCTGTCAGACCAAATGCATCGCCCATGTCCAAGCTTTTCGTCGGCTTCCTCAGCTCCGCGCAGTTGACCGCGCTCCACGCCGCCGGTCACGCGGTCGAGCAGTTCGCGCTGTCCGAGACGCAGAAGGTGGTCGCAACCCTCAAGACGACCTCGATCGGCGCCACCGTCACCGCCGACATCAAGGCGCTGGAGGACTCGACCCTCATTGGCGCCGAGAAGTTCGAGCAGGTGGTGGCGAACACCGCGCCGCTCGTCCTGCCCTATGTCACAGGTGGCGGGCTGGCTTCACTCGCGGCCGATGCCGGCGACGTCGCGCGCGAGCTGGTTCAGTCGCTCTACAACGATGCGGCCACGGCGCTGAAGACGGCCGCCGCGTCGGCGGCCGTCGCCGCATGAGCATCCGCCACATTATCGATAGGAGCACCGCAATGACCGTTCGCGCGAAATTCAACTGCTTTGCCGTCCTCAAGTAGGAGGTCGGCGAAGGCCGAGTGGTGAAGTTCCATACCGTCTACTCGGAAGAGGTCCAGTCCGAAGACGGCCGCTTCACCAAGGCCTCTCCATGGAGATCTCTCGAGATGCTCATCGACAATCCCGATGCCGCACTGCAGTTCGAAGTCGGCAAGTCGTACTATCTCGATTTCACGCCGACAACATGATCCGAGCAGCGGAGGGGCGCTATCGCTCCTCCGCCAGCGCGGCGTCGATCATAACAGCCCAGTACAGGGGGCCGCTCGGCCGAATAGGGCTGGGATTTCGGTCCAGCTTCTCGGCGGCGGCAAGCCTCATTCCTTTCGTCGGCTCGCACATAGCCGCGACCTCTGCCCGCGCCTCCGGCACATAGCTAACCCACATAGGCCTGCCGTCCATCCTGATGTTCTCGCCATGCCCGTCGTGCCGGCAGAGCGCGCGCGCCACCCGCTCGATCATGGTCTGCTCGGTCATCACGCGCCTTCTGCCAGCGCAACGTCAATCATGGCACTCCAGATCTGCGTCGCTGAATGACTGCCCGGCTTGTGCCCATTCGGCAAGCCATTCCCCATCAGGTCGGTGGGATGCCGTATGAAAATGGGGACCGAGCGCGCCTAAAGGGCAAAGGAGCGCCAGTCTAAATCGCGACCTGGAGTGATTTCATGCCCTCCTGAATAATTGCCGGCCACCTTGCATAAAATAATACTACCCGCTCGATCATTGTTAGTTCAATCATTTATCTTTCTCGTCGAGCGCAGCATCGATGGATCGGCGCCAAATGTCTTGTTGCGCAGCTGGAATGTCATCATACGAGCGGATCATTTCGCCGGCAGGTTCGCGCATTTCCGTGATCACCATGCGATCCTTATCTTTGTAGGCGATCACTGGGGAAACCCCTCGGGCACGTTGAAGTGAACTGTTCCTAAATCGATGCGGGCACCGACATCCGGGTGCTTGCCGTCTGCCACACATAAAATTTGGGCGACACGCTCGATCATGCTCGGTTCGGTCATAGTCTCACTTTCGACAGCGCGACGTCGACGCTGAATATGGCCCACACCTCGCTCGCGGTCCAGCGAGCCTGCCTTCATCTGCGACCTAATCCCAGCGGCAGCGGGGTCCCTCCGCTCCTCCGCTGCTCTTGATAGGTCACGACGAGATATAACTAACTACTTGTAAAGCTGTCGGTCTATCTTTTAGCGCTGTTCGTCGCCGTCCACGGGGAGCCGGCGATCGAGAGGGCCGTATGACCAGCCCAGCAATAACGCGCTTCAAGCGCTTCGAACTGACGCTCGAGCAAGGTCGACGTGAGGAGACCGTTCTAGGGCTCGAGGTTCGTATCGCCAACGGTGCCTTGCAAGGAGGTTCCCAGATCATCGAGGCGCACCCGGCATCAGGGGAAATCGTAGTCTAGGTTGTCCCCGGGGGGCGACGCGCGCAGTTGCTGTGGAGCTGGGGCCGGAACATGCTCGCGGTCCGCAGCGCGCAACGGTCCAGGAGTTTCTTGGCATTTCGTTTTCGATTTCGAACAAGCCTGCGCTCTCGACTCCTATCGACAGCGAGGTCGTTGCAGAGAGGGCGTGCGAAGTGCGATTGGCCAAAAAGGCCGTTCGAATGATGGTTCCCATGGACTTGCGGGCAGCGGTTTAACTCACGCGTTTTGCTACGATTGCTCCCGCCCCTAGGCCGATCGCAGCGCCGACGCCGATATCGGTTAGATAATGTTTACCGCGAGGAAGCTGAATCAGTCCGATGCCGATCGCGAGCGTCGTCGCAATCGTAAGATGTTCTGGATATTCACTTGTATACGCACGCGCGACCGCAACTGCGCCAGCGGTGTGGCCGGACGGGAAGGAGTTGAGCTCCGTATCGTGGCTCTTGCCCTGCTCAAACCGATAGGGGCCACCATCCACCGGCACATGCGGACGTGTCCGATCGATGTGATGTTTTAGAAAGCTCTTTGCCTTTGTCGCGAGCCACTCAGCCGCCAGCATCCTTATACCGGCACGCATTAGTTTCGCATCGCCTCCGACGATGCCGAGAACGGCGGTTGCAGCACTTAAGGTGTAAAGCTGAGGCTGGTCGGCAAGCTCGCTGACCCTCCCCAACGCTCGAACTACGGGGTGATCCCGCCAGCCCGCCGCGCTGCGTGCGAGCCTGAGATCGGCCTTTTCGACCGAATGCCTTTTTTTGGCTTTGGCCGAGGGGCGAGTGGTCTTTGGCATTAAAAGGCGCACCCCCTCACCACGCTTGTTGGGCCCGGCTTAATTGCGACGTCCATTGTTTTGATACGGCGCACGGTCAAGCAGGCACGGGCCCGCAGCGATTGCGTTGGTAGCTTTGACCCGTGTCCTCTCCTGCCGGGAGTTCGATCATGCCCGCGCTCGCCTGCCCGAATTGTCATTCGCTGCTTCCTTTCGAAGCGACGGCGTGTGCGACTTGCAGTCATCCGGTCGCCTTCGATCCAGACGGTGGCGCGTTCCTGCATTTCCGATCGGCAGCGGGGTGGCTCAGTCTAAGCGGAAAGCGCTTCGCGGGCTTGCCTTGCGGCAATAAGCGGCTGGGCGTGTGCAACTGGTTGGCTGCTGGCGGCGGCAACTCGCTCTGCCGTTCGTGCCGACACAATCGAACCATTCCGCCGCTTTCTGTGCCCGGCGTGCTTGAACGATGGAAGCGGGTCGAGGAGGCCAAGCGTCGGCTTATATATCAATTGAGCAGGCTCGGACTGCCGCTCGACGCGGGGCCATCGCCCGGCGGGCTTGTCTTCGACCTCTTATACGATCCATCCGCTGAAGGCGGTTTCAGCCCAGAAGTGCTGACCGGACACGCGGGCGGCGTGATCACGCTCAATCTCATTGAAGCTGACGACGCCGCGCGGGAGCGTATCCGCGCCGCGATGGGAGAGCCGTATCGGACGTTGCTCGGTCATTTTCGGCACGAGGTAGCACATTATTATTGGCACCGGTTGGTGGAAGCGTCGCCGGATCTGCCGCGGTTTCGCTCGGTGTTCGGCGACGAGCGCACGGACTATGCCACCGCCCTTGCTGCGCATTACCGAAGGCCGCCGGAGAGCTGGTCCGACCGTTATATATCGGCTTATGCTGCTGCGCATCCGTGGGAGGATTTCGCTGAGACCTTCGCCCATTATCTGCACATCGTCGACGTGCTGGCGACGGCCCGCGACCTTCACGTCACGGTCGAGCGGCCCAGTGAGGGTGTGACCCAAATCAGCTTCGATCCGCATGTTGCCGATGCGGCAACGCTGATCGGATGCTGGATACCGTTTGCCTCGTCGCTGAATGCGATCAATCGTAGTATGGGCCTCCCGGATCTCTATCCTTTTTCGCTGACACCAACGATCGCCTTTAAGCTAGATTTCGTCATTCGGCTTGTAGCCTTCACCGCCGGACGTTGGACACCAGGCGACGCAGAGGCCGCCGATTTGAAGGCCATGGCAGCGTCGCTTACCGCCGGGTTGACGGGCTAGGCGCGTACAATCGAAAGGGTGTTGGCGCCCGCCATGATGCCGCTGAACGGCGGCGTTGCCTTTGGCGGCAGCTATCGGCAGGATGCTGTCAGACCAAATGCACCGCTCGGTAAGGAGGGCTAGATGCCTCGTCCTTGCAAGCCACAGAGCCCGTTCCGCTACTTCAATTCGTCACCCGAGGTGATCCGCCTCGTGGTGATGATGTATGTGCGGTTCCCGCTGTCGCTGCGGAACGTCGAGGACCTGCTATTCGAGCGCGGGATCGACATCTGCTACGAGATGGTGCGGCATTGGTGGAACCGCTTCGGTCCGATATTTGCAGGCGATATCCGTCTGCAGCGGGTGTCTCGCATGATGCGCGCGCGCCAGGAGGCAGAAGAGGCTTTGGAAAAGGGCGCGATCGCCGGCGAGAAGCTGATGGCCGCAACGCCTGCTTGATACGGCACAAGCATGCAGCTCCGCGCAGACGTCCCGCCGCACCCTCCCTAAGAACACGGCGGAACGTCACCTCGGTAGATTAACCGCCGTGGGAATCATGCCGTAGCACGCCCGCGATCGATCGGGAATGGCGGCGCACCCCGCCATCTGGGGGAGACGGCTGAGCACTTCCCCTGAGCCTGGGGGAGAACCCAAGGGGCAACCCGAGCTTTGCATCAGCTCCGGCTAAATCACTGATTTGTTTTACAGCCTTCCTTGGATTGCTGCGAAATCCTCTTGCCCGATCGGAGATCTGAATGATCGACTGGAAGGGCATCGCCCAGCCAGCGCTGGCGCGCGCCGGATTCTACGCGGGCGCGATCGACGGAGACGATGGGCGGCAGACCTATACGGCGCTGTTCGCCGATGCTGCCCAGCGGCCGGCCGTAGTTGCAGGAGCGGGAACAAGCCGCCGCCGGGATGGTTAAAGGATCGATCGCGCCACTTGGCGTGATCTATGTTTCACCAGCAGCCCCGGGCCTCCGGACGCGCCCACCGCAAGGGGGAGGTGAGCAAGGCTGTCCGCCGGCTCGAACAGGCGGATGGCTCCATGAACAAGATCAGCGCGGAAATCGGAAAAACGATCGGAGGCAACGGCGGCGAGCTGCATCAGCAGGCTACCAGCACCGAGGATCGGCTGACCACCAACCACGGCGTGCCGGTTTCCGACAACCAGAACTCGCTCAAGGCGGGCCCGCGCGGGCCTTCGCTCCTCGAGGATTTTGTCCTTCGCGAAAAGATCCACCACTTCGATCACGAGCGTATCCCGGAGCGGATTGTCCACGCCCGCGGCTCGGGCGCGCACGGCTACTTCGAGCTGACCAAGTCGCTCGCCGACTACACCACTGCCAAGATCCTGACCGAGGTCGGCGAGAAGACCGAGCTGTTCACGCGCTTCTCCACCGTCGCCGGAGGAGCCGGGTCGGTCGACACCCCGCGCGACGTGCGCGGCTTCGCGGTCAAGATGTACACCAAGGAGGGCAATTGGGACCTGGTAGGCAACCACATCCCGGTGTTCTTCATCCAGGACGCGATCAAGTTTCCCGACCTCATCCACTCGGTTAAGATGGAGGCCGATCGCGGCTATCCGCAGGCCGCAAGCGCCCATGACACGTTCTGGGACTTCATCGGGCTGACGCCTGAGTCCACCCACATGATCATGTGGGCGATGAGCGACCGGGCGATCCCGCGTTCACTCAGGATGATCGAGGGCTTCGGGGTCAACACCTTCCGGCTGGTCAACGCCGATGGCGTAGCGACTTTCGTCAAGTTCCACTGGCGCCCGAAGCTGGGCCTGCAGTCCACCTGCTGGGACGAGGCGGTCAAGATCGCCGGCGCCGATCCCGATTTCCACCGCCGCGATCTCTTCGACGCGATCGACGGAGGCGACTTCCCTGAGTGGGAGTTCGGTGTTCAGCTGCTCACCGAGGACGAGGCGGCGGAGCTGCCGTTCGACATTCTCGATGCGACCAAACTGATCCCAGAAGAGCTGTACCCGGTGCAGATCGTCGGCCGCATGGTGCTGGATCGCAACGCGACCAACTTCTTCGCCGAGACCGAGCAGGTCGCGTTCCTGCCCACGAACGTACCGCCGGGCATCGACTTCTCGGAGGATCCGCTGCTCCAAGGGCGCCTGTTCTCTTATCAGGACACGCAGCTGTCGCGCCTTGGCAGCGTCAACTTCCACCAACTGCCGATCAACCGCGCCAAGGGCTGCCCGGTAATGAACATGCAGCGCGACGGCCACATGCAGATGGAGGTGCCCGCCGGCCGCGCCAACTACGAGCCGAACACGCTCGCGAAGATCGGCGAGGTGAGCGGCCCGCGCGAGAGCCTGACCACCGGCTTCAAGACCTTTCCCGCGCCGGTGTCCGAGACGAAGGTGCGCGTCCGTGCCGAGACCTTCGCCGACCATTACAGTCAGGCACGGCTGTTCTTCCGCTCGCAGACCGCGCCCGAGCAGGCGCATCTTGCAAGCGCGCTCGTGTTCGAGCTGTCCAAGGTGACGTTCGATCACATTCGCGAGCAGGTGATCGGCAACTTGCGTAACGTCGACGAGACGCTGGCCCAGCGCGTCGCGGACGGGCTCGGCCTGGCCCAGGTGCCGGAAAAGACGGCGGCGGCCGCCGAGCCGCAGGACATGGACCTGTCGCCGGCGCTGCGGATCGTCGGCAAATACCCGGAGACGCTGGAGGGACGCACCGTCGGCATTCTCGTTGCCGATGGTAGCGACAGTGCCACGGTGGACGCGATCAAGAACGCGGTGATCGCCGCGGGTGCCAAGCCCAAGGTGATCGCGCCGAAACTCAACGTGAAGCTCGACGAGGGCGATCCAACGCTGATCGACGGACAGCTTGCTGGCTCGCCATCGGTGATGTTCGACGCGATAGCGGTCGTGCTGTCGGACGCAGGGGTCAAGACCCTGCTCAAGGACGGCGCCGCGATCGATTACGTGAAGGATGCGTTCGGTCACCTCAAGGCCATCGGTTTTTCGTCCGATGCCAAACCGCTGCTCGACAAGGCCGGCGTCGAGCCGGATGCGGGGGTGATCGAGCTGACCGGCAAGGAAACGACGGCGTTCATCGAGCAGGCTAAGACCCGCCAGTGGGATCGCGAGCCGAACGTTCGCCTGCTCGCCTAACGACTAACCGACGACGTCACACCCGAAGGAGCATCACCATGGCTGACATCACCACGTTGCAGGAACTCTACGTTGACGAGCTGAAGGACCTCTGGTCGGCCAACGACCAGATGGCGAAGGCGCTCAAGAAGATCGTCAAACAGGCGACGAATGACAAGCTGAAGGACCTGCTTCAGAAGTCTCAGGACGGCATTGCCGCCCACACGGACATTCTGAAGGGCCTTATCGAACGGCAGGACGAGAAGCTCAAGAAGGAGCATTGCAAGGGTATGGAAGGCCTCGTCACGGAGGCGCTCAAGCACACTGTCGAAGAGGCGCCAGCGTCCGGTCCGGTGCTCGATGCCGCGATCATCGCCCAATACCAGCGCATGACCCACTACGGCATAACCGGATTCGGCACTGTGGCGGCTTTCGCCAAGGCGTTGAAGCTGGAGGACGATGCCGGCAAGCTCGAAGCCGCGGTCAAGGACATGCACCGCGGTGACGACGTGATGAGCGAACTTGCCGAGTCCGCGGTCAACGTGGAAGCTGTCGACGCGTGAGCGGGCGGCGCGAGTTGGCCGTCGAGGCCTACTCGCGCCATCCTAGTTCAGTTCCGCGAGCGCGCCATGGCAGAAACAGATAAAGACTGGGTAGACCGATGGCTCGACGCCGTGCGCGATGGGACCGCCACGATGAGCCAGCGTTCCCGAACGTCGATCGACACGCACGGCGGACTGGATGTGGCGATAGCCGCCGCGAAGGCACGAGGCGTCCACCTTGTGCAACTCACCGATGACAAAGGGCGCTTGTTAGTCGCGGCCAGCCTTGAGCCGTTCGAGACGCTTTGCTGACCGGACGATCGAGCGTTCACCCTTTGCCGACATCCTAGGCACCGAACTCCCGGAATGCCAAGCGCACCTCGGCAGCGCGATCGTCAGCCTCGATGTCGACCGACAGGCCGATCAGGGCCGCCAGAGCGGCATCATCCCGATCTTCCGGGCTGGGAGCACCCCGCTGCGGTATCGGAGCCGGCCTGCTTCTCGCCTGCGCTGTTCTCCGCATCTTCGGCGGCGACGAAGATGTCGGTCCGTTCGATGCCATATTCCTGCACGAGCCGGTTGATCGTCATCTCGGCCTCACGGCGGGTCTTGAAGTTGGCCTTCAACGCGGTGCTCATCAGATGTTCTCCTAATCACCAGCCGATGCGCGACGCCCAATTCCGCGCCAATAGCTCGTCAGATATCAAGATGGGGAAGGCCCGGTCTCAGTGGCGAGGCGTCGGGCAGCTTTGGGCTATTAGGCCCCAGACGCAAACAGCCGCCTAGTTGCAACCGTTTAACTCGCCAGGCTTTGATCCTAGAATAGCATTGCCTCACCAATCACCAGACGGATGTCTGGCGACGCGTGGTTCAGACCGGCAATCGCTAGGAGATCGAATTGCAAAGTCTTTGTTGGGCGCCATGCGGTCGAGAAAGCCGCCAGCGCAATGGTCTTGTCCTCAGATGGGTCATCGTCACGTTGAAGCGACAGTGCAGCAAATGTGGATATGTGGTCGGTCAGCTTATATCGAAGCGTACCGATGCCGCTGTAGGTCAGGTGCTGCCCACCCCCAGACTGGTTCGCTGCGGCGTCTGCCCGGCCGGTAAAAGAAACTGCGACTGTTTCGGTGAGATCATATTGTACGGCACAATCATTCCCGCCGACCACGTTCCAGAGCCAACTGGATAACGGCCAGTCGGCGCCGAGACGAAGGTCTGGACGCCAGCGGAAAAGCGCTTGCCCTCTTCGCCCGTTAAATGTTCGCGGATCGCGAACGTAACATCGCCAGTGCCATGCAGCGTATCAACGTCGCCGGTCGTCTTATCGCGCATCCGATCATAGCCGAACGCGGTCCATCCGAGTTGCACCTCTCGGTGTCTTTGCCGATGCCGAGGCGCGTGAGGAAGTCTGCCGCAACGATGCGGTCCTCCCGCTGATCTGCCTCCCGTCGCGCTGCCAGTCGGCGAACGAGTATTCGACGTGCAGCTGACCTGTTTCGGTCGTACAGCTTGATCCCCCAATGCTTGGCCGGGTTGGACAGAAACGGGGGATTGTCGTCGGCCAAGGCGGGCGAAGCCGCCAGAAACGCCGTCGCGAGCGACGTCGCTATCCAAAATTGCGAAGCCATTTCATCCCCCGAGCGGCTTCTGTTCGCTACGCTTGTTCGAGGCCACAGCACTATCGACCGGAACATTCGCGTAGTGTCCGCAGGATATGGAAACGAATAAACGGCGGATTTCAGCGCGTAAATTAAGCCCGGCGCTCCGTCCGAATTTGGCGCGTGAACCGACAGTCCGCTATGGGTCTACAGCCTAGATCGTAGCCCCGAAGCGCGGTCGGAGCGCCTTAACCTTTTTAGCGAACACCGCTCGCCTCGTTGAACGATTGTTTTCGGGCGGGCTGTGAGCCGGGTCGCCCACCGGTGCAGACCGAAATAGCAAAGAAGCCGCATGTCATTCCCCCCGGTTGACCGGCCGACGATATGCGAAAGTGGAGCGCGCTAACAGGAGCACCCGTCAGCGCGCTCCGCCCCCGCTCATTATTGCCAGCGAACGGGTGCCGGCATCCCATCAACGATCTCGCTCGCGACGCCTTTAGCTCGCTGGAGACCATACCATGTCGATTGAACAAGTGCGCGTGGCGGGAGCGTCGCCGCGTGGATAATCTGCATCGCCTGCCCGCTCCCGGCGGTGCTTCGCCTCGTGCGCTTCCGCGGTCGGCATCTCGACGGCTTGTGGGGCACCGTGTGCCTGTTGGCGGTCGACCGACTGACCTTTCTGACCCACATCTCAGTGGAGGCATCGCTGGGCCGCCATCGCCCTCGCCCTGACGATGGCCTATCTCTCGACCAGGTATCAGCGCCATCTCCCTGAAGGCGTCGAGCCCGCGAAACAGACGGTACAGCATGTCGCCACCGGCTTCTCGTGGTCGGCGACGCCGCTGACGGTCCTCAACCTTCTTGTGGGAAGCGCACTGGTGACGTGGCTCAAGCTGCGCCCGAAGATGGCCGAGATTGAACAGACGGCGGATGATCGCTTGCTCCGACGTTGACGACCTGCGTCGAGCAGCTCTAGCGTAAACTCGACGAGGAGCGGCAGATCGCTGCATCCGACCGGCGTTCGCTGGAGCAGAAACTCGAGGCTGAGCGCCAGCGTCACGAGGCGGAAATCGGGCTGCAGCGCCACCGCTCAAATAATTCCGACCAATGCCTCGATGCCATGATTCTATTGTTCAAGAATGCCGATGAGCTGCCAGACAAGGTAAAGCGGGCGATCGCGTCCGTCAAAGAGATGCGCGCGCCAGAAGGCAGAAGAGGCTTTGGGAAAGAGCGCGATCGCCGGCGCGAAGCTGATGACCGCAACGTCTGCTTGATACGGCACAAGCAGGGCTCTGAGCAGACGTCCCGCCGCACCCTCCCTAAGAACACGGCGGGACGTCATCTCGGTAGATTAACGGCCGTGGGAATCACGCCGTAGCACGCCCACGAGCGATCGGGAATGGCGGCGCACCCCGCCATCTGAGGAGACGGCGGGGCACGTCCCCTCGAGCCTGGGGGAGAACCCGAGGGGCGCCCCGAGCTTAGCATCAGCTTCGGCTAAGTCACTGATTTGTTTGGTTGCCTTCCTTAGATTGCCGCGAATCCTTTTACCTGATCGAGATCTGAATGATCGACTGGAAGGGTATCGCCCAGCCAGCGCTTTCGCGCGCCGGCTACGATGCGGGCGCGATCGACGGCGACGATGGCCCGAAGACCTATACGGCGCTGTTTGCCTATGGCGCCCAGCGGCCGGCCGATATCACCATCGCCGGGATCGGCGCGGCGGCGGCGAATGGATCAAGGGCGACCCGATCGCGCGGACGCCGACGCGGCTCGCCGAGTTCGTCGCGCAAACCAGCAACGAAACGGGCGGCTTCACGCGGTTCGAGGGAGGTCTGCGCTACTCGGCATTGACCATGCTGGCGCCGTGGCCGACGCACTTCACCGTTGCGCAGGCGGCGGCCTGCGTCGGGCGTCCCGTCGACATCGCCCGCCGAGCCTACGGCGGCCGCATGGGCAACGCCGTGCTGCCGGCGAAGGACGGGTGGCTCTATCGCGGCCGGGGCATGCTCCAGCTGACCGGTAAGGCCGCATAAGCGAAGGATGTCTTTGCAACGAGCGCCTCCGCATCTGCGTCCGACGTCCCATCGTCCGCAGGACGTCATCAATCGCGATGAACTCACCACGTTTGAGGTTGTCGACGAAGGATCCGTAGTCCCGGAGATTGAGGACACCTGCAAGCGATTCGACGCCGGGAGCGGTCCAGTCCCGATCGACATGCAGTGTCTCGCGTCGTGATCGATGGCGGCATATCCCACCCGACTGCTGCCGAGCGCTCTTCCGAGGACTTTGGCCGCCGCGAAGGCGATATCGGCAGGGGTTTCAAGATCCCTCAGAACCTGCGTCAGTTCGACGAGTGCGTTTCGACGAACCTCGGCGGCTTTACGCACGGTGATGTCTATCGCCGTGTCGGCGACCCGCACACATTTCCCGTCGGCGTCGAACACACCGCGGCCTTTGGCCGCAACCCAGCGCTCGATACCGTCTTCCTTGCCGAGCGCCCTATACTCGACGTCGTAGAGACCTCGAAGAACCGGGTCGGCTGCAGATAGATAGGCTTCCGTCGTCGCCGCTCGATCGTCCGGATGTAGCCCGTTGTAGAAGTCCTCCATGGAAACTTCCACGTCAGCCGAGATGCCGAACATCGCTTTCGTGCGAGGCGGCCAGATCAACCTGTCGTTGACGACGTCGACGTCCCAAAGACCGACGTCCGCGTTGTCCACCGCGAGACGCAACCGCTCTTCGCTGACAGCGAGAGCGGCTTGCTCTTCATTGAGCCGGCGCTCTAGCAGCACGCGATCGGTAGTTTCGGGCGTGATGTTGAGGATTGCCGCGACGCTTCCGTCTTCGTCGCGAAGCGCGGAGAGCGAATAGTTGAACCAGGCGGTTTCGGTACCGCCGCCCTCGAGACGCGCCATCTCGAACGGCGCGTCCTCGAAGTAGACGGGGTTGCCGCCCGCTCGAACTCCGTCGAATTGCGGTTGAAGCTCGTCCCAGATCTCGGCCCACACGACCGATCCGGGCTGGCCGAGCGCCGCCGGGTGCTTGGCGGCAAGTATCCTGGGATAGGGGTCGTTGTAGACCAGTGCAAACTCAGGGCCGGACCAGAGGCATATCGGAAAAGGGGAGTCGAAAATCGAACGTGCCATCGTGCGCAGTGCTGGCGACCAGCCGGTAGTCGGACCAACCGGCGTCGCCGACCAATTGAGGCTGCGTGCCAGCGAGCGGACTTCCCCGGGACCAGCGAAGAGTGCAGCGGCGTCGTCAAAGCCGTCCTTCTCAAAGATCAAAGCGCGCCCTCGTCCTCACCATGCCCGCAATTCGATCCCGCTGTCGCTCAGGTCCCCACTTTCGTCCCATGTCGAATAGCACGCGGCGATCCAGCGAATTTCCGGATTGATTTGTTGGGCATAACCGGCTGGTCACGGCGACCGTTCCCCCGAACATGGATAGCTTGGTCGAGCAGCACGCTGCTGTGCTTTCCAGACGTCACCTATATCGCGAGTTTCGCCCGCTGCTCGTCAGTTAGCACGCCCGTTAATCCCGGCACCTCATCCAGCTGACGCGTTTCCGTGAAGCGGCCACGTTCATCGCGATAGCGGACAATCTCGAAGCCGTGGCCCCGCAGCCCGTCCGCGCTATCGAGCTCTTCCGCGGTCGCCACATTGATGTCGATCGGGGACACGGATCAGGACCTCGCCGGCGGCGACATGGGGGCCCCGATCTCGATGGCCTTCGTGAGGCCCTGCGTCGCTTCGAGACGACCAAGGTATGATTGGATGTCCGGGTAGTCGTCGAGCTGGCCGGCCTTGCGCAGCGCGTCGAGAAGATAGCTCATCTGGATGTCGGCGAGGGTCAGGCGCTCTCCCATGAGGTATGTGCGCCCGCGGACGCCCTCCGCGATGTAGGAGAGGGTCTTCTTCAGTTCTGGTGCGGTGAAGCCGGCGAACCCCTGCGAGAGGCCGCCCGTCATCGTGCCCAGCGAGGTGAGCATCACGGGAAGCGCGGCCGAGCTTTCGACGTAGTCGAGCCATTCGTCGTGTATCGCACGATCAGGCGTCCCAGGCGCGGGAACGAGGCGGCCGTCGCCATACTTCTGTTCAAGGTAGCGTAGGATGGCAGCGGATTCCGCAAGGACGAGGTCGTCGTCGACGAGGATCGGCGCTTTGCCGAGGGGATGGACGTCGGCGAGCGCCGCCGGCGCTCTGAAATTCTCGTCACGGTCGTAGGTTTTGAGGTCGTAGTTGAGGCCGAGTTCCTCCAGTAGCAATAGCACGCGGGTCGAGCGGGAGAAGTTGAGGTGATGAAGCGTCAGCATGTACCTGCCCTAGTCTATCTGGCTGCCCCAACGTCCGGCTGTCCACGTCAGTCCCGGCGATCCCTCTAGGGGCCGCTGGATGGCGCCATGAGCCAGGCTACCCACGCCATCTTTGGCGGCTAACCAGAACCAAGCTAACCGCCTCGAGGATGTGAAAAACTCCGCGCCGATCACCATCTTCAGATTATGCAAACGGACAGGTTCGGAGGTTCGCACACGGACCCCTCTCCATTAATTCTCGCATTCGGCGACAGCCTGACGCCCGGTTATGGATTCGGCGCGAACGAGTCGTTCGCGGCGCAACTGGAGGCGTCGATCCGGAACCGCATGCCATTGGCGCGGGTGCAGAACGCGGGCGTTTCCGGCGACACCTCTGGAAGTGCCCTCGCGCGCCTTCCGAGACTGCTCTCTTCGCTTGTTCGCCGGCCGGATCTGGCGATCGTGGAGTTGGGAGCGAACGATTTTCTGCGTGGCTTCCCGCTCGCGCGGACGCGCGCGAACCTCGACGAGATCATCACCGAATTGAGCCGGTGTGGCATCCCTGTGATGCTGGCCGCGATGGAGGCGCCTCGGTTCCTTGGGGCCTTCGCTGAGCAGTGCGACGCGGTATATCAGGGTCTGGCCCGCAAGCACGCGATCCCGGCCGTCCCGTTCTTTCCCGAGGGGGTCCTTGGCAACGCCGGGCTCACGCTTCCTGACCGCATCCACCCGAACGCGGCTGCGATCCGGCTGATCGTTCGGGCAATGCTTCCGGCGGTATGGGACGCGTTGGTCGCGCACCAGGGGATTGCCGCCTGAAGGCGGATATTGGGGCGCAAAGCTGCGTTATTCAAAGCGAGAGGAGGCCGGCGATGGCTGGTGGTTGGACGCGCGACGGCGCGGTGCAGGATCAGATCGACGACACGATCACCGATGCAGTTCTTAGCGCGCGCGCTCGAATGCCGCTGGGTGAAAGTGCCGACTATTGCGACGATTGCGGAGACGAGATCCCGGAACGCCGTCGGCTTGCGCTGCCAGGAACGCGCACATGCGTAGGATGCCAGTCGATCAGGGATGCTTCCTATCGTCCCGCTGGTTTCAATCGTAGGGGCAGCAAGGACAGCCAGCTGCGCTGTCCGGCTTCGATGGCCGCCGTCATGGATGGCGCCAGTGATGATCGAACCAGAATCTGTGATACGGATAGGGCCGATAGAGCCAATGTCCGCCATACCAGATCCAGGGATCATACCAGGAAGGCGCGACATAGACGACGCTCGGCGGTGGTGATGCTGGGTAGAAGGGCTGCGGCGCAGGTCGCACGAGGTATCCCGGCGGACATCCTGGGCTCGTGTTCCGCGCGATAGTGCTTCCTGCCGCGGCGCCCGCGCCGGCTCCGAGCACAGCCGCTGGTAACTGGTCGTGACCACCGGCCAGACCCGTGCCCGCCAGCGCACCGATCAGACCGCCTATGACCGCTCCTGCGGTGGCGTTGTCCTTCCGCTCCGCGATGCAGTTGGCCGATGCCCATCGCTCGGCTGCAGCGGCATATCCGTCGTCCTCCACGCGATCTCGTTCTGACTGGACGTAGCGGGCGCTCCCAGTTTGGTAGCCGGGCGGGGGCGGCACATTGTATTGCGGCGCTGGCGTCGTTCCGGGCGTTTGACTGACCGCCGGCATGCCCATGCCTAGCGACAGCAGAAGCGGCAGGGCGGAACCGTCGCAAAGACGCTTGAACATTGCTTGCTCCGTTAAGGCGCGGTTTGGCGTCCCTCCGGTCTGGCCCGTCGCGGTATGTGCTCACTGACATAGGTCAGCGTCTGCGTCTGATGGCCATAAGTCCCTGTCGGGAACGCGATCGCGCGGTGCAGGTTGTCGTCGCGATCCTCGAAGAAGGGCTGGTGGAGATTGGCGCAGTCGGCGTTTGGTGATGGATGTCCTAAGGGCTCGAATACTCGCCGTCTCGTACTGCGCTGCGCCTTTACCTTTTCGGTCGTCGCGGCTCCGCTCGGGGGATGCCACCGTGTTCCGCACAACGCACCGGTCAAAGCCTTCGACACGATTGCGGCCACACCGCAGGAGACGGTGATCGCCGTGCCGATCAGCGCTAAGCTCGGGAACCTCGCGCTCGCATTGAACAAGGCGGTTCCGAAGCAGCTGTGGTCGATCGACAAGCCCGACCAGCTCTGCGTGCCTTCCAAGCGGGTGAAGGTGCTGTTCGCACACGTCAAGACGCCAGACCTGAAGTGCCGGATCGTTGGCGAAGTTACCCGCGGCGCGATCGCGATCTCCGGCGCGGGCAAGGACATCGTCGTGTCGATCCCCGTGCACGCGACGGTCAGCGCCAAGGATGTCGGTGGCGTTCTGAAGCAGGAGACGGCGCAGGCCGACGCGCACGTCCGCGCCCGGCTACGCCCCGACCTGTCTGACGACTGGACGCCACGCGCGACGGCCGCGATCGCCTACGATTGGATTGATGCCCCGCACGTCAAGTTCCTCGGCCAGCGCATAGAATTCACCAGCAAGGCGGACGACAAGCTGAAGGGCGTCATCTCGAAGCTCCAGCGGTCACTCCCGGAGGAACTAAGGAAGCTGCGTTTCCGCGACCGCGTCGAGGACGCTTGGCGTGGCGCCTTCACGTCGGTGCAGCTGAACGAGAGCAACCCGCCGGTCTGGATGCAGATCAAGCCGCACGAGCTCGCTTATGGGGGCTACGCGATAAGCGGTGATCGTCTGACCCTGAACCTCGGGATGAGGGCGTCGACCGAGACGTTCGTCGGTCCTCGCCCGGCGGATCCGTCCGCCACGCCTCTACCGCCGCTTCGGCATGTCGCCGAGAAGGCAAGCCGCGTGCTGTTCACGATACCGGTCATAGCCGACTACAGGGAGCTCGAGCCGGTGCTGGCCAAGGCGCTGGCGAAGCGCTCCCAGCGGCCGTTCCAAATACCTGGCCTCGGCCCGGTCAATGCAACGTTCGGAAAGGTGGAGGCCTACGGGACGACCGGCGGCCGTATCGCGGTAGGTCTGACCTTCAGCGCAGCCCGTCCGGGAAGCACGCCCTCCCACGGCACCATCTGGTTGACCGCGCGCCCGGTCAACGAGGTGAACAGCCGCCAGATCGGCTTCGCAGATCTCGAAGTCAGCGGCGTCACCGACTCGACCGGCGCCGGGCTGCTCATCAAGCTGGCGAACACGCCCGGTCTCTCCGGAACGATCGCGAGCGCCCTGATGCAGAACTTCAGCAACGACTACGACAAGCTGCTGTCGAAGGTCGGGCAGGCGGTTTCCGAGAAGCGCGTTGGCGATCTGGTCGTGCGAGCCCACATCACCGACGTCCGCACCGGCCGCATCTTCGCTGCAGGCCAAGGCGTCTACCTACCGGTCTGGGGCAAAGGCACCGCCAGCATCGAGCTCGCCCCGACAGCCGTCTCGAAGTAGCTGTTCGGAGCGAGGGCGGTCGGTCAGTTTTGGCCAGACAGGACCTCGACCAGCTTCTCCACTCTTGCAATTCTTGCTGCCGGGTCCTCGATGCGCTCCGGCAGCAGCAGGCGGCCCTTCTTCTTCTCGATACCCACGGATTCTGCATCGCGATCGAAGTCGTTGCGGGGTGTCAGCGCGACGGCGGCCGGACCTGCGTCTATCCGCGAGATTCGCGCAGCGCGGGCTGCGACGCGGATGCGCGCGATCCTGAGCAGCGTTTCCGCCTCCGGCGGCATCGTTCCGAACCTATCCTCGAGTTCGTCGGCGAATACCTGAAGCCCCTCGCCGTCCTCGATGCGGGCCAACCGACAGTAGAGCGTCACCCGAAGCTCCTCGTCAGGCAGCCAGCTCTCCGGGAATCTACCGACGGCGCCGAGATTGAGCTCAGGGCTCCAGCGCTCGGTGCCCTCGCCGCGCGACGCGCGGATGGAGGCCTCGAGGAGGTGCTGATAGAGATCGATGCCTATCAGCTTCATGTGCCCGGCTTGGGCCTCGCCGAGCAGGTCGCCCGCCCCGCGCATGTCGAGATCCTGCGCGCTGATCGCGAAACCGGCGCCCAGGCGGTCGAACGCCTCAAGCGTGCGCAGCCGCTTGAGGGTGCGTGGGGCGATCTCCGCGGACGGATCGGTGAGCAGCAGAACCTGCCCACGACGGCTGCCCCTCCCGACGCGACCACGAAGTTGATGGAGCTGGGACAACCCGAAGCGGTCCGCGCGCCAGATGACCATCGTGTTAGCGCGAGGGACGTCGAGTCCGGCCTCGATGATGTTGGTTGCCAGGAGAACGTCGCCGTCGCCTCGACCGAACCGGACCATGGCGTCGTCGATCTCCAGCGCGGGCATCTTTCCATGCGCCTGTACCAGTTCGAGCTCCGGGACGATCTTTTCAAGCTGGGCGGCTAGCGCCGCCATGTCCTCGATCCTGGGTACGACGACGAAGCTCTGGCCGCCCCGGCTCTTCTCGCGCAGCAGCGCGGTCCGGACCGTCTCCGGCACGAATGGTCCAACCGAGGTGCGGATGGGTTGCCGTCGCGCGGGAGGCGTGGCGATCACCGATAGTTGCTGAAGGCCGACGAGGGCGGTTTGCAGGGTTCGCGGGATCGGGGTGGCGGAGAGTGTAAGCACGTGCCCCGCGCCAAGCTCGCGCATCCGTGCCTTGTCGGCGGCGCCGAAACGCTGCTCCTCATCGATGATTACGAGCGCGAGATCCTTGTAGGCCACGCCCTTGGCGGCAACGGCGCCCGTTCCGACCACGACACCGATCGAACCGTCAGCGAGACCGACCTTCACCTGCTTCTTCTCGGCAGCTGTCGAGAGGCGGAACAATCCCGCCACGACGATGCCCGTGCCTTCGAACCGCTCGGTGAAGCTCTCGATGTGCTGACGGGCTAGAACGGTCGTCGGAGCGGCGACCGCGACCTGTCGCCCTGCAAGCGCAGCGATGGCCGCGGCGCGCAGTGCGACCTCGGTCTTGCCGTAACCCACGTCCCCAACGACCAGCCGGTCCATCGGTCGGCCGGACGCGAGGTCGTCGCGCACGGCTTCTATCGCCCGAGCCTGATCGATGGTCTCGCTGAACGGGAAACCAGCAGCGAACCGCTCATAGGCGTCGGCTGCCGGTTCCAGCTTCGGAGCCGTTCGTTTGGCGCGTTCCGCAGCGAGCTTCGTCAGTCCACGCGCGCTTTCCGCGATCGCTGCGTCAATGGCACCGCGACGCTTTTCCCAGCTTCCGCCATCGAGTTTGTCCAGCGTGACGGCATCCGCCTCCGCACCATAGCGCCAGATGCGGTCCGCCTTCGCCACGGGCACGAGGCGTATTCCGCCGTCCGCGAAGGTCAGGGCGATGGCATCGCCGGAGTCAGCGCCGTCGACCTCGGGCATCCTCTCGGGACCGGCAACGATCGAGATGCCGTGATCCTCGTGGACGACCACGTCTCCGATCCGGATCTGCCCGAAGGAGAACAGGGTGGTGTCGGCCGTCGCCGTCAGGGCATCCCCACGCTCTGCCCGGCTGCCCAACAGATCCGCAGCGGCAACGACCAGCACGCCCTCGCGGTTGAAGCCGCGCTCGATTGGCATGTTAAGGGCGAGCATCGAACCGGGTTCTGCAGAGGCGATCTCCGCCCAAGACCCCACATGATCAACTGACCGCTTCATCGCCGAGGCTACTCGTCTGGAGATGAACCGCAGGTCGCGGTCGCTGCCGAGGAGCGCGATCTTCAGGCCAGCCTCCGCCGCCGCCGTTGCAGCTTCGGCATAGGCTTGCAGCGGACGTTTGGCCTCAACGAAGCGCGGCGGAGGTTCGCTTGCCGGTTGGAGTTCAGTCACCATCCGACCTGAAAGCGCTTTGCGCCAGAGGGGGTCTGTCGCCACGTCGCGCACCGCGCGTTTTGGACGGCGGCGCGCGGCGTCCTGTGCCAGCGCGATGAACCGCTTTCGACGATCGTCAGCGGCGGGAGGGATTATTACGCTGGCATTGGGCAGATGATCCAGCAACGTCACGGCCGTCTCACCAAGCGGTGGTTCGGCCACGCGACCGAGCTCCCGCCGATCGCATTCCGACGTCGTGCGCTGATCGGCCGGGTCGTAGATGCGGATAGCGGCCACGCGCCCCTCGCTCGCCTCGACACGGAGCGGCGCGTCGGCGTCCGCCGGATAGACGTCGAGGACCTGTCCGCGCAGTCCGATCTCGCCCGGCTCGTCTACACGTTCGTCTGGAATGTAGCCGATTTCTTCCAATTGTTTGAAGAGCTCCCCCAGATCGACTACCTCGCCCACCACGACCCGCGGGAGCACCGTGTCGAAGGCGGCAGGCGCGGAATAGAGGCGGCCGAGAGCCTCGCCCGTTGTGATGCATACGATGCGGGGTCGTTCAGGCTCCGCCAGCAGTTGTCTGATCCGAAGCAGTGTAGAGACCCGTCGGCCGACGTTGGCCGGGGATGCGGGTGCGTCATCACCCGGCAGCGCGTCGCTGCTCGGGCAGAAGAGGACGGCGGCTTCAGGTAGGGCTGCCATCAGCGCCTGCGTGATCGCCATCCCTCGCTGTTCGTCCGCGGCAGCGAAGAGGATGTCCCCTTCTATCGACAGCCTCGCCAGATCGACGGCTGTTTCACCGATGCCAAGCGTCGCCGTCGGCTGCGACGCCGATAGAATGGCATCGGCTCCTGCGGTCATACCTGTCTCCCCAGAAGGGGCATATCTCCCCATGTCGAGGCGCCACGAACGGGCCAGCGATAGGCACGTTCCGCGATACTGATCGACATCAGTCCGTTTTGCCCGAGCGAGGTAATTGTTGCTGGCAGCAACAGTCGAGGAGGAACGCGCGACTTCGCTACGCGCTTGGCAACACTTGGCAAATCAAGTGTTGAAGGACGAGGTTGATGGCAAGCAGTCCGACGTCAATGCGCGGGTCCCGTCGGCTGGCGATCGGAAGGCCATCCTCGAAGCCGCCAAGACGTTGAAGATGGCCCGGTCCACTCACGCCTACGTCCGCGGCAACACCATCAAGTTCTACGAGTGGCTCGCCGCGTCTCCGGCAGCGAAGAGGTTGCCGCAGGGCCCGGCGATTTGGATCTGTGGAGACTGCCATCTCGGCAACCTCGGCCCGCTCAGCGATCGACAGCACTTCCATCCGGGCGCACCAGTAGGCTGCGACGGCAAAAAAGGGGGTCTAGATCATTGTCTCGGTCGCAGCCGAGGCGGGCTCACGACCAAGATCCACGTTGTCGTCGATGCGCAGGGGCTCCCGATCCGGCTCGGTTTCACCGCAGGGCAGACGCACGACGGGCAGATCGTAGACCGCCTGCTCGACCACCTTGGTCCGCGCACCATCATACTGGCGGACAAGGCGTATGACGCCGATCGCATCCGCGAACTGATCCAGGACCAGGACGCCACGCCCAACATCCCGCCGAAGAGCAACCGCAAGTGGAAGCCCTGCTTCAGCAAGCGCCTATATCGCGAGCGCAACCTGATCGAGCGGTTCTTCTCGAAGCTGAAGCACTTCCGCCGCGTCAGCACCCGCTACGACAAGCTCGCCGCCAACTTCCTCGTAATGGTCCAGCTCGCCTCGATGCGTCTGTGGCTTCGCGCTTATGAGTCTACGGCCTAGCCTTTCACCAGCGACGCCTGACGAGCGTGCGATAGGAACGCGCGCGCCTGCGCCCCGAGTCGGCGGCACCGGCGACCATCAGCGTGCCGACGATCGTCTCGACCATCGTGGCGATAAAGCCGTCGACCGAGCCCTGGTCGACAATCCCGCGCGTCACCAGAGCGGAGCCGGCGGCGACGAGGGCGTGGCGGACGAGGGACGCGAGCAGGGCATGCACGGCCGTGGCGGCCGGCGCGTAATGTTCGTTCATGGCTGGGCCTTTCACGGGATGATAAGCAGATTGACCCGGCCCGCTGGCCAGGATGGATGAGGTTCACCGATGAAGTTGCGGGCGATGCTGACACATATCTCTACGATGATAGCCAACTTCGCCGCCCATCCCGCCGTGCAGGTCGCTGTGTTGATCGGCAGCGTTCTCTGGCTCGTGTTAGGTTGGTCAGAGAACTCGCTGGCCTCTGCGATGACGATTGGCGGCTTCATCCTCACTCAGATGGTGCTCAATCAGCAGCGTCGGCGCGAAAACGCGCTTCATCTAAAAATCGATGAGATGCTCATCGCTATGAAGGGCGCGCGCAACGAACTGGCGGGCAGTGAGCAAGCTGCTGAAGAGGAGATCGAACGCCTACGCGAAGGGCACAACGTGCAGGCTGCTGACGACGTGTCATGAGGTTTTGCGCGCTGAAGGCCAGGCTGGGATAACAATCGGCCGCCGATTGTTATCTCAACCCTCTGTCTTGAGTAAACGCAGCATGTCACGCTTCTTGATCAAATTTGATGGCACGGACGAACAGCTTGAGGGCGATTATGCCTCCGTAGACGAGGCGCGCAACGCAGCGATTTCGATCCTCGGCGAGTACCTTCAGAAAACTCCCGAATTTGCCTATCGGCAACATTGGCGGGTTGATGTTCGAGACCACGCTCAACGCTTGGTATTCCATGTGATCGTTGCGACTGTAGCCGCGCCTCCGCCGATCAACTGGGAGTCGTTCGACAAAAAGCCTTCGACATACATCAAAGACGGCCGACCTCTCGGACGCTAACCTGCCAGCACTTTTCGCATCCGCGCGCGGATTGCAGCGACCTTGGCGAGGCCGATCGTTCCGCCGTTGGTGAGCTGGCGGGCCTTGGCGAGGTTGTCGGCGTCGACCGCAGCGTTGACCCCAACGACCCGCCAGAACTCGCGCGCGATGACGAAGCTGTCCTCCGGATCGGCGGCGAGATCGGGTTGCCGAGCAGGTCGAGCCCGACCATCTGGCCGAACCGCGCATAGGCTGCCTTGCCCGTCTGCTGAAGCATGCCCCGGCCGCGATAGAGCCATCCGTCCTTCGCTGGCGGCGCGGCGTTCCCCATGCGGCCGCCATAGGCTCGACACGCGATCTCAACGGGCCGCCCCACGCATGCCGCCGCCTGCGCAGCGGTGAAGTGCGTCGGCCACTGCGCCAGCATGGTCGCTGCCGAATAGCGCAAATCCTCCTCGAACCGCGTGAAGCCCCCGGTCTCGTTGCAGGTCTGCGCCACGAACTCGGCGAGCCGCGCCGGAGTCTGCGCGATCGCATCGCCCCTGATCCACTTCGCCGCCGCCGCGCCGATTGCGGCGATGGTGATGTCGGCCGGCCGCTGGGTTGCATAGGCGAACACCGCCGTATAGGTCTTCGGGCCATCGTCGCCGTCGGTCGCACCCGCGTAATAGCAGGCGCGCGAGGCGCTGGCCGGGCGATGCCCTTCCAGTCGATGATAGCCGTCTACAATGTAAGGGCAGTGTCAGGGCGGTTGCGCACATTCGGGAAGCTTGGCCGCCTTCCTCTTGGGGGCCAGGAAGTGCCCCGCCGCACCCCCGCGCGGCGGGGTGCGACGCTCAGTCTTGCTGATCGAGCGTCCGCAGCAACTCGATCTGATCTCCGGAGGCCGCGATTGAGCCGGGCGCCGATACTGCGAGCGAAGCGCTGAGCCGATCGGGTTCTCGTCAGGGATCACGTCGATGCGCACATTGTCAGGTGCGCCGCTGCCGGCCGGCACCTTGACGACGTCGCCCGCGATGGAAGCGCGCGTGAACTGATCCAGCTGCGCCTCAGCCGCTCTCATGAACCGCGAGCGCAAGAGCTTGATCAGGCGGTCGGATGAGACTGCCGCGAGCGCCGAGCAGAACGCGCGCACGTCGCCGTGCAGGTCGAACTTGTCGGAGATGATGACCGCGAACAGGCCGACCAGCCCGAGCAGCAGAGCGTCGCCGAGCATCGCGCGCCAGCTGAGCCGCCGCCCTTCGCCGAGCGCGAGGCCATAGCGAGCCGCCGTGCCGATCATCAGCCCTGCGCCGATCGCCCCATAGCGGCCCGCAGCGTCCGCCTGCCAGGTCAACGGAACACCCATGCCGCAGCGACCAGCGCCATGACGATCGCTGCGTTGACTGCCATGCCGCGATGCACGCGGGCGAGGCCGATCTCACGTTTGAGCGCGCGTGTGCCGAGCAGCAGGATGAGCGCGGCGCACATGGTCGCGATTGCCATGATCTCGATGCCGTCACCGATGAGCGGCGGCCACGGTGTGCCGAGCAGGCCCGGCAGGAAGGCCGGACCGAACAGCCAGATCCCGACCGCCGTGACCGCGGTCGTGAGGCTGCGATAGCGATCCAGAACCGTGGTCGATCGCCCTTGGGCGCCCCAGCTCAGCACGACCATGCTTGCGAGAAGGAATAGCGCGAGACGCAAACCAATGCGGGTTGCCTCAATCCATGCAGGCGCGCTCACTCTCCCGGCTGCCTGCCGGGAGATGGTTCGATCATCATCGCAGTGTTCTCCAGCCGGCTAAAGGCGCGGCGAGCGAGGTCGTCGATGGGGATGCGCTCCCCGCGCAGATGCCGGTGAGCGCGCCCTCGATCCCAGCTCGGCGCGCTTCATTGCATCCGTTTTGGATGATATCTGCGCGGCAAGGTCGCCCGAGCGTCCCATTCCGACTATTGGTGTCCCACAGCGAGTCGCTGGGGCAAAGGGATGGAGCGCGGCAATACTGGACCGCCGCGCTCCATTTCGCGAGTAAGGCAGCGCGCTCAGGCCGGTCCGGAAGCTCTGAGTGAAGCGCCGTGCCAGCATCCACTGCCCATTGCCGTTGCCGGCCGTTTTGGACGGGTGCACGCCGTCGGACTGGATATCCCAATCGGCATTGCCGTCGCCCTTGAGGTTGCCGACGTTGCCGGTACCGACCACCCACGGGCTCGGATCGGTGTTGATCCGGATGAACATGGAGAGCGGGTCCGTCCAGCTGTCGAACGATGCCTTGATGACATTCTCGCGGTTCGCGAGCGTGGTAGCCAGCTGGCCCGGCGACATCCAGGGCCCGCAAACGACGATCAGGGCCTTCGGATAGGCGGCGCGCACCGTTTGCCAGCAGGTCAGCGCCGCCGCAGCCGTCGGCGCCGAGCTGCCCGCATCGTTGTAGCCGTAAGCCACGACGACGACGTGGGCGCGCCGCGAGCCGATCCGCGCGAACGTCTAAATCGCGGTCGAGCCGTTAACGCCGGTGGTCACGTAGCCGGAGCCGGGCAGCGAGAAGAGCTGCACGTTCTTCCAGCCGAGGAAGTGGCCGACGAGCTGCAAGAAGGCTTCCGGCTTGAACGATCCGCCGCCGCCCGCGACATAGCTGTCGCCAAGGATCAGCGCGTTGACCTGGTTTGCGCTTTGCGGCGCCCACACACCTTCGGTCGGCAGCACCGCCACGCCGTTGAGCGACGGGGTCAACACCGCCGTCTCGATCATGATCGTGCGAACCTTCCGGCTGCCGAAGTCGATCTCGATCTGGTCCGTCGTGCTAGCAGCCTGCAGCGACGCAGCGATGCCGGCCTTGGAGAGTAGCGCCCGTCCCCGGCGCCGGTCCCATCGCCGAACACGAGCACGTGCATCGTCCCGCAACGGGGGCATAGTTCTGGACGATCTGCGAGTAGCCGATGCGGGTACTCTTCATCACCGAGATCTGGATCGTCGCCGGGTCGGTGAAGGCGTCGGCTATCCCCCTCTGGAAGGGGAAGGCGCGGAACTTTCGCCCGTTGTCGAGGCGGGCGTGGATGTCCGACCACTCCGACAGGCCGAGTTTGACCCGTGGTTTCCAGCCAGCGATCCATGAGCGGACGGCCTTGGCGATCTCACCGCCGGCAACCGTAATCGCGCCGTCACTCTTCGCCGGGCTCTTCCTCATCCAAGTCCCCGCCGCCGGCCAGCTCCTCGACACGGGTGGCGCTCAGATCTTGCAGCGCGACGGTGATGGCGGTCTCGATGCGCTGACGCAGACTTTCGTCGCCTTTCGCGACGATCGCCGGCACGCGCATCAGCCGCGCCAGCGACGTTTCGATCACCGTCAGGACTGCCAGCGTCATGTCGGGAAGCGAGGCGAGCTCCTTCCGATCGATCGCGTTCGGCGCCGCGACCTTGTCGGCCTATTCCTTGGTGAGCCGGGTCTTCTCGACCTCGAGGCTGCTGCCGCCCTCGCCGGATCCGCTGAGTTTGCCGACCTTATATTCGAGGAAGGCCTCGACATACTGCTCGGCGGTCTCACCCGGCCGGCGAGACTCGCCGGCCTGCATCCGGTCGCACACCCAGCTGTCCGACCTGCCGAAAAGCCATGCGACGTCGGCGCGGGTAAGGGGGACATTGTTTATACTGGAAATTGCTGCCTCCCTTTATTTGAGAACGGCCGATTTCCGCCAAAAACAATTCTTAGGCGGCGGCACCATGCGAAAACCTGTGGCTAGGTCCTTCCCGGGCCTTTGCCCCCCGCATACGGTCTGTGCGCCGGAAGGACCCAAGGGGGGTGGGGGTCGGCGCGTTAGCCTCCGCCCGAGCGCTGGACGCGGGCGGTGCACGGGCGAATGACCGCCATAGCCTGCCTGGCCAACACACCGTACCGGATGCGCATCCAGATCGACGGCTCGCGGAAGCGTGAGCACCGTGGGGCGTGCGGCATTACCTTACTCCTGCGCTCATCAGCTTGCCGCAGCAAATGGCGGCCCAGACCACCCACGAGAGCGACCAGAGCAGCAGCAGCGACCACACGTCCAGCGCGGTGTCGCCTGTCCAGCTGTCACCGTAGGTCTCAGGGTCGCGCTGCCCATGAGTCGAGACCACTTGCCCAATCAGGACTGCGCCAAAGATGTTGAGCGCGGCACCAAGAACGATGAGCATACTCGCCTCCAGTCATTCGGTCAGCGCTGCCAGCTGTGCCATTTAACGCGCGAGCCGAACCCGTTACGTAAGTCGTGCTGGCGATATTTAATGAGGAAAAACATTGTTGTACTGATGGGTAATCGATGATCTTGCTGGAAATTTTGCACTGCAGCATAGACTAAGTTAAGACACGTAAACCATCAAAGCATTGTCCGAAGACCATTTGATTGAACTTACCTCATATTGGCGCATTCATGACTGCGTTGCCAGGAGAGCATTATGACGTCAGGCTCTGATCCGGTACGAGAAAGTGCCGATGCATACATTGAGCGGTTCGGCGAGCGCTCGTCCGCTCGGATAGCGGACGACATCAGCCGTGCGGTCGGTCAGCATCGCTGGGACGACGTTCACTTCCTCAATAGGGTGCGCTTGCGCGTCCAACGTCTTCAGATGATTGAAAGCGCGCTGGCGGGCATAAAAGCTGCGAAATCGCGGCTAGGCGGTGAGCGGTCGATCAAGCCGATTGAAACTTCAGGCTTGTCGCATAGCTTACGCCGTTCCTCCGCTGGGTTTTAACGACAACTTCGGCCGAACCCATTTATATCGGAGGTGTCTGCTACTTGCACGGCGTGCCGTCGGTGGTCGGGCACGGCGCATTGTCCACCACGTTCGCCGGGTTGGGATCGAAAGTGGATATGGTGGCACAGGCGGCCAGCAGGAGCGCAGCCGACAGGGCAGCGAGACGCAAACCGTCCGACATGGAGTGTTCCTTCGGTTGGACCCAGATTGCTTCGGGTCAGTTTTCGCAAGCGGACGCTCGGAGGCGTCAGGAGTACGACATGACCGAGCCGCATGACTCTAGCAGATCAAGAAAGCGGCTGATGGCGCTGTGCATCGCCATTCTTACGCTGCTTGCTATGACGATCGGAACAATGGTGCAGCTTGCTTTGGACGGCGCTTCGCGGCCAAGATCGCAGAGGCCTGACAAGCAATAGCCTGCATACGAAAAGCCCGCCGAAGGGGCTCTAATCGGGCATGTCTTAGACTTCGCGGAAAGCGACAGCACAAGTCCACACTGACCGTCTGGCCGATCCCGATGGGTTCGGCTCGCCATGAAGTCGGTCCACAGGATGGTGTTGTCAAAGCAATGTGAATTAATGACTCCGGCGCGCAGGTCTCCCCGCTCAGCCTCATTTCTGAAGCCGAACGCCAGGGTGGCCCGGCAACAAGCCAAACGAGTTCGCAGCACTGACAGCGCAATGTGCATAGCGTGCCACATTGGTCTGACAATGCCCCTCGGGCAATTAGCTCTGACAGCGCCCCGCCATCTGGACGGCCAGCCCGCCTCCGAGCAAAGTTTTGTTGCGGCGCGAAATCACAACAATGCGGGCGGATGGCTGCATGGCGTTTCCGGGCCGTCGGATCGACGTTATCGGTACGATCCGAAGGAGTTGAACATGATTGACGAATTGCTCCGGCCGGTCACCGGGCCGGCGGCGTGGCGGGGCGAGGACTTACGGTCCGGCGACGACTGGATCTATCACCTATCAGACGACGAAAGGATCGAGCTCGAGACGGTCGGCGCCCGTTTCCTGGCAGAAGATCCCGACCTGCGCTTCGTCCAGGCCGAGGATTACCCGCTGCCCATAACAGCGGCGGGTCTGCGCGTGTGGGAAGAGGCCATGGAGGATAAACGCGGCTTCATCCTCGTCCGTGGTCTACGCTCGGATCTTTATTCGGATGCGCTTTCGGCGGCGATCTTCTTCATGCTCGGGCTCCATATCGGCGATCCGATGCGCCAAAACGAGCTCGGCGACGCGTTCGATCACGTCCGTGCGACGACCGACAAGACCGTCGACGATCCGACCGCGTTGGGATCGCGCACCACCGATAAGCTCGGCTTCCACTCCGACAGTTCGGACGTGGTGGCGCTGATGTGTCTGCGCGGCAGCAAGTCGGGCGGCGCGTCGATCCTCATCAGTGGTGCCACCATATATAACGAGCTGCTGCGCCGTCGCCCCGATCTCGCGCCTCTGCTGTTCGAGCCCTGGTATTGGGACTGGTACAAGCAGGATCACGATGCGCCGGAAACGACCTATGTGTCGCCGATGGCATGCATGGTCGATGGGGTGTTCAGCATCTACGCCGGCTCGCGGATGATCCGCTCGGCGCAAGACTATCCCGAGGTGCCCCGTCTCACCGCAGCGCAACTGGAGCTGTTGGACGAGCTCGACGCAATCTTCCTGACGCCGGGCCTCCCGATCGAGATGGATTTCCGGCCCGGCGACATGCAGTGGCTGCTCAATTACACCGCGCTGCATTCGCGGACGTCCTATCTCGATTATCAGCAGCCCGAGAAGAAGCGGCATCTGCTTCGGCTCTGGCTGAAGCGCGAGGGCCGGCCGCTGGTGCCGGGGTTCGGCAAGAATGTCGTGAAAGGCCGTGCCGAAGACCGGGACGGTGCGGTGCCGGCCGAGAAAACGCGCTTCCGCATCTCGCAGATCTGCTATCCCCGCTATGATTGGGGCAAGGACGCGGCTTACTGACGTCCGTTAATCCAGCCCGAAATAAGGGGCGCGCCGCGATCGGCGCGCCCCTTTTATTGCGCGGCCACCATTGCCATGGCGACTGTCGGCTCCTGTCGCTGGAGCAGCACGATCGCGCCCGCGCCGCTGGCCATGATAATCAGCATGATTGCCGCCAGAGTGCCGACGCCGTAGCCAGCGCCGATCAGGGCGCCACCAGCCAGCGTGCCGATCCCACCGCCCAACACCCGCGCCAACCCGGTAACCCAGCCCGACGCGGTCGCCCGCAGGTCTGGCGGGAAGGATGAGACGGTCAATGCCTGCGCGCCCGAGAAACTGCCGTCGACGAAAAAGCAGGTGGCGACGATAACCGGCAGGGCGAAAATAGGCGATCCCAACGCGACAGTCAGGCCCAGCAGGCCGAGCGCGCCAAGCGCATAGCCGCAGGCCAGCACCGGCCGAAGCCCGCTTCGATCCATCAACCAGCCCATGATCAGGCTGCCGAAGATACTCGCGATCTTGCCCACCGCGGTCAAGACACCGGCTGCGCGGACGCTGTAGCCTTGGCCCATCAGCAATGTCGGCAACCAGAAACCAAGCATGAATTCGACGCCGTAGACGGCGGTGACCGAAAACCAGACGAGCAGGCTCGTCCGCAGATAGGGCGCGCGCAGCAAGGCCAGCGCGTTTGCGCCCAGCGAAGCACGCGTCCGGGCAGCGGGCCGCGTCGTGCCGAGCGTTTCGAACAGGCGGCGCGTGCGATGCGAATTTGGCTCGGTGCGATGCAGGAATTCGGGGGACTCGGGCAAAGCGAAAAACAGGATGATCGTCCACAGGAACGAGGCCGCCGCCGTGCCCAGCATCAGCACCCGCCAGCCGAACATCGGAACCACCGCTGCCGAGGCGAAGCCGGCCAGAACATAGCCGAGCGCCACGCCAGAGGTCACGAGCATGATGATCAGTGCACGCCGGCGATCCGGCGCGAAATCGGCAGCCAGCGCGAACGTCGTCGGCACCGCCGCTCCGAAGGCGAGGCCCACCACCACGCGCAACGCGATCAGCCCGGGCGCGGTGGTGATGAATGGAATGGCGAGGCTGCAGCAGCTCAGCACGACGCTCGTCGCCAGCAGCAATGGCCGGCGGCCATAGCGATCCGACAGCGGTGCGATTCCCGCGGCACCCGCCAGCGAGGCAAAGATCGTCGCCGAATAGATCGCGCCCAGCATGCGCGCTGACAGGTGGTATTCGTCGCGGATCAGCGGCCCAACATAGCTGATGATGTTCGAATCGAGCCCTTCCATCACCATTAGCAGCGCACACAATATCGGCACGCGGATCAGCAGACCGCGCATCGGCGCATCATTCAAATCGAGCTGCTTCGCCATCGCCTATCCTGTCTTGTTGCGCGGGCTCCGCGCCGCCTGCCGCGCACCGGGCGCCGTACCATCTCGCCATGCGACCATGTTCGCACTGCGATGGCGAGACCGAATCCGTTCATCCGGCCGACGGTCAATTGTTCGGGCGTTTTAGGACATGCCAGTCGCCTTTCGCCTTGCTCTGCCGCCGGTTACCAACCTGGCGACAGTTGGCCAACCGACGGGCGCCCCGCGCGCCGACGCCGCTTTGGGGATAGATCAATGGTGCAGATTCTCGACGATCCTTTCTTCGCCAGCATGGAGAGCTCAATCGGGCCGGTCGATGAGGCCGAGATGCTGCCGCCGTCCTGCTACACCGATCCTGCCTTCTTCGAATTCGAGAAGGATGCGATCTTCGCCAAGGAATGGCTGTGCGTCGGCCGCCAGGAATGGGTCGAGAAGCCCGGCGACTATTTCACCTCGATGCACATGGGCGAGCCAATCGTGGTGGTGAAAGGCCGCGACGGCATAATCCGCTCGATGTCGAGCGTGTGCCAGCACCGTGCGATGCTCGTCGCCGAGGGGCATGGCAACACCCGCTCCTTCCTGTGCCCCTACCATCATTGGGCCTATTCGCTCGACGGCCAGCTGATCGGCGCGCCGGCGATGGAGCGTGCATGCGGCTTCGACAAGAGCAAGATCAAGCTGCCCAATTTCAAGGTCGAGATCTGGCTCGGCTTCATCTTCGTCAACTTCGATCTCGATGCCGCTCCGCTCGCGCCGCGCCTGACCAAGGTGACCGAAGTGCTCGAGAATTACGATCTCGCCAATGCCGACACGTCGATGGAACTGGAGGAGCTGACCTTCCCGTGGAACTGGAAGGTGATGTTTGAAAACAATAACGACGGCTATCACGCCAACCGGCTCCATGCCGGGCCGCTGCACGATATCGCTCCGTCGGAGCTTTGCGTCTTCCCGCAGGATCTGCCCGAGGATACGGCTGGCTATTATCGCTACAACGGCACGATTCACGCCGATGCGAGCTTCAACCCGACGCTCAAGGCGCTGCTGCCGGTATTCCCGAAGTTGACCGACGAGGATCGCAACCGGCTGCTGTTCGCCAACGTGCCGCCGAGCCTGTCGCTGATCATCCGCGCCGATCTGGTCGCTTTCATCATCCTCCACGCCAATTCACACGACACGATCACCGCGAAACGGGGATGGCTGGCAGCCCCCGGCGCAAAAGCTCAGCCGCTGTTCCGCGAGCGGCTTAAGGTCAATCTCGACGCCTCGGCCGAGATCGCCGCTCAGGATGTGCATGTCGATGGACTAATACCGGTGGGGCTGCGCTCGCGTTACGCCGCGCGCGGCCGCTATAGCTGGCAAGAGCAGGCGCAGCGCGAGTTCAACGCCTGGTTGGTCAAGCGCTACAAGGTAGAATGGGCCGTGCGCAAGGCGCCCGCCTCCGCGGCCTGAGCGACCGGCCCCCGTGCACGGCCATGTGCCGCGGCGATCCCGGTTGCCCGCATTGCTGGTTGCGGGCGCACTGTTCATGGAGGCGCTTGACGGGACGATCATCGCCAATGCGCTGCCTGCGATGGCACGCAGCTTCGCGATCGCCCCGCTCGATCTCGGGATCGGGATCACGGCTTATCTCGTCGCCGTGGGCATCGGCATTCCGCTTTCAGGATGGGCGGCCAATCGCATCGGCGGCCGGCGGCTGTTCGCGGGCGCGATGCTGCTGTTTGCCCTCGCCTCGTTCGGCTGCGCCGCCTCACCGGGTCTGGCCAGCTTCACCGCCGCGAGGGTGGTGCAGGGCTTGGCCGCGGCGATGATGACGCCGGTCGGAAGGATCATCGTGCTGCGCGAAACGCCCCGATCCGAGCTCGTCCACACCATGGCGCTGCTCACCTGGCCGGCCCTGCTCGCGCCTGCCGTGGCGCCCCCGCTCGGCGGACTGATCGTCGAGCATCTGTCGTGGCGATGGATCTTCCTGTTCAATCTGCCGATCGGCGCGATCGGTTCTGTGCTCGCGATGCGGCTGCTGCCCGATGGCGAAGACCGGGCACCCGCCGCATTCGATCTTCCCGGCTGGCTGCTGTGGGCGGTGGCGAGTGGCCTACTCGTGCTGCTCGTTGGCAGGGAGCACGCCTGCCGCTGCACTGGATGGTAATCGGTGCGGTCGCGGTCATCGCCGCCGCGATCGTTACCGTCCGCCATCTGTACCGCATGCGAACGGGGTTGTTCGATATGGGGCTGCTCGATCAGCCGAGCTTTGCCCATGCTATGGCGGGAGGATCATTGGTCCGCATGGCTATCCTCGCCAATCCGTTTCTGCTGCCGCTGATGCTGCAAGCGGGGCTCGGCTATTCGCCGACAGGTGCCGGACTGCTTATCCTAATCGGCATGTGCGGCAATATCGCGGTGAAGTTCACCACCACATCGGTGCTGAGGCGCTGGCACTATCGGCAAATCAAGCTCGTCAACGGCATTGCGCTGTCGGTCGGATTTGCAGCTTTCGCGCTGGTTGGTGCCGACGTGTCGACTGCGTGGTTGATCGTGCTGCTGTTGTTCACGGGGGGCGGCCGGTCGATCCATTTTACCGCGCTCAATACGCTCGCGTTTACGGATGTACCCGCGAACAGAATGGCCAGCGCGAGTACGCTTGCAAGCGCGGTGCAGCAGATTAACGGAGCGCTGGGTGTCGCGGTGGCTGCTTTGAGCATCCAGCTGTCCGCAGCGTTGCACGGGCGGGGCAACGCTGCGGTCCTGGCCGATTATCGCACTGGGTTCCTGGCTATCGCGGTGCTGACATTGATCGGCAGCCTCGATGCACGCCGGCTCGATCCTGGCCAACGCGCCATGTTCAACGAAGGAAACACCCCCCGATGATCGCGCCCGCTTTGTTCGTCGGTCATGGATCGCCCCGGGATGCGCTGCGCGAAACCTCGGCCTCGAAACGCTGGGCGGCGATCGCCGCTGCGATCGACCGGCCGCGTGCGGTCCTCTGCATATCGGCGCATTGGGAGAGCAAGGGGGTGCTCGTCACGCGCGGCGAGCGGCCGCGCACGATCCACGATTTCTACCGTTTTCCCGAAGAGTTTTACGCGATCGACTATCCGGCGCCGGGCGATCCTGCGCTGGCGCTAAAAATCGAGACACGACTCCAGGCGTTCAATGCGCGCGCCGATTTGGATAGCTGGGGGCTCGACCATGGCAGCTGGACGGTATTGCGGTGGATGTATCCGGCGGCGGACGTGCCGGTACTCCAGCTCAGCCTCGACGTGCGCCGCACCGCCGGCGGCCATTATGCGATCGGGCAGGCGATCGCAGGCCTGCGCGAGGAAGGCGTGATGATCCTTGGCAGCGGCAACATCGTCCACAACCTGCGCGTGCCGCGTCCGCGTGGCGACGAGGTGTTCCTCTGGGCGGGCCGTTTTGACGCGCGGATCGGTGCGTTGATCGAAGCGGGAGATCATGCCGCGCTGATCGACTATCAGACGCTGCCCGACGCCGCGGACGCCGTTCCCGAAAGCGAGCATTTTTTGCCGCTGCTCTATGTGCTCGGCGCCGCGCGGCCCGGCGAACGGCCGATGCTGTTCAATCGTCAGGTGCTGGCGTCGGTATCGATGACCGGCGTAGGCTTCGGGATTCCGGATTCGGCCGGATGACGCGAGGACGGCGCATTCCTCCTGCGAACCGCCGTCCCCCGTATCGATCGACCCTTAGATGTCGACCGATCCTTTCGCCGGGAAGATATCGCGCGGGATGCGGACGTGGACGCCTTGCGTCCCGTCGACGACCTGCGTGACGGCGAAATCAGAAGCGATGCTCATCAGCGAATAACCATCGTTGCGCGACAGCCCCTGATTCTCGGTCAGCAGGTGCAGCATATCGAGTGAGGCATTCTTCATCGCCTCGTCGAGATCGGCCCCGAAGCCGTGGACGATCCAGTTCTTGGGCGTTTCCAGCAATGGCGACGGGAAAGTGAAGTCCTTGCGCAGTACGATCTGGAGCAAAACGTTGAGCGAGGCTTCGATTGCGGTGCCGCTGATCTCGCCGTCGCCCTGACTAACGTGGGGATCGCCGATCGAAAACAGCCCGCCGTCGACCTGAACCGGATAATACATGGTCGCACCTGCCCCGATGCGCCAATTGTCGATATTGCCGCCGTGCAGACCCGGTGGGATGGTGCTGACGCGACCCTTGACGTCGGGTGCCACGCCCGCGGTGCCGAGATGTGGGCGCACCGGCACGCGCACTCCGTTCAGCGCGCGCTGGCGGTCGCATTCCGGGCAGTTGGTGATCGTGCCTGGCGTCAGATACTTGCCCTCGAAATCGTAAGCGTAAAGCGCAGCAGCGGTATTGGTGTTCGGGTCCATCTCATAGATGGTCACTCTCTCGCGCTCGCCGAATTCCTGATAAAGATGGCCCCAGTTGGCGGCGAGATTGGAGCCGTGGCGGAAGCGCGGTTGCATCGCGAGATAGCGCACTTCCAGCATGTCGCCGGGCTTGGCATCCTCGATATAGATCGGGCCGGTCATGATGTGGACGCCTGGGTTGCGATCGGCCTCGGGCGTCTCGTTGAAGATCCGCCAGATCTTCTCGTCCATCAGCAGCGCGGGATCGTCGCCGGCATGGTGCGTTACTGCCTCGGCCTGGATAAGGTCGCCCGAGCGGACACGGAGGGCGGGCGGGTGCGCGGGGTCGAAATAGCCCCAATGCACCGTGCCTGGGAGCGCCTCGAGCATATGAAGTGCGCCCGGAACGACGGTCGGGCGGACGGCGCCGGGCGCGCAGGTGAAGGCCATGAAGAACTCCTGTGGGTGAAGGATGTCAGGCGGCGAGCGGTGCGGCCAGCGTGACGCTGGTCATGTCGATCGAGCCATATTCGATGAAATCGGGCCAGAAGCTGGGAACGTCGTCCTCGTGCCGCGCGCCGAGTACGTAGAGCAGCGGCCAGAAATGGTCCGGCGTCGGCACCGATCGTGCGGCGTCTGGGCCCAGCGCCTCATAGTCGATAACCATGCGGGGTTCGTCGGATCGGATCGCATCCTTGATCGCCTTGCTGAAGTGTGCGGCATAATCGTGCGGCGGCACCCCGTCGCGACGCACCACCCCACTCAGATTGTGCACGATGTTGCCCGATCCGATCAGGAGCACGCCCTCGTCGCGCAGCGGGCGCAGGCGCCGTCCGATATCGAAATGCTGTTGCGGCGTGCATTCAGCATCGAGGCTGAGCTGGATCACCGGCACGTCCGCATCAGGCAGGATCTTCATCAGCACCGTCCAACAGCCGTGATCGAATCCCCAGCGATCGGTAAGTACCACCGGTGCGGGTGCCAGCAGATCGCGGACCCGCGCGGCAAGGCTGGGGTCGCCCAGCGCGGGATATTGGAATTCGTGCATCTCCCGCGGGAAGCCACCGAAATCGTGGATGGTGGGGGGATAAGGCTGAGCGGTGATGCCGATGCCGCGGGTCACCCAATGCGCCGAGATGCAGAGCACCGCACGCGGGCGCGGGATATTCGCCAAAATCGCCCGCCACGCTGCCGTGGTCGTATTCTCCTTCATTGCGATGATCGGGCTACCATGCCCGAAGAAGATCGTCGGCAAACGTGCCATGGCTTTTCGTCCCTACCCCCCGGGAAGCGTGGAGCTTTGCCATGTCGCCAGGGTGAGGCGATCATAGCCGCGCGATCGCCAGGGCAGTTGTCGTGACGCGACCAATTGCTTGACCGCCAACCAATTGGAACCAGCCAGCATGACTTGCGCGATGGCTCTCTTGCACTGCAGCGCAACCGGGCTCGCGTTGCTTGACGCGGCGCCCCCCATCGCGTCCCGATGCGTCGGCAAGCCATGGGAACCACAATGTCAGCACATCTGATTCCTGTTCGGATCGCAGCTTCCGACGCCATCGCCCGCGGCGTTCGCCGCTATGTGCTGCGGCCGCTCGACGGCGATCCGCCGCTGCCGCTGTTCGAAGCGGGCGCGCATGTGGATCTGCACCTCACGAACGGTGTCATCCGGCAATATTCGCTGCTGAACGGGCCCAACACCGTCGATCGCTACGAGATCGCTGTGCTGCGCGACGCTGCAGGACGGGGCGGCTCCGCATTCGTCCACGACAATCTGGCCGTGGGCGACGTCGTCGAGATTGGCGCGCCGCGCTGCCACTTCCGGCTCGACGAAAGCGCGCGCTACAGCGTGCTCATCGCCGGCGGCATCGGTGTGACGCCGATCTGGTGCATGGCGCAGCGCCTCTCGGCAATCGGCCGCGCGTGGGAGGTGCATTATGCCGCCCGGACGCGCGACCATGCGGCGCTCCTCTACGAGATCGAGGACGGTGCGCGGGCTGCTGGTGGCCTGATCGCGACCTATTTCAACGAGGATGGCGATCCGCTGATGGATTTGCCCGCGATCGTTGCAAGCGCGCCGGAAGGTACGCATTTCTATTGCTGCGGTCCGCTCGGCCTGCTCGACGCGTTCCGCACGGCCTGCGCCGTTCGGCCGGTAGAGAATATCCATTTCGAACAGTTCACCGCAGCGGAGCCGGCTGCGCGCGACGGTGGTTACAGCGTCGAGCTTGCCCGGTCCGGGCAGCAGATCGATGTCGCCCCCGGCCAGTCGATACTCGACGCGCTGGCGGCGGCCGGGCGCCATGTGGCTTATTCGTGCCGGGAAGGTGTCTGCGGATCATGCGAAACGACGGTGCTGGCCGGCACCCCCGATCACCGCGATGCGCTGCTGACAGATGAGGAGCGAGCCGCGGGGCGTACGATGATGATCTGTTGCTCAGGCTCGCTCTCCGCGCGCCTCGTGCTGGATCTCTAGCCGCTTACGCAGACTCGCGCTCGAGGAAGCCGGTAATCTCGGCGCGGATCGGCGAGGCGGCGGCAGCACCCCGGCGGCCGACCGAGATCGCGGCCGCGGCATTGGCCTGCTCGATCGCCGCGGCGATTTCCATGCCCTCGGCCAGTGCGGCTGCGAACACGCCACAGAAGCAATCGCCAGCGCCGATCGTGTCGATCGCCTTCACCTCGTGCGGCATGAAACGCCGATAGCGGTCCGCTTCGACCAGCAGGCAACCCGCCGCGCCGAGCGTCACGACGATCCGCCGTTCGCCCCCATCGATCAACATGCGCGCAGCGGCAACGATATCGGCTTCGGCGGCGGTCGGATGGCCTGCGCAATAGGCTTCCAGCTCGGTCTCGTTCAAAATGACGATATCGGCGAGGGCCAGCGTCGCGCGGCCTTCGGGCAGCGCGGGCGCAGCGTTTAGGATGCGGATGCCGGCCTGCGAGGCGGGAGTGGCGAACAATGCATGGACAGCCGCGACGGGTGCCTCAAACTCCGCAAGATAGACGTGCGCTGTGATCGGCTGGCGGGCGATGTCGGGCGCCGCAATCCCGGCATTGGCCCCGGCGTTGACGACGATGCAATTCTCGCCGTCCTCCGCAAGCGTGATGAAGGCTTGTCCCGACGGTGCCCTCGGATCGACGATCAGGTGGCGATCGTCCACGCCGGCTTGTTGCAGGACGTTGCGCAGCATCGCGCCAGCCGGATCGTCGCCGATCGCACCGAGCAGGCAGACATCGCCGCCGAAGCGCGCGGCGGCGACTGCCTTGTTCAGCCCCTTGCCACCCACCGCTCGATCGATGCCGCGGCTCATTACCGTCTCTCCGGGGCGCGGCAGCGCTTCGACATGGACGACGACATCCTCGTTGATGCCGCCGAGCACGAGCAACGTCACATCGTTCTCCTATCCAACGATCGGGTCATAGATCGCGCCGAACATCGCCTTGCGCACAATCGCGTGGACGCCCCAATTGCCGTCGGCCACCTGCGTGATGCCGAAGTCGACGGCGACGGAGATCAGCGAGATCGCCTCGTCCTCGCTCAGCCCGTAATAACCCATGAAAAAGCGCCGGACCTTTCGGAACGCGTCGCGCATCGCAAAATCGATCGAGGATTTCTTGTAGATTTCGCTCTGCGCATTTTGGCCGAGCTCCTCAAGGTAATTGGGGTGGCTGAAGCCGGAGATCACCCACTCGTCGTCGGTCTCGATCAACGGGTAGGTCAGGTCCGCAAACGCCTGCCCAGCCAGATTGGCCCGCTTGTGCAGGATCAGCTGGAACCGGCCGGTGAGCGAGCACTCGATCGCCGTACCGCAGGCTTCGCCATCGCCTTGGGAGGCGTGGGGATCCCCGATTGAAAGCAGCGCGCCGGGCACCGCCACGGGCAAAAACACCTTAGCGCCCGCGCCGGCTCGCCAGTTGTCGATATTCCCGCCGAATGAGGACGGCGGCACCGAATCGACCAGACCGGCATGATCCGGCGCGACCGCGATCACGCCAAAATGCGGGCGCACCGGGATTTCGATGCCTTTGAGGATGTCGAACTTCTTCTGGATGGTCGCCGGATCCACGGGCACGCCGGGATAATCCATCCGATCGTGGACGACGCCAAAGGGGTCGGTCTGCGGCGTCCAGCGATAGCTGTAGAGCGCACGTGCGAAGTGGCCCCGCACATTGTTGTCCACCTCGTAGATGGTAATGACTTCGCGCTCGCGCGGTTCGGTCAGCATGTGCTTGTGGTGAAAGCCCCACGATGCGGCGGCGTTGCTGCCGAAGGTGCTGCCTTCGTGGATCGGATTGCGGCTGGGACGCGGCTCGGTCGAGAGGATGCGGACCTCAAGCACGTCGCCCGGCTTGGCGCCGGCGATGGCGATCGGTCCTGTAAGGATGTGGACGCCGAAGCCCTCGCCAGCGCCACGCCCGCAGGTCGAGGCGTCCATCGGCCCGGCGCCGCGCCGATCGACAGTCTTCTCCTCGGCGGTCCAGCGGAACACGTCCTCGGCGCCGCGGTCGCCCGCGATCATCCGCTCATGATCGTCATAGGCGTGATGGGTGAGACATTCGATCGTGACGAAATCGCCCGAATTGACCTCGACCACCGGGCGGAGATTGCGGCTGAAATAGCCCCAATGGATCGTCTGGGACGATGCGGGAATATGGTGTTCCTGCTGCCCCGATTGGATCGGCGTGCTGAGGATCGCGAGTGCGCCGCGATCGAGCGGCTCGAACCCGCCCTCGGTCGCCGGCTCGGCACCGTCGGGACGACCGCGCCGGAAGGTCCGGCCCTCGCGATCTTCCGGTTGATGCAGGTGTGGCATCCGGCGGAATTCGCGCGGCGAAACTCCGAACTCCTCGCGGAAGGTGCGGCTGAAATACGCGGGATCGGTAAAACCCCAGCGGTAGCAAATCTCCGAGATTGAAAGCTGCGCCAACAGCGGCGAGGCGAGATCGTCCCGGCAGCGCTCAAGACGCCGGGAACGGACATAGGTGCTGAATGTCTTGTCGAAGGCCTCGAACAATTTCTGCAGGTTGCGCACCGACATTCCGTTTTCGGCCGCAATCTCCGCCAACCCCAGCTCCGGCTCAGCCAGGCGCCGCTCGATCGTCTGGGCGACACGGTGAAGCACACCCGCACGTCGCGCTGCGATGCCGCCCATCATCGCGACGTCGCCGTCGCTCAGAATGCTCGTCGCCAGAAATTCGATGATCGTCGTATCGATCGCGCGGAACTGCTCGCCCGTCAATGTTCCCAGCTTCGAGGATAACGAAGCGAGAAGATCGGCGAAGATCGCGGCGAAGCTGAAATCACCCGACAGAAGCTGCAGGCTATCCGGCATCGGCGCCAGGAGGCGCGGCATCAGAACGCTGCGCGGTAACTTGATCTGCAGCAGACGCACGTCATCGTCGAACGCGGCGATCGACTCGGTACGCGGCGCGCCGAACACGAAGTCGCCCGACATCACGGGAACCGGGGGTCCCTGCCCCAGCATGATCGAGCCGCGGCCTTCGATGATTAGCAGGAGCAGCGCCTCCGTCCGCGACACGCGCGGAATACGGATCTGCTGCGAGCGAGACGAGAAATAGAGATATTCGCTCTGATGCGGCGTCGTGATCGCCGCGGCGATGCCGAAGAAATTCGGTCCCGGCGCGATCTCGATCAGTCCCAGGCCGACGCTGTCCAGCGCGCGCCGCCAGCCTTCCTCGCGATCCTGCTCCACGTAAGCGGCGGTCGAGAAGTTCCAGAAATCCATCACATGGGTCACGCGTCGCTACATCCCACATTAGCATGGGCGCCGAACCTTAGACACAAGCACGTCCGAGCCAAAGCCCGGATCGAGTCCGCCCGCCGCGTACCGCGCGGCGAGCAACGCGCAAATCATCAGCTGGATCTGATGGAACAACATCAGCGGCAGGATGATCGGGCCAACCATCGATGCCGGGAACAGTGCACTTGCAATCGGCACGCCCGATGCGAGGCTCTTCTTCGATCCACAGAAGACGATGACGATCTCGTTTGCCGCGCGAAGCCGAGGAGGCGCGCGCAAGCCCAGGTGATGCACAGCACTGCCACAAGCAGTGAGGCGTCGAGCAACAAGATCGTACCGAGATCGGCGATTCCGACCCGTCGCCACAGTCCCTGCACCACCGCGGCGCTGAAGGCCGTATACACGACCAGCAAGATCGATCCGCGATCGGTCCGGCCGACCAACTGCTTATGCCGGTCGATCACGCTGCCCAGCCACGGGCGCGACAGGTGCCCGGCGACGAATGGCAGCAACAGCTGCAGCGCGATCTGAACGACCATTCCCGCGGAAACACCCCCCGCACCAGCGCCCGCACCCATGAGCGTCGCGACAAGCAGCGGCGTCAGCACCATGCCCGCGAGGTTCGACAGCGAGGCGCTGCAGACCGCCGCCGACACGTTGCCCCCGGCGATCGAGGTGAAGGCGATCGAGGATTGGACGGTTGATGGCAGCAAACAGAAAAAAAGCAGCCCCGCCGTCACTGTCGGATCAACCCACGGGCCCGCGATCGCTCGCATCGACAGGCCGAGCGCCGGAAACACAAGAAAGGTCGACGCCATAACCACGAGATGGATGCGCCATGCCGTCAATCCTTGCGTGATCGCGGCGCCCGAAAGCTTGGCGCCGTGCATGAAAAAGAGGAGCGCGATCGCGGCGTTTGTCAGCCGGCCCGCCCACAGCGCCGCCACGCCATGCACGGGAAGCAAGCTTGCCAGGGCAACCGTTGCCACCAGCAGGAGCAGGAAGGGATCGATCCGCAGCCATTTCCCGCCATTCATTGCCATGTGATCGCTCCGTACGCCGCTGCAGAACTGCCCCAATGAGGTGGCGCTTTTCTACGCGCCGCACCGCCAGCTGGTTTGGACCGCCCTGCCCGAATTGATGGACTGGCGCGGCCGAGCGCAGCTCGAGGCCTTACCGCGCCGCCGTAGCCGATTATGGAGCGGTGGAACCGTATCCTCCCGAGTATCAAGGCCCCTGCAACCTCGCTTTCTTTCCCTCAGAATCAGATGCTTATGATCCACATTCCCTTATCTCATTGAAAGGAGACAGCATGCCCAAAACCGTTATCGTCGAGAAACTCGGCGGCTCCAACGCGATGAAGATCGTCAATCTGGATCCGGGAATGCCCGGGCCAGGCGAGCTACGAATCCGCCAGACAGCAATCGGCGTGAATTTCGCGGACGTTCATTATCGCCGCGGCACCGCTCCAAAGCATTCCATGGCAAAGCTTCCCATTCCATTCACGCCCGGCCTCGAAGGAGTGGGTTTTGTTGACGCAGTCGGGGACGGCGTAACGCAATTCGCGATCGGCGACCGGATCGCCTATGCCTCTGCCTCGCTCACGATCGGCGCTTATGCGGAGGTACGACTGTTCCCGGCCGACCGCTGTTTCATCCTGCCCGGCGACATTAAGGACGTTGACGCGGCAGCGCTGCTCTACCGCGCCATCACCGTGCAGGGCATCATCCGCCAATGCTACCCGGTGAAGGCCGGGGATACGATCTTGCTGCATGCCGCGGCGGGCGGGATCGGATCGATCCTGTCGCAATGGGCGCACCATCTCGGCGCGACCGTGATCGGCACGGTCAGCTCGCAGGACAAGGTTGCGCGGGCGATCGCCAACGGCTGCGCACATGCGATCGTGCATACCGAGGAGGATTTCGTCGCACGCACGCTGAAAATCACTGGCGGCCGCGGAGTCGACGTTTGCTTCGACGGCGTGGGGATCGCGGTGTTCCTGCCTTCGCTCAAGGCAATCCGGCGCTACGGGACGATGGTGTCGTTTGGGCAGGCCTCGGGGCTGGTCGACCCGATCGATCCGATCGAACTGCAGCATGAGGGCCTGTATCTGACCAAGTTCAGCGGGGGCACCTACAACGAGGATGTCGCGGAATACCAGGCGCGTGCAGCCGATGTCGTCCAGGCGATCCAGGCCGGGGTTTTTGCGCTCGGCAACCATCTCGTCTATCCGCTCGACGAGGTCGTGCACGCGCACGACGATCTGGAGAACCGGCGCACCGTCGGGTCGCTCGTCCTCGTCCCCTGAATTTGGCCTGGGTGCCGTGCGAGTTGCAGGGATGCGCCCGCATCCTTGCATCTGAACGCACGACCGCACGGCTCCAAGTACAAGGGCGTCTACGGACAAGTGCTTTCCGGGACTGTCGTCATACCGTCACATCGCCAAAAGGGGGTCATCGGCGGAGATAACAACGCGATGACCGATGGGCTTGGCAGACCGTGCCGGGGAGTTTCAAGCATGTGTAATTTCGGTTCTAAGTTCTTGTGGGGCGCGTCGCTCCTCGTTCTTTCGGGCAGCACCCCGGCCTGGGCAGGCACTGCCGACCCGGATCCACAAACCGCTGCGGCACCCGCCAGCGATGCAGCCTCGGGTGATATTGTCGTCACCGCCGACCGGGTGGGCCTGCTGGAAACCCGACCGACCGATTCAGTCTTCGGCCTGAGCAAGTCGCTCGTCGAAACGCCCCGCGCTGCCAGCGTCGCCAGCGCACTTACGCTAGCGCGTTATGGGATCAAATCGGTGACGGACCTCATCGCGGTTTCGCCGGGCGCTGGCACGGCGAGCTGGTACGGCGTCCCCGGTTCGGTAAATCTGCGCGGCACAATCGCAGACAATTATTTCCGGAATTTCCAGCGGCTGCCAAATTATGGCACCTATGCAACGCCGCTGGGCGGAGCGTCCGAGGTGCAGATCGTGCGCGGGCCGCCATCAGCCATCTACGGGGCCGGCAAGGTTGGCGGGTTCGTCAATTATATTCCTTTCGAGGCCAGCGCAGCCAAAACCGACAAGCTGACCGGCGAACTGACCGGAACCTTTGGCAGCTACGCCAAAAAGAACGTGACCGGAAAACTGAGCGCGCCGGTCGCGATCGGCGGCATAACTGGCGGCCTCTCCGGTTATGTCGAAGCCGATGATTCGCACAGCTACTACCGCGGCGTTCATCCACGCTATCAATTATATCAGATTGCCGCCGATTTCGATCTTGGTAACGGATTTTTCTTCAATGCCGGCGGAATGATCTATCATTCGAAGGGCTATATTCAGACATTCCAGAATCGATTGACGCAGGACCTCGTCGACCACGGCACCTATATCACCGGCCGCGACACCTCGCTGGTCGACACCGATGGCAATGGCCGTCTCACGCCGAACGAGGCCGGCATGAAATCTTTTCACAATCAGTATAATGGAGTCAGCCCAGGGCCCGTGACGGCGCGTTCGACGCTCGATGCCGAGGTTGGCACGACGCATCTTTCGACCCGCGACATCTCGATCAGTGATCGTGATTTTTCGAACACCACCACGCAAACCTACTATGCTGATATCGGCAAGACGTTTGACGATGCCAGCGTCAAGCTGTCCTATTTCCGCGATGCGCTGAAGAGCGATCGCTTTTTCAGCTACGGATTTCCGGCATCCTATAAATCGCACGTGCAGGAGTTCCGCTTCACCTACGATCAGAAGCTCGTCCTTGCGGACTGGCTGAAGCTGAACACGGTTGCGGGCGCCTCTTACCGCTGGTTCGCCGGCCGCAAATATGAATCTTATCTCGGCGGCTTCGTCAGTGTGGATCGTCGCGACATCTCCTACGGTGCGACCCCTACCGACATCTTCGACGATCCGTTCAGCTCCGAACCGGGCAATATTGGCCAGACTTTCGAGACGCAGGTTCACGCCAAGTCGACCGACGCCGGTGCCTTCGCAGTAGCCGATGTCACGTTGTTCGATCGACTAGGGATCCTGCTCAGCGGTCGATATGACGATTTCGGCGTCACCTCGCGCGACGCAGGCACGATTGTCTATACCGTGGTCAAGGGACAGGATTATACGGCCAGCCAAGGCAAGGGCAGCTACAGCGCCAGCATCAATTACAAGACCGGCTTTGGCCTGGTCCCGTATGTTACCCACGCCGATACTTCGGCGCTGGAGACCAATCAGGCCGGAGATATCCAGCCGGGGCAAATTTACAATCGCGATTGGCTCTCCAAGTCCCGGCTTGACGAAGCTGGCGTGAAGTTCGACTTGCTCAGTGGCCATCTGGTCGGTTCGGTTGCCATCTATAAGCAGCGCCGAACACGGAATGATCCGTTGTCAAACACGCAGGTCGCCACGCATAGCAAGGGCCTTGAAGGCGAGGTTCGATATGTTCTCAACCGCAATATCAGCATCACCGCGTCAGGGAACCTCCAGCGGACCTTGGTGCTGGGCGATACGACGACGACCTACATCCCGCCGACTGCAGCGGGCGTCAGCGGCGTCAATGGCTATGGCGTCAATTATCGCGCCGCTTATTCGGTGTTCTACCCTGATCTGCGCTACACCTACACGTTGATCCCGAAAACGATCGACAGCCTCTTCGTCAGCTATACCAGCAACCCAATGAGTTGGGGCACCTTCGGTGGTACGCTCGGAGCAGTCTACACCGGCAATACCTCGACGCTGCTGCCGGCGCCGTACAAAGTCTATTTCCACGATCACACGGTCGCGAACCTCTCGGTGTTCGTGCAGCATGGCCCGTATACAATCACGGGCAACGTCACCAACCTGTTCGACAAGCGATATTATCAGCCAGCGACCGACACGACCGCCAACGTCGTGACAATCCCAGGCCTCGGGCGCGAGTGGAAGGTGACGCTCGGCTTCAAATTCTGATCAGACGGTAGGGCTGTTGGGTTGTGGGGCGGTGGCAGGGTAAGGCCATCACCGCCTCATCTTTAGGACGCGATCATGAGCAAGAATTGGCTGATCACCGGGGTGAGCGGCGGTCTTGGCCGGGCACTGGCGGAAACCGTGGCACAAGCCGGGCACACCGTAGTGGGCACGGTGCGCCGCGAAACCGATCGTCTCGATTTTGAGGAGGCGGTGCCCGGCGCGATCGGCCGGGTGCTCGACGTCACCGATCATGCCGCGGTCGCAACAGCCGTCGAAAGTGTGCTGGCGAGGCTCGGCCGGATCGATGTCCTCGTAAATAATGCAGGCCAAGGCTTCACCGGCGCCATCGAGGAAACCGCGCCCGACCAACTTCGTCAGCTCATGGAGGTCAATCTCGTGGCGCCGCTTGCCTTCATTCAGGCAATACTCCCGGCGATGCGTGACCGCGCCAGTGGCCACATCATCAACATCACCTCGATTTCGGGCTTCAGACCTTGGTCCGGTACCGGCGCTTATTGCGCCAGCAAGTTCGCGCTCGAGGGGTTGGGCCAAACACTGGCCCAAGAGGTACGTCCCTTTGGAATTCGCGTGACCAACGTCATGCCCGGCGGACTGCGGACCCGTTTCAACGGCGCGACAGGACAGGCCGCAGGCCATATCGACGCCTATGCGGAAACCGCCCATCTCGCCAGGGAAGCGCTCAATCGAAGCGATGGTCGGCAGAATGGCGATCCTGCACAGGCCGCGCAGCGGATCTTCGAAATGACCGAGGCGCCGACCGTGCCACTTAACCTGCTGCTGGGCTCCGACGCCGTCTCAATGGCGACCCAGCGCGTCGCCGAATTTCCGGAGGATCTCGGCCGGTGGGGTTCGCTAAGCGAGTCCATCGATTTCAGCAAACCGCGACCCTTCTTACGCCACTAGATGTTGGTCCCGGATTTTGGTGGTGCGGCTTTGATGTGAAGCGGGCAGGCTCGACCCGCAAGGGTGTTGTCAGAGCAATCTAATCTGGGCTTCCAGAAGCGAATTCCTCTGCTACTTTGTCCCGCACCCGAGGCAAAATACGAGTGCGTCTGGAACCAGCCAGACGAGTTCGCAGGCACTGACAGCGGCTCAACTCTAGCGGGGTAATTAGGTCTGACAATACCTGCGTACGGCAGCCTGCTTTGCCAAGGTGCACCGCTGCCGCCTGAACCGCGCTCGACTTCTCCCCGCACCGGAGCGACAGTACAAGTCGACCCGCTGCTGAGCGTGTCGAGTTCCGGGATGGTGATCGCCGGGGCTGTGGCTGGTGGGAGCGCCCTTCGACTAAGCTCAGGACAAGGCGCCGCGCCCGCCGGAGACCTGTCATGCCACGCCTCAGCGACACCCAGACCATCCTGCTCTCCACCGCAGCGCAGCGGGAGGATCGGAGCCTCTTTCCCCTGCCTGGGACGCTGAAGCCCAGCGGCGGGTTGAGCAAGGCGCTCGCGGCCCTCACCGCGGCCAACCTGATCAAAGAACTGGAGACAAGCGTGTCGGCGGCAGTGAGCCGCACCGACGGCGATCTCCGCTTCGGCCTGTTCGCGACCGATGCGGGGCTCGCGGCGATCGGCATCGAGCCTGATGAAGTGGGCCCGCCTGCGCCAGCCCAGCTGCCTGCGTTTGCCCCTCGCCTGCCCGCGCCAACAAGACCGCCGCGGTGCTCGACCTCCTGCGCCGCGACGCAGGTGCCACCTTGACCGAGCTCATCACCGCGACCGCCTGGCTACCGCACAGCACCCGGGCAGCGCTGACCGGCTTGCGCAAGAAGGGGCATGCGATCGAACGGTGCTGTCAGTCTAATGCGAACTCGTCTCCACTGGATGGAGTTCGCTCTATGAGGGCAGCGAGCCTAGCTCGCGAGGATCTGCCACTCGGCCAAGGCGGCTGAGCGGCGAAGCTTGTAGGTCTGGCGGTCGATGAGGTGGCGTTCGAGAGCGAAGTGGTTGTGGATGTTGGCGTGAACCGAGGCGAACTTCTGCAGCGACCGCATCTGTCTGAACCTCAACATCGCGCGCTCTCGTCGTCGGAATGGCAGGTGAGAGTTCTCGACGCGGTTGTTGGCATAGCGGCCAATCTCCTGCTTTGCGCGGTTGCCTAGCTCGTCCATCGAAGCTCCATAGGACCGTAGGCCGTCGGTGGTGATTGCCTCAGGCGAGCCATGGCGCTTCAGCGCCTTCTTCATGAACCTGAGAGCGGCAGCCTTGTCTCTGGTCCTGGTGACGTAGCTCTCGAGCACCTCGCCTTCGTGATCGACCGCACGCCAGAGGTAGTGCGTCTCGCCATTGATCTTCACGTAGACCTCGTCGAGGTGCCAGCGCCAGTGGCGGAAGCCACGCATCGCTGAGGCACGTTGGCGGCGGATGTCGCCTGCGAACAGCGGACCGAACCTGTTCCACCACAGCCGCACCGTCTCATGGCAGATGTCGATCCCGCGCTCGAACAGCAGGTCCTCGCCATTGCGCAACGAGAGCGGAAAGCGCACGTACATCAGCACCACCAGCCGGATCACCTCCGGCGAGGAGTTGAAGCACCGGAACGGGGAGGGCGGCTTCGCTCTGGATTTGCGGCTCATCGCCCTCGCTTAGCGACGGCCCCACAGATCTGACAAAGCCCGGCCACGGCAGTTGTTACCCGCGCAAGTCGGCAGGAACTTTGCCGCCGTTCTCGGCCAGCTTGCCCATCACCGCCTTGTGCAAGGCGATGTTCTCCTCCGCCGTGCCGTCGGCGCCGACATGGATGTTGAGTTCGTTCGCGAGTTCCTTCCGCGCAGCGAGGCTCGCATCCATGTCAAGCAGGGTCAGGAGGTCCACGATCGACGTCTGCCAGTTGGAAGGTCGGCCTTTCGCCGCCGCCATCTGCGTGAGCACGGCAGCAACGTCGACCGGTTGCTGGGGCGCGGGCGCCGCAGCCGCGGGAGCGGCCGGTGCCGCCGCCGGGGCTTGCGGCTGCGCAACCGCCGCGGGCGCGGCAGCAGCCGGTGCCGCCTGACCATGGTGGAAGATCTTGTTCATGATCGTACCGAAGATGCTCATCGTATCTCTCCTTGGTGAGTAAAGTCAGGCGCGGCTGCCGTGCCGAGCAGGCCGCCCAGCATTCCGCCGAGGCCGCCACCCGCACCGCCCTGACGGGAGGCCATGGCGACCGCAGCAATCGAGGCGAGCTGGGGCAGCAGCGACTTGATCATGTCCACGTTCACGCCGGTGCCAGCGCTGGCATCCGCCGCGACCGATCGGCTCGCGTCCTTCGATCCCAGGATCTGGCCGAGGATCGAACGGCCATGCTCATCCGCTTCGGCACTCCCGGGCATCGGTGCGGCATCTCCGGTCGGAACGCCGTCGAAGCCAGCCGTTGCGGCGTGCTCCGCGAGCTTGGGACCGAGCACGGGAGCAAGGTGACCCATGACCTCTTGCATCTGCTGCGGTGAGATGCCCGCGCGGGCTCCAATATGCTGCAACGCTCCGCTTCCGGCGGCCTGCTCGATCATATCCATCAGCGACATAGTTGCTCCGTTCTGCCGGTCGGACCGGCGAACTGGGTTGAAGAAGGGGACGTCTCAGCCGGTGTATCGCCGCACCAGCGCTCGCCGCAGCATGCGATCCTCAAGCGAATAGTAGAGCGCGATCAGGTCGCCCTCCATCACCGTCGAGGCCGCAAAGGCGATGTCGGTCGCCTCGCGCGTGATTGCCGGCGGCGGGACCAGCATCGGCTCAAGCCCACGGCCCGTGACGCGCGTGAAGTCGGGATCGAAGCTGATCCAGCCGATCCGCCAGCGCGCGTCGTGAGTGGCGCCGTTGTAGAACATCACCGGGTCCTGCCCCGGCAGCTGCGTGATCGGACCCGTGGAGAGGTGCCAATTGTCCCAGCTGTCCTCGCGGATGCCGAATGGATCGTCGCCGACGGACCACGGGCCCTTCGGCGTTGGACCGGTCGCCATGCCGATGCGCGAGGCCCCGTTGGCAGCATATTCGTAGAACAGCCGCCAGTCGCCTTTGGAGGTCTGCGCGAGCGTGGCCTCCTTGATGTTGCCCTCGCCCGGCGGCGCCGTCAGCACCACCTCTTCCTTGACGAGCGCGGAGAGGTCGGCACCGGCGGCGAGGATCATCCCACCCTGCAGCCGGGCCGCATCGACGCCGGTATAGTAGATCAGGTACTGCCCATTGTCCGTGAGGACGGTCGGGTCCTCGCAACCGCCGATGTCGGCGGGTCCTGGGCCTGGCGTGATCGCGAGGCCTGCGTCCATGATGAAGGCAAGCCCGTCGCGGCTCGCGCCGCCGGCAATGACCCCGGTCGGATCGTGCGGGCCGCGCGGGTCCGGCACGCCGCGGATCATGACGCGATAGAGCGCGCCTTCCTTCCAGACGAACGGACTCATCAGGTCCATCCCGTCGATCAGCGACTTGGCGGAGATCGTGACGGTGTCGAGCTGCTCCACGACGTAGGCCACCATCGCTCAGGCGCCCTGCGCGACGGTGAGCGAAAGCGCGCCGTCGATCGTGACCGTGGTCCCGGTGATGTAGTCGGCGGCGGGCGACAGCAGAAAGTTGACGAGTGCCGCCACCTCGTCCGGTCGCCCCGCACGCTGCCACGGGATCGCCGCCTCCTTGGTCTTGAGTTCCTGCGGGTTGTCGAGCGCCGACTGGTTCATCGGCGTCAGGATCATGCCCGGCGCGACGCCGTTAACCGCGATCTGCTTCGGTGCGAGCTCCAGCGCCAGCGTAGCGGTGAGTTGCGACAGCCCACCCTTGGCCGAGTCGTAATCGACCCCGCCGGGACGGGGAGCACGCTCGTGGATCGAGGAGATGTTGACGATGCGTCCTTTCATCCCCTTGGCTTCGAGCCCGCGCACCAGCCGGCGACAGGTCAGGAACGGGCCGTACAGATCGGAGCGGATTACGCGGTCGAACTGCGCCAGTTCCATGTCGACCAGATTCACGCCGGTCATGTTGAGCCCGGCCGAGTTGACCAGCAGGCTGACGGTCCCGAACGCCTTCTCAGCCGCCACGAACAACATCTCGACTTCGCCCTCATCGCCGACGTTGGTCTGGATGGCGATCGCCCGGTCCGCGCCACCGATCGCCGCGCACACCGCTTCGGCCGCAGCCTTGTCGCGGAAGTAGGTGATCGCCACCCGCGCGCCGGCTTGTCCCAGCGCCTTTGCACAGGCGGCACCGATACCGGACTCACCGCCGGTGACGATCGCAACTTGATTCTCGAACATCATTTCCCTTTCGGATGCCGTGTGCTCACCGTTTAGGCGGCTTGGGCGGGTTCTTGCACGTCCCGGCCGAGTGCTGACAACGCCGCCTCGACGGCTGCATGCAAAGATCCGGCATAGGTGTCGGCACCGATCGCGCGTTGGATTGTGGTGTCACTCAAAGCGGCTTCGCCCTCCGGCCAAAGGCCAACTAGAATCTTCGCTGCCGGCGCCCGCTGCCGCAGGCGCTTAATGAGATAGCGAAGCTCGGCGGGCGATCCGACCAGCTCGAGGTATGAGATCGCGATCGCGGCAACACTTGAAAGGTCGAGTTGCGCGATCGCTTCTCGCGAGACCTGCGCGTTGCTGATCGTGCGGGATGCAACACCGCGCTGTTTAAGCAGCTGCTGAAGCATCGTCGAAACCGCATCGTCGAACGGTCCGCGGCCCGAAACGCACGCGACCTGCCCAGTACCGTCCGACCTAGCTGATGAGAGCGTAGCGCTACCCTCGTCGACATGGTCGTCGAGATCATCGATCACCGACAGCATCGAGCGCGTCATCTTGGCGGCGCGCGCCTTGTCGATCGTGCCCTTGGCCTGGTCCTCGACCGCGAGCTTGAGCCCCTGCAGGACGACGTCTTCGTAATAGTCAATGAGCGGCCGGTCGGCGAGCAGCAGCTCGGCCTGCGCCAGTGCCTCGTCCGGATTGTCGGCGAGGATGCGCTGATAGAAGCTCTCCACCGGGGTCAGCGCTGGCCGGTCGCCGAGCAGCACGTCGAAGAACTCGAGGCTCTTCACGTGCCTTCCCATGACGACCAGACACAGCGTGAGCGGCGTGGACATGATCAGCCCGATCGGACCCCAGACCCAGGTCCAGAAGATCGCCGACACGATCACCGACACGGGCGAGAGCCCGGTCGAGTGGCCGTAGAGCATGGGCTCAACCACGTAGCCGGTGAACGGCTCGACCACGAAGAACAGCGCCACGACCTCAATCGCCATCGCCCAGCCTGGATCGATCGCCGCGCCCAGTGCTGCGGGTGCGACGGCCGCGATGAGCGAGCCGATATAGGGTACGAACCGCAGCAGTCCGGCCATCAGCCCCCACATCGCGGGTGACGGGATGCCGATCGCCCACAGTCCGAGCCCGATGACGATGCCGAAGCAGGTGTTCACCGCCAGCTGCGAGAGGAAGTATTTGCTGAGCCGCTGGCCGGCATCGTCCATCGCGCGGGTGGTGCGGTGGAGATCGTTCGAGCCAAACAGGCGGATGAAGCGATCGCGCAGATCCTCCTTCTGCATCAGCACGAAGATCGCCACGATCAGCACGAGCACCGTGGTCTCAAGCGGGCTCAGGATCGGTGCCAGTACCGCATGCGCGATCGTGAACGGCGATGCCTGACCCTGGACAACCTCAACCGGAATGGGGCGCCTTGTCGGTGCGGGTGTTCCGAGGCCACCGGCCGCCCCCGTCGATGCCGTCATGTTTGAAGCAGGGGGAGCGGTGGTCGGCGCGACCGCCGCAGGAGGCGCCTTTCTCGGGCTCCCGAGCTGCTGCGTAATCGCGGCGACCTTGGCGACCGCGAAACCGCGCACACCTTCGACCTTGGCCTCGATCGTCTGGGCATATTGCGGGGCGTTGGCGGTCAGCGACGCGGCCTGGCTGCCGATCACGGTGCCGACGAGCCCGAGCAGCGCGAGTGCTGCCAGCACGGTCAGGATCACCGCAGGCGCACGCCACAGCCGAAGCCGCTGCAGGAAGTTGACAACCGGGGAGAGCACGAACGACAGCATCACAGCGAGCGTGATCGGGATCAGCACTTCCTTGCCAAAGTAGAGCGCGGCGATCACCAGCGTGCCGACCGCGATCCCCAGCAGGCTCTTCAACTCTGGTGCCGAAGAACCGGCGATCTGGGCAGCCCCCTCCGCGGGCGCCGGGGCCTCATGGCTGCCGGTCAGGATATCCTCGTAGCCGGCGATGTTGTCTGGGTTCGGCATGTGCGCCTCGTGACAGGATGGCGCAGGACGCCGAAATCGTAGCAGGATGAGGAGACAGCATGCGGGCCGCTGACACTCGGGCGGCCCGCACGGAACGAGACGGGCTAGCTCGCAGGCTGCTCGGCTCCGGTCTTCGCGTCTCCCGCGATGTGGGTCTGCGCAGCCTCCTTGCCGGCCTGGACCGACTCTTGGGCCACCTGCTCGACGTTGCCGAGCAGGTCGCCGCTCTTCACGTCGGCTAGCAGCTCGCCGACCGGCTTGTCGGCGGTGAGGCCGTGGGCTTCGGCGCTGCCCTTGACCGCGTCGAGCGTATCGGTCGCGATGCGGCCGCCACGGTCGACCACGTCCTGCGCGAGGTCGCGACCGGCGGTACGCAGCTTGGTCGCGACCGAGCCGAGCGCGGCCTCCTCCTCGTCGGAGGTGGGCAGCAGCGCCCCCGCCACAATGCCGACCACGGCGGCCAGCGCGCCGAGCGCGAACGGATTGCTGGCGACCGACGCCAAAGTGGAACGACCTTGATGTGTCATCTTGTTCGTACCTTCTTGGATTGAGGCGCCGCGTTCGCCAGCGCTATTGCCTGCCCGTGCGAACGCGTCGCTCGCGCCAGCCTTCAAATCGTGCGACGTCTCGCGCACGCTCTGGGCAGCCGACGCAACGGCGTCCTTGATCCGCCGGGCATAGGAAGCAGCGGTGTCCGATGCGTCGCGTGCAACGCCGACGACCTTCCCGCGAACGTCGTCGAGGCGCGCGGCGTAGCTATCGTCATCGTCATGGTCGAGCCGTTGAACGCCGACCTCGGCATGACGCAGCCGCGCCTCCAGGCTGTCGTCCTGCCGTGGCGGCGATAGCCGTCGATCGGCTATGGCCGGACTGTGGATCGAGGCCATCAGCCAGGCGATGCCTACGCCGACCAGTGCTACGGGCAACGGGTTCGCCCGCGCACGCGTCACCAAGTCCTTGGTGAAATCGGCGCCTTCGCCGCCCCGAAAATAGGCGAACGCGTCGTTGAGCATCTGCTTGGGCGTCAGGTGTTCCTGGAGCTCGTCCAGGCGGCTGTCCATGCGCGCCCGGGTCGCCGCAAGGTCGCGCTCGATGCGATCGGTTTCGGAGATGTCATCCATTACGTATGCTCTTTGATCATGCGCGCGTCCTTCTGGACGCTGGCGATGCTGCGCTCGGGTGTGGCCGCCTTCAGCGACAGCTTGGCGAGCCCGCCACGGCTGATGAGGCCACCGACGAGCACGATCACCGCGCCTACAATCAGCAGGGAGGCCCAGGCAGGCAGCCAGAACGCCAACACCGCGGCGCCGCCTTCAAGCACCACGACAAGCCCGGCGAACGCGACGAGCGCACCGCCGACGATCGAGATCGCGGCGATGATCAGCCCGTGGAGCTTCTGGTCGAACTCGGCGCGGGCGAGCGCCAGCTCCCCTTTGACCAGATCCTGCACGTCGCCGGCGAGCCCGCTGGCGATCTGGCCGAGCGAGTGGGAGCCGCCCGGATCACCGATCGCCATGACCGACCTCCGGGATCTTTGGCAGATCATCGCGCGAGACGTCGGCTGCAACCAGCTTGCCCAGCCGCGCCACCGCAAAGCCAGCAGCAAGCGAGGCACCCACGAACAAGGCGGGCTGGCGACGCGCCAGCGTATTCACCTGCGCAAGCAGGCTTGACAGATCGTTCTCACGGAGCGCGGACGCCAGCGAACCAAGCTCGGTAGCGCCGCGCTCGATGGCAGACGCGATCCAGTCCTGCTGCCCGGCAAACGGCTCGCCGGACTTGTGGACGGCCGCGGCGAGCAGGTCGATCTGGCCGGCGATGCCCTCCTTCTGCTCGTTGGCCGTGGCGAGCGCCTTGTCCTTGACCTGGCCGACCAGCGAGGACGCCTGGCCCTTCACCTCCCCGGCAACGTCGCCGGCAGCATCGCTGGCGGAAGAGGCTGCACTCGCGGCGTGATCGAGCCCGGCTCGTGCTTCGCTCGTGGCGAAGGCATGAGTGCCTCCGGTTTCAGGCCGTTGGCCCGTTTGCGGATCGTTCATCATCATCTCCTTGGATTGTGGAAAGTGTCAGTGGCGAGGAGCTCATCGATGCCGGCAGCGAGGTCATGTCGCGCACTGGGGCCCCGATCGACGTTCTCGAGAAGGCGGTCGAGGCAATAGCGGATGAAATGGTGGCGCGACCGCTCGATCAGGCCCGCGTCCGGCCCGCCGGGATCATACAGGTCGATAGCGCGGGCCGCCGCGTCGACACCGTAGGCCCAGAAGCCGAGGAAGTCCTGCGCGGGATCACCGAGCGCGATGTCGCCGAAATCGATGATGCCCGTGAGTTCGAGCGTGTCCTTGTCAATCAACACATGCTCGTAGACCAGGTCGCCATGCACGACGACGGGCGGCGGCAGCTCAAGCTCGCGATAGCGCGCGTAGAAGGCACCGGCCGCGCGAGCCTGGTCCGGCAGGTCTTCCGCGATCGCCGGCACGAATTCCGTCAAGCCTCGATGAGCGAACTCAGCGGGCGTCCACATCGAAGGCCATTGTCGCACCGGCGCGATCACTTCCGGCGAAAGGCCATGAAGCGCCGACAGAAACACGGCTGCAGCGCGTAGGACGCCGTCTCGGCGATCCTCCGGGAGAACTGCGAAGCAGGCAGGCGTCAGCGCCGATCCGCTGATCAGCGGATAGCCGCCAAATCGACCAGCGGGGTCGACATGACTGTAGGTTGGAGTCGCGACCGCCGACCGCCGACGGAGGTGACGCAACACGTCGATCTCCAGCGCCAGGCCATGTACGCCCGATCGGGGAAAGCGAAAGGCGAAGCTCTCGTCGACGATCAGGAGGTCGTGGTCGCCGCCCGATCGCTCGAGCCGCCGGTCGTCGAGGGAGATGAGCGGAAACACCTGTCCGACCAGCGCGGCAAGCTGGTCGACGCACGCCAGACGCTCGAATACCCCTTCGGATTTGGCCAGCAGCATTCTTGCGAAGCTTCAACAAACTCGTTCTCGAGCGTGCCCGGCGCGCGCGATTGCAGCGCGCGCCGGGCTGCTCACTCAGCGGCGGTACGACGGGTCGGCGGACGTACCATTGTCCTCGTCGATCTCGACCTCGGTGCGACGTACAGTGTCGTCGATTTGCTCGACGCGCTCGCCGGCGGTCTTGGAGACGACAACCTCCTCGACCATCCGGGCGGTCTTGCCGACGACCGCCTCTTCGCCAGTCGCGGTTACGTCGATCGTGCGCTCGCGGAAGGCGTCGTCGGCGTCGGTGAGCGGACGATCGACCGCACGGCGCTGCACGTTGATCTTCTCGTCACGCAGGCGGACCTGCTCGTGCACCGGCGTCTCGGTGATGTAGGATCGCACCCGCGCGCCGTCGCGATCGACTTCGCGCTTGCCGACGACCAGGCTCTCCTCGACGATCGGGATGCTCTGCTCGCCCGCGACGTCAGTGCCGCTAGCCGTCTTCTCCGATCCATAGGCATAGCCGCCGGTGTCCGAGCCAGCTCCTGCCGCCGCCTCGGGTGCATAATCCCAGCCGGACGAGCGCCACTGTTGCGAGCGGTCGTCGATGTCGACGGTGTCGGCCTCCTCCAGCACGCGGACGGCATCGTCGACATGCTCCTCGCCGACGTCGGCGGTCAGCAGGAAGCCGCCGCGACGCACGCCCTCCTCGTAGGTGTGGCGATCCTCGTCGGGCAGGAAAGCGTTCTTGATCGAACCCCAGATGCCCGGCTCCTGCGTCGTCGAGCCACCGGAGGCGTGGAAGTCGGGGCTGGTCTTGTCGTGGATGCGGATATGGCTGGCATGGACATTGGCGGCCTTGAGCCGGTTCTCGGCAGCCTCGGCATCGACCTTCTGGTCGAATAGTGCGGTGACGGTACGGGTCATCGGTCTTCTCCTGAGGCGAGGGTGGTGGGCTTACTTGCTCGTCACGACGAGTTCGGTGCGGCGGTTCTCGAACTGGCCGCCCGCGGTCGCATTGCTCGCAACCGGGTTGCTGTCGCCGCCGCTCGCGGTGGTGATGCGCTTGCCGTCGATCCCGGCGTCGGACAGTGCCTTGGCGACGGCCGCAGCGCGATCGCTGCCGAGCTTGGCGTTGGCCGCGGCGGAGCCGCGCGCATCGGCATAGCCGACCAGGCGCACATTAGCCTTGGGATAGGCGGCGAGGATCTGCCCGAGCGCGCTCAGCGTCGGCTGGTCATCCGCGCGGATGACCGGCTGGTCGGTGTCGAAGTTCAGCTTGTCGAACGTGAAGGTCCGCGGCGCGGCTGCATTCGAGGCGAGGAACGACTGGAGGTCGTAGTTCAGCGTTGCGGGCTGGAGATCGACGACCTTCCCACCCGGCAGCGTGACGTGCTTGACCCCGACCGGCGGCACCGCAGGACCGTTGGCAGGAGTTGGAGCGGCGGCGACCTTCTCATGGCGATTGCAGCGGCTGAGCGCCAGCAGCGCCGCGAGGATGCCGAGCGCGAGCAGGATCCACGCCAGCCAGTTGGTCTTCTTCTTCTCGATACGCACTTCGCGCGGCGGTGCGCCGGGCGTGTTCTTTGGGTCGGCCATTATTCGCTTCCTGCGGGTGAGATTGGGTCGGCGCGCTCGACCGTCGCGCGGGTGACGCGAACCGTCTCGGGGATCGCCACATGTTCGGTGGTCGAGGTCCGGGTGAGCCGAACCTCCTCGACGACAAAGAGGCGCCTTTCGATGACCACCCGCTCTTCGACGATCGACACGATCAACGCATCGCCGTCCTGACGCGGTTCAGGCGCACTGTGGACTGGACGGTCGACGGCGATCCGCTCGACGTGGAGCCCGCCGCGTTCAAGATCGTCTTCGATCAGGACCGAACGCTCTTCGACGCTGGTGCTGACGCGAACGCGGTCCGAGATAACGGCCTTCTTCGTGACCGCCACCTGCTCCTCGTAGAGCGGAATCATCCGATCATTGATGTCATGAGGCATCGAGAAAGCTCCGCCGATCGTATCGGCGAGACCACCGGGCGTGGCTTCCTCGCGGGTTTGGCCTGAGCCTAACGCCGCCCGTGCGGCGCTCCACGATCGTATCGTGTTGAGCAGCCGTTGAACCAGCGGAGGAGGGTCAAGTTGCACGTTCCTCGGTTCGCGCGAAAATAAAGATTGCGCCGGCCAACATAGATCAGTCCAGCCCACCATGAGTTTGGCGCCTGCTAAGACAATCGTCAGGTCGATCCGGATTCAATGGGCCCATACCGATGGCGAGAACGTTCAAGGCCGTCCCTACCTTCGTATCGCGTCGGCAGCGGCTCTTTCCCACAACAAGGTAATGTCAATGTCGACGCCCGAAGATCTGCAAGAAATCTACATCGACGAGCTAAAGGATCTTTGGTCCGCCAACGACCAGATGAATCGCGTCCTCAAGAAGATCAGCTCCAAAGCCACTGATCCGGCGCTCAAGGAGATGCTGACCAAGTGGCACGACGGCATCGCCACGCACACCGAGGTGTTGAAGGAGCTCATCGCTGCCCATGACGAGAAGGTGTCCAAAGAGCATTGCAAGGGCATGGAAGGGCTCGTCGAGGAGGCGACCAAGCACGTGATCGAGGAAGGGCCGAAGAAGGGGCCGCTGCTCGACACGCTGATCATCGCCCAATACCAGCGCATGACCCACTACGGCATCGCCGGGTTCGGCACCGCCGCCGCCTACGCCAAGGCGCTCGGTCTCAAGAATGACGAGAAAAAGCTCAAGGCTGCCACCAAGGAGATCTACGGGGGCGACGAGTATATGACTAAGCTCGCCGAGACCGGGATCAACCTGCACGCCGAAGCCGCCTGACGTTCTGCCCGCTGCCTGATCAGGCGGCGGGGTGCTGTCAGTCTAATTCGAACTCGTTTCCAGCCGATGCATTTGGGTCTTTGACGTTTGCAGCCTAGCTCATGAGGATCTGCCACTCGGCCAGGGCGGCCGAGCGGCGGAGCTTGTAAGTCTGGCGGTCGACGAGGTGACGTTCGAGATTGAAGTGGTTGCTGACGTTGGCGTGGACTGAGGCGAACTTTTGAAGCGTCTTCATCCGCCGAAACCGCAGCATCGCCCGCTCTCGTCGTCGGAATGGCAGATGGCTGTTCTCCACGCGATTATTGGCATGCCGCCCGACCTCCTGTCGCTCGCCGTTACCGAGTTCTCGCATGGCTGCCTGGTAGGATCTTAGACCATCCGTAGTGATCCGCTCAGGCGAGCCGTTCCGCTTCAGCGCCTTCTTCATGAAGGCAAGCGCTGCCTTCTTGTCCCTCGTTTTCGTCACGTAGCTTTCGAGGATCTCGCCCTCGTGATCGACGGCTCGCCAGAGGTAGACCATCTCACCGTTGATCTTCACGAACACCTCATCAAGATGCCAGCGCCATTGGCGGAAGCCACGCATGTAGCTGACCCGCTGCTGGCGCACCTCGCTGGCGAACATCGGGCCAAATCTGTTCCACCAGAAGCGGATCGTCTCGTGGCTCACATCGATACCGCGCTCGAATAGCAGGTCCTCGACGTTCCGCAGAGATAGCGGAAACCGCACGTACATCAGCACTACCAGCCGGATCAACTCAGGCGAGGAGTTGAAGTAGCGAAACGGGCTCGCGGACCGGGGCTTGTAGCGGCGCATTCTGCCGCCTTAGCCGCCGATCAGAGCGTGGGACAATTAGCTCTGACAGCGCCATGTGAAGGCTTGTTTGGCAAAGGTCGGATCGTGTCCGCAGAAGAGTCGCACCGGAGGGTCAGATAAGCAGATGCCAGTATGGAGCATCCGGGTAGAGCAGGAACTGACCTGCGCCGTTCGGGTGGGGGATGTGACAGCTCGCAAGGCTCACCTGAGCTTGCCATCCTCCATCTCGTCTTTGACCTCTATGATAAAGATGGCGTCGGCCGTTCACGGCGCTGCTCACCGCGCGCTCTCCTAACCCGCAGGGCATCCGGTAGCATCTGAGCTTCCCACGCGTTGTGGACGTATCTTCCTGACGATCGTACCTCCGACGCCGGGCAATCGAGCATCTCATCCGCCCATTTGGCCGATGCTCCTATCGGCCAAGCCGGATCGGATTTGACGATGACCAGCACCATAGACAAGCTCGCGGCGGCAGGCGTTGCCGTCTGGCTCGATGATCTGAGCCGACCCAGGGTCACGTCGGGCGATTTGTCGCGGATGGTCGCTGCCGGCGACATCGTCGGGATTACCACCAACCCGACCATCTTCTCTAAGTCGATCAGCGCAGGGTCCGGGTACGAGGACCAACTGCGCGAACTCGCGCTGCGCGGCACGGCCATCGGCGAGACGCTGCGGCTGCTGACGGCATGGGACGTGCGTGCCGCGTGTGACGTTCTGCGCCCGGTCTACGATAGCAGCGATGGCCGGGATGGTTGCGTGTCGATCGAAGTGGACCCTCGCATCTCGGCCGACGCCGATCGTACTGCCGCCGAGGCTCGTGGGCTGTGGTGGCTGGTGGATCGGCCGAACCTGTTCATCAAGATCCCCGCAACCGAGGCAGCGCTGCCGGCGATCACCGCCAGCATCGCCGACGGCATCAGCGTCAACGTCACGCTGATCTTCTCGATCGATCGCTACCGCGCGGTGCTCGATGCGTTCATGACGGGGCTTGAACAGCGTGCAGACAAAGGTGCCGACCTGAAGCGGATCGAGAGCGTCGCGTCCTTCTTCGTTAGCCGGGTCGATACGGAGGTTGACAAGCGTCTCGCCGCCCTCCCCGACGCTGCCGGAGCCGGTGCGAAGACGCGCCTGCACGCGCAGGCTGCGCTTGCGAATGCCCGTCTGGCGTATGAGGTGTATGAGGAAGTTGCCTCCTCGGCCCGGTGGCAGGCGTTAGCCGACAGGGGTGCGTCGCTGCAGCGGCTGCTATGGGCGTCGACCGAGGTCAAGGACAAGGCGTTCGCGCCGACCCGCTACGTCACCGAGCTGGTCGCTCGCGACACGGTCAACACCATGCCCGAGGCCACGTTGAACGCCGTCCGCGAGCTCGACGCGGAGGTGCCTGACACGATCAGCGCCGGCTATGCCGACGCCCGCCGTACCATCGACGAACTCGCAGCGTCTGGCATCGACCTGGCGGACGTCGCCGACGTGCTCGAACGCGAGGGTCTCGCTTCGTTCGTACAGAGCTGGGACAACCTGATCGCGTCTGTAGAGGATCAGCTCAAGAAGGCCGGCGCAGAGGTGATGCCCGCGGGCGCCGTAAAGCCCGCAAGCGGCGATGGCGCTTCATCCACCGCACCTGCCGCAGCTGCGCCATCGGGCACCGACAAGGAAGAGCAGTCATGACCCCGATCGAACAAGCCGTTCATGCCAAGGCGATCGAGCTCGGCAAGCTCGCTATCAAGGCCACGACGTCAGCGGGAAGCGGCCATCCCACTACTGCCTTGTCGCTCGCCCACCTGACGACCGTGCTGATGTACCGGATGATGCGCTGGGACCCACAGCATCCCGATGCGCGCGGATCGGATCGGCTGGTTCTCTCCGAAGGGCACGCCGTTCCGATCGTCTACGCGGCATTTGCTGACCTCGGGGTGACGATCACACCAGGCGGTGAGGGGCGATCGATGACGATGACCGACCTGATGGCGCTGCGTAGCATCGACAGCCCGATCGACGGCCACCCGAACCCGATGCTGGGCTTCCCCTTCTTCGACGCCGCGACTGGATCGCTGGGCCAGGGCCTGTCGGTCGCGGCGGGCCTCGCCGCGGCCGCCAAGGTCGCCGGGCTGGATAAGACCATCTACTGCATCATCGGCGACGGCGAGTCCCGCGAAGGCCAGATCTGGGAAGCGATGGACTTCATCGCCGATCATGGCCTCACCGACGTCGTAGCGATCTTCAACTGCAACACGCTCGGCCAGAGCGACTTCGTCGCCGACGCGCAGCATTGGCAGGAACTCCAGCGCAAGGCCGAAGCGTTCAACTGGATGGCGATCGCCATCGACGGCCATAATCCGGCCGAGATCGAGGACACGCTCCGTCGGCGGGTCGAACTCGGGCGCGGCAAGCCGCTGTGCGTCGTCGCCCGGACGATCAAGGGCTGGGGCGTGTCGACGCTGGCGGGCATGGGTCACCACGGTACGCCGGTCACGCAAGATCATCTCGAAGCGGCCCTCGGCGATCTCGACCAGGAGGCACAGGAGCTTGGCGTTCAAAATGCCGACCCGGCCACCATCGACGACGTCCTTACGATCACGCCACCGCCCGCCGCCGCCGCCATGCCCGGCCGATCGGAACCGAGCGGGTTCGAGGCAGCGGTCGCCGCAGAGCCGAAGGTCGCGTCGACCTTGGCCGACAAGAAGATGATGTCGCCGCGGCGCGCGTTCGGACTGGCGCTGAAGGCGCTGGGTGCAGCCGACCCGAGCGTTGTTGCGCTCGATGCCGACGTAAAGAACTCAACCTACGCACTCGACTTCGCCGAGGCCTATCCAGATCGTTACTTCGAGGCGCGGATCGCGGAGCAGAACATGATCTCGGCCGCCGCGGGAATGTCGAGCGGCGGCATGCTCCCTTTCGCCAGCACCTTCGGGCGCTTCCTGGAGCGCGCCTTCGATCAAATCGATATGGCGATCGTCGGCGGAGCCAACCTCAAGCTCGTCGGCACGCACGTCGGCGTAACTCTAGCGTCCGACGGCCCAAGCCAGATGGCGCTCGCCGATGTCGCATTCATGCGGGCCTTCGCGCACAGTACCGATCATCGCGGTAACCCCGCCATTACGGTACTGACGCCAAGCGATGCGGTCAGCGCCTATGCGATGGTCTTGGCGATGGCCGCATTTCCTAGCGCCTGTTACCTGCGCGCCGTCCGCGCCGATCTACCGCTCCTGTACGAGGCTGACGCCGAGTTCCCGTTCGGCGGACATAAGGTCCTGCGTAACGCCAGTCTTGCGGATCGCCCAATCGTCCTGGTGTCGTGCGGCTATATGGTTCACAGCTGCCTCAAGGCGGCTGAGACCCTTGCGGCCAATGGGATCGATGTCACCGTAGTCGATGCCTACGCCGTGCCGATGGCCGCAGCGCCTGTGCTCGCTCTGGCCGGCCCCGGAGGTACGATCATCGCGGTCGAAGACAGTTATGTGGGCGGTCTCGGCAGCGAACTCGCCGAGGCGGCAGCATCTGAGCGGGATACGCCGATGGTCCAGTCGCTTGCCGTGCACGTCATGCCCAAGAGCGGCCGCACGCCGGACGACGTGTTGGGCTATGTGCACCTTGCCGTCGGCGACATCGTCGCCGCGGTTCGAGCCGCCGCCACCAAATCCTAGCGGTGAGCCCCAGCCTGGGGCATCAACGGGCGAACAGGACCAAACCATGCAGATCAAAGCCATCCTCTTCGACATCGATGGGACGCTCGTCGACAGCAACGACATGCACGTGCTCGCCTGGGAGGACGCGTTTGCCGCATTGGCAAGCGTTTCGACCGGCAGGTGGTGCATGACCAGATCGGCAAGGGCACGGACATGCTCGTCCCTACCCTGCTGCCTGACCTCGACGAGGCCGCGCAGGAGAGGCTCCGCGATGCGCACGGGGCGGTCTTCAAGGCGAAGTTCCTCGAGCAGGCGAAGCCGTTTGCGCGAGGCCGGCCGCACTTAGGCCGCCCGAACTTCCCAGTGGCGCCGGGCTACCTCCCATCAGGGGTGGCGGTCCGGCTGACGGGCTTCGATGCCGAGACGCTCAAGCATTTCATCTTCCTGGAGCGACCGCAGGATGTCCGAGGCGACGACAGCGAGGCGTTCAGCCAAGACGCCTACATCGCGAGCAGGCGCATCTCGGCCTGATGCCGAGCGCACAGGATTACGCACGATCGGCCACCTCTATGAGGCGATCCGCACCAACCTGGTCGCGCTGGATCGCGAACCTCTCAGCCTGCACAGCAGAACGGCAGATCGGGCTCGCGTTAGATCTGCGCAATCGGGACGGACAATGCAGACCGAAAGCTGCTGGCTTCGATGGTTTGCCCAGGTGTAGGCTTATGGCATGACCTTCCCGATCGATGCCGTCCGTCGTCGTTTTCCGCCTTTGCCGTTACCGATGATGCCGGCTTGGTACTGTTCACGCTAATGCTGACAATATTGAGCGCTGGCACTGCGACGGCATTCGCTACTCGAAATTGCGCACGGCATCCTGCTTTGCCGAGGTGCACCGCTGGCCGCCTGAGTCGTGCTCGACTTCTTCCCGCACCGGAGCGACAGCACAAGTCGACTCGCTGCTGAGCGTGTCGAGCTCCGCGAGGGTGATCGCCGGGGCTGTGGCTGGTGGGAGCGGCGCTGTGCCGCGCCCGCCGGAGACCATGTCATGCCACGCCTTAGCGACACCCAGACCATCCTGCTCTCGACCGCAGCGCAGCGCGAGGATCGGAGCCTCTATCCCCTGCCCGGCACCCTGAAGCCCAGCGGCGGGTTGAGCAAGGCGCTTGCGGCTCTTACCGCGGCCAACCTGATCAAAGATTTGGAGATGAGCGTGTCAGCGGCGGTCAGCCGCACCGACGGCGACCTCTGCTTCGGCCTGTTCGCGACCGATGCGGGGCTCGCGGCGATCGGCATCGAGCCTGACGAAGTGGACCCGTCTGCGCCAGCTCAACCGCCTGCCATTGCCCCCTCGCCTGCCCGCGCCAACAAGACAGCCGCGGTGCTCGACCTGCTGCGCCGCGACGCAGGTGCCACCTTGCCCGAGCTCATCACCGCGACCGGTGCTGTCAGTCTAATGCGAACTCGTCTCCACCCGATGCGGTTCGGTCTTTGAGGCTGGCAGCCTAGCTCATGAGGAGCTGCCACTCAGCCAGGGCGGCTAAGCGGCTAAGCTTATAGGTCTGGCGATCGACAAGATGGCGTTCGAGATTGAAGCGGTTGTGGACATTTGCATGGACTGAGGCGAACTTCTGAAGCCTCGCCATTCGTCGGAACCGCAGCATCGCCCGTTCTCGTCGTCGGAACGGGAGATGGCTGTTCTCCACTCGGCTGTTGGCCCAGCGGCCGACCTCCTGCTTGTCCTCGTTGCCGAGCGCGGTCATCGCGGCGCGATAGGAGCGCAGCCCGTCGGTTGTGACGGCCTCCGGCGAGCCATGACGCTTCAGCGCCTTCTTCATGAAGCGAAGCGCTGCGCCCTTGTCGCGTTTTTTGGTGACGTAGCTTTCGAGGATCTCGCCCTCGTGATCGACGGAGGTAGACCATCTCACCGTTGAGCTTCACGTACATCTCGTCGAGGTGCCAACGCCAATGGCGGAAGCCCCGCATGCGAGACACCCGCTGCCGACGGATATTGCCCGCAAACATCGGACCGAAGCGTTTCCACCAATGTCGCACCGTCTCATGGCAGATGTCGATCCCGCGCTCGGATAGCAGGTTCTCGACGTTCCGCAGCGACAGCGGGAACCGCACATACATCATCACCACGAGGCGGATCACCTCGGGTGACGAGTTGAAGAAGCGGAATGGGCTCGAAGACCGGGGCTTTTAACGGCGCGTGCCGCCACCCTAGACGCCGCTCAGAGCCTCGGGCAATTAGCTCCGACGGCCCCCATTGCGGCCATCATCGATCGGCGACGCGCGTGCGCACTTTCCGAAGCGGTGAACGCGAGTTAGACGGCCGAGCATGAACGACGCTGAGATGTGGGCATGTGCAGCTGAATTGAAGGCGCTGTACGGCGACGAGATCGGAGATTTCGTGCTGGATTGCCTGCATAGCCTGCCCGAGGCAGACCATGCGGGTCGTAACGCATGGATGGACCTCGCGGACCGGCTGGAGGAGCTGTACGCGCTGCCCGAGCCGGCGCTGCGGCATTGACCGATCATCGCTAGCAGCTAACCGCGCTCGATCGAGACTGGATCACCAGGAGCGAATATAATCCGGAAAAGGGTATGTTCAGTCTCATCCGTGACCTGCATGGTCCACTCGCTATTGGTCCAGAGCGCGTCCGGCTTTTCACTCAACAAAGCTCCCGCGAACCGAACCGCCTCGCGGCGCGCGGCAAATAGGTCGGGCAATTCCGTTCCCGAAAGATCGATGAAATCTCTACCATCGAGAACATGGAAATAATATCGAGGCATCAGCGGCTCCCGCTATAGGGGGGAGCGCGAAGGCTCTCAGTCGCAGAAGCCCGAGACCGTTTCCTGCGATAGCTGCGTACATACCTCTTTATAGTATGCCTTAACAGGCACTTCGCACACTGCTTGGTGCCGGTTGCTGATTTGCACAGTCGGTTCAACGGCATCCAGCCCTCCTTACTGAGCGGTGCATTAGGTCTGACAGCATTCTGGATCGATGAGCTGGTCAAGGCCGCGCGTGGCGACCGCGGCTTCCCGCGCAACGCCACCGCCGCCGACGTGCACGCTCGGCTGGTCCTGCTCGGCGCAGATCCGGATATGTTCGAGCAGCTCGAGGACGCCCAGCGCGCGTGGTTGGCATGATCGCCTAAGATCAGCCCTGTAAATTCTTGATTTTACGTAATGTTGAGGTTTCGATCATAACGATCACCCCAGTTTGATGGGGTTCTGCCATGCGAAACATGCGCATCGTAAATAAGCTTCTGGTTTCGTTCGGAGTGATCGGCATTGGACTGCTGGCGCTCACCCTGTTCTCGATCAGCCAGCTAGGTTCGATCAATGCGTTGATGAGCAAGGCCGTCCGCGATCGTCTGCCCAAGACGATGCTCTCGCAGCAGATCGATACAGCGACGTCCGACTTCCGTATCGCGGAGGCTCAGCACATCCTGTCATTGGACAGCGCGGCGATGGACGCCGCGGAGGCCAAGATGAACGAGCAGCGTAAGATTGTCGATCAAGGCTATGACATACTCAATGGTAACTTGCGTCATGCTCGCGCGCGACAACTTCTTAACGAATTTCACGAACGCTGGTTGGCGTACAGCACAGAAAACAAGATCCTTCTGGTTCTGTCGCGGCAAAACAAGAATGCGGAAGCTACGGCCCTCATGCGGGATCAATCGCAGCGGCTGTTCGACGCGCTATCCGCCTCGATCGGCGATCTTTCGCAGTTCGAGGGCCAGCTCGCAAAAGCAGCGGCCGATGAAGGCGATGCGGGCTACGACCGTGCGCGCATGCTATCGATCGTGGCGGTCCTCGGCATGTTCGGGTGTCTCGCAGGCGTACTCGTGATTCTCGTGAAGCAGGTCGCCAAGCCGATCGGTGCCGTGACGGAAGCGCTGTCCGAGCTGGGCAACGGCAACATGGACGTTGCCGTCCCGGTAGAAGATCGCGCGGACGAGGTTGGTGCGCTCGCTACTGCCATGAAGCGACTGCGCGACCAACTAGCGGCAGCTGAACGCGCTAAGGCGGAGCAGACAGCGCTGATCGTGGAAAGCGTCGGCGAAGCGTTATCGAAGCTCGCAGGTGGCGATCTAGTCTCGCGCGTTGAGGCCGATCTGACCGGCCCCTTCGCCAAGCTCAAGACTGACTTCAATGCCGCCGCTGCTGCGCTGCAATCAACGCTTGGTCAGGTTGCTCAGGCAGCGACCGGCATAAACGGTGGTGCGGGTGAGATCCGTCAAGCTTCGGACGACCTATCGCATCGTACTGAACAGCAGGCGGCGAGTCTGGAGGAGACCGCCGCTGCCATGCACGAAATCACCGAGACCGTACGGACGACCGCCGAGCGTGCAGGTAGCGCGAACGATGCTGTTCTTCGCGTGCATACCGACGCCGAGCATTCCGGCGAAGTCGTTCGCCAGGCGGTGCAGGCGATGGACGGGATCGAGCGTACCTCGAATGAGATTTCGGAAATCATCTCGGTAATCGACGGAATTGCCTTCCAGACAAACCTTCTCGCGCTCAACGCCGGGGTTGAAGCAGCGCGTGCAGGAGATGCAGGTAGAGGCTTTGCTGTCGTGGCGTCGGAAGTCCGAGCTCTTGCTCAGCGTTCAGCCGAGGCCGCCAAGGACGTAAAGTTGCGTATCAGTGCATCTTCCCACCAGGTGGCAGCGGGCGTGCAACTCGTCAACGAGACCGGCCAGGCGCTTACCCGCATCATCGGCCAAGTTGGAACGGTCAAGACGCTGGTATCCGAGATTGCCGCGGTAACCGAGCAACAGGCCGCTGGTCTGCAGCAAGTGAACACTGCCGTGGCCGAGATGGATGGCGTTACCCAGCAAAATGCCGCGATGGTCGAGCAAGCGACCGCGGCGGCGCGCAGTCTTGCGACCGAAGCCGACGGCCTCAATCGACAGATTGCACGCTTCCAAACAGGCCAGCGCGATGTTCACGCCTCCCCCGTTCACGAGCTGCAGCAGCGAGCTTCGTCCGGTGCGCGTCAGCTGGCAAGGCCGGCACTCCGGAGCGTTGGCAGCGCTAATCCTAAAACCGATGTCGATTGGTCGGCCTTCTAACATCTTGCGCACCTCAATCAAAGAAAAGTCGCTTTGAATTAGTCAGCGTCGTTAAGGATAATATATGTATACGTCCGGTCTCAATGTCGTCAGGATCAGGCCTGATGTAAGTTCTTATGCTCTCCAGCTTCAGGAGCTCCTGCTGGCCCTCCGGCAGATGGCGTCCGAGTACAAGTGCTTGAAGGAAGAGCTATCCAAACACGAGCCTCTATTCGCAGATTTACATCCGACTGAAAGCGGCGGAAGAGCCATAACGCCCCTACCCTTATTGGATGAGGCAGCGACCGCCTGAGCGACGGCCGCCTAAGAGCCGGACACACGACATATTAGAGTATCCGTGATGGTCAAGCGCGCGTTGGAGCCCAGAGGCCGCCGCCGGTCTCGAATACAGGGCCGCCCAACACCGTCAACGATCGCGATGCCGTGATCGAGAAGCTGGCGGCCGACGTGTGGTGAGGTAGGATCGACATCCCCTTGGGATGAAGCCAGGATCATGTGGCAGAAGGCGTCCAGGCAGATGGCCGAGGCGGCGGCCAAGCTATCTTCCTAGTTGCTGTTGCCCAACGATCCGTCGTCGGCGGGCAATGCTGGCACAATTGGACTTGTTTCATCGCTGCGGATCAAGTCAGGAGATCGGATGACACGGGTTTGTTTGCAGTTCGCAATGTCATCGCCGATCTGTTTACAATCAACGCCGCACACGAGTGCTTGCGTGTCGGGGTTTGTTGCGGCGACGAGCAATCCGACACTGCAGCTTTTCAGCGATCCAAAGGATCCTATCAGCCGAGTTTCATTGCGTACGTCCGTGTCGTGCAGGGCGTAACCCTTCCAATCGCTGGTTTGCGACCCGCAAGCCGCAAGAGTGAATATCAAAGGGAAAGGCAGCAACCGCACTGATGCCCACTGGCAGGGTTAAACCGAGAAGGAAAGTGTTTCCGCGGCTTCGGGCAGCGGGGCGGTATCCGGAGGAGTGAAGGAGCCCTTCGTCCGGTTGCGCGTATGCAAACAAAAAGACGGGGACCGTCATCACGATCCCCGACCTCAAATGTCGATTTTAATCCGCCGCGGCGGCCGGCGAAGCCGCTAGATTAGCGGCAGAGAGCTCAAAAGCGGACCCGCTTGAGCCGGCGACGTCGGGCACTGCATCGAGTACTCGCCCGAACAGTATCCGATCTCGATGCGCTCCCGCCGAAAAGCGTCTTGAGGTTCCCATGAAATATCGCTGCCCCGCTTAGGCTCGCACCTCCGATCGTCCATCAAAGTTTTTTTTCCGTGCGTGGGGCGTTGGCGCGGTCCAAGGCTGCGAGGAGTTCCGACTTTCGAGCCGCTCCCAGAAGGAGCTCAAGAAGGATGAGGGTAGACTTTCGGCAACGACGAGAACAGGCTCACGCATCGCTGCTGCCCATGAGTCGTGGGCAACCCCAGATGTAACCAGTAAAAGTTGACGGGCGCCTCGAAGCGTACGCAGCGAAAGGAAATGGCATGACCGCGTTTTTGAAGGGTGATTGGGTCCGATTGAAATCGGGCGGCCCGAAAATGAGGGTTACGAATCCAGACGGCGGCCTGATCCGCAAGAATCAGGTCATGGTCGTATGGCTGGACGATGTTGGCCACAAGCACGAACGTCATTTTTACGAAGGCGAGCTGGAAAGGACCGACCCAGCCATGCCGGTATAGTGGCGAGCACTCGAAGTTATCGATAAGCCGATAATTACTCTTCGCGCTGCTCCGCACTTTCACGAAGGTTTGCACAGGCATTCCAGATTCACCTTGTCGCAAAACGGGGTGAGGTCGCCGCGGGGCAGCTTCCGGTGGTCGGCCACCAACTTCAAGCTATCGCCCTCAATGCGGCCGCAAGAGTTGGCAAGTAAAGGTGTCGCGCGCCAACACGGACTAGCGGGGGACGCCATTAGGCCGTCTTGTAGAGGTAGCGGAGCGGGTTGAACTTCATGCGCTCGCGCTCATTGCCGGCGGCGTCGACAGATCCCGATGTTAAGCGCAAGGGCACAGAGCCGAGACGGGACAGCATAGTGTGGAGGCGGGCCCGCCTCGGCTCGTAGTAATCGCTTCCAGCCGCGTATCTCGCGCATCAGGTCCAGCTTTTCGGCTGAACTGCGCGGAATTGCTGTTGCTTTAGGATAGGCGCGAACGTGGCGAGCTGGGCGGGCGTCACCACGACGCGCCGACGCGCCCGGCGACCGCGGCCAGCCAGGGGTTTAACCGGGCCGCTACCGGGAATTTGGGCCACTGGCAGGGCATGCCGCCGGCGGTCGGACACGGCGCATTGTCCCACAACGTTCGCCGGGTTGCTGCGTTTGCTCTTACCCGATTTTGATCTAAAGCCTTGCCATCGCTGCCGTTCATATGACGGGAGAACAGCATGATTGAGACGCTTCGGCAGCAGCACAGGGATCTGGTCCGCCTCATCGGCGAGCTGGCGGCGGTCACGTCGACCGCCCGACCTCAGATAACTGCCCTCGCAAGCTTACGCCTCAAGCTCGGTCGAGCCAGTCAAGATCGCTCCTCACATCTACACTACGTCATTTATCCGACCGTAGAACGATATTTACCCCAATATACAAAAGCTATAGCGCAGCTCAAGCAGCAAGAGGTTTTAGCGCGATCGGCTTCGACAAAGCATGTCGGCAAGTGGACCCTTGCAGCGATCGAACAAGACTGGTCCGGCTATTGCTTAGCATCAAAGGGTATCAGATCCGGCATGCTTGACCGCATTGACCTCGAGAGGCGAGTCCTCAACCCCATGCTGGAAACCTTGCAAGCACCCGAATCAAGACGGATGGAGTTCTAACGGCCCGCAAAGGTGCTGTCAGTCTGATGCGAGCTCGTGCTCCCACCGGATGCACCTCGGCCTTTGAGAATGGCGACCTAGCTCATGAGGATCTGCCACTCGGCCAGGGCGGCCGAACGGCGGAGCTTGTAAGTCTGGCGGTCGACGAGGTGACGTTCGAGATTGAAGTGGTTGCTGACGTGGGCGTGGACTGAGGCGAACTTTTAAAGCGTCTTCATCCGCCGGAACCGCAGCATTGAGCTGCTGCCGGTTCCGCGGACACCGAGTTAGGCTACATTAGCCTGCTTCTCGAAGTCGATGGGGCTGAGATACCCCAAGGTCGAGTGCCTGCGCGTTGGGTTGTAGAAGCGCTCGATGTAATCGAACACCTCGGCCCGTGCCTGATTTTCGCGTGCGATAGGTTTTGCGGGCGATCCGCTCGGTCTTCAGCGAGGAGAAGAAGCTCTCCATCGCGGCGTTATCCCAGACGTTGCCGGATCGGCTCATAGAACATGTGACCCCGTTGTCGGCCATCAACCGCTGGAACTGCTCGCTCGTATATTGGCTGCCCTGATCCGAGTGATGCAGCAGGGCGTCGGGCTTTCCGCGACGCCAGATTGCCGTCATCAGCGCGTCGGTCACAAGCTGGGCCGTCATCGTGTCGCTCATCGACCAGCCGACCACGCGCCTGGAGAACAGGTCGATGACGGCAGCAACATAAAGCCCGCCTTCCGCTGTCCAGATATAGGTAAAGTCCGCGACCCACTTCCGGTTCGGCGCATTGGCCGTGAACTGGCGATCGAGCACATTGCCGGCGATGACCGAGCGTTCGCCGGCGTCCTTTGGCAGCCCGCGTCGTCGGGGGCGTGCTTTGAGGCCATGCAACTGCATCAGCCGCTCGACCCGGTGCAGGCCGCACGAAAGGCCTTCGGCCAGAAGGTCGTGCCAGACGCGCCGCGCACCATAGGTCCGATAACTTGAGATGAAGCTGGCCCGGATCTTCCCGCCAAGCTCTTCGTCGTTACGCGCACGGGCGCTCGGCTCGCGTACGAGCCAGGCGTGAAAGCCGCTGCGCGAAACACCGAGCGTCTCGCATAACCACGATACCGGCCAGACCCCTCGGTGCTTCGCGATGAACCCGAACTTCATATCGAGTCCCTTGCGAAGTAGGCCGCCGCTTTTTTTAGGATGTCGCGCTCCGCCTTGAGCTTCACTATCTCGCGGCGCAGCCGCTCAATCTCCTGCTGTTCGGGCTTCATCACACCGTGCCCTGGAAAGGCCGATCCCGGACCGGCTTCGTGATCCCGAACCCATTTACGCAGCACGTCCTCGTGAACATCGAGATCCCGCGCCGCCTGTGCCACCGAGACGCCCCGATCTCGTACCAGCTTCACCGCCTCGACCTTGAACTCGCCGCTGAACTTCCGTCGCTGCATTGTCACCCTCCGGTTCCAAAAACACCTTATCTCGGTGTCCACGGAACCGGCAGCAGCTCACTCTGCCCCGATGCTTTGACGGTCGGTCATTACCGCGCTCAGGAAGTATACTCTCCCAAAAAGGTTCGCGCGGACGTTTCATATGGGCTGCGTCCCGCTGATGGTGCCGTTCGGTCCGGGAAGTGCTGGCAGGTCAAGTTGCCTGCTAACGGCGTGAAAACGGTGGATTATTTTTTCAGAAGGAGCTTTGGTTACGCTGCCGATCTGAACTCAAACCGCGTTACGTTGAATGCGGGCTCCGGTACTTTTACCTTCGTGTCGACGCCTGTCTTGGCATCGCGGTACTGACTTAGGATTCATCCGGTTGGCGCCGCTAAGTGGCTTTGCCCTTAGCAAAGCGATTGTGCGCCATCACGTCGTACGGTGGTACGCCGCTGAAACGATCGGGGGCGCCGTTTGAATGGCTGCGTTCCATCCCTCGGCGCTCGACGCCTTTGACATAGACGACAGAGATAGAGCGAGCGTTGCCCCAGCGGAAGGTCCGCGTCGAGACGGTTGACCAGCCAGCGCATCAACAGCCTTATCAGGCATGAATAGAAGCGCTGAGAAGCATCTGCGCCCAGCCCATATCGTTTCAACCGATAAGCGGCGGCTCATCCTCTAACGGGGCGGCACGAGTTGGGCGTTCTAGCCTTCCAAGGTGAAAGCCCAAATGCCAAGCGTCGCGTAGCTCGGTCTCGTCAGTGACGAACGGGCATGCTTCGACCGAAGCCGGATTGTTCAAGCCAGCGGCGTGGCCGGCAGCAAACGCGGCGGTAAGATACTCTTTAAACGACATATTCCACAAATCGCGGACTTTCATGATCTATGTCAAGTTGGCAATGCTTAAGCTTGGGCCATCGCGGCGGGCGCTGTCAGTCTAATGCGAACTCGTCTCCAGACGATGCATTTGGGTCTTTGACGCCGGCAGCCTAGCTCATGAGGATCTGCCACTCGGCCAGGGCGGCCGAGCGTCGGAGCTTGTAGGTCTGGCGGTCGACGAGGTGGCGTTCGATATTGAAGTGGTTGTGGACGCTCGCATGGACCGAGGCGAACTTCTGAAGCGTCTCCATTCGCCGGAACCGCAGCATCGCCCGTTCTCGTCGTCGGAACGGCAGATGGCTGTTCTCAACTCGGTTGTTGGCCCAGCGGCCGACCTCCTGCTTGTCCTCGTTGCCGAGCTCGGTCATCGCGGCGCGATAGGAGCGCAGCCCGTCGGTTATGACGGCCTCCGGCGAGCCATGACGCTTCAGCGCCCTCTTCATGAAGCGAAGCGCTGCGCCCTTGTCGCGCCCTTTGGTGACGTAGCTTTCGAGGATCTCGCCCTCGTGATCGACGGCTCGCCAGAGGTAGACCATCTCACCGTTAAGCTTCACGTACATCTCGTCGAGGTGCCAGCGCCAATGGCGGAAGCCCCGCATGCGAGACACCCGCTGCCGACGGATATCGCCCGCAAACATCGGAGCGAAGCGGTTCCACCAATGCCGCACCGTCTCATGGCAGATGTCGATCCCGCGCTCGAATAGCAAGTCCTCGACGTTCCGCAGCGACAGCGGGAACCTCACATACATCATCACCACGAGGCGGATCACCTCGGGTGACGAGTTGAAGTAGCGGAACGGGCTCTGTGGCTTGCGGGGACGCGGCATCTCGCCCCCTACCTAGCCCTTCTTACGGGACGGTGCATTTGGTTTGACAGCACCCGCTCTCACAACTTCCAGCAATCAGGCGACGTCATTTTATAAGATTAACGATCCTGCCTGAAGCTACCGATGCCTCAGCTTCGGAACAAAATGCCGCCACGGCCACGATGCTGCCTAGCCAACAGTGGGATCGACCGAGGGCGCACCGATGCGAGGGAGCAGCGCGGCGAGCGTTCGGCGAAAGCCGTCGAGCGCCCGCGGACCCCGCTCTACCTTCATCCGGAGCAGCGTCCCCTGCCAGGCGGCAAGTAGGAAGGCGCCGAGGTCGGCAGCCTCATCCTCGTCGTGCACGAGCAGACGGACGACCTCTTCGAAGCGAGTCGATTGCCGGGCCAGCACCGTGCACATCCGCTCACGCACCGCATCGCCATGCGCGGCGACTTCGCCAGCCAGGTCGACCACCAAGCATCCACGCTGCCACTGCGCCTCGGCCGCGGAGTCCGAAATCCTGGCAAAATAACTTTCAAGCCGTGCGGCAGGCGGACGCGTGACATCCCCAAGGGTCGCCTGCATCATTGCATCGATGCGCTCGGCATATTGATCCAGAACCAAGAGCCCGAAAACCTCCTTGGATCGGAAATGGTTGGTAAACGAGCCCGGCGGAACATTCGCGACGGCAGAGATATCACGGACACCGGTTGCGCCTAAGCCCCGCGCGTGGACCACTTTCACGCCTGCGTCGAGCAGTGCCTGCCGCTGGTCCGTTGTCATGGCCTCCTAGTAATGCAAGCGTATTGACCCGTCAATACACGCGTATTACCAGGCGGAATGGATACGGACGTACTGCATCATCGGATTGACGCCGCAGGCATCGGCTTGCATGTCGTCGAACAGGGGACCGGGCCGGCCGTTCTATTCTGCCATGGATTCCCAGCGATCTGGTCTTGCTGGCGTTCGCAAATGGCGGCGGTCGCGGCATCTGGTCGACGTGCGTTCGCGTTCGACATGCGCGGTTATGGCGAAAGCGATGTGCCGCATTTGGCCGATGCCTACACGCCATTCCACTGCGTCGGCGATCTGGTCGCAATCCTCGACCATTTCACCATCGCGTCGGCCGTCTTGGTCGGCCATGATTTCGGCGCCAACGCCGCGTGGAGCGCTGCCATGATGCGGCCCGATCGCTTCACCGCCGTGTTCGGCATCAGCGTGCCGTTCCGAGCGCTAGGCGGCCCCAGCTTCCTGGATCGGCTTCGCGCCAGCGGCGCCGATGACTTCTACATGTTCTCACAGATGCGCACCGAGGCGGAGAGCGCCTGGGCGGATGCGGCGGACACGATACCGGGCGCCTATTACTGGACGTCGGGTGAGGCACCCGCGGACACCCGCTGGGATCCGTTCGACCCGTCGCGCGGGCTGTTGCGCCCCGCCCCGGCACCGATCCGCACGATCGATCTCGCCTATGTCGATGCCGCCGTGGCGAGCTTCTCGCGCACCGGCTTCCGTGGCGCGTTGAGCTATTATCGCGCGATCGATCCGTTCTTCGAGCTTGCCTCACGCGCTTATGCGGGCGCGGTCGTCGCCCAACCGTCCTTCTTCCTGACCGGCGGTCGCGACGGATTGAACCGCGTCACTAGGCCCGACGACGCATCTCTACAGGCTGCCCTGCCCAACCTGCGCGGCTCCATGACGATCGAGGAAGCAGGCCACTGGCCCCAGCTTGAAACCGCGGACGCCGTGAACGCGACTTTGCTGGACTTCCTGGCTTCGACCGCCGGTTCGAACGGCATCTAGGCGCTTGACCAGACCGGATACCCTTCACCTAGCAGAAAGCGATTGCATGCTGACGCTCATCGAATCCGCTTACCAAAACTTTTTGAACGACGACGATGGCCAGTCAGTCGTCATGCTCAACCTGCTTCGCTTCGCGCCGGACGGTGGGCGGGAGCGTTATGCCGATTATCTTGCGGCAGCGGGACCGCTGGTGGCCCGCTACGGGGGAGAGATCGTCTATGTCGGCGATGGGCTGCCCGCGCTTTCAGCGGAGTCGGGACAGGCCTGGGATGCCATGGCGCTGGTCCGCTATCCGAGCCGACGGGCCTTCGACGACATGGTCCAGGATCCAGACTATCGCGATAAGGCCGGCCCGTTGCGCGCGGCGTCTCTGGCTGAGGCCGTCTTGCAACCTATGCGAACCGTGAATTGATTGGCGAAAGCCGGTGACGGAGAAGGATCGTGATCGTACGAATTGCAACGCAGGACGACGTTGCCAGCGTCAATGCCCTGACCGGCCGCTCGATCCGCGCTCTACACAGCGGCGCATATGACGATGCAACCATCGAAACGGCAATCAGGCACGCTTATGGTGTAGACTGGCAGCTCATTATAGACCGAAGCTATTTCGTGGTCGAGATCAACGGTGTCGTCGTCGGTGCCGGAGGCTGGAGCTTTCGCAAAACGATCGCCGGCGCACACGGCCCTGACGACCCCGCCGGCGATCGTCTTGATCCGTCGCGAGATGCCGCCCGGATCCGCGCCTTCTACGTCGATCCGGCGTTTATCCGGAATGGTATCGGCACGCTCCTTCTCAGGACCAGCGAGACGGCGGCCCATGGCATGGGGTTCGCGCGGGTAGAGCTTACGTCCACGCTGCCAGCGGTGCCGTTCTATGCAATCCATGGCTATGATTATGTGCAGCCCTATCGTCATCCATTACCTGACGGGTCGTCGCTCAAGCTCATTCTGATGGCCAAACAGCTTGGAGAGCGTCCCTCGTCGGGCCGCGATCGGACGGCTTAGCGATCCATGTCCCGCAAGACTTATTCGGACCTGCACGCCTTGCGCTGCGTCATCGACAAGGGCAGTTTCGTCGCGGCTGCTCGATCATTGCGCCTTTCGCCCTCCGCCCTCAGCGAGACAATCCGTCGACTGGAAGCGGAGGTTGGTGTTCAGCTGCTCAACCGGACGACGCGCAGCGTCAGTCCCACTCCCGCCGGTGAGCGCCTCGCGGTACGATCCGGCGTCGCGGTCGAGGAGATCGAAGCGGCGCTCCAAGAAGCCGAAGCGGCGGGTGACGAGGCATCCGGCCCGGTGCGCGTGCACGCCCAGCGGTTGGGCTACGAGCTGTTCCTCAAACCACTCCTTGCCGACTTTGCCCACCGCTTTCCCAAAGTCAGCGTCGAGGTACAGATCGACGATGCCGATATCGACATCGTACCGGCGGTTTGATCTCGGGATCCGGCTTGGCGAACTGCTCGATCAGGACGTTACCGCCTTCCCGCTCCAAGCCCCGATCCGGCAGATCGCCTGCGCATCCCCCGGCTATGTGGCGGTGCACGGAATGCCGTCCCATCCGCGCGACCTGCGTGAGCATCGCTGCATCGGCTTCCGCTGGCCAGGGCATGATACGCTTTACGGCTGGGATTTCTGCGAGGAAGGAACCTGGTTTTCCATACCGATCACAGGTCCGCTTACGTTCAACGATCAGCGGGCGGCGCTTGATGCCGCGATCGGCGGCGTAGGTATCGCCTTTTGGGTCGAAAGCGAGATTCGTCGCCATATTGACGAGGGCCGGCTCGTCGCAATGCTGACGGACTATTCAGCACCGTTCCCCGGCTTTGCCTTATATTACCTGCGCCATCGTCAGCGCTCGGCGGCTGTAACGGCGCTGATCGGAATGATCCGGCAGCAAGTGGCGGCGGTTCCCATTATACCTCCGCCGACGAATGCCCCATACTGAGACCCGTTTATTCACAACGACCGACCGGAGTTCCAGATTATCGGCTCAAGGCAAAGGAGCCCGATATGAGCGACGACCGGATTTACAACGACATTGCCGGAAAGGTTGCGATCGTCACCGGCGCGGCAAGTGGCATCGGCCTCGCGACGGTCGACCTTCTCCACGCACGGGGCGCGCTGATCATTGCGCAAGACCGGGACCGGACGGTCCGGGAACTTGCTAAGCCCGGCATCGTGACAATGGTTGCCGATGTTCGGGACGAGGGCGCAGCCCGTTCCGCAGTGGAAACTGCGGTCGCAGAGTTCGGCCGGGTCGATATTCTGGTCAACAATGCGGGGATCATCATCAATAAGCCGGTGGTCGATATGACACTTGCGGAATGGGACAATATCTTCGCAGTCAACATTCGCGGCGTATTCCTGCACTCACGTGAAGCCATGCGTGCGATGATACCCAATGGCAGTGGCGCGAGCGTCAACGTTGGATCCTATGCTTGCTTCCAGACCTTTCCCTCGATTGCCGCTTATGCCTCGTCGAAGGGAGCGCTTGCGCAATTCACGAGGACGCTCGCGGTGGAGGCCATCGAGCACGGTATTCGAGTAAACGCGGTCGGCTCGGGCGACACGGTTACCCATATCCTGGATCACCTGCACGAGGACGGCGGCGCAGCCTTGGCGGCCTACGGCAGGCATGCGCCTATCCGACGCGCTGCTCAGCCACGCGAGATCGCGCAGGTCATCGCCTTTCTCGCTTCGGATCAGGCAAGCTTCATGGTCGGCGCCATCGCTATGGTGGATGGTGGCAAAAGTGTGTTGCTTCAGTCGTGAAGACGGCACGACGACGGATCAATCCGCTACCGGATTCATCACTGCTGGAGTTAACACTGTTGTCCAAGCAGCTTGCAGATACGCGGTGCAGCCAAACGAGATCGGCGGGATGATCTTCCTTGTTTTCGCATCAGGTTAGTTCGCCGGTCACAACGGCTGGCTTGAAAAGGCGTGATCCTGGTCCCAAGGCGTGGGTCAAAATTAGATGCTAGACAGGTGCGAAGCGACTTAACCAATTGGAGTTGACGGCCTGCGCGCCCCTTCACCGTCACGTGTTAGCGTTATTCAATGGCGGTTTCGGATAGCTTCCTTCTTTGCAATGATCCGATATCGACAGTTCGATCTCCGTCATTTAACGGGGTGGGATAGCTGATTGAAGGTGGCGAGTGTTCGACATTCACAGGATTAAGCCCGTTCACGGATGGCGCGAATTTTTTGGCGAGATCGGGATTATTGTTATCGGTGTGTTTATTGCGCTGTCGGCGGAGCAAATGGTCGAGTTAGCACAATGGAAAGAACAGATTGAGGCGGCCCGAATATCTTTGGACGATCAGATTTCGGACAATCTCTTTGCTGCCAAGGAGCGTTTACAGTTTACCGCATGCAGCGAACGGCAACTTAATCGTTTATCTGAAATTGTGGACAAGAGCTGGGAGGCGCCGAAATTACGTCCTACAATGGTTCTCCTTAGAGACTGGGCATCGACAGCATGGGCAGCGGCCGTAGCGTCCGGTGTTGTCGCCCATATGCCGGAACCACTGCGCAAGAACTATGCAGCAATTTTCGGTACCGCCGAGATAATACGATCTCTGAACCAGCAAGAGTTTTTCCTTTGGAGCGACTTGCAGACGCTTCATCGACAAACCGTATTAACGGATGTGTCGAGGGACAGGCTACAAAGTGACATAGCGCGTTTGTCGGCATTGAATAACCTTATTGCCATCGCCTCTCGTCAGATGGTCAATCTGATCGACGCCGCTCATATCGCATCGAAGGTATCCGATCTTAAAATGCTAAACGGCGAGGCGCATCAAAAGTGCCTACTGCCCGATGATGAACATATTATTGGGAGATGATATCTATCGACAGGATTTTCCCTTATAATATTGGATGAAATGTTAGCGACTTAGAAATAGTGTTATCAAATTATACGTGTTTAATCGTGCTGCATGACAGCGCTTTACGTTTGTAAATCAATTAAGATAATTCAAACTCTCGTTTGATTGATCGAAAAGCGATGAGCTCTCCAAATTCTCTTGCAGCAGCGTTCACGCGTTCGGCACGCAAGTCGAGAAAATGAGTGCCGCGGCATCACGATCGAGGTTGGGCCGTAGCTCATTCGAGCGTTGGTCAATCACGCGTTGAACAGCACATCCTCGACGTTCCGCAACGACGGCGGAACCCGCACCTACATCAGCACTACCAGCCGGATCACCTCAGGCGAAGAGTTAAAGTAGCAAAACGGGCTCGCAGACCGGGGCTTATAGCGGGGCATCCTGCCATGTTAGCCGCCGATCAGAGCGGGGGGGGGGCAATTAGCTCTGACCGCGTCGGTGTGCGTCATCCCCCATCGCGGCGGCATAAGTGACAGGCCCAATGCATAAAGCAAGAGCCGCCATCACCGTGCACAACGCGCGTGTGCGCCCGCGTGGTCGCGCGCGGGGCCCGGTTGGCCGGACAAATTAATGGTTCGATTACCCGCCGATGAGCCCATTGGAGATGGCTCAGTCCGCATGAGCCGCAGATGCCTTACGATCCGAATGACCCAGGCGACGCCGCGGAGCGCTCTCGCGAGACGTGCGCCAGCGCCACCGTGGGGTTCCATCATGTTTATCCGCGCACGATCAGCTCGCTGGCGCCGCGAGCGCCTGAGTTGGAGAACTCGCAAGACATGGCGTTCTGGTCGAGTCAATGGCGGAGCAAGTCTCCAGCCCAGACGTTCGCGCCACGTTCCGAAGCTTCTCTCAGTTGCTCGCGACGAGCTAGTCGAGAACACGTGAAGTCTTAATGATGGCGCGGACGAACAGCTCAAGGGCGATTATGCCTCCGTAGACGAGGCGCGCAACGCAGCGATTTCGCTCCTCGGCGAGTACCTTCAGAAAAACCCGAATTTGCCTATTAGCAACATTGGCGGGTTGATGTGCGAGACCACGCACAGCGCTTAGTGTTACATATGATCGTTGTAACTGTTGCCGCGCCACCGCCGATCAACTGGGAGTCATTCGACAGAAGACTTCGACATACATCAAAGATGGTCGCCCTTTCGGACGCTAACCCGTCAGCTCCTTTCGCTCCAGCGCGGATCTCTGTGACATCGGTTAAGCCGATCATGCTACCTGCTGACGGCAGCCCGCGCATTCTCTGAACATTGTGCGCGAAGCGCGTGAACTCGACTAGGGGCTTGGCGGTTGCCGACGCATTACGCGAACCAACCTACCTCCATTATTTAAGTTGGTGCTCCGAGCCGTCGAGCGATCGCAAGTTCAGGCGCCGCGTGATTGCCGCATCCTCTTCATAGGCTGCCCGGAGGGCTTCACCTCGTGATCTTTCGAGCGGGGGAGCGCGTCGCTCCAATTTCTGCGAAGTTTGTTGCCTCGAACGGTGCGAACGAGGAAGTCCCGAGACGATCGACAAGTGGCCAGGTCTTGGCGCCTCAATCGCCACGGCCTCGACATGCGAAGCGGGCGCAACATAGGCTTTTGCAACGCCGGGTTCGGCCACCAGCGCACCGAGCATGACTTGCCGGTGGGAGGCATGAATGACACCAATCCAAATCGCTGTGGAAATAGCGATTCCTAGGATTAGCCAGCGAAGCTTAAATTTTGGTTTGATGGAGACCTTAAAGCCGTCGGACTGCACCCGTCGTGGGATCGCAGGCCTCACTTCGAAATGCGCGAATATACGCTCCATGTCGCGGCAGACTTCGTTATGGTCGAAGATGGGAGGTTCATTCATCGCGATGATCAAACGCTGGGCGGCGCACTTCGGACGCGTTCCGTAGGCGGCGATATCCGTCGGCTTGCCGGGGTGCGTGCAGCGATCGATCGCAGTGCACCTTGAAAGGTGTTTACTTTCTGTTCGAGGTAACCGTTCGGTGCTAAGGCGCGTCGAACCATCGTTTCAGGATGAGCCATGCAGCACGACGTACGGCTAAGGGCCGCCGCGCGGGCGATCTTTGACGCCAACTATCGGTCCGAGAATTGCTGTCGTCTAACGCAAGTCGTCTACAGACGATGCGGCTGAATCTTCGAGGCTGGCAGCCTAGCTCATGAGGATCTGCCACTCAGCCAGGGCGGCTAAGCGGCGAAGCTTATAGGTCTGGCGATCGACAAGATGGCGTTCGAGATTGAAGTGGTTGTGGACATTTGCATGGACTGAGGCGAACTTCTGGAGCCTCGCCATTCGTCGGAACCGCAGAATCGCCCGTTCTCGTCGTCGGAACGGGAGATGGCTGTTCTCAACTCGGTTGTTGGCCCAGCGGCCGACCTCCTGCTTGTCCTCGTTGCCAAGCTCGGTCATCGCGGCGCGATAGGAGCGCAGCCCGTCGGTAGTGACGGCCTCCGGCGCGCCATGACGCTTCAGTGCCTCTTCATGAAGCGAAGCGCTGCGCCCTCGTCGCGTTCTTTGGTAACGTAGCTTTCGAGGATCTCGCCCTCGTGATCCCAGCCCGCCTTGTCCAATGCGCTCGCACGTTTGCGCACCATGCTGCAGGACCAGTTGTTCATTCGAGAGCGCTACGGCCTGCAATCCACTGCCGTAGCCGTGGAGTTGGCACCCGGTATCGCCGAAGCCTTGGCGAAGCTGGACGATTCAATTCTAGGCCAACAGGAGTTCGACCCCCGGAAAGCCGAGCGCACGCTTACCATCGCTCCTAACGGCTATGTTGAGTTCGTGCTCGTGCCCGCGCTTGTTGCAAAGCTCCAGGAAGAGGCTCCGGGCATCAGACTGCGTCTGACCCCTTATGGAAACGATCTTGTGGATACCGGCGTGGTCTCGGGCAGCACAGCGCTTGTGCTAGGCCGCATCGTCGACCCGCCGGACAACTTGGTCGTGCAGCATCTGATGGGCGAGGGGCTGGCGTTCATCGTGCGCGCCGACCATCCCGACATCGGCGATCACCTTACTCGGGAACAGTTCGAAGGTATGAAGCATGTCAACATCGTGCCGCCCGGTCGCATGCGAGCCGGCCTATTTCATGCATTGGCGCAACAACAGGTGAAGCGGGATGTCGCGATTTCCGCCACGAACTTCTTTGCGGTAGCGGAGGTCGTCGCCGTGACAGATTACTGTGCGACACTGCCAAAGTTTATCTGTTGGCAACTGCTGCATGACACGAGGGTGAAGGTGGTGCCTGCGCCAGTCGATCTAGGCTCATTCCCCGTAGATATGGCATGGCACGTCCGTTACCGCCATGACGCGGCACACCGCTGGCTGAGGTCTTTCATCATGGACGTGACGGCACAACTTACAGAATGCGGTCATGCTTTCTAAGCTTTGTTGGCGACCGGGCAGCGCTTGGTTAAATCGTCTTGCCCGCAAACGAACCCGCAATGAGAAAGCCGCGCGCTGATCCCGCTGCCGATCGTTCGCACTGTCTGCTTTCCCGAAATTGCCAGCCAGAGAGGGGTAAACGGGAATGATCGCGCCTAACGAATGACTACTTCCGAACTCGCGGAGCGCGACTTGTCTATTTGACATCGGGTGTTTGCCGGTAGTCAGAGGCGCGAATGGCTGCTTCCCGTAAAAAGCCGTCGGCTTCCTCCGCGCGCGTGGCCATTCTCTTCTCGAAATTGCGCACGGCATCCTGACTTGCCCGAGGAGGCGCCGTCAGGGCCGCGATCGCGCTCGACTTCTCCCCGCACCGGAGCGACAGCACATGTCGACTCGCTGCTGAGCGTGTCGAGCTCCGCGAGGGTGATCGCCGGGGCTGTGGCTGGTGGGAGCGGCGCTGTGCCGCGCCCATTGGAGACCATGTCATGCCACGCCTCAGCGACACCCAGACCATCCTGCTCTCGACCGCAGCGCAGCGGGAGGATCGGAGCCTCTATCCCCTGCCCGGGACGCTGAAGCCCAGCGGCGGGTTGAGCAGGGCGCTCGCGGCCCTCACCACAGCCGGGCTGATCGGAGAGCGCGAGACCAGCATTGCGTATGCAGTGAGCCGCACCGACGGCGACCTCCGCTTCGGCCTGTTCGCGACCGATGCGGGGCTTGCGGCGATCGGCATCGAGCCTGACGAAGTGGACCCGCCTGCGCCAGCCCAGCCGCCTGCCGTTGCCCCCTCGCCTGCCCGCTCCAACAAGACCGCCGCGGTGCTCGACCTGCTGCGCCGCGACGAAGGTGCCACCTTGCCCGAACTCATCGCCGCGACCGGCTGGCTACCGCACAGCACCCGAGCAGCGCTGACCGGCTTGCGTAAGAAGGGGCATGCGATCGAACGGCTCAAGCGGGATGGCCAGACCTGCTACCGCATCGGCGCGGCCGCATGAACGCTGCGGTCGATCGCCAGCTTAGCGTCTTACCTGAGCTCAGCAGTACGGAGCTTCGCGACCTCTGGCGCAGACTTGTCGGCGAGGTCGTGCCGCGGGTGAGCCCGAGCCTGCTGCGGCTGGCACTGGCCTGGGAAATCCAGGCACGCGCCTATGGCGGCGTGCCGCGGACGACGCGCGCCCGCCTCGACCAGCTCGCTCGCGGCGCCACCCGCACCACCACGCCCGCCGCCGGCATGCGGCTGGTGCGTGAATATGGCGGCAAGGTCCATGTGGTGATCGTCGGCGAGGATCGGGCGATCCATTGGGACGATCGGCAATGGAAGAGCCTGAGCGAGGTCGCGCGCGCAATCACCGGCACGCGCTGGTCGGGGCCGGCCTTCTTCGGCCTCAAGCGCAAGGTGGCGGCATGAGCGCGGGGGCTGCCCAGCGGGTTCGCTGCGCGATCTACACGCGCAAAAGCTCGGAGGAAGGGCTCGAACAGGGCTTCAACAGCCTCGATGCGCAGCGCGAGGCATGTGCCGCTTATGTGCTCAGCCAGGCAAGCGAAGGCTGGGCGGCGCTGCCCGACCGTTATGACGATGGCGGCATCTCAGGAGGCACGCTCGAGCGGCCTGCACTCAAGCGGCTGGTGGCCGATGTCGAGGCGGGCAAGATCGACGTGATCGTCGTCTACAAGGTCGATCGGCTCAGCCGCTCGCTGTTCGACTTCGCAAAGCTCGTCGAGGCATTCGAGAAGGCCGGCACCTCGTTCGTGTCGATCACCCAGTCGTTCAACACCACCAGCAGCATGGGGCGGCTCACCCTCAACATGCTGTTGTCGTTCGCCCAGTTCGAGCGCGAGGTCACCGCCGAGCGGATCCGCGACAAGATTGCTGCCTCCAAGGCCAAGGGTATGTGGATGGGCGGCGTGCCGCCGCTCGGCTATGCACCCGATGGGCGGAGCCTTGCCATCATCGAGGAGCAAGCCACGCTCGTGCGGCTGTTGTTCGCCAAGGCGCTGGAACTGGGAACGGTGGGCGCGCTGCAGGAGTGGCTGGACGACAAGCGGATGCGGCTGCCGCGGCGTACGCTCGCCATGGGCCGGGTGATCGGCGGCGGACGGTACGAGCGAGGTCCCCTCTATGCGATGCTGAGGAACCGCCTCTACGTGGGCGAGATCGTCCACCGCGGCGCAACGTTCGCTGGGCAGCACCTGCCGATCGTCGATCGCGAGACGTTCGACAGGGTGCAACTCCTGCTCACTGAAAACCGGCAGGGTCGCACTTATCGACGCGCTGCAAGCCCGGCGCTGCTCGCCGGGCGGATCGTGGACAGGCAAGGCGTGCCGCTCCTCTGCTCGCATGCATCCAAGGGAATGCTGCGCTACCATTATTATGTCAGCCGCGACCGGCAACGCGGCGTGAGCCAATACGGGCTGAGGCTGCCGACCAGCGCGATCGAGCGGCCGGTGGTCGACCGCATCCTCGCACTGTTCGCCGATCCGCTCGCTCTCATGACCGACCTTGGTCTGAAGGTCGACGATCTCGAACTGCTCGGCGACAAATGCGCGCACCTTCGGGCGCTCCCGCGCGCCAGCCAAGCCCAGACGCTGCTCTCCCTGGTTGAGAAGGTGCAGGTCGGCGACGAGCAACTTGTCGTGCAGCTCGACCGTGCCAGGCTCGCCGAGCTGCTCGAGGTGCAGGCGGGTTGTGCTGCGGCGCCGATCACCCTTGCGATCGACGGCCAGTTCCGCAGGGGGAGGACCACCCGGCTCGTCACGCGCGACGGGCATCCGATCGCGCCATCGACCGATCCCTCGCTGACCCGGCTGATCGCCAAAGCGCATGGCTGGTGGGCCGAGCTCAGGAAGGGTGAGATGACGCTTACCGACCTGGCCGGGCGCGAGAGCGTGACCGCCTCCTATGTGACCCGCGTGCTGCGGCTCGCATTCCTATCGCCCCCGATCATCGAGGCGGCACTTGCCGGCAGGCTTCGCGATGGGATCGATGGCACCAGCCTCACGCTGAAGCTCACCATATCGCCCGACTGGCGCGAGCAGGACGCCATGATCAGGGGCCCGGCCTAATGAGCTGGATGGGGGGTGTGCGAACGCTGTCGTATCAAACTGCTGTGTTGCGCCGTGGTTGCGCGCTCATTGGCGCTGGCGCCGGATCAACATGGCTTGCCCCGACACGAATGTGGTACTCGCTGCCCCAGCCCCAGCTACCGCTCGATCGCCCGGCCGTGCCACCTCAACTGGATCGGGAAGAAGCTCAAAGGATAGTACCCGCAATGCGCGAAGTAAGGCTTCATGCTGGGGTTCCAGCAATACAATCTGCTCGAACGTGCTGATTGCCTCTCCCATGCGGGCAAATTGCCAAGCTTCACCGCGCCTGCAATCGGTCTTATTTTTCCTTTGAAAAACGATGCAGTTTTGAGAACGGTAGGACTCTCAGCCCGCGATTAATTCCTTGATGCGGGAAGCCAGTGCCTCCATCGCAAATGGCTTGGTGATCACATGCATGCCAGGATCGAGATGACCGTGGTTGAGCACGGCATTCTCGGCGTATCCCGTAATGAAAAGCACCTTGAGGCTTGGGCGGTTTGCCCGGATGGCGTCGGCTAGCTGACGGCCGTTCATTCCAGGCAGGCCGACGTCGGTCACCAGCAGGTCGATGTGTCGATCCCCGAAAAGCAATTTGAGCGCCATCGGGCCGTCTGCCGCCTCAAGCGCGGTATAACCAAGATCGATCAGCGTCTCGGTGACAAGCATGCGAATCGATTCCTCGTCGTCCACGATCAGGACCGTTTCTCCACCCTCAGCCCGCGGCGCATCGGACAGCGGAATTGGCGCCGCGTCCTCTTCAGCCGTCTGTCCATTGCGTGGCAGGTAGATCACGACCGTCGTGCCTGCACCGGGGCTTGAATGTATCCGCACCTGTCCGCCCGATTGCCGAGCGAACCCGTAGATCATCGACAAACCCAGCCCGGTCCCGCTGCCGATCGGCTTGGTGGTGAAGAACGGCTCAAACGCCTTTGCGATCACCGCGGGCGGCATGCCGGTACCGGTATCGCTCACCGACAGGCACACATAGGCACCCGGTTCGATATCACGCTCGCGGCCCGCGCGCTCATCGACGTAGCGATCTTGCGTTTCGATCATGATCCTTCCGCCATCGGGCATCGCGTCGCGCGCATTGATGCATAGGTTGAGAAGGGCGTTTTCGAGCTGGCTAGGATCGACCAGCGTCGAGCTAAGCCCGATTGCGAGCGATGTTTCCACCTCGACCGAAGGTCCGACCGTGCGGCGGACCAATTCCTCCATGCCGTGGATCAGGCTATTTGCGTCGGTGGGTCGCGGGTCCAAGGTCTGTCGGCGGCTAAATGCAAGCAACCGATGGGTCAGCGCTGCGGCGCGTCGCGCCGCTCCCTGGGCTGCATCCATATATTTGGTGACATCGGCTCCCCTTCCTTGCGCAAAACGAAGCTGGATCATCTCCAGGCTGCCGCTGATACCGGTCAACAAGTTGTTGAAGTCGTGGGCGAGACCTCCGGTCAATTGCCCGACCGCCTCCATCTTCTGCGACTGGCGAAGCGCGTCCTCCGCAGCCACCAGGGCCTCGGTGCGCTCAATGACCTGCTGTTCCAGCGAGGCCGCCAGCTCGGCCAGCTCACGCTCCGCACGTCGACGCTCTGTCGCGGTGTGCGTTCGCTCCGCCACCTCACGCAGGAACGCGATATCTTCATCGGTCCAGTTACGCGGCGCAGCTTCGTTGACAAAGATCAGAGCCGCGAACTCACCATGCTGTGTCAACGGCATGTTGATGAACGATCTCGCGCTGATCCCTTCCAGCATCTCAGATGTGTCAACAGTGCGCGGGTCGAGGCGAGAATCAGCGACAGTTGCCGTATCGCCGCTCTTCAAGTCCTCGATATACGAGCCATATTCGCGGAAGAGCAGCGTCCCGGCGATCGTCGTCACCCCCGGCGCATTCCAATCACGCTCGATGGTGATCGATTCCGTTACCGGATCGACCGTGCCGTAGCCAGCACGGCTGACGCCCAGCGTCTGTCCCAGAATTTCGGCCGCAACATAGGAGATGTCGGCGGTAAGATCGAGGTCGCGGAATAGATCGTTCAACCGTGCCAGCGCATGACGCTTCAGCTCGGCGTGCTTGGCGGCCGTGATGTCCTGAGAGACACCAGCTATCCGGACCGGACGGTCATTGGCGTCGAAGAAGGGCTGTCCTCGCGATGAGAGCCACCGGATGCTGCCATCGGGCCAGACGATCCGGTATTCGTCGTTGAGTTCTCCGCCCTGATCGCCCGCCTGCATCATGCTGCGGTTGGCCCGCTCCCGATCGTCCGGATGGATCGCGGCGATACGATCCTCGTATTTGAAGGGCAGTCCAGGAGGGCGGCCGAAAAGCGCCTTGCATTCGTCTGAGGCGGTCAACGTCTGCGTCGCGAGTTCAAAACTCCATGTACCGAACCCGCCCGCCCTCAGCGCGAGCGCCAATTCACGCTCGCGCTCCTGCTGCGTACGCAGCCGTGACGTGACTTCGGCCATCAGCGCAGCATTGTCGCGCTCCAGTCCTGTCAGGCGCTCCCGCTCCAGCGTCACATCGACCTGGCTGGCGAAGAAGTAGACGAGCTGCCCATCGACATCGAACACGGGGGCCATCAGCAGACGATTCCAGAACGCCTCGCCGTCCTTACGATAATTGCGGATGTCTACCTCGATAGGTTGCACCTGCTTTACCGCATCATGGAGCGCTTGGCGCGTGGCTGGATCAGTTTCCTCTCCCTGAAGGAAACGACAATTGCGACCGACGATCTCGCTGCGTTCATACCCCGATAACCGGCAGAATGAATCATTTGCAAAAACCACCGGATTATCTGGAAGGCGCGGATTGGTAATGATCATAGGCATGCGCGTGGCATGAACCGCTGCCACGAACGGGTCGGTATGGCGCTCGAGCCCCGCCAACTCGTTAGCGATGCGCTCATCATCGGCGACGCTTTGACCTGAGCGGTCGATGGTAGCATTCGGATCGGACAACGTACTTCCTCGACTTCAAACGCGCCGCGCAGGCTTACGGACCGCTATGTAAGGCATACGATGACGCGAAGCATCCTTTTTTGGACAGAACGTGAACATTGCTCCGCTCTGCGTGTGTCATGGTATACGACGCAACTCTGTGATTTTTCTAAACCTTTGGTCTTCCCAGTGGTTGAAGCGCGCAGGGAGATTGGAGCGTGTGCCACGTACTTGTGATTGAGGATGAGCCGCTGATAGCAGACTATCTGGGCGACATAGCTGAGCTGGCCGGCGCTACGTCGATCGCCCTTGCCATCAGTGAGGAGGATGCATTGACGTTGGCCCGATCGATGCCCCCGGTCGTCATCCTGTCCGATGTTGATCTGAAGCATGGTGGTACTGGACCGAATGCCTGCGCCGCAATCCGAAGCGAGTTGGGGCCTATACCCGTCATCTTTATTACGGGAACGCCTGAGCTATGCGACCCGTGCGATTATGCAGCGGCGATCCTCCGCAAGCCAATTAAACATCAACATGTGATCGAGGTATTCCGTAGGGTAGCGCCATAACCGGCGTCGTAGGTTGCCATCCGTTTGGCGAAAGTCGATGCAGAACGGCGACATTTCGGAGTAAAGGACCCAAAGTCAGCCGTTCCGCGCTTCGTGTTCGCTCCCGAGAAGCCGGCGCTCGTTCAATGCCTCTAAGAGTGCTCGGGTCACCCGCCTGGCCCAGGAGCATTAAAATGCTAGCATGCCAGACTATGGATGTGATCATACGGGCGGCCGGTCTCGCGGACGAAGAAGCGGTGGTGGAAATGTGGCGTGCCTGCGGCCTTACAACGACCCATAATGATCCGGTAGCCGATGTCAGGCGTGCTATCGCAGGATCAGCGTCAAGTGTCTTGGTCGCGGAGGAGGCGTCTGAGCTGATCGTCGGAGCGGCGATGCTGGGACACGACGGACACCGCGGCTGGCTCTAATATATAGCTACCGACCCGAGTTATCGCCGCAAGGGCGTTGGCCGAGCGCTAATCAACGCCGGCGAGCGCTGGTTGCGTGACCGCCAGATCCCGAAGGTTCAGCTCATGGTACGCGAGGCAAACGCCGCTGTTGCGCCATTCTACGAGCAGCTCGGCTCGAGAAGACTCCGCGCATCATCATGGCGAAGTGGCTGACACCGCCCGATGGTAGTTGCCAAGCCTGACACTTTCGAACACCCATCGCATGGGTCGAGCGACCGACCCACATCTGGCCGTTCGCGGCTTGTTTCCGGCTCCCCAACTTTTGCCATCCATTCAGGTCTAGACCGAGGGGCGTGCGCCACCGCGCCGATCTGATGAGCCGATGCTGCGGCGTGCCGGCCGGGACGGCGGAGGAGCAAGTCCGCCGGGGGCTGGTTACGCAGAACGAGCCAATCGGCGTGCTGCCCGCCCGTGAGGGGGTGGATGTGCTGGCATGGCGGGAGCTACCGGGAAACGCCGCGACTTGGGCGAAGCTCGACGGCGTTCGCCATCGCCTGAAAACGGAAGCCTGCTATTGCTCCGTTCTCGATGGATGCTGGACAAGCGACCTGACCGCGACGGCTCAACCGCATCATGTCGATCAATGCGAGCCGATCTCCGATGGCTACACCGGGTAACCCACGATCGTTGATCGGAAATTGCTACACTTGACCGCAAGCGCCGTCAGTCGGCCTGCATGACCGCCAATTCTAGACCGTTGGGGTCGAGAAAGTGGAAACGCCGACCTCCGGGGAACCCGAAGATCGGCTTGCTGATTGCTCCCCCTTCGCGCTCCACCGTGGCCTGAGCCGCTTCAAGATCTTCCCCCAGAACAGCGGCTAGGGGCGTAGCAGGCGCTTCGCTCATATCGCCTTGAAGCCCGAGATCGACATTGCCCGACATTGTGCATGAGTAACTAGGACCGAAGTCGGTCAGCTTCCAACCGAACACGGTCGAGTAGAAAGCGCGAGCCGCCCCTAGATTGCGCGCGGGAAGCTCAATGAAGTTGATACGAGCCACGGTCATGACCTCCTATGCTCGATTGCGAACGCGCTTGGCTGGCAAGCCGGAGACGCACCGGATTACCCATGGGTTGAGCTGATCCGCGTCAGTGAGCATCGCCTCGGGAACGAGGACATACGATTTACTGGGTGGCTGGTCCGGGCCGTAGCGAAGCGGCGCGGCACCGGGCAGCGCCAGCATCGCATCGCGCTCGCTACCGGCGAGCTTGAGCCCCAATCCAACGTCCGACAGCGAAGCGAAGGGCTTTCCGTCCGCGTAGGCCATGATCCCGCCGAACATGGGCCGAAAGGCTACGTCCAGTTCGGACGGTACTGCTTCGGTCAATATCGCCTGCAACAGCTTGGGATCGTGCGCCATGCGGGCTCCTTCCGTGCCGCTGGCCTATAGCACGCCTCCTGACAGCGCTTGTCAGCATTATACTGCTCAGCCTCAAGCTGCTGCTGCCAGCGCTGCAACAGCACTGCGCGACGTTCGGGGTAGCAGGCCCCCACATCGGCAGTAGCGATCCGATCCAACCGGAAATGCCGAAACGCATTGCGCAGCTCGCACCAAGCGATCACGAAACGGCCATCTTCCATGAAGGCGACTCCGATCGGCCACAACGTCCGTTCGGAAGGGGCACCGTTGGCATCGCGGTAGGAGACGCGAACCTTCCGGCAACCCCGAACCGCATGTCGGAACAGGCCGGTCCCCACCGTCTCCATGGGCTGGGGTAAATCTGGCCCCACGAAGACACCGGGTGTATCGGCGAACTCGCGCGCCGGTTTTGATAGGACCGCCTCGATCTTCGCCAAGGCGTCCTGCGCGGCGCGGGCCATGCCGGCATCGGCGCGCTTCTCCACCCACTTGAGCCCGAGCAACACGGCGTCCAGCTCGTCGTTGCCGAAGGCGAGTGGCGGCAGGAAATAGCCGGGGTCGAGGACATAGCCGATACCAGGTTCGCCCCGGATCGGCACGCCGCGAGCGATCAGCGTTGCTACGTCGCGATAGAGGGTCCGCATCGAGACGCCGAGTTCGCTCGCCAGTTCGGCCGCCGTCGTTGGCATGCGCCGTCGTCGGAGGCTCTGGACAACATCGAAGAGGCGGCCGGCGCGTGACACGACGGCATCGTGCCTGAACGATCGCGCTTGGTCGATCTGACTTCACGATGAAGGATCGTTGATCAGGAAAGAGCGTCTTGTACGCTCGCTCGGCCGAAGTCATGCTCCTCGCCTCTGCAAAGGGGGTGCGGGTGCCTACGGTAAATTTCCGCGTCGCAACGGCTAACGATGCTTCAGCAATCGGCGCGCTGCACGTCACGTCGTGGCATGAAACCTATACTGGGCTGCTCCCGCAAGCCATGCTCGACAGCCGGTCGGCCGAAAGCAGAGGTGGGCAATGGCTCTCGACCGCCCCGCCGGCTTGGACGGAGAGCGGGTCTATGTCGCGGAGTGTGCAGGCAAGATCGTAGGCTTCGGGGCGTGTGGCGGCCAGCGTGATGCTACGATGCGCGAGTATGGTTTCCCCGGCGAGATCGGTGCGATTTATGTTCTTCGATCGCAGCATGGCACGGGCCTGGGTCGCACCCTTATAACCCTGATGGCCCGCGATCTGGTCGCACGGCCGTTGTCAGGCGCCAGCCTCTGGGTGCTGCGCGAGAATGTAGGCGCGCGTCGCTTCTATGAGCGTTTGGGCGCACGGTTTTCGCCGAAAGGGCGGTTACGGAAGACGATGTGACAATACACGAGGTCGCATACGGCTGGTCGGACCTCTCCGACCCAATCTGATCGAATCGCCTTCCCGGTAGGATCGTTGATCGGGAAAGCGAATGTCTTCCCAAACCCCAACTTTCGGGTGAAGCGGGAATTGAGGACGGCGTTTAGGCCTGATCGAGCTGGTGTTTCCGGGCATGAAGGATCGTGCCGATGGCGATCAGCACCGCACTCACGAGGTTGAGAATCCGCCATCCGCCAGCCTGGAAAAGGGCGGGCGCGGTGAACGAGCCGAGCGCGCCAGCGGACCAGTAGGCGGTCATATATGCGCTGTAGCGTCGGCTGCGCTCGCCGCCTCCGGTGCGAAGGATGTAGCCTTGGGTCGCCGCGTGCGCGCCGAAACAGCCCGCGTCCATCACCAGCGCGCCAACGGCCAGCCCGGCTAGGCTCGTCGGCGACAGGCACAGGATGACGAAGCCGAGCAGGGCACCGCCCAATCCGGCAAACATCACCCGGCGCGCGCCCCATCGGTCGCTTGCCCGGCTGGCGAGCTGCGCGACGAGCGCGCCCGCGATTCCGATCAGGCCAAAGCCCCCGGCGAAGGCGGCCCCCTTGCTCAACGGCGGCAACGACAGGTGAAGGGAAAGCGCCGTCCAAAAGCTGCTGAACGCCGCGAATCAGCAGCATCCGACCAACGTGGCTCGCCGTAATTCGGGATTGGAGGCGTGTGCCTTGGGGACGGCCAATAAGAGGTCGGGCACCCTCATTAGCGTGTCCGACGCCGGCATAGTGGGCACGGCGAGGACGATGCCGAAACCGCCAAGCGCGGTGAGCCCGGCAATCATCGCCAACGGCGCACGCCACCCGAACGACGTAGCAAGCGCGCCCGAAAGCACCCGGCCGGCGAGAATGCCGGCCGAAACACCCATGACGACCGTTCCTACCGCTCGGCCCTGCGCCTCCGGACGGACGCGCCCCGCCAGCGCGATGCAATGCGCCGTCACCCTGGAGGCCATGCCCCCGAGCAGCAGAGCGGCAAGGAACAAGGGCTCGATCGTCGTGACCGCCGCCAGCGCCAGCACCGCCGCGAGCGCGACCGCCTGTACAGCCACCAGCGTCCGAATGGAGAGGCCATCGCCCAAAGGCACGAGCAGAACCAGCCCCAGCATGTAGCCCAGCGGCCCGGCGCCGGCCGCCAGGCTGGTGATCCACGGCGATGCCGGGAAGGATCGCGCAACCTCCGGCAGCACGGGTTGCAGCACATAGTTGCTCGCCATCGCCGTGCCGGCGAGGATCGCCAGCAGCAGCAGGCGCGCCGACGCTGGCTTATCGGCCATGCCGCTCATTCGTTGACAGCGGCTACCATCTCGATCTCCACCAGCATGTCGGGATCGACGAACGGCTTCACATGCACCAGCGACAGCGCGGGGCCATGGCCGGCGAAGGCCTCGCCATGGGCGCGGCCGACTTCCTCCCAACGGGACACGTCGGTGATGTAGACGCGGGTCTGCACCACCCACTCGATCGCCGAGCCAGCCTCGGCCAACACCGCTGCCAGCTTGTCGAAGATCGTCCGCGTCTGCGCGTACACGTCGCCCTTACCGACAAGCGCGCCCGTTGCGTCGGTCGCCGCCGTCGCGGAGATGAACACCAGCCCGCCCGCCACGACGGCGCGCGAGTAACCCATCCTGGCCTCCCACTGGGAGCCTGTCGAAATGCGGTGCATCGTTCCTCCGAGTCTCTACACTACCTCGGTGGTGTATAACGCTTACTCGCGTTGTGGTATAGGCGTCGCATGACCCCCACTGCCCTTTCCGACGATGCCTTGGCGGCGCTCGCACAGCTCGGCTTCGGACAATACGAAGCGCGCGCCTACTGCGCGCTGCTGGCCCGGTCGCCCATGAACGGCCACGAGGTAGCGAAGGCATCGGGGGTGCCCGCGTCCAAGATTTACGACACGCTGGCCCGCCTCACCGAGAAGGGTGCCGCGCTGGTCGAGCGAGGCGAGCCCGTCACCTATGCCGCGCTCGCCTACGAAGCCGTTCTCGAGGCGGCACGCCGCAAGTTCGAGCGCGCGCACGACATGGCCGCATCGACCTTCGCCAGCCTGCCGGCGATGCCGGATGCGGGGCAGGTCTGGTCGCTGCGGGACCGCGATACCGTGTTGTCGGCCGGCGACGCGCTGATCGCGGGCGCGACCCGCACGGTGTTCGCGGCCTTATGGGACGGCGAGTTGTCCGACCTCCGCCCGGCGCTCGAAGCGGCGGCGCGGCGGGGGTGCGCGGTGCATGTGGCGATCTACGGCACCGCCGCGCTGGACGGGCCGGCAACCTACGATCTGACCCTATGCGGCCGAAGCGCCGTCGAACGCCTCCACGGGCGGCGTCTGTCCGTGATCGTCGCCGATCGGGAGCGTGCCCTGGTCGCGGAGTTTCATGCCGGCGGAAGCGTGGAGGCGATCTCCACCGCCAACTCGGTCATCGGTCTGCTCGGCATCGAATATGTGAAGGCCGACGTGCTTGGCCGCCTCCTGATCGATGACATGGGCGAGGCTCGCTTCGAGGCGTTGCGTCACGATCCTGGCGTCGTGGAAGCCCTCCTGCGAGCTTGATCGCCATTCCCTAAAGGATCGTTGATCGGGAATTGCTGATCGCCCGTTCCCATCGGTGAGCATCCGGCTAGGAGGAGCCGATCGCGAGAACAGGTGAACGGCGTGCATCTTCCTGCTGGTTACACGGCGCATCAGCAAACCCCCGAAATCGAGGATTACCGGCGCTTGCGCCGCATCTGCGGCCTTACGCCCCGGAGTGTCGCCACTGCCGAAGCCGGCCTCCCCAACACCGTATTTGCCCATGAAGGTCAGACGATCGGCATGGGTCGCATTGTCGGGGATAAAGCCCTGTTCCTTCACGTCGTGGATATCGCGGTCGATCCTGAGCATCAGGGCACGGGCTCGGGAAGGTGGTTATGGCAACACTCATGGCGCATATCGAGGCGAACGCTCCGGCGGAGGTCCACGTCAGTCTCATGGCAGACGGGGAGGCTCACCGCCTCTATGCACAGTTCGGATTTGAACCCGTCGCGCCCCGTTCCCTTGGCATGGCAGTATGGATCAACAAGCAATGACGACGGCCCTCCTCATCATCGACATGCAACAGGCGATCCTCGCCGGGTTGGCCGATCTGGATCGACAGCCCGATATTGACGCCAAGTTCAGCGAAGTGGCCGGTCGCCTCGGTGAGCTGAAGCGCAAAGCTGAAGCGGCCGGCCTCCCCGTCGTCCTCGTCCAGCACGACGGCGACGCCGGGCATCGCTTGGAAGTCGGGACGGCTGGCTGGCACTTCCGAAGTGAGGTTGAGCCTTCGCCTGACACGGCGATCGTCCACAAGCGGAGCTGCGATGCCTTCCACGACACGGACCTGGGCGAGCGCCTGGAAGCCCTGGGTATAGACCAGCTCGTGATCGGGGGGTGCGTGACGCAATTCTGTGTCGATACCACTACCCGGCGCGCCGTCTCGATGGGGTTCGACGTGACGCTCCCCGAAGACGGCCACACTACTGCCGATCTTGGACCGCTCACCGCTGAACAGATAATCGACCACCACAATCGACTCCTGTCGGGGTTCGATGCGGGATCGAAAGCGGTTCGGGTCGTCCCGTCATCGGCTGTCCGCTGGTGACATAAACGGGCGGCACGCCATTCACGACAACGATGGTCAAACGGGAATGGGATCAGGTGATCCGTTCGCAGCGAGTAAGCTGCGCTGGTCCTACAGGCGAGATGAAGTTGGCCCAAACGGCGTTGTGATGCTCGATGACCTTCTGCGCGGACAGATAGGGACGATCGCCGGTCGTATGACCGTCTTCGGGAACGATCGTCTTATACCCAAGTGCCAACGCGCTTCGGACAGTGGTGTCGACGCAGAAGTCCGTCGCGCACCCCGTCACGATCAACTCGGTGACCTCAGCCTCGGCAAGGGTGTCCGCGAGAGTGGTCCCCAAAAAAGCATCGCAAGAGGCTTTGGTGATAATCGTATCCGACGCCTCCACGGTAAGGGCATGATGGATAGCGTGACCGGGCTGCGAGGGATGAAGGTCATTGTCCTCCGGTCCGCAATGCTGGATGAAGATGATCGGCGTGCCCTTCGCCCGAAGACGGCCGGCCAGTTCATTGAGCCGCTCAAGCAAGCCATCAGCATCATGACGCGGGCCGGCAAAGAGTCCTTGCTGCATGTCCACCACCAACAAAGCCCGCTTACCCATATCGATTACCCCGGCGTCTTGGCCAATCATTGTGAATAGCCGGTCGGCAACAGACGTTCCACGATGTTCAGGGCGGTCCAATCGGCACAAGAAGCCGCCCATTCTGCGATCTCGATCTTCCCCCGCGCACGGGTGGACGCGGCAAGCGCTGCCTGCCGCGTCAGGGCGTATACGGCGATCCGCGACACGCTACATCCCGCATGTCCGTAGCCCGCTGCAAACACACCTAGGCGGCGCACCTGCTCGGCAGGGGCATGATCGTCATTGCCTAGGTCGAGCCAAGTGAAAGCGGAGTACCCCAAATCCCACAGCCTCTCCCCCGGCTGTGCCGTATCGAAGTCGATCATCGCCGCTGGCATATCGCCCACGAAGACGGTGTTGGTCGGAGCCCAGTCGTTATGGCACGCTACCTCGAACCCGCCCGCCCGGACCGCTGGCATGGCGGCCGTGGCATCGTGAAAGCGGCGAAGCAGGTTGGCGGCTGCTGCGAGCTGTTCGTCCGAGTATGGCCCCAGATCAGAGGGCACGACGCCCGGAATGAACGACAGAATTTCGCGCCCAGCATCATCTATGCCCAGGAGCCGAGGCGCATGGTGGAAGCCAGTGCTCTCAAGGTGGAGCAGGCAGGCATGGCCAAACGCTGCGTCGCGCATGATTGTCAATCGGCTCGGGAAGTTGACCCCGTATCGGCGTGCAACTTTGACCCCCTTTTCTGATGGGCAGCCGGGTTGTCCCGGTAGTCCACAGGAGGGCCCCACGGCCGGCGCCGCGCGCCGCCACGAGCGCAGGCGGTGACGGCCGTGGGAGGTGCCTGTGGACCCACCGGGTCAACCCGGGGGATGGGGGTCCGGGGGAAGGGTTTCAGGCGGCTTCGCGGTTCTTGAAGCGCCAGCTCTCGTTGCCGGTCTCGACGATGTCACAGTGGTGGGTGAGCCGGTCGAGGAGCGCGGTCGTCATCTTGGCGTCGCCGAAGACCGTGGGCCACTCGCCGAAGGCAAGGTTGGTCGTCACCACCACTGAGGTCCGTTCGTAGAGCTTGCTGACGAGGTGGAAGAGCAGCTGGCCGCCCGAGAGCGCGAAGGGCAGGTAGCCAAGCTCGTCGAGGATGACGAGGTCGAGCCGCGACAGGTGGTCGGCGATGCGCCCAGGGCGCCCGGCACGGGCCTCGGCCTCGAGCTGGTTCACGAGGTCGACGGTGTTGTAGAAGCGGACCCTCGCTCCGGCCCGGACGCAGGCACGCCCCATGGCGATGGCGAGATGCGTCTTGCCCGTCCCGGTGCCGCCGACCAGCACGACGTTGCGCTGCGCCTCGAGGAAGGCACCCGTGCCGAGATCGCGGACCAGGCCTTCGTTGATGCCGGTGCCGGCGAAGTCGAAGTCGGCGAGCTCCTTGGCGAGCGGCAGCTTGGCGGTCGTCATCTGGTAGCGGATGGAGCGGGCCTGCTTCTCGTCTATCTCGGCCTTGAGCAGGTCGCCGACGACGCGCTGAGCGGAGTGCTGCCGCTTCACGGCATCGGCGACGACCTCGTCATAGGCATGGCGCATGCCGACGAGCTTCAGCGTTCCCATCATCTCCAGGATGGCGTGACGTTCCATAGGACCTCCTCAGGCTGTCGTAGCGGGCGCAGTCGGCGACGGGCTCGCGGCCGAGCCGCAGAGCCTCGGGCGTGGCGATGGTGGCGGGAGCGGCGGTCTGGCGCTGGCGGGTGAGCACGTTGAGCACGACGTCGCGGCTGACGGTGCCGCCGGCGAGCGCCTCGGCACAGGCCGCCTCAACGGCATCCAGCCCGTCCGTCGTCACCGCCGCCAGGATGCCCACCATCTGGCGGTCGCCGTCGGCATGGCCCGCCAGCCTCCGCCTGACGCGTTCCAGCGCCACCGGCAGCGGCCAGTCCTTGAAGGGGGCGCCGTTCCTCAACGCGCCGGGCTTGCGTGCCAGGACGGGCACATAGTGCCACGGGTCGTAGACCGTCTGGTCGCGGCCGAAGCGCCGGGCATGCTCGCCGACGACCTCGCCCTCCTGCCGGATGACGATGCGCTCGGCATAGGCGTGCACCTCGACCGGGCGCCCCGCCGCCTTCGCGTGCACCGAGTATTTATTGTAGTCGAAGCGGACCAGCAGCGTCTTCGACACCGCCGCTGGCAGGGCGTGGAAGCCGTCAAAGGGTCCGCGGTAGGCGATGAGCGCAGGCCGGTCGGCCGCCTCGAACACCTGCTGGACCGTGCAGTCCCTGAGCTCGGGATGCGCGGCACGCTGGGCATGGACGGTGCAGCGGTCGAGCAGCCAGGCGTTGAGCTCGTCGTAGCTCCTGAAGCGCAGCCGCGGCGTGAAGAAGCGCTCGCGCACCAGCCCGACCTGGTTCTCGACCTGCCCCTTCTCCCAGCCCGATGCCGGCGTGCATGCCACCGGCTCGACCAGGTAGTGGCCGCACATCTGCTGGAAGCGCCGGTTGTAGCGCCGCTCACGACCGACGAAGATGGCGTCCACCGCGGTCTTCATGTTGTCGTAGATGCCGCGCTGACAGGCGCCGCCGAAGAAGGCGAACGCCCGGTCGTGGGCGTCGAACACCATCTCCTGGCTCTCGCGCGGGTAGGCCCGCACGAAGAACATCCGACTGTGGCAGAGCCGCATGTGCGCGACCTTCACCGTCGTCGTCACGCCCGCCATGACGACGACCTCATGGCTCCAGTCGAACTGGTAGGCCTCGCCCGGCGCAAAGCTCAGCGGCACGTAGGCCGCCGCCGTGACCGCCGACCGCTCACGCTGCCATGCCGTGGCATAGCGGCGAACGGCATCGTAGCCGCCACGGTAGCCTAGCCCCTGAAGCTCCTCGTACACCCGGACCAGCGTCAGGCGCTCGCGCCGCTGCTTGCGCTCGTTGGCCTCCAGCAGCCGCTCGAGATCCGCCGACCATGGCCCAAGCTTCGGCAGCGGCTGCACCGTCCGCTCGTAGGAGAAGTCCGTCTCGCCGGACCGCAGCACCTTGCGCACCGTGTTCCGCGACACCCGCAGGTCGCGCACGATCTCCTTGATGCTCTTACCCTTGACGTAGAACTCGCGCCGGATGCGCGCCACCGTCTCCACGACCAGCATTCTCCCCGACCGCTCCTGCGCAAAGCGCCGGGCGTGAACCGCTCAGTTCAGGGGGGTCAATTTTGCACGCCGATCAGCCCCGAACGGGGTCAACATTGCAGGCCGATTCACAGCATGATCGGACGGCGCACCGTATCAACGATCCGAACCACGCCGCTCGTGCTGCGACCGCCTGAGAGGGGCAGACCATCCATCCTGCCAACCTATCAAGATCATCACCCTGAGGCTTCCCGTTTGGGAAGGTTTCGCCGAGGAGGCAGGCTCGTTGATCGCACTGGTGGTGCCCTCGAGGAGCCCTTTCCCAAAACCCGTTCCAATTGCTTTGTCCCGAAACTGCGCATCGAGGACGGAGTGGTGGGAATGAGCGACCTCACAGGACGACCGGCCAAAAAGGCCGGCCGGACCCAGAGCCGGCCGTTCGAGCCACCTTACGACTTTCATAGCAGACACTTGTTCATGAAGGCGGCTTCGCTTCCCAACGCCAAGGCGTGAGCGGCTCCACCAATGCAGGCTCGGTCCGACCTCGTCGGGTAATGCGCAGTAACCCACGCTGCTGGAGATGGGCGACCGCGTCTTGCACGGCACGCTTGGAAAGGCCGATCCGTTCGGCAAGCTGCTGATGGCTCACGGTCACTGGCCTTCCCCCTCCGACGCTCAGGATCGCTAAGTAGGCTAGGTAGGCCGAGGGGCGTCGGTCGTGCCCAATGAGGTCACGCATGAGGGTGTCCAGCACGTAAGCATCGATCTGACGATGATCTATCATGCTATAGCAATGATTGCTCTGCTTCGCGGCCGCAAGCCGGACCGGTACGAAGGCGGGAGGAGGTCATCATGATCAAGCATCTCAAGTTCGCCGGTATTGCCACTTCGGACCAGGATCGCGCGCTCGCCTTCTGGACAGAGAAGATGGGCTTCCGCATCAAAACCGATCAGCCGATGGGCGCGCAGCGCTGGATTGAGCTCGGCATCCCCGGCGCGCAGACCGACATTGTCCTGTTCACGCCTGAAGGGCACGAAGATCGCATCGGCACCTTCTTCAACGGATCATTCCACTGCGACGATGTTGACTACACCTATCGGCAGCTCAGTGAGCGAGGGGTGGATATCAGCCCGCCGGAGAAGCATCCTTGGGGCACTTTCGCCCGTTTTCGTGACCCGGACGGCAATGGCTTCATTTTATCAAGCCGCTGACTGTCTTGCGATCGGCCCTGTGTCCGCCGGAGCTACGATCCGTCGGTCTCTTCCTATCGCCGAGCCCACTAATTGCCTATTGCTCAGGTGCTCTACACGTGCAAAACACTGGTGTGTTGGCCGACCATTACGGTGAGGCCGGTTGAGGACTAGCAGCATGCGCTGTTGCCTAAGCCTTGCGGCGTTCGCTGTAGCCGTGCTCGCAACCCAGTCGCCTCTGGCGGCGCAGGAAGCCAAGAGCGGTCAAGCGGCGGTCGATGAGAGCCGCGGCGATGCGCTGACCAACCCCATTTACAAGGGGCCAGAGGTGATAGCCTTCATGGGAGTGCGTCCCGGCTTTCACGTCGCCGAGATCGTCGCCGGTCGGTTCACCCGCGCGCTGAGCCAATCGGTTGGGCCTGCCGGGGTGATTTACGCGATCGAGCCGGCCGAGGTCGTCAAGGTGCATCCGCAGGTTATGGGCATGATGACGGGGTTGTCCGCACAGCCCGGCTACGGCAACATTAAGCTCATGACCGATCCGATTGACGGCGCGACGCTGCCCGGTGGCCTAGACGCGGTCTTCATCCGGCAGAACTACCATGACCTGCATGACCCGTTCATGGGGCCGGCCGACGTCGCAGCGCTGAACCGGAAGATCTATGCAGCCCTCAAGCCTGGCGGCGTCTTCGTCATCCTCGATCACGTCGCAGCAGCGGGTTCGGGCTTGAGCCAGACCGATACGCTTCATCGGATAGATCCTGCCACCGTGAAGGCCGAGGTCACCGCGGCAGGCTTCTTGTTCGATGGACAAAGCACCGTCCTCGCCAACCCGGCCGACCCACACGACAAGAACGTCTTCGACCCCTCAATCCGCGGGCGAACAGATCAATTTCTATACCGATTCCGCAAGCCACAGTAGGGAAGACCCACGTCCGGTCGTCCGTTCACGAAAGACACTGCCGATCTCGGATGCCCGCTTCTAGTTTTTAGCAGGGAAAGCGCTGATCAAAATCGCCGTCACGCGAGTGCCGATCCCTCAAAGGGTTGCAATCGGATCGTCAGTGTGTCGCCCTCCGCGGCTGAGGTATCGCTACTCCATGCGTTTTCATCTCCGAGCCACGCGAAGTGGAGGTCACGAGACGCCAACTCCCTCCACATGTGGTCCAAAGATCAGACCAGACGATCCTCGTTTGGTGACCGCCTTCGGACCAGATTTCCGATCCTTCGGCGATCGCCATCGAACCGAACAAATGGACCCGCAGGATCTCCAGCTTGTCCGTTGCCGTGCCCGGGCCTCTCCTTTCCGCTTCCGCTATCAAGGCCGCGCGGGTCAGAACCTTGCCTCCAGGATCGCGGCGAAATCATCAGAGGTGAAGCGCCTGAGAAACGCCGCCTCACCGCCACGGGCAACGGACGCCGCCCATTCCGCCTCCGCGCTCCGGATGTAAGTCTCTCCCCCGGCTGGTGCGGAAGCGTTGGACGAGCCTGGCGAGCACCTCGCGGTTGCGGGCTTGGAGGTCGTCAGCAGAAAAGCCAGGAGGGCCGAGGACATGCTCATCCCGATAGCTTAACGATCTCGGCTTCACCGCCACAAGGGTCGATTGGTTGGCTTCTGAAAGGCCATAACCAAACGCAAGCCGCCGGTAGGTCTGCCGGTACGAGCCAGTTGCAATCATTCGCGGGTGGTTTTCAGCTCCTCGACTTTGACCGTTCATTCAGCTTGGAATTGGGTGTTCAATATTGGTTTTAAGTCATTGGTCCGGCACTCGCCAGCCTGAGCTTCGGCCGCAAGTACGCTCCTTGAGACCGCCTCCGATCTCCGCTGGCCATAGCCGTGGCCATAGGCGGAAGAGGTGATGGCAACCACGAGGCGGCAGGCCGGAATCACGTAGATCTTGTTCCCGCCGTTCCCCGATGCGAACGACACTGGTATCGCCTTGCCGGCGATCTGCTGGACCTTGCGAGACCAGAAATAGCCGTACTGATCGGCATAAGGGCCATCCGCCCCAATGCTCACGCGCGGCGCCAGCATCGACGCGACCCAACTGGCGCTGACGATCTGGCGCCCCCGGTTCGCCCGTTGTTTCGGACCAGCTCGCCAATCGCGGCGAGATCGCGCGTAGTCAGCAAGAGATTGCCCTGTCCCTTCGTCATCCCGGAAGTGTCGCTCTGCCATTCCCAGCAGGTGATCCCCAGCGGCCGGAATAGCCGCGCGCGGGCGAAGTTGCTCATCTTCTCCCTGGTCGCTTTCGCGACCACCACGCCGGCAGTATAGGCCGTCGCCGAATTGTAGCGATACCGCGTGCCGGGCGCGTCGCCCGATGGCACCTGGCGGACGAAGGCTATGGGATTGCTCGACGCATCCATCCGATCTTCGTTGCCGGGCGAGGCAGGGTCTTCATCGAACGCCGCCAAGCCAGAGCGCATCGATAGCACGTCGCGGAGAGGGACCACGCCGATGGCGCTGCTGGCGGCTTCCCGCCAGTGCCGCGCCACTGGATCATCAACAGACTTGATCTCCCCGTGATCAATGGCGATGCCTACAAGCAGCGCAGTGACGCTCTTGCCGGCCGATCGGATATCGTGAAGTTCGGTCGCGGAAGCACCATTGTAGTATCGCTCCGCAATGCGACGACCGCCGTGTACGATTACGACGCCGCGAAGGGCAGGATGTTCGTCGCCGTCCCAACTCGCGAGCACCGCCTCCAGGTTGGGCGTCTCCGATGGAATGGCGGCGGATGCCAGCCCCACCAACGCAACAAACCCGCAAGCTTCACGCCCCCTCATCGCGTTCCCCAACAATGCCCGCGCGCTGCGCGGTAGCATCGTCCTCCGTCGGTCGTCAGCCCCTTTTCGAACGAACCCGCAGGAAGGCCGCAATATACCGCCTCGACCAAATCGGTACGCGTCGGCGAGCTCGGCCCGTCGTCGGCCACTCAGCGCGGATGGCTGTATCAGACAAGCAGCCGCTCATTTATTTTTTGCCGGAGCGCTCTTTCGCGAGCAGCTTCACCTGCCGCCACCGCGTGGCTTGCAAGGACGAGGCATCTAGCCCCCCCTACCCAGCCCTCCTTACCGAGCGGTGCATTTGGTCTGACAGCATCCGAGCGACTGTTTACAGATAAGGCGAGTGGGGCGAAGGCCGCAGAACGGACTTCGCTAGACGTGACGACCACATGACGGTATAGGAACGGCACCGCCCGCCCAACAGTTGTATCCCGACGCGGCGATTCGCCGCCGATGATGGAGACGATCATGGGCGAGACCACTGACAAGCTGAAGGCTGCCGGCAACAAGCTGGCTGGCGGTGTCAAGGAAGCGGCTGGCAAGGCGACCGGCAACGCCGATCTCGAAGCCAAGGGCGATGCCCAGCAGCTGAAGGGCACGGGTCAGGACGTGAAAGGCAGCGTAAAAGGCGCTCTCGGCGACAAGATCTAAGACGCAATCCTTTCTGACTGAAAAGCGTCGCCTCGGACCTTCCGGGCCGGGGCTTCTGCTATCTGCCGTAGATCGATATGGCCGGGCGGCGCTGCCGCCCGGCTTTTCGCATCAGTAGCGCGCCGTCGGAGCGTAAGGCGCCCGCTCCCGCTCGATTTCCTCAGTAGTGTAGGGCGAGGCGGCCTCGTCAAAGCGTTCCCAGCCGGCTTCACGATATGCGGCATGGCGCGTCGCGACGTCGACCGACTTGTTCCGATCCAGCGTTTCCTCGACATAGGCGACTTGGCCGTCAGGCGCCTTGACGCTAACCAGCGTGCCGCCACGGCGAACACCTTCCGAATAGAAATGAGCTTCCTCGTCGCTATGGCCGGCATTCTTCAGCGCGCCGACGATCGAGCCGGTCGCAGCTCCACCAGCCGCGCCGATACCGGCGCCTGCAGCTGTCGCGGCCAACCACCCAGCGGCGACGATTGGACCCAGACCCGGAATTGCCAGCAGCCCTAAACCGGCCAGCAGGCCGCCCGCGCCGCCCAGGACCGCGCCCGCCGATACGCCACGGGACACATCGCCGTGCTCGTTGACGCCCTCATGGTCCTGCGTGCCATGCTGGCCATGGGCATTGTTGGCCACGAGGCTGATATCGTCGTGCGGGATGCCGAGCGCTTCGACATCTGCCACAGCGTTGGTCGCGTCCGAATAATGATCGAACAGGCGGCTTACGGTCTTCGACATGCTACTCTCCTATGGTCTTAAAGCTCAGCGGGTGATGACGTTGCCGCGATAGTCGAGGCCGATCAGGACGTTCTGTCCGTCCTTGGTCGCCGAGCCCTGCCAAACGCCGTTGGGATTTTTCACGAGCTTGCTGACGTTGGTATAGCCGGCCTTCTCGATCCGGCCTTTGGCCTGGGATTCCGTGAAGGAATTTGCGCCTTTCGCGGCGACCGAGGTCTCACCGACCTTGGGGTCCTTGATCGCCGGATTATGAGATCCGGCTTGCGCAGCTCCGGTAGTGATGGACGCGACGACGGCGGCAATAAGGAATGTCTTCATTGCATGGCTCCCTTCCTAAGGCCGACACAACGCAAAAGCCCAAGGTTCGAGCCATCCGGTCGAATGAGAGCTACCCAACACCCAAAAGTTTCGGAATCAGAACGAGAAGTGGGTCAGCGGTGGCCTGCCCTGCTAGGGTGGTTCGCCTGGTAAGTTAGGGTCCCGGCGAACATGGTCGCCCTGCTGGGGTGATCCGACCGAGCCACTCGCGCACAACATTGGCGGTAAATTCTGCGCCGTTATCGGATCTGATATGCACGGGCGGTCCGTGTCGGGCGAACAGATCGTCTCGTGGCTCACATCCATCCCGCGCTCGAACAGCAGATCCTCGATGTTCCGCAGCGATAGTGGGAACCGCACATACGTCAGGCCCACCAGCCGGATCACCTCAGGCGAGGAGTGAAGTAGCGAAAAGGGCTCGCGGACCGGGGCTTGTAGCAGCGCATTCCGCAAGCTTAGCCCCCGTCTATAGCGAGGGGAATTGGTTCTAACAGCGCCTGATGAGGCGATGCCCGGTTCACGGTGTCTCAGGTCGGAAGCCGCTCCCTTCGGATCGGCAGATCCGCCGAAAGGACATACATGTTGCAGCTTACCTCGCGCACGATGATAGCCGTGTTTCTCACCTTGTCAGCGGCGGGGCCCGCCATCGCTCAGTCGGACGCAGGTTCCACTGACGATCACGCAGGCCCGACTAAAGGGTTCTATGTCGTCGGCCGTGTCGGTGGAACCGTCGCCAACAAAGGCAAGCTCGATATCGATTCATCGGTTCTCAAGAAGGACGCCAAGTACAAGGCCGGGCTGACCGGCGAGATTGGCGGCGGTTATGATTTCGGAATGTTCCGGCTTGAGCAGACGATCGGTTACTCGGATCTCAAGCTCGATCGTAACAAGTCGAGCGGCGACGGCGTCTCTTCCGCCGGACGCGCGAAAGTCTTCAGCGTTCTTCTCTCCGGCTTCGTCGATATCCCCGTAAGCCGTCTCGTTACACCTTATATCGGCGGCGGTGCGGGCATCGCGCGGGTAGAGTCAAACCTGTCGAGCATCGACACCGTCTCCGGCAACTCAAGCAGCTTCAATGGCAAAAAATATGGCCTCCTGCTCCATGCCGATGCGGGCGTTGGCTTGAACGTCGCGCCTCACACCACGCTCGAGGTGGGCGGTCGCTATACGCGGATCAGCGGCATGAAGTTCAAGGGCGAGAACCTGGGCGTCGACACGACCTTCAAGCCCAAGCTTTCGAGCCTCTCCGGTCTGGTCGGCGTACGCTACACGTTCTGAGGAACAGACAGGTTCCGCTACCGCCCCGGCCAAACTCCGGCCGGGGCGGCGAAGATACTCAATCGGTGGCGCGGGTCTTCGCCGTACCAGCCGCAGCGGTGTCTCACAGACAGCGAAAGGCTTCCGACGATGAAATCAACCCAACATTCCTCACAACCATCGATTGTCGCGGCCATCGTATCCGCCGCGACCCGATCGATGAGCAATGGCCTGTCGCCCGGTCTCGTTCTGGTGACCGCCGCATTGCCGCTTCCGCTAGGGGGTTGCGTCGCCTGGGACGTCGCCACGCTCCCGGTAAAGGCAACGTCGAAGGCAATCGACTGGACTACCACCAGCCAGGACGAGGCTGACCGCAACGGCGGTCGCAGGATGCGCAAAGCCGCACAACGCGACAGGCAGATGGGAGACGCTTGCGGGCGGCGCAGCGGCGACTGCCGCGGTGCCGATGGCGTACCGATCTATTTCGAGCGGGTAGACCAGCCCGAGGCTGATCCGCGCGGCCAATAGTCCGCCGCTTGTGCGAAGGGCGTCAAAAGCGCGCGTTGAGGCCGAGCCGGATCGTCCGGGGCTTGAGCGGAGTCATTTGATCACGCTCGCCGACGGTAAAGGGATTGCCGAACGCAAAGCTGTTGGCGCGGATGTTGGCGAGATTATTTAGGTCAAGCGCGACGCCAACCTGCGCGAAGTCGACCCGGACCCCGGCTGCAGTGACGGCGTAACCACCTTGCGGGATGTCGAGATAGGGCCCGACCCCAAGCCGCGATTTGCCGACATACCGGACCGAAAAGCTGCCGCTTAGGTTTGCCCGATCGCTGATCTCGCGTCGCCAGTCTAGACTAATGCGCGCGCCGCCATGCGCTATATTCGGCAGGCTCTGTTCGCCGCTCGTCGCGAATGCCGCCGCGGGCCTGACGAGACGGCTGTCGTTGAGGAATGCCGCCATTCGCAGGGTCAGCCCAGGTGAGAGCTGCCAAGTGAACTGGCCGTCGAGCCCAAACAACCGTCCCCGCCCGACATTGGAGGTATAGGGCAAGCCCGCGCTATCGACGAGATCGGCCTGGATGTCGTTCCAGTCCGCGTAGAATAAGGCCGCACGGAGTGACAAGTGATCGCGAGCCTCGTCTCCCAACCGCAAGCCGAGCTCGTTCATGTTGAGCGCGTCGGTCGTGAAGCGCTGGCTGGCGATCCCTGAACCGGATGGCGCCACCGCGAGCCCACCAGCACGATAACCCTGCTGATAGTGGAAGAACGCGGAAAGTGGGCCGCCGGGATGCCAGTCGAGCGCGAGCGTGCTGGAAAAGCGCAGGGTATCGCGCGACGAATGTTCGCCAAGAGCAGCCTTTTCGTTGATGAGGATGCCGGTGCTGTTCGCGAAAGTGATTCGGCCGCCGATCGTGCCAGTCAGCGTCCGTCCGAGCGGTCGTGACATCTGACCGAACAGTGCGGCCTCCGCCTGAATGTTGACGACGCCGGCGATGCGTTGTTGCTCGGCGAGTGGCCCGAGCGTGCGCGACAGCATGCTGGAACTGAACAACGCAGTGACGCCGCCGACCCACGGTGCCCGGCCGCCGCCGCCCGACAGCCGCGTTTCGTGCGAGATGAGAGTAATGTCGTTGGCTTCCTCGAAGCGCGCGGGTGCGCTGTTGCCGTCCTGGGCGGTCGCGTCGAACACCGTCGTCAGGTCGTGGCGGGCGACCGAGGTGGTCGAGACCAGCTCGCCAGCGCCGACCGGGTGGCGCACTGTGATATAGCCCAGGCGATAGTCGTTATGAAACGGCTGCGCGATCGCCTCCGCACGGGTCAGCGGAGGATCACCCCGCACCACATATTGGCCGTCCTGATCGGTAATGTTCTGCGCGACGAAGCCCAGGTCGATCGTCCAGTCCGCCAAGGCCGCGCGCAGTGAGAATCGCTCTCCGTAAGAAAGCGTATTGTTGATGTTTGCGGGCGCTCGACTGGGGTCGTCGATATAGCCCGCCTGTCGCGTTCCAAACACAACGAAGCGGACGCCAAGCCGACCGTCGAGCAACGGAATGTTGAGCGTACCTGCGCCATCGCGTCCGATGCCGCCGGCCTGGGTGGCCGAGACGCCTGCAGACATTGTGGTGGAAAAGGCGCTCAGGTCGGGGCTGTTGGGCACGAGCCGGATGACACCACCCAGCGATCCGGCGCCATATAGGGTCCCCTGCGGCCCAACGAGCACCTCGACCCGCTTCATGTCGTACAGGTTGAGATCCGGGTCGGGCGCATTGTAGGTGAGGCGGACGTCGCCGAGATACTGACCCACGGTCGACTGCGTCGGCCCATTGAAGCTGCTGTCGGCAATGCCGCGGATAAACAGCTTGTTGCGGCCCGGGCCGAGATTGGTCGAGGCGAGTGTTGGCAGAAGTCTTATGATCGCAGCCGTGCCTTCACCGGCATGACTTGTCGTCCAGCCGGGCGACAATTGGGTGAGGGTGACGGAGCCCGGATAGGTGTCTCGCGTCAGCGCCTGTTTGCTGGCTGTGACGATGATCTCCGGGGAAGGTTCCGGAGCAAGGGCAGGTGCGACCCTGAACGGCGGAGGCGGCGGGGGCCGTCGCGCTACGATCCGAACCGTCCGGCTGTCGTAGAAAACGGCTTCGGCATCGGCGCCGCTCAGCGCCTGCGCGAGTGCTGCGCGCAGTTGGAGAACGACGCGTACGCCCGAGGAATGGCGCGCCGCGACCCCAGGGTCGGGAACGGTGATAGTCGTTCCGGTTTGTGCGCCGAGCGCGGCAACCACGTCGCCCAGTCTTCCCGGCAGAATAGCGGCGTCCCGTGCATAAGCGGCGCCGCTCAGGCTGAGCTGGGCGAAAGCAATCGCTGCGCACGCCGCCCGATCAGCGACCCGCACGAGCAGGTGGCTTCATCGTCCAGCCCTGTGTCCCAACTTCGAGCGCGACGTCCAGCGCCACGGCCAGTCGCTGCCTCTGGTCCGCCGCGGATGCGCGCGGATCAAGGACGATCGCCCCAGAAAAGGGGCGGTCGGCGAGCAAGGAGGACACGACGATGTCGGTGCCGAGAAAGCGCGAGAGATCAGCCGCCACTTGGGAGAGGGACTGCCCTGAATAGATCAGGCGACCCCCTTGCCACCCGCCCACCGCAGCGCGCGAGACCTCGGCAAGCTGGACGACGCCGCCGCGATCAACGATCGCTTGGCCGGCGCCGAGCGGGGTCGACGTCCCTCCCGCCGCATAGCGGACCGAGCCTTCGGCAACCGCGACCCGAGTTTCCCGGCCGTCTCGGATGATGTCGAAGACCGTGCCGACATCTTCGACATGAGCCTCGCCAACCTGGACACGGAAGGGCCGCGCTGGATCGTGCCGCACGCGGAAAAGTGCTTCACCGCGGTCCAGCGCGGCGAAGCGCGGATCCTTGTGATCGAGCGTCATCCGCGTCGCGCCGTTGAGGATGATCCGCGTCGACGCGTCGAGCGCGAACTCCCGCCGTTCGCCTGGGCCGGTCTCGACGCGGTAACGGCTCGATTGGAATTGCGGCGCGACGACGATCGCGGCTGCGATCCCGGCGGCGAGCGCACCGCCCGTGATGCTCCATCGCCGGACCGCGGAGCGGTCGTGCGAAGCCACGCCGTTCTCCCCGAGGTCCTCGGGTTCGCCGGCATCGTTCGCGGCCTCGCGAAACGCGACGTCGGCGAGGAGCGGCTCGATCGCAAGATCGGTGCGCTCGATCTCGTCATAAGCGTGTTGGTGCGCCGAATCTTCGGCCAGCCAAGCCGCGAATGCCTCCCAAGTCGCGTCGTCGCCATGTTGCAATCGAATATGCCATTCGATCGCGCGCAGCCGTAGGCTATCCGTCATCCCGGACTCCATCACAGGCCTCCCTCGTCCTTGAGATGCCGCGGGGCGGTCATGTCCCCATCCAGCTGGACCCTCGTCGCCAAAATTGCCTCATAGGCGCGGGCGAGGTGCTTCTCGACCGCGCTCACGCTGATGCCGATATCGGCTGCGATCTGCCGCTGAGGCTCGCCCTCCACACGAAAACGGCGGAAAATGTGCCGGGTCCGCTCGGGCAGGCCGTCCAGCACACGCTGCAGGATCGCTAGCTGTTGACTCGCCATGAGCCGTGCTTCGGCTGATGGTGCATCGTCAATCTCGGGCGGATCGCCGCTACGCGCATCGACCCAATCCTCCTCGCGGCGCGTCCGACGACACGCTGTGCGCCGGTGCAGCAGGAAATGATTGTTAGTCATGCGATAGAGATAAGCGCGCGGCTGTTCGATCGGTCCCGTCACGTCGCTGGACAGCTTGAGCGAGACGTCCTGAAGAATGTCCTCCGCCTCATCCGGCGATGCGCCGCGCGTCATCAGATAACGCAGCAGCGCCGAGCGTAGATCGAGGAAGGCTCCGAGCAGCCCGCTTGCCATAATCTCCTGCTCTCTTAGCAACGCAGAGAGCTTCGCGCGATCCGCGCATATTGCTCCATCAGTTCGGCATCGGGAATAGGAGCGTGATCGGCGCCTGGTCAATCCTTGCCGGATGCTCATCGCGATATGAGGACGTGTCAGTCCGCCGGTGTCTTAGCAGTATGAGAGTGATCCTAAGACCGGAAGCGGCAGCAGCTCACATCGCCCGCTCTCGTCGTCGGGACGGCAGATGGCTGTTCTCCACGCGGTTGTTGGTATGCCGCCGGACCTCCTGTCGCTTGCCGTCACCGAGTTCTCGCATGGCTGCCTGGTAGGATCTTAGACCATCCGTAGTGATCCGCTCAGGTGAGCCGTTGCGCTTTAGCGCCTTCTTCATGAAGCGAAGCGCTGCGCCCTTGTCGCGCCCTTTGGTGACGTAGCTTTCGAGGGATCTCGCCCTCGTGATCGACGGAGGTAGACCATCTCACCGTTGAGCTTCACGTACATCTCGTCGAGGTGCCAGCGCCAATGGCGGAAGCTCCGCATGCGAGACACCCGCTGCCGACGGATATTGCCCGCAAACATCGGACCGAAGCGTTTCCACCAATGTCGCACCGGCTCATGGCAGATGTCGATCCCGCGCTCGGATAGCAGGTTCTCGACGTTCCGCAGCGACAGCGGGAACCGCACATACATCATCACCACGAGGCGGATCACCTTGGGTGACGAGTTGAAGTAGCGGAACGGCTCTGTGGCTTGCGAGGACGAGGTATCTAGCCCCCCGCCCAGCTCTCCTCACCGAGCGGTGTATTTAATCTGACAGCATCATCGCCGACCATCCCATGTGGAACGGCCGGCGACGTTAAGTTCAGCGAGGCGTCGAGCCGTCGGTCGTCGTTTCGCTGAGCGAGTCCGTGCCCTGCGGCATGCTTCCAGACCTGTGGTTGGCCTTGGAGCCCGTCGACTTCGAGGATTTTTTATGCATGCCGCTGCTGGTTGCGCCCATGCCAGCGCTACCCTTGTTGGCGGTGCCCATACCACCTCCGCCCATGCCGCTTCCGCCCTTGCCGCCAGCGCCGGTTCCGGTCGAGCCCAAGCCGCCTGAGCCCGTGGAGCCCGTCGCGCCGCTTTGAGCGCCGCTCGGGCTCGCTGTTCCCGCAGAACCGGTCTGTGCAACCGCGCCGGCCGCAAAGCTCATGGCGACGAGTGAAATGGAAATATTTCTAATGATCTTCATGACGATCCTTTCTGGTATCAGGGTGTAAGAACGCCCGAAGATGCGATCGGGAGCGATAAGCCTGATTTATATTCCAATAATTTAGATTAGGGATCACTTTCTAGTCGAAACCCCTGCGGAGATGCGGATCAAAAATGCGCCGAACAGACCCAAAAAGTCCGTATCGCTTTCTCAGGAATAACCCACCTGTGGCAAAGTTAATCGCATGTTTGCCTTTCCAGGATTCCATCCCCGCGGCGTCAAGATCGGAGGCAAGCCCTGGTTAGCATTTTAGAGCGCCATCGGGTCATCGGCTTCCTCGGAACAGACCGGCATTTTGCTGCCAACGCATTGCCTCCAAGACGAAGGGGGTTCGGTCAAAATCGTGTAGGAACAGGACCCCCCGCACAATTTGTCATAGCGGCTTTGGATCGATCGCCTTCGGATGGCCCACGAGAAAACTAAAGAGACTGTCAGGCAACGCATGTATCGTTGCGGCGTGGATGATCTGTCAGCAGAGGTCAGGGACCGTTAACTCTATCCCGAACCGCATCGTGTGTGTCCCGTGCCGTGAAGACCTGTACTTCGCGGATGATGCGTTCGATCTGCTGCGATACTGGGCCCTCTCTGAAATATTCAATGATCGCCATCAAATTCGGCAGGTGAGTAGCGACATCGATTAAGTTGACCGACCCTGCGCCTTGGCGAAAATCATCAATTTTAGGCAGAGTTGGCGTAAAACTTGGCTATCCGCTGCAGCGCACCATTAGACCTTGGCGAACCGTTCGTACGGATGATACGGTCGCGGCATGACCGACGATGAAGATCGCTTACAGCGGCCGCTGACGATCAAAGATGCGGCTATCGTCGGGATGGTTGCGGTGGTTTCGCTCGTTGCAATTTTCGCAGCGACAATACGGCTAACTCGGTGGGCGATAGCGTTGACCCGTTAAGTTCGCGGCGTGAGTAAGTTCACGAGAGCCCTTCGCGGAACCCCCGTCAAGTTTTGAAGCGGCTGACTAAGCGCTTCCATTCTCGTTCTGACGCCACGTTAACCGAAGCTCGTTCGTGGGGGGATCGTCACGTACAGCGATCCGAGGGCGCACCTTCTTGATCGTTCGGTTCCAGCAAGTCGCACAGTAGATATGGCGGGGAACACTCGGGAGATCGTTCGCCCACCTGCAAGCTCGAACTTCCACCAAATTGGTATGCTGCTGACAATCACCGCGTGGGGACAGGCGGTGCCGCTATGAGCAGCGATTTTTGATAAATCGCACATAGGCCGAGTGTGCCAACAGACTGGCCAACATGATCGCGGGCGGCGTCAGCCATACGATCACAGCACGAACCCTAACTGACAAGGATCAGGTCGATCGTCTCCATCGAGCTTGGCTAGCATCGTGGCGGCCACAGTATTGGCGGAACGCTCACGTAGGCGAGCATCCTTCACGGCAAGGCCGAGCAATGCCCATGTTGGAGCGTTCAGGAGGGCACTGACAGGATCGATTCGAGACATGCCCTATGAGAACATCAGTGGAACATATCGTCAAGGCATTGTCGCGTCCATATCCTTCGATGAGACCGCATCGGCAGCAGCTAACTCGCTCTCAAAGGTGTCGATCGCGAGTTGCAGATGACACGCGGTGAGCCTCATCGTGCCGGACGCATCGAGTAGATCGATTGCCTCTTTCATTAATACGAGAGCCTTCAAGTCGATCATATGAGCGCTCATCTCCCCCGCAAATTGTATGACACGCCGATAGCAAAAGCAGGCCTGCCGAAACCAACCTATGTTAAAGGGCGTCAGGCCGACCTGTTTTCTGGCTACGAAACTACTGCTTCGAGAAGCAGATGGCTCATGCGGTCTCGGGCGTCAGAACTTAATTCGAGATGCGCGTGAGGCCACCCCGATTCCCGGATAATGAGTTGAGATGTCAGGATATTGAGCCATCGGTCGAGCATCGAAAGGCGCGTGCTGGTTAGTTCGGCAACTTCCTCCTTGCTGACCATGAAGCCTTCGCCAAAGGCGATATAGAGGATCAGCAAGATATCCCATGCGTGCTCGTCGAACAGCGTTGAGTGAAAAACTTCTTTCGAAGCGACCGAGTAACCATGATCTGCTGCAACTTTATGGCGCGCGTCTCCGCCCGTTGCTCTCACTTAAATTAGTTTTGAACGCGCCCCGCGGTCGGGGGACTGCGGGGCGCCGCTTCGGGAGATCCGGGGCCTGCCGGGGATGGTCGTCCATCGCACACACACGGTCATTATGTCACTGACCTGGATAGTAAACTTCCCCGCCGGCGTTGATCCGGGCCGGCGGGGCTAGGCGTTCCGCTACGAGGGGCGGGGTACTCGGTAAGACGCCGAGCGGCAGCTCGCGGCGCCACTTTGGCCCTGTGTCCAGAGGCCAAGAAGCACAATGGGCATACCGGCGGCGTCATCCCCGATCCCTCACTTAGATTATCGGAGATCTGAAACGATCGACTGGAACGGCATAGCCAGCGAGCGCTTTCGCGCGCCGGCTACTATGCGGGTATGATCGATGGAAGATGGCCCGAAGACCTATACGGCGCTGTTCGCCTATGCTGGCAGCGCTCGGCCGACATCACCATCGCCGCGATCGGCGCGGCGGCGGCGAAGTGGATCTGGGGCGACCCGATCACGCGGACGCCGACGCGGCTCGCCGAGTTCGTCGGAAAGCATCAGCTTTCACCGCGTGGTGGCGAGGGCAACCGTCCCCGTCTGTCCCATTAGCTCGCCGGTGCCGATCCCGTCAGCACGTTGAAGGCCACGACATAATCAAAGCCGGCCGGGCGCAGCGCATTGACCAAGGCCAGCGTGTGCTGGCCCGACGTCCGCAAAATGCACCACGTATCCCGCGTGTCGATCATTTTAGCCATCATACTCTTCGGCGGTTGTCCGACCCGCTGTCGGCCCCGAAAGCGCGCGCGGGCCGTTCAAGTAGGCAAGCACGGGAGATTTCAGATGTCGGAAGTTGAAGAAGCAAATTCGAATGAAGGCGGTGGGGATCCGCGCAAAGACATTGAGCTGCAAGTTCAAGGCGTTAAGCCGAGAACATCAACCAGTACGGCAGAGGATGCCGCCAAATACGAAAAGGAGCACGACCAGGACGGCCAAAAATAAATCGCCCCAGGATACCCCAGCTATGACCGACGGTGATCCAGCCAAGAAGCCGCCTATGGCGTCCGTGAAAAAGTCCGGCGGAGTTCCCAACAATGGTTCCAAGGCGGCGGGCAAGAAGCGCTGATATTGCACACGCCGATACCGCGATTGCTTCGTCGAGGTGGGCAACGGCGGTCGCCAACTGAGCAACGCATCCACAGGCCGGCAGGGGCGCGGACAGGGCAAACCTATTAATGCTATTCCTCCCCATGTCGTCGACGAACCATAATTTCGTGCATGGTTTTATTTCGGGCGTTGCGCTCACGGCGCTCGATCGGGATCGGCGGATGCATCGATTGGAGGGGCCTATCCGCGCGAACTGCGCGGCGAGATTGTTGATCAGGCTGCTGTAGTGCCCCGTGATCCTGATGCATTCATTGCATGGTTCAAGGCTCTCAAGCCGACCGGACCGGGTCAAAATGATGCGCTATTTTCATGGCTGGCGGATGTCGCACTCTTGAGGAAATGCGCTGTTTTTCGAGCAGCACGCTGCGGGCAGCCGCGCTCTGGCTCTGGCATGCGCCTGTGCTGTTCGACCGCGCTCTCGCTAACGAGGGATGGCACGCCGTCCAGCATTTGTCCTTTCTGCTAAGCGCGCTCCTCTTCTGGAGCGCGATGATCGGCCATCACGGAGGTCGGCCGAGACAAACCGGCGCGCGTGCGGTCGCGGCGTTGTGTCTGTTCGCGACCTCGATCATCTCGGGCGCGCTTGGCGCCCTGATGGCCTTCTCGCAAAGCCCTTGGTACGCTGGCTACGCGCGGCTTGGGATGGCGCCGTTCGGTTTGACCCCCGCGGAAGATCAGCAGCTTGCGGGGCTCATCATGTGGGTGCCGGGCGGACTGGTTCATGCCGCCGTCGCGCTTGTAATGGTCAAGGCCGTGTTGAGCCCGAACCGGTACGCAGGAGCGACCGCTGATGCCCGCTAACCTGCGCTTCGTGATCATGCTCTTTGCCCTTGCCGCTTTAGCCGCGCCCTTCTCTGTCTATTTCATCGAACGGCAGGATCAGCAAACGGCACGCACGCAGGCCAAAACCATGACTGGCGGGCATGTCGCAGCAGGCGAGATTGCTGTCGACCGGGTAGGCTGCAGCGCGTGCCATCGATTTTCTTCGGTTTGCGGAACCGCCGGCAAGGTTGGTCCCTCGCTCACGGACGTTGCCGTTCGCGCCGAGATCGCGGGGCGCTTGGCAAATACGCCCGACGACATGCTGCTGTGGCTGCGCCACCCCCAGCAGATCGCTCTGGGTAGCGGTATGCCAGATCAGGATCTCGGCGAGCGCGATGCGCGCGATATCGCAGCCTATCTGTACACGCTGCGGCGCTAAAGCCCTGGCAGGCGTGCCGGCGCGCACCACTGCTATCCATGTTCGAATTACTATCACTTGATCCGGCCGTAGGCCGTGCAGGCCACCTGCTCACTAAGTCGCGGATCACCTGTCGGTTGGCTAACCGACATCTTGGCGGGCATACCGCCGGAATGCTCGGGACAGCCGGCTTCATGCGACGCGGACAAATCGACGACCGCGCGCCAGAGTCAGGTCAGCGCGTCGATCCCGGACCCCGATGGTCGAGCAGCGTGCGCCTCCAGAGATGCGCTGCGTCGCGTTCATTCGCCCGGCGTGGGCCTTGCCAACGACAAAGGCGAGGTATCGCGCGGCACGGGTGACTGCGTCTGCGCTCACCCCCCCGCCTTACCGACGGTCGCTTCGATTTTTGCGCGGCTGACACCGAACCTCTTGTCCAGCGTTCTAGTGGAACAGATTTGGTCCGATGTTGGCCAGCGAAGTGCGGCAGCAGAGGGTGAGCTACATGCGTGGCTTCCGGCAGTGGCGCTGGCATCTCGACGAGGTGTTCGTGAAGATCAACGGTGAGACCCACTACCTCTGGCGAGCGGTCGATCACGAGGGAGAGATCCTCGAAAGCTACGTGACGAAAACGAGGGACAAAAAGGCAGCGCTCGCCTTCATGAAGAAGGCGCTGAAGCGCAACGGCTCGCCTGAGCGGATCACCGCGGATGGTTTGAGATCATATCAGGCCGCGATGCGTGAGCTCGGCAACGGCGACCGGCAGGAGATGGGGCGGCATACCAACAACCGCGTGGAGAACAGCCACCTGTCATTCCGACGACGAGAGCGGGCGATGCTGCGGTTCCGGCGGACGAAGACGCTTCAGAAGTTTGCCTCGGTCCACGCCAACGTCAGCAACCACTTCAATCTCGAACGCCACCTCGTCGATCGCCAGACTTACAAGCTCCGCCGCTCGGCCGCCCTGGCCGAGTGGCAGATCCTCGCCAGCTAGGCTGCCAGCCTCAAAGACCCAGGTGCATCGTCTGGAGACGAGTTCGCATTAGACTGACAAAATCCCTTTCAGGTTTATCGCGACGGCAAGGTCGAGGACGCGCTGACGAAGCTCGCACGGGCTCATTTCGACAGCACGGCATGCGACGCGGCCGGCCGGCACAACTTCTGTGGCCTTCAGCTGCAGGCCGCGCGCACGATCGTCATCAGCGGCGCCGTTCTCGCGCGCCGGCGTTGGCGCCGCGCGTCGGATGGGCTGCCTGTCCCCTTCCAGCTGCAGATTTTGGAGCCCGATTACATCAACATGCAGTTCTCGGCGCCACGGCGCCAGCATGGTCAATGCCCAGTAGCGCAGACCTCCCTCGAACCGCGTGGAGCCGCCGTTTCGTTGCTGGTTTGCGCGACGAAGTCTAAGACATGCCCGAATTAGAGCCCGCCCGTTCGGCGGGCTTTGTCGTATCTGCTTTAATGTCCTTCTGGACGCATCCGTAGCGGCGCCGGATCGGAACGTGGCGCGCTCTCGACCAGCGGGCCGAGCGACCCCTGTCGCGTCTCAGGGCTGCCAACGACGAAGTAGGCGCCCAACCCTACGACGACGAACATCAGGAGTGCGCAGAGCGCAAAGCACACCTTGGCTGGGTTGCTGATGCGATCGCGTGGGGGTTTGGTCATAGACCATCCTAGGACATCGCCAAGGTCAGCGACTTAACGTGGGGCAGTGCCTTCACAGACCCGGAGACCGAACGGTTCCCGTACCGAGAGTCGAGCCGCATCGGCTACACACCGTGGGCGGTCCGTCCCCGAGCCGCGGCACATTCCCGATTTAGCTGCTTCCGGGTCATCGGGCCGACTGCTGTTAGGCTGGCTCGCGGATATCCCTCCCGAACCATTTGGTCCGCAAGCGGACCGAACGAATAAACAGAGCCAGAGCGAGCAAGCTCGAAAGCACGCTCCATAAGTGGGGCCTGACCCGGCAGTCTCATCTTCCAACGACCATTCCGAACCGTAGCCGATCAACTCGACGCGCGTCGAGACCGGTTGAAGCATAGCACGCAATCCTGCTGCGTACCGCCGCCGCCCGCAGGCTAGCCCAGTGGGCTGCTTTATCTACCTTCGCGCACGCGGAGCGCCTTGGTCGCGGTCTAGCCGGTACGGCTCACCCCCGTTCCACTCCTCCAATGCCGCCTGCAGCGCATGGAGCATTTCGGCGTCTCCGCCCGAGGTCAACCGGATACGGTCGTAGATGTCGATCGGATCGACCGGAAGGCGTCGGTCGGCCCTGGCATAGCGAGCCAATTTGCCGATCCAATCCGTCCGTTCGTGCTGTCGGAAAAGCCATTTGGAAAGCGCATCGCTTTCCCTCTAGCGTCAGGTTCAAATCGGGAACACTGCGAATTCGCGCAAAATAACCGCGATTTCTACTTATTGCTCGCATCGCGGTCTTCGCCTCCATCGGCGCAAGATCGGAGGGGACGGGAAGCAAGGGCGGTATTCCTCAAGCCTTCTGGTCAATTTGGTTGGAAACGCGCTGGCGACCGAAAAGGCGAAATGATTCGGTCGCGGACGTGTCGCGCGTCAAGGCGCTGAGCCCGGTTGGCATACTCGACGCAAAAGTCCCGACCAGATCTGAACGGACGGTGCTTGCCCTTTCGCTTGATAAAAAAAGAGGGCGCATGACTGAGAAACGTGAAGTTCTGTCTCGACAGATGCCGGATTAACTTCAAGTCCGGCCCGAACAGGCGTCGCACGATCGCACGTTTGGCCATCGGCTTACTCGTCCAGATTCGCCGCATTCCTGTCTGCCCAAGTCTTGCGCTCGCCCCGCCGGGCCGGAACATTCGCTGCGGCCATATCTTTAAGATCCGTGGATCCGAGTAACCATCTTTTGAAAGGCGCCTCCATGGAAGGTCAAGCTTCGCATTGAGCGATTCACGGTCGAGGGACGGGTGTCCCTATCCACTAGTTCTTACGTGATTTTCGCGACGCGTGGCGTATTGGATTGGGCTCGGGCGTATCAAAACACGCTAGAGCGCAGGCTCAGCCAGCACAGACAGAGCCGAGTAGCCGTCTAGCCCATACAACAATTCGCGGCGATGCTTTACCGGATTCGCGCAAAATCCTCCGCAATGCTCGCAAAGCTACCGACGACGCAATCAGTATGCTGCTATCCCGTTCGGCTATCCAATCAACAAGACGCGCTGCCGTAAGAGTATCTCCATAGACCAAGCAACCTCGCTCATCGCATCCTCACACTTAATTTAATCCGGAACTTCCACCCAGGAGAGTGTAATTCGCTCCCCCATCCCTCAAATTTTTTGCGAGGCAATTTCGAACGCATGGAAGCGCACAGCTATCTGCGATGAGAGATGGACAGTTTCGTTCACCGCGCGAGCGGCGATTGATCGAAATCGCGAAGAATGGATGCGACGTCGGCGAACACAGCAATCGCTCCTGCCTCTTTAAGCTGGCTCTCGTCAAATGGTCCGGAGGTGACGCCCACCGTTGCGATGCCAGCCCGCAGTGCCGCGTCTACGTCGTAGATGGTATCGCCCACCACTAACGCATTCGAAGGTTCAACACCGACCTTCCCGATCGCCAGGGCGAAGAGGTCGGGCTCGGGCTTGGACGTTTCGACGTCGTCGATGCTTGTCGTCGCCGCAAGGCAGGCCTCGATGCCCATCAGTCCGACATAATGGTCGAGCTCATCCCGCTTGGCTGACGAGGCTAGCACGACTTTGCGCCCGCTGGCGTGAACCCGCTTGATCAGGGCGGCGGCCCCTTCGAAGGGGCCCACGTTATCGAGATACATGTCCTTGAAGTAATCACCCTGCCGCTCGGAAATGCCCTTGCGGACTGCGTCGTCGACGTCCGGTAGAAGCTCGGGAACGAGCAGGTCGCCGCCCTTGCCGATCTGGGCTCGAATATCGTCAAGCTCCTGGGGATGGCCCGCCTCGCGGAAAGCGAACACCCAAGCGTTCACATGCTGCTCGTTGCTGTCGACGAGCGTGCCATCGATGTCGAAAAGAACCACTTCGATCGTCATTCTGATCCTATCACGAACAAGGAAACGGCGATGACTGCTATTCGGTCGCGATATCCTCGCCGCCATGCTCCTGCAGCGCCGCCCTCACAGCGGCGACATTGCCCTCGTCGGCAAGATCGACCGAGACGTCGAGGCCGCCGGCCAGAGCGGGATCCCCTGCGGGATCGACGCCCGGAGGGCCGCTCTCGGCGTCCGCGCAGTCCTCTTCACTTCCTGCGCTGTTGTCATCGCCGACCGGGGTGACGAAGATTGCGCTTCTGTCGATCCCATGCTCCTGAACGAGCTGTTCGATCGCGAGGTCGGCCTGCCGCCGCGTCGAGAATGTCGCGGTGATCGTGGCGCCTGCGGATGTTGTCATTTCTTCACTCCTCGGGTTCTCGTTCGCGATAACAGCGGCAGACGGGGCGCAGTCAGGATCCGCTCTCGACCGACTGGACCATGTGTTCTGCCATCGCGAGATGCCGTCGGATCATAGGAATGCTGGCGTTCGCGGCCTCCCGGATCGCCGGGCTGTCGCCGTGGTCGGCATATTGCTGCGCCGTCGTGAGCGCGGAGTGATGAGCGAGAGCCTGCTGCCGCCAGTAGGTCTTGTCGAACTCCCGGCCCCGCGCACTCTGGAGCGCCGCGAGGAAGGGCGACTGACCCGCCCCCACCGCGATCGGTGGGGGCTTCAGCCCTGCCCCCTCCGCGGCTTCGCTAAGCTTCCGGCTCGTCTCGCCATGATCATGGATCATATCGCGACCGAAGGCGGTCACCTTCGGATCGGAGCTCTGCGCCAGCGCCGTTTGCGCTTCCATGATCTCAAACGTGTCGGACTCGCCGGCCGCCTGGACGTATTCGCGGGTTTGGCGGGAACCGGCCTCCTGAGCGGTAGCAGACGTCGACGCCAAGGCGGTAACGAGCAGCGCGATCGCGAAGGACTTCGTGATGGACATTCTCACGGCTGACCCTGCCCGCCGCCCGCACCATAAATGTTGCCGGTGGTGTAGCTGCCGTCATCCTCGGCAAGGCGCACGAAGATGCCGGCGAGTTCGGCCGGTTGACCCGGTCGACCAAGGGGCGTCGTAGCGCCGAATGTCACGAGCTTGCCCTGGCTGGCGCCGCCGGAGACCTGCAGCGGCGTCCAGATCGGACCAGGCGCGACACCGTTCACGCGGATGCCCTTGGGTCCGAGCTGCTTGGCGAGCGATTTCACATAGTTCATCGTCGCCGCCTTCGTCTGCGCATAGACGTAGAGGTCCGGATCGGGATTATAGGCCTGCTCGGACGTCGTGCCGATGATCGCCGATCCCGGCTCCAGATGCGGAAGCGCGGCCTTGATGATCCAGAACGGCGCATAGATGTTAGTCTTCATCGTCCGATCGAACTCCTCGGTCGTGAGGTCAAGGATCGACGGGATGGACTGCTGCCGCGCGGCGTTGCTGACCACAATGTCCAGACCATCTAGACCGGAGACCGCCTGCGCCACGAGTTGGCTGCAGAAACTCTCGTTTCGGATGTCACCGGGGATGGCGATCGCCTTCTGGCCAGCCTGGCGGATCAGAGCCACGACCTCGCGTGCATCCGGCTCCTCTTCGGAAAGATAGTTGATGGCGACGTCGGCGCCTTCGCGCGCGAAGGCGATCGCCGCCGCTCGTCCCATGCCGGAGTCGCCGCCGGTAATCAGCGCCTTGCGGGCCCGCAACCGACCTGATCCCACGTAGCTCGTCTCACCATGATCCGGCTTGGGATCCATCCGGCTGGCGAGACCTGGCCAAGGCTGCGACTGCGATTTGAATGGAGGCTTAGGGTATTTGCTGCGTGGATCTTGCTTACCGCCTCGCAACTCGGCGGGGTCGCCCTCCCGGGCAGCTGCCGGGGCCGCCACCGTCGCAGCAGCGGCGCCGAGCGCAGCCGTTGCGATCATCTGGCGTCGTGTTGTGTCACGTGTGTCCATGTGCATTCCTCTCGCTCTATTCGAAAGCGGGAGGGGCCCGATGACGAGCGTTCCAACGATCTCAGCATCAACGTCCCACGCTCGCTATCGGTCCGCCGACCGATCAAACGTCTCTGTAATAAACCCTGGATAACAATCGCTTTTGCGAGATCAGGCACACTTGCGAGCCCACAAGGTCGAGGCTGCATAATCGTCACCGTCGCAACGGCCCGAGATTGAACTCGCGGGAATCTCGTCGGTTCATAGCGCCAGAGGAGACGGTCGATGGCAGACGACAAGACCAACCGCGGCCCGCAGGATGCTTTGCGGATCAACATCCACGAGGACTATGAGGTCGAATACTGGACAAAGAAGTTCGGTGTGAGCCGCGCAGAGCTCGAGGCGGCCGTCGGAAAGGCGGGGGTTATCGCGGACGCAGTCGCCCGTGAACTGGGCAAAGCGCCCGCTTGAAACCACATAAAAACGAAGGGCCGCTCTGATGGGAGCGGCCCTTCCATTGTCAGCCGCTCGACATGCGGCTCAACGACGAAGTCCGGCTCGTTCCAACGAGCCGGCCGTCAGAGGCACCTCAGGCGCCGAACGCTCCGAAGAAGCTGTCGTAACCCTTGATGTGCCGGTCTAGCGGCATGGGACAATGAGACATTCGACCACCTCCTTTCGCGTTGTTGAACTCATGTCGAATATGGGAGCGTTCGATCGAATGAGAAGTGCCTCCGCTCAAATCCTTGCGACGAACCGGTAGCTGCCCTGGCGCAACCCAAGTGCGCGAAGGAAGCCGTTGGCGTTTCTTATCTCGATGTCGCTCATGCCCTCGATGAGACCGACCTTGCGCTTGCCGAACTCCTCGACAACCGCCTTCCCGACACCATCGCGACGGTCATGCTCGTCCACGACAATGACGGATATGCGACCCACGGCACCCGCCAGAACGTCGGCGATTACGGTCCAGGCGAGGATTCCTATGACGTTGCTGCGATCCGCGACGAGTATCGACTCCTTTCGTGCGCTCGCCGAAGCGATCGCCCTTCTCGCGGCAGCCGCGCCACCTTCGAAGCCGCCAGTCGCCAGGAGTTTCGATACCGCCTCCGCATCGGACGCACGTGCTTGCCTGATCGTCAGCTTCGGAACCGGCGGCGGCGCTTCTGGCGCGGTCCGCATGGGCCGACGTTCGAAGCGGGTTGCTTCATCGTCATTGGCTCGAGCCTTTGCCTGGTTCGCGGACGCTTCAGCAACTCCAGCCGGTAGGCGCGACGCAGACGATGCTCCGCCGCGATGCGGCCGCGGTCGGATCGCCGATGACGTTGCCTCTGGAACATCGTCCTTACTGGTCTTCGCTTTGCTGACGGCCTGCGGCGTGATCCGAGCGGACTCGGCCCATGTTGAGACTTCACCCCTGCGAAGATAGTCCTCGATCTCTTCGGCGGATGCGGTCAGGCCGTCGTCGCCAATGCCGAACAGTGATTTGCCGGCGGGGTCGGTGAGGCCGAACTTCCCATAGTCCCCTACCCCGGCATTGCGCTTGCGCGACTTCACGAGTTTCAGCCCACGATGGGTCGCGGCGTCGCGCAGTTCCTCGTCGGTGAGCGCCATCAGCCGAGCCGATCAGGTCGTCTCGAGGGCCTTAAAGACCGCCATGAGATGCCTCGCCGCCGATGCCTTCGCGTGGGGCGACCGGATGGTCGCCTCGTTCGTGTCGTGAAGCATCGTCAGCATCTCGAGCACCTCACCACGCGGCATCCCATGCTCACGCAGATGGGTCGCCATCAGCGTGAGCATATTAGCCCACATCGTAATCGCCCCTTCAGCAAAGGCGATCGCGTCGTCTTCCGCGACGGGCCTACCGGCCGACGCGTCGCGCTCAGGCACGCTTGCGGGCCGGAGCCTTCGCCTCCGGCTTCGCCGCGGCCTTCTTGGGCGCAGCGGGTTTCTTCGCGGCAGGCTTCTTCGCGGGTGCCTTAGCGGTGGCGCTGGTGCTGCCCCCCGTCCCGAGCGACTTCTTCAGCGCGGCCATCAGGTCGACGACGTTCGACCCACGCGGGTCGCTGCCCTTGTCGTCCTCGATCGTGATCGTCTTGCCCTTCTTCTTGCGCTCGATCAGATCCTTCAACGCGTCGACGTATCGATCGTGGAAATCGGCCGCGTCGAACTTGCCGGTTTTCTTGTCGATCAGCGTCTGGGCGAGATCGAGGAGATCCTCGTCAGGCTTGGTGTCGCCGATGTCGCGGAAGTAGCTCGCCGCCTTATGGACCTCGTCGGCGTAGCGCAGCGTCTCCATGATTATGCCGCGGCCGCAGCCCTTGATGCTGACGACATATTCGCGGCCGCGCATCGCCAGCTGGCCGAGGCCGATCTTGTGGCTGCGCTTCAGCGCCTCGCGAAGCACGACGAACGCCTCCTCGGCCAGGTCGTCGGCCGGCACGACATAATAGGGCTTCTCGAAGTAGATCGGATCGATGTCGTGGCTGTCGACGAACTGGGTCAGCTCCAGCGTCTTCTTGCTCTCGAGTTTGACGCCCTCGATCTCCTTCTCGTCGAGCAGGACATATTCGCCCTTCTCATATTCGAAGCCCTTGATGATCTTGTCGACATCAACGGGGCCGATGCCGGGCACCGTCTTCTCATATTTGATCCGCTGCCCCGTCGGCTCGTAGATCTGGTGGAAAGCCACGGCGGCGCCGCTCTTCGTCGCCGAATAGATCTCGACCGGGATCGAGACGAGCGCGAGACGGATCTGTCCGCGCCAATAGGGTCGTGCCGCCATCGTCTCTCTCCAGGGTCAGACGACCATCAATCCGCGGACAACCTCGACGTTCCGGAATGCCATGGTCTTTAGTGTTGAAATGACTCGGAAATCGACTTTCGGAACGAGTCAATGCACGCGGGGATTGATGCAGGTCCTCCCGAGGTATGTACCATGGCCCGACGCTCCTCCGCCGCCGCGTCCGAAACATTCGATGCGCTGGCGACCTACCGGTCCAAGCGCGACTTCACCCGGACGGCCGAGCCATCCGGAGCGACGAAGCCGACTTCGGGGCACGGCTTTCTCGTCCAGAAGCACGAGGCGACGCGCCTGCACTATGACTTTCGGCTCGAGCTCGACGGCGTGCTGAAAAGCTGGGCGGTGACCCGTGGCCCCAGCCTCAATCCCGATGACAAGCGCCTGGCGGTCCGAACCGAGGATCATCCGCTCGACTACGCATCCTTCGAGGGCACCATACCCAAGGGCGAATATGGTGGCGGGACGGTAATGCTGTGGGACACAGGCACGTGGGAGCCGATCGCTGGCAAAGACCCCAGCAAGACGCTTCTCGAAGGCCACCTCCACTTCATCATGCATGGGGCTCGGATGAAGGGCGAATGGATCATGATCCGCCTCAAGCCCCGCGGAAAGGAGAAGGGCGAGAACTGGCTGCTGCGCAAGGTCGCAGATGACCATGCCGCAGGCTCGGACGACCTCGTCTCCACCCACCTGACCGGGGTCACGAGCGGGCTCAGCATGGCCGAGATCGCTGCAGGCACGACCTCGAAGCGAAAGGCCCCCCCCCGCGGCGAAGGCCGCAACCAAATCCAAGGGCGCGGCCTCATCCAGGAAGAGGGAGCCAGCCCAAAGTCCCCCGCCGTTCCGAGCGGTTCAGCTGGCCACGCTGGTCGACAGCGTGCCGGCCGGCGATCGCTGGATCCACGAGATGAAGTATGACGGCTATCGCACGCTGGTCGCCGTCGGTGATGACGAGACGCGCGCCTACACACGCTCTGGCCTCGACTGGTCGGATCGATTCCCGACGATCGTCGGCGAGGCGTCCAAGCTCGACGTGAGAAGCGCCCTGATCGACGGCGAGGCCGTCGTGCTGGACCCGGACGGGTGCTCGAGCTTCCAGGCGCTTCAGGGCGCGCTCAAGACCGCACCCGGCACGATCGACTATTTCGCCTTCGACCTGCTCGAACTGGACGGCGAAGACCTCACCGATCTCCCGTTGCTGGAGCGGAAGGAGAAGCTGAAGGCGATCCTGCCGCCGAACTCGACCGTGTTGCGATATTCGGATCACATCCAGGGAAATGGCGAAAAGCTGCTGCACAACTTTTGCGATGCCGGACTCGAGGGCGTCATCTCGAAGATCGCGTCGGGCAAATATTTCGGGTCGCGCAGCGGCAGCTGGGTGAAGACCAAGTGCATAAAGCGACAGGAGTTTGTCGTCGTCGGATGGACGCCGTCTGACAAGAGCCGCGCATTTCGCTCGCTGATCCTCGGCGTCCACGAGGACGGCAAGCTCAGATACACCGGTAAGGTCGGAACCGGCTTCGACACCGCCGAGCTGCTCAGGCTCATGGGAATCATGGCGCCGCTCGAGCAGAAGACCGCGACGGTCGACGCGCCCAGGGCCGAGGTCCGCGGCGCGCACTGGCTGAAGCCCAAGTTGGTCGCCGAGATCGCCTTCACAGAGATGACCCACGAGGGCACGCTCCGGCATCCGAGCTATCTCGGCCTGCGTGAGGACAAGAAGGCCGAGGCCGTCGTACTCGAGAAGGAGCAGCGGGCCTCAGCCCTTCCCGAGGCCGCGACGAGCAGCGTCAAGGTCAGCAACCGCGAGCGGGTCATTTATCCTGAGACGCACATCACCAAGGGTCAGCTCGCAGACCATTATGCCGCAGTCTCGGAGATCATGCTGCCTTGGGCCGGGAGCCGTCCGATCAGCCTGGTCCGCTGTCCGCAGGGGCGTGCCAAGAAGTGTTTTTTCCAGAAGCACGATGCCGGCAGCTTCGGCGACCATGTCCATCACGTCGGCATCGCCGAGAAGGATGGGCACGAGGAGCCCTATCTCTACGTCGACGACGCGGACGGTCTCGTCACCTGCGTGCAGATGGGGACAGTTGAGTTTCATGGTTGGGGCGCGCGGATCGAGGATGTGGAAAAGGCCGATCGGCTGGTGTTCGATCTCGATCCCGACGAAGGCCTCGACTTCGAAGCCGTCCGTACCGCGGCCTTCCACTTCCGGGACATCCTGCAGCAGATCGGCCTCGCGACCTTTCCGATGATCACCGGCGGCAAAGGCGTGCACGTGATCGCACCGCTCGTGCCCCGCGCCGAATGGCCCGAGGTGAAGGATTTCGCCCATCGGCTCGCACAAGCTGTAGCCCAGAGCGATCCCGAGAACTTCACGGCCGCGCTGCCGAAGGCGCAGCGCAAGGGCCGGATTTTCGTCGACTATCTCCGCAACCAGCGCGGCGCGACGGCGGTCATGCCCTATAGCGCACGCGCCCGACCGGGCGCCCCGGTCGCGGCGCCGATCTCCTGGAAGGAGATGGAGACGATCGAGACCCCTGCCCGCTTCCACATCGGACATGCGGCGGAACTCGTGAAGCGGGCATCCTCCAAGGCGCTCGCAGGCTGGGGGCGGGCCGACCAGTCGCTTCCGGATCTGTGAGATGAAGGATCGAAGCAGGCGATCGCTGGTCGCTACGACATCCGGTCGATCCCGACGATGATCCTGTTCTGCAAGGGACGGCAGGTCGCCCGCCTGATCGGCGCGATGCCGGAGCGCGCGATCGTCGACCGGGCGCGCAGCGCCGCACGATGACAGCCAGCGCCGGCAGCCATCCGGTAACGCCCGACGGTCGCTATTTCGTGGTGCGCGGTCGCCTGTGGCGGATGGCGAACCCGGCATTGGCGCCGGAGGAACGGCACCGTTTGGTGCGCGACCTGATGATCGCGCGCCTGACCGTGCGCGATGCGCGAAACGACCAGGACGAGCCCAGCGAGAAGATCGCGCACACCGCGGTCGACGTTGCCAAACGGGCGCTCGGCGAGCGCGGACCCGCTTGGTGGGGCGACGACGCCCCCGACTATAACCGGCATATGGCGCGCAATACGCCCTACGCCGACTGGTTCGCCGATCTCGGCTGACGGCGCCGCTTAGGGGGTTTGTCCGCCAGTTCGATCCACACCGGGGCGTGGTCGCTGGTCTTTTCCCAGCCTCGCACGTGGCGGTCGACCTGTGCGTCGACGAGCCGATCGGCGAGAGCCGGGCTCAACAGGAAGTGATCGATGCGAAGGCCGGCGTTGCGGGCATATGCGTTCCGGAAATAGTCCCAGAACGTATAGATCGTCTCATCCCGATGGACCGATCTCAAGGCGTCCGTCCATCCCTGCTCAAGGAGCTCGAAAAAGGCGGCCCGGACCTCGGGGGCGAAGAGGGCATCATCCAGCCAGCGCTCCGGCTTGTAGACATCGCGATCGGTCGGCATCACGTTGAAGTCGCCGGCGAGAACCATGGGCGCGCCCGTTTGGAGCAACGTCTTCGCATGCTCGATCAGCTGGCGAAACCAGGCGAGCTTGTAATCGAACTTCGGCCCTGGGCGCGGGTTGCCGTTCGGCAGATAGAACCCGGCGATCAGAACGCCGTTCACCGCGGCCTCGATGTACCGGCTTTGCGAGGGATCCGGATCGTCCGGCAAACCGCGTCGGGTCTCATGGATCTCCCCGATCCGGCTCAACATCGCGACGCCGTTCCAGCTTTTCTGGCCGTGCCAGATGACATCGTATCCAAGCTTGCGCACCGCTTCTTCCGGAAACTTGTCCTGGGGCGCCTTCAGTTCCTGCAGGACGACGACGTCCGGCTGCGCCTCTTCAAGCCAGCGCAAGAGGACTGCCAGTCGGCCGTTGACGCCATTCACATTGTAGGTTGCAATCTTCACATCGAACAGACGCTGCTGCGCGGGCGGCGTTCCGCCCGCCTGAAACAACGCCTATGTCCTCACCACCATTGTAGCGGCGTCGGCGACTTAGTTAGAGAGTCCAATCCTTCCCGACGCCCCAGCACACCTTAGCTTGCCATCCTGTCGCCCATGATGGCATCGGCGCACTACAAATCGCCCAGACACGTAAAGGCAGATCAGAATGCAGATCATCGTCCGCGACAACAATGTCGATCAAGCACTGCGCGTCTTGAAAAAGCGGCTCCAGCGTGAGAGGGTCTACCGCGAGATGAAGCTTCGCCGGCACTATGAAAAGCCGTCAGAGAAGCGCGAGCGCGCTGCGGCTATCAGCCGTGCTCGGAAAGCTGGCCGCAAGCGGGCCGAACGGGACAAGTAATCCTCTGCAGAACGGCCGTTATTTCGATAAACCGTCGTTATTCACTTTGCAGTGAATAAGCGCATGCCTGTGGCTTTCGGGGGATTGAAGCGGCGCGATCCGATCGCGCCGACCCTTGGCAATTTGGAACTTGATCGTGCCGCCTTTGCTTGGACACCGAGGCTTCGGCTGACCACCGCCGATCCTGCCGGCCGCCTTCGCGCCGCGTCCCGAAGTTTCTTTCTAAGGCCCCTGCCATGATCACGGTCCATCATCTCAATTTCTCGCGGTCGACGCGCGTGCTCTGGCTGCTCGAGGAGCTGGGCTTGAAGTACGAGCTGATCGCCTACGAGCGCGATCAGAACTTCCGTGCCCCGCCGGCGCTGGCCACCGTCCACCCGCTGGGCAAGGCGCCTATCCTCGTCGACGATGATCTGGTGCTCGCCGAATCCGGCACGATCCTGCGCTACCTCGAGCAAAAATATGGCGATGGGCGGCTGGTGCCGGCGCCCGGCACGCCCGATCGCGCGGTCCATGATGAGTGGCTGGATTTCGTCGAGAGTTCGGCAGCGCTTCCCGCCATGCTAACGCTCCTTGGCGCGAAAACTGGTGGCCTGTCGGCGGGCCTCGCCGGCTTTACGGCGCCCGAGCTGCAGAAGACCCTCTCCTACATCTCCGATCGGGTGGCGGATCGCACCTATCTCATGGGCGATCGTCTGACCCTAGTCGACATCCAGATGAGCTACCTGCTGGCGACGCTCCGCAACGCCAAGCAGCTGGACGCTTTCCCGGCGGTGGCCGCATATCTCGGCCGGTTGGAGGATACCGCCGGCTTGAAGAAGGCGATCGAGGTCGGCGGTCCGATGTCGCCGGGCGCGCGTGCTTGAACGGCGATCGATGCGGGACACGGCAGCCATGTTAGACGGCCCTCGCCTCCCGCCACTTTCGAGAAGCAAACCGAGCGCATTGGTGGTGCTCGTGCATGGCTACGGCTCTAACGGTGACGATCTGATCTCGCTTGCCGCGATGATCCAACCGACACTTCCGACCGTCGCTTTCGTGGCACCCAACGCCCCGTCGCTGCTGCCACATATGGCCGATGCTCGTCAGTGGTGGCCGATCGAGAGTTTCTCGGCGACGGAGCGTGCGACGGGTGCCGCGGCTGCCGCGCCGGGTCTCGATGCGTTCCTGACGAAGGAGCTGGAAGATGCCGACCTCGGGGCCGATCGCCTCCTGCTGGTCGGGTTCAGCCAGGGCACGATGATGGCGCTGCACGTCGGCTTGCGCCGTGCGAACACCCTGGCAGGGATCATCGGCATCTCGGGCATGCTCGTCGCGCCAGACTCCTTGCACGCCGAGATCCGCAGTCGTCCACCCGTGCTGCTGATCCATGGCACGGCCGACGATGTCGTGCCGTTTCGGTCGCTGGATCTGGCGACCAAGGCATTGACCGCCGCACAGGTGCCCGTCGAGACGCATGTCTCGAAGGGCGTGGGCCATACGGTCGGCCAGGACGGGCTCGCCGCCGCCGCGACGTTCGCGGCACGGGTGCTCGTCTGAAAGACTTTCCGGGAGCGATGGCCGAACCCATATTCGCGTGATGTCCGCCGCGTTCGCAGATCTCTTCGATACCCCGCTCCTCCCGGGCCTGGCGTCATCGGATGCTTTCCTGAGCGAGACCGAAGAACAGGCGCTGATCGCGCAGATCGACGCACAGACGCTGGAGCCTTTCCGGTTTCAGGGCTGGCTCGGCAAGCGCCTCACGACATCGTTCGGCTGGTCTTATGATTTCGATCGCGGCGCGTTCGATCGGGCCGATCCGATCCCCGAGTGGCTGAAGCCCGTCAAAGCGCGCGCGGCTGCGTTCGCCGGCCTTCCCGATGACGACCTCGTCCAGGCGCTCCTCATCCGCTACGATCCGGGCGCCGGCATCGGTTGGCACCGCGACCGCCCGGTCTTCGAGCACATCGTCGGCATCTCGCTGGGCGTGCCCGCGACGATGCGTTTCCGGCGGCACCGCGGTGGCGGGTTCGAGCGCGTCTCCGCGCCGCTTGCGCCCCGGTCGGTCTACCACCTGAGCGGCGAAGCCCGGCACGAGTGGGAGCCTAGTATCGCCGAGATGGAAGTGACGCGCTGATCGATCACGTTCCGAAGCTTTTCGGAGCGCGGGCTGCGCGCGCGCGACAGTTATGAGACGACCATGGCAACGACATCGACCGACGCCCTGATCGTCGCCTGCCCGCATTGCGCGTCGCTCAACCGGGTGCCGCGCGAGAGGATCGGGGCCGGCACCTGCGGGCGCTGCAAGAACGCGCTCTTTGCTGCCAAGCCGGTCACGATCACCGCCGCCAATTCCGACGCCCATGCGTCGCGGTCGGACCTGCCACTGCTGGTCGATTTCTGGGCCTCATGGTGCGGCCCATGTCGTCAGATGGCTCCCGCATTCGAGGCGGCCGCCCAGCAGCTTGAGCCGTGGGTGCGGCTCGGAAATCTCGATACCGAAGCCGAGCAGGCCATCGCAGGTCGCTATGCTATTCGGTCGATCCCGACGATGATCCTGTTTCGCAAAGGGCGTGAAGTAGCGCGGCAGTCCGGCGCGATGCCGCAGCGAGCGATCGTGGATTGGGCGCGCAGCGCGATCTGACCTGCGGGGAAAGCGGATACAGGCCTGTTGGGTGCTGTCAGTCTAATGCGAACCCGTCTCCACCCGATGCGGTTCGGTCTTTGAGGCTGGCAGCCTAGCTCATGAGGAGCTGCCACTCAGCCAGGGCGGCTAAGCGGCGAAGCTTATAGGTCTGGCGATCGACAAGATGGCGTTCGAGATTGAAGTGGTTGTGGACATTTGCATGGACTGAGGCGAACTTCTGGAGCCTCGCCATTCGTCGGAACCGCAGCATCGCCCGTTATCGTCGTCGGAACGGCAGATGGCTGTTCTCAACTCGGTTGTTGGCCCAGCGGCCGACCTCCTGCTTGTCCTCGTTGCCGAGCTCGGTCATCGCGGCGCGATAGGAGCGCAGCCCGTCGGTTATGACGGCCTCCGGCGAGCCATGACGCTTCAGCGCCCTCTTCATGAAGCGAAGCGCTGCGCCCTTGTCGCGCCCTTTGGTGACGTAGCTTTCGAGGATCTCGCCCTCGTGATCGACGGCTCGCCAGAGGTAGACCATCTCACCGTTGAGCTTCACGTACATCTCGTCGAGGTGCCAGCGCCAATGGCGGAAGCCCCGCATGCGAGACACCCGCTGCCGACGGATATCGCCCGCAAACATCGGACCGAAGCGTTTCCACCAATGTCGCACCGTCTCATGGCAGATGTCGATCCCGCGCTCGGATAGCAGGTCCTCGACGTTCCGCAGCGACAGCGGGAACCGCACATACATCATCACCACGAGGCGGATCACCTTGGGTGACGAGTTGGGTAGCGGAACGAGCTCTGTGGCTTGCGAGGACGAGGCATCTAGCCCCCTACCCAGCCCCTCCTTGCCGAGCGGTGCATTTGGTCTGACAGCGCCGTCTACGGTCTAGACACAAAAGCGGCCGTTCGCGGCATGCTTGGCAATTACCAATTCCAAATCGTCTTTCATGCCGACTCTCCGGCGCGCCATTGCAATGGTGGTGACTTGATCGACCTCGATCTAGACCGGAGGGACTTTTGCAACGCCCGTCGGCCCGGCCTCTCGCAGACCGCGCGCATAAGAACCAAAAATTCGGATCAGCGTCTTGATCTCCGGATCGGTCACCGCTCTGAGCGCCTCCTTCACTGTGAACCAGCGGCGTTCGCGCTGATGCATCTCCTGCCACACAGATAGCTCGTCGACGACTTCCAGTGGATAAGCCTGAACGAGGAGACTCTCGCCCAAAGGCGCGCGATTGCCTGCTGGTTGCCGATAGCTCCCAATCGGCTCGTGGCCGATCCGTCCGAGAACACCCGCCTCCTCGAAAGCTTCGCGCTCTGCTGATCGGCTTGGCAGCAATCGAGCGCCTATCTTACCTTTGGGAATGATCCAGCGCCGCCTGGTTCGCGAACGGATGAGCAGCAGAGAAACCCCGCCTGCGTCATCGATCCGATAGGGTATCGCTGCCGATTGAAGCATTACCAAAGAGAGACAATTCCCATCATCTCATCCTCATAGAATATGACACTTTTATGACAACCAGTTTTGTGATGGCGTCTAAGCATATGCCGACACAACGGACGAGCTTTCGGCTTGCTCCGCCCGCTGCGATCAAGCTCGATTGATTATGCCGCAACGGCCCCCGCCAAGACGCCGCGACCTTCAGGACTTAAAGATGGTCATTCAGAACCGCCTTCCGGCTTGCCGTCGAAACCGATGAAAGACCACTGATGGTCGACCTCACCACCGCAGACATCTCCGACAGCGCCGGCGCCCAGAACATCGTTGCTGCGATCCGCAAACGCTGGCCGTGTGTCAAGCATCTCTTCGCCGACGGCGCCTATGATCGTACCCACCTCATGGAAGCAGCGGGTGCTGTCAGTCTAATGCGAACTAGTCTCCACTGGATGCGGTTCGCTCTTGAAGGGCAGCGGCCTAGCTCGCGAGGATCTGCCACTCAGCCAACGCGGCCGAACGGCGAAGCTTATAAGTCTGTCTGTCGACGAGGTGGCGTTCCAGGCTGAAGTGATTGTAGATGTTAGCGTGGATCGAGGCGAACTTCTGGAGCGACCTCATCTGCCTGAACCGGAGCATCGCGCGCTCTCGTCGTCGGAACGGCAGGTACGAGTTCTCGACCCGGTTGTTCGCGTAGCGGCCAATCTCCTGCTTTTCGCGGTTGCCAAGCTCGTCCATCGCCGCTCCATACGAGCGCAAGCCGTCGGTCGTGATCGCCTGCGGTGATCCATGGCGCTTCAGCGCCTTCTTCATGAGCCTGAGCGCGACAGCCTTGTCTCTGGCCTTCGTGACGTAGCTCTCGAGTACCTCACCTTCGTGATCGACCGCGCGCCAGAGATAGTGCGTCTCGCCGTTGATCTTCACGTAGACCTCGTCGAGGTGCCACCTCCAATGGCGGAACCCGCGCATCCGGCTCGCGCGCTGGCGGCGGATGTCGCTGGCGAACAGCGGACCGAACCGGTTCCACCAGTGCCGCACCGTCTCATGGCTGACGCCGATGCCACGCTCGAACAACAGGTCTTCCACGTTCCGCAACGAGAGCGGGAACCGCACATACATCATCACCACTAGCCGGATCACCTCAGGCGAGGAGTTGAAGTGGCGGAATGGGCTCGCAGATCGGGGTTTGTAGCGGCGCATGGCGCACCTTAGCCGTCCCCTTGAGCCTGGGGCAATTTGCTCTGACAGCTCCCTTCGAGGTGCTGCCGCGCCGCTCGGTGGTCGAGCGGACCTTCGCCTGGATCTTCAAGAATCGACGCCTCGTCCGTGACTACGAGCAACTCACCGAGGTTGCCGAGACCCTCATCACCATCGCGGCCTCCGCCACCTTGCTACGCCGTTGGACGTGAGCAGGCACCCTTCTCAAACGCGCTCTAAGACGCTGATACCCGCACGCAACGTTACGCAGTTTGCGCCCCGCCCTGCCTTAGCTTCCGGCGGTGAGCAGCGATTGGCAATTGTCCAGCGCGCGCTCTGTCTCGGCTGTGTAGGAGAAATCGACCTACGCCGAGCATGGCGGAGCAAGCAACTTCAATTGGCCTCGACTATCGCCTTGGCTTTGGCTACCACTTTTTCGAAACTGGTCTGCATGGCTTGCCGCCGCCCAGCGCGCGCCTCATTAGCGAGGCGGGACTGGTCGTAAACCGCGGTGTATGAAATTTGGGAACGATCGGCCGCCAACGGCTGGACCGCCAGCGTCCCGTGAAAATCCAATCCTACGTTGGAACCTGCAATTTGCCCATAGGTGTAGGATTGGGCGGTCTGCGCAAGCATCGGCTCCAAAACCGCCCCGTCGCGGAGGCTACGTACCGTACCCAGGGCGCCGCTCCCGGTGGCGTACGTGCAAGGCATATCGAACAGCTTGGTGAGACCCGCGCAATAGTCGCCGATAGTAGCCCAAGCTCTGACCGCGCTCACGTTAACATCTGCCGTAGCGCGGACGACCGTATAATCGGCCGCCTGCGTTGCCGTGTTGAGGGCCATTGCCGCGATAAATCCAAGCAGTCGCATGCCGGTTCTCCAATCGTAAAAACATTCCTTTCATACCCGCGATCCAACTGCCAAGCAGCACGCATTTGTCGCGGCCTGACAGGGCCCCCGGTTTGCCGGGAAAGGCGGCTGATACGCCGCCGCATTTGCGATCAATACCCAGCCGACATTACGAGAAAACAACGCTGATTAACAGGGTCTGCTAGACCAGTTCAGCTTCTCTGCATCTTCGCCTGTTTATCTCGTCGTATTGCACAAACTAATGATGAGTGTGGTGAATCATGGCGCACCAGTCGATCATGATCGCGGCTTTGGCAACCGTCGCCGCCACTTCGTTCCCCGTCGGCGATCGAAGAATCGCGATCGGAAGCGGCGACGACCGCCAAGGCCACGAGGCCAGCATGGGTGCGGTGATCTCCCAGGCTACCTGGATTGCAGGTATGACCACGATCAAAAAAGGTAATTGCTGCGGCGTCCGCTGCCGCGCCCTTTAACAGGAAGGAAACGCCTATGACCCGCAAGATGTCACTGCTAACCATGCTGGCGGCGTCCGCCGCCGGTACGATTGCCGCGAGCTCGGCTTCTGCCCAGAGCCTTGGCCTCTACCTTGAGCCAAACTACCCGCCGGTCTACTACCCGCCGAGCTACCAATATGGATACGGATACAGCTATGATCGCCGCGCAGCATGGGCGGCGCGTGAGCGTTGGGAGGACCGTCAGCGCTGGGAAGCGCAGGAGGCACGCCGCCGCTATTGGGACGAGCGCCGCGAGCGTCGCTGGCACGAACATGAAGAGCGCGAAGAAGACCGGTAAGGCGCGGCCGCCGCGCTCTCGCAACGTCGGCGGCGTCCTCACCACTTTAAAGGGTGGCGGCGTTTTGCCTATTCCGATTAGCCTAACGCTGGTCAACTTAAAACTTTGACGCGTCAGGCCGATCTGCTGCACCTGCCGTTTGCACTCGCGTACCTATGCGAGCAACACGCAGAGCAACCGTCCGCAGCTGGTCCGTTTCGCTTGATAGCACGCGCTCGGCTTGCTTGACCGGCATAGTGCGACGACGCAAGGCGGTTCTTCAGTAGACCTTCTTGGCGCGGAGTGGAGCTGGCTATTCATCCGAGCGGGATTCACTTGAAACCGTTTGTAATGTTTATACAATATCCATTTGACGCGGGGGGTGCACCGCGTGCCGAATATGACGAGGAGCGTGCATGAACGAAGCAATCCGAGGAGCGTTGTCAGCGTTCCTGCGGCGGCTGCTTCTCAGGTCCGTGCTGTCGATCGAGGAGCGGAGCGCGGTGCTCGGCCTTCCCGGCAACTCCATGCAGCTTCGTTCCCATTACGACGTCGCGTTTCCAGGCCGGAAAAGTGAGTTCGTTTGCTTGGTCGCCGAAGGACTTCTGGCGCGAAGCGATCTGGGGGCCAATGGCGCGCGGCAGATCACGAGCCTCTATATTCCTGGCGATATGTGCGACTTGATCGCCAGCGTCCTGCCCGATGTGAGCTGGACGGTCGCAACGGTCTCTTCATCCACCGTCGTGGAGGTGCCGCGCGCTGCGCTTTTAGCAATCGCGGCGGAATATCCCGCGATCGCGCAAGCACTGTGGCGGGACACAGCAGTCGACGCCGCCGGCCTTGGGAAATGGATCGGCCTACTTGGTCGCAGAGACGCTCGTGAGAGGGTGGCACATCTCTTTTGCGAGATGGGCCGACGCATGGAACAGATCGGCGCAGGTTCGCGATGGTCATTTCAGTTACCGATGACACAGGAGAAACTTGGGGAAGTCGTAGGTCTGACTGCCGTTCATGTAAACCGTATACTGCGGGCCTTTCGTGAGACTGAAATAATGACTTTCAAAGCTGGAAGGGTGAAGGTAACAAATGGCCGTCTTTTAGATGAAATAGCTGAGTTTAGCTCGGAATATTTGATGATTCCCAACTACAACTTATAGTCCTCATATTGATAAGACATCAATATAAAGCCTCAAGACAAGATTTATCCTATGCGCCGCCCACACACCGCATCATGGCGTCGGCGCGCGTCTGGCTTATAGGTATGGCAGTTATCAAGTCCGGTCGGGAGCCAACAAGCCCCCTACGCGGGACGCTGACAAACACGCTCTTATCAAGCGATGTCCGCATCATCTCCCTCAGAGACGATAGCTCATGCCCCGACGCCGGCGTCTGCTCTTTAGGTCGTGAATGCCGTCAAATTTAGGTAGGGCGTGACGTGCTCCCCATTTCTCCTCCAGTCATAACTGGAGTCCGGGGTCATCATCGTGCCCATGTGGGCGGGGTTGCACAACCCGCTTGGCAGCATCGGCGGGCGTCAGCCCGCCTATCCCGCTATGCGGTCGCACATGGTTGTAGTCGTCGCGCCAGCTGCTCAACACCGAGCGGGCGTGGCTCAACGACGCGAACAGCGTCTCGTTCAGACATTCGTCGCGCAAGCGACCATTAAAGCTCTCGACGTAGCCGTTTTGCTGCGGCTTGCCCGGCGCGATGTAATGCCACTCGATCTGCCGGTCCTGCGCCCAGCGCAGGATCGCCAGGCTCGTCAGTTCGGTCCCGTTATCGCTGACGATCATTAGCGGCCTGCCGCGCACCGCGATGATCGCGTCCAGCTCCCGTGCGACCCGAGCGCCCGACAGCGACGTGTCAACCGCCAGCGCGAGGCTCTCGCGCGTGAAGTCGTCGACGACGGCGAGGATGCGGATACGCCGGCTGCACACCAGCGTGTCGCTCACAAAGTCCAGGCTCCATCGCTGGTTCGGGCCTTGCGGTAGCGTCACCGGTGCCCGCGTGCCCATCGCTCGCTTGCGACCACGCCGTCTGCGCACCCGTAGATTCTCCTCGCGATACAGCCGCAGCAGCTTCTTGTGGTTCATGACCAGACCCTCGCGCGCCAGCATGATCCCCAGCCGCCGGTAGCCGAAGCGCCGACGTTCGAGCGCGATCTCGCGAAGACGCGACCGCAGGTCGCCATCATCACCACGCCGATGCGCATAGCGCATCGACGACCGATCCACGCTGAGGATGGCGCAGGCCCGACGCTCGCTGATACCGAAGGCCTGCCGAACATCTTCGACAGCCCTCCGGCGAGCGGCAGGCCTCACCAGTTTTTTGAGGCAACCTCCTTCAGCACCGCATTGTCGAGCATCGCATCGGCCAACAGCCGCTTCAGCCGCGCGTTCTCGTCCTCCAGCACCTTCAGCTTGCGCGCCTGCGACACGTCCATGCCGCCATAGGTCGCCTTCCATTTGTAGAAGGTCGCGCTGCTCACGCCGTGTTTGCGGCACACGTCCGCGGTCGACGATCCAGCTTCCTGCTCACGCAGGAGCCCTATGATCTGCTCCTCGCTAAACCTGCTGCGCTTCATCTCCGTCCTCCTCAATGAAGGACTCTAGCTCAAAATGGAGGAGTTTCAGGGGAGCACGTCAGGATTCGCCGACTTGTTACAAATCGAGGCGGGAGCGGATCACGCAGGATTGATCCGCGAACGCTTTCTTTTCGCGCAAGCATTCAAATCTCACCTCGTGCACGAGCATGCCCAGATCGTGAGCCTGTCAACCACCAACGCGACATTCGTTTATGAAGTAATGCAACGAGGTAAAATAATAAGGGAATTGCAGGGCGACTACAGCGCGCATGTCCGTTATTGGACGCCACAACGCATTAGTACTGAGTGGCCAAGCTATCGCACGGCCGTGCTTGCGCTACAAACGCGCCTTCAACGCTTCATGCTGTGGGAAGAGGAAAATCTACCGATATATATGTGATGGGGCCCGGCACACGTGTCGATCGAACATATATCGTACGTAATTTAGCGATGCGCGATCCCGTCAGATTGTGAGTTAACGAGGCAAAGACAATTTATAATATGCGTCGCCCACCCGCTGAACAGTCCGCCGGGTGACATCCCTTCAAACCAAGCCGGGGAAATCGGCATGACCGAACCATCTGTGACCCGTCTCAATCTGCTGCGCTGCGGTTACCTCCTCTTAATCCTTGGCTTGGGTTCGCAGATGGCGCCTGTGCTCATCGCGCGCGGCCCCGCGCTGGAAGTAATGCACGGCATCGTTCTTTCGATGCTGTGCGCGCTTGGCCTGCTTTCGATCCTGGGCTTGCGATATCCGTTAAAGATGTTGCCACTGCTCTTCTTCGAAATGACGTGGAAGCTGATCTGGCTGGTCCGGATCGCAGTCCCGCTTTGGACGGCGCACCGGATCGACGACGCTGTGGCGAGCACGCTCGTTGCGGTGCTGATGGTCGTGGTGTTCCCATTTATCATCCCCTGGGGCTATGTGGGCCGCACCTACTTCGCTGCGTCGGGGGACCCGTGGCGGTCTCGTCCAGGCGCAGTGACGATCCGCTGATCAGCGGCGGCGAGAGCAGCTATGGAAAAAGCAGACGTTCAGAATTTCCGACGGCTCGTACCCGTGGCCGCGCTTCTGTACGGCTTGGATGCCGTGATCGCGCCGGTGTCGTTCGCCCTCGATCCAGCTAAGCTTGTCGATGGTGTGGGGCCGGCCGGCGCGGTCATGCGCATCGTCGAAGCGGTGCCGATGATTCGGCTGAACATGTTGAGCGAGGCGATCTATCAAACCGTCGAGGTATTTCTCGCGATCCAGATGTATCGCATGTTCCAACCGGTGAACCGCAACCTAGCATGGCAGATGTTCGTGCTGGCGCTCATGCCGATCCCGATCATGTTCCTCAACCTGCTGACAGAGGTAGGCGCGCTATCCTTGGCGATCGATCCCGGCATCGCGAATGCCTTCACCCTGCCCCAGCGTGACGCACTCGCCAGTCTGATGATCCGTCTGCATGGCGACGGCGTGGGAATCGCCGGCATCTTCTGGGGGCTGTGGCTGCTTCCCCTCGGAATGCTGATCATCCGCAGCGGGTTCGTACCAAAGCTGCTCGGCCTGTGCGAACTGGCGGGCGGCTTGGGCTGGCTGCTCGGGTCCGGTGCGATGCTGGTGATGCCGGGGCTGGTGCCAGCAGGGGAAATTGCGAACTATGAAAGGATCGCATCGCTATTACAGATTGGTGAGCTGCCCTTCATTATCTGGCTGCTCGTCACGGCCATGCAGATGGTGGTCCGGCGTCCATTCAAATGTTAGCCGTGCAGCCGGCCCTCTGCCAATTTCGCATTTGAGTAGCCGTCGAGGTGCCTAGCGTGGGGCGCCTGCATGACTGGTGAAGAACTCGCTGGCAATCTTCCAGCTTCCGTTGATCTTAAGGAGTTGCATCGTCTTCCATCCCCAAGAGGTTGATCCCGGGCTGGTATTGACGAACACGAGGCGAACGTCGGCAACATTGCCGTCCTGCGCAATGCTCACGTCGCGAAAGCTTTGGGTGAATGCTTCGCCTTCGAATACCCCCTTTCGGAACGCTTCGTAATCAGCGGTACCCTTTCGCGCGACCGCAGCGCTGTCGTCGGGAACATAGGCGAAGGGCACGTTCTTGTTGAGAAGCAGCGTCTCGAACAATGCTGGTTTCTTGTCGAGACTGCCTTGATATAGGTCGCCAGCAACCCTTCGATAGCGCGACGATCTGCGGACACGGCTACATCCGCTTTCGTCGATTTTTGCATCGAAGCTCCGGACATGCCGGCGGCGGCCAATGCAAGGACTAGCGGTAGCATCATCGTCGTCATTCCCTTCACGGCGCGCATGGTGTTTTACCGTGACGGTTCTGGTCGTCGCGCCTACAACGTGTCCGCAGCACGGTAGGCGACCCCGTAAAGCAATTTCAAGACGCTCAGGCCTTCGGCCGAGGGCAAAACGGACTGATCACGAACGCGGTTGTGCAGGTCTCACTACAAGGCGCGGCAGGATTCGGGCTTTCTTAACCGTCGACATAGCCGGCAAGTTCTTCCGGCATTCCAGTGGGGAAAGATCGTCGCAGGAGCTCAAGGAAGGCGGACACCCTGGCGTTGAGTAGCCGGCGGGTCGGATAGAGCGCCCAAAGCGCGATGTCGGAGCCGGCCACGTCGCCCCGATGCACCAATCTGCCGCTTGCGATATCGCGGCTGACCAGCGACAGCGGCAGGCGCGCCGCGCCTGCGCCGACGCGCACAGCATCGCGGATCATGATCATCGATGACAGACGCAGGATAGGATCGACATGATCTCCACCGGTCCGTCTGGCGCGATCACCTTCCAGCTTCGAGTGGCATCGCCGCCGCGCACCGCGCCGGGCACGGTCGCACCTGTTGCCCACGGCAGGTCGGGCGCAGCCGCCACCACAAGCCGGTCATGGAGGAAGGGGCGTCCTACCAGCGCTTCGTCGGCAGCGGGATCGACCCGGATCACGAGGTCGCAGCCTTCCTCGATCATATCGACGGCACGGTCGTCGGTCGTCACCTCCAGCCGAACGTCAGGATATTGCCGGGCAAAATCAGCGGCCAGCTGCCCCATTGCCACCTGCCCGAACAATAAAGGCACGCTGATCCGCAGCCGGCCCCGCACCCGCTCGCTACCCGACGCGATCGCCGCAGACGTCTCCTCAAGTTCGGTCAGCAGCGCGCCGGCGCGCTCGTACAGCGCCCGTCCTTCCTCGGTCAGCTTGAGGTCGCGGCTACCGCGTTCAAACAGGCGTAGGCCCAGCCTCGCTTCTAGTTCGGCTACGCGCCGGGACAATGTTGCTTTGGGGCGCCGCGCGGCGCGAGCAGCTTTGCCGAAGCCGCCGTGGCGAGCGACGAGCGTAAAGTCGGCAAGGGCAAGCAGACGGCGCCGAGCGGATGCTGGCGGCGATGGACTTCAGCGCGACGATCCTGCGCCCGACCTACTTCATCGACAATGAGGTGATGGTGAAAGACGTCATCCTCCAGCATGGCGTCTATGCGATGCCGATCGGCGGCAAGGGCGTTGCATCGCCGAGGATACCTGCCGCCAGCCCCCGAAGCCGTCTTGCCTCGCCCGGAACCCTAAATTACCAGGTTGACCACCCTAATGGGGCAGGCCAGTTGGCCAAAAAGACATAACGGCCGACCGTGTTCCCGGCAGGAGGGGTGACATGAAGCGATTGATTCGGGGATCGATGGTGGTGGTCGGCATGGCCACGGCCGGGGCGGCATACGCCGAATGTGCCGTATCTGCGGATCAGGGCGCCAGCGTACGGGCAATCAACCCGGCCATCCAGGCGGATGCCGACCTAATCGTCTCTATGAGCGTGATGCCGAAGCTGATGCACCTGGACTACCAGGCAGCGGCCCAGCGGCCATATTGCGACCTCGGAACGATCAGCGGTGATGATGACTATGAGCTTTGGGGCAGCGACACCGCCGGCCGCCAGCGCAAGGCCCTGCCAGTCAAGAAAGGTCAGCCTATTGCAGTGGTCCTGCCGGTTGTGGACATGATGAAGGCGATCGATGCCGCCAAGGCGGGCAAGGCCGCTCCAACCGAGGGGTACATGCTTGCTACAATCGGCAAGTCGGACCTGACCGGCTGGCGTTTCTACACCGCCATGCCCAACGTGACGGTGCTGAAGCATGACATGGCACAAGCATTGGCCGGTGACGGTGCTCCCATATTTCGCAACGGTGCCGATGGGAAAACGGCGTTGTTCGTTCCCAAGGGCTGAGGCAGGCAGCGGCTCGAATGCACACCGTCGAGCCAACAAGTGTGCGACACCTTCATGATACCTACTATTCGCGCACATCCGAAGAACGGCCTGTTAGCGTTTGGATGTCAAATGGCTCGACATGGCATGCATGGCACGAGGTGCTCCCATCGGCATAACCCATATGACTGCGATCAAAAATGCGCGGCGTACGGAGTAGAATATCGCCGTCGCAGGATTGATGACGACACCTAGCAGGAACCAGACGAAAAAAACCGCACGGTCATGTGCCGGTCCTATTCACCGTCGGAGAGCTGATCGCCTAAACCGGCGATCGGCTCCTGAGGCAGTTCATCACTCGGCTACCAGGCCGGCTCCCTTCCCTCAAACGATAATTGATCGGGAAACACCGCCAATGGCGAAATCTTGAAGACGCACAGCATACCTGTATATGCGCACTCCCAACGGAGGTCTCCATGCCGATGCACGATGCGAAAAAGGTGGTTCGCCGGTTCAACGAGGAAGTCATTGCAGGCGGTGATCGTTCCGCCTTCGAGGCGCTGATCGCGCCGGGGTTTATAAACCGATCTGCTCCGCCGGGCGCGTCCGATGGCGCCGAGAGCATGTGGAACACGTTTGAAAACGTCCTCCGCCCGGCGCTGGCCGGATTGAAGGTCACGATCCACGATCAGGTTGAGGAAGGTGACAAGGTGACCACGCGCAAGACCATCTCGGGCGTTCATGCCGGGCCGCTATTCGGGGTTAAGGCTACGGGCAAGCCGGTCAGCATCGACGTCATTGATATCGTGCGGGTCGCAGAAGGTCGCTATATCGAGCATTGGGGTATCAACAGTTCTCTCGACCGTGCTCGCCAGTTTGCAACAGCACTAGCCGATATATGAGCGAGGCGAATGGAGACCGATCGGACGAAGCTCGGTTGGCAAATGATCTCCGGCGAAGCGTCAGCGCCTTTGTGCGCGTCATTCGGCAGGATACAGGTACGGTGCGGTCGGCGCAGTCCGAAGCGCTCGATCTTCTTCACCGGCTCGGCCCGATGAACGTCGCCGGCTTGGCCGAGAAGCGCGGCGTGACCCATCAAACGATGCGGTTGGTGGTGGCGGGGCTAGATACGGACGGACTGGTGCATCAGGGCGCCGATCCTTCTGACCGCCGGAGCCGTCTGGTGAAAATCTCCCCCGCTGGCTGTGCCGCACTTGCGCAGGAGCGCCAAGTGCGCACATCTCGGATCGAGCACGCCATTCAGAGCCAGTTGTCCCCCGGTGAACGAGACATGCTCCGGGCGGCGATCTCGATCCTTGATCGGCTCGCCGAAGCGCAGTTCATCAAGGTGCGAGGAGGGTCGACAGACGATCTGTCACTCCTTCAAGCCGCTCCAGTTTCGGGTACCGGAGGCCCCCGTCATAAACGACGGTGATTTTCCGGCCAGTGTGATCTGTTCCTGCTGTAAGGATCAGCGGCGAACTCGGCGTTTTTGAAACGGCTTGCCGAAGAGCATCGATCGAGAATGGAGATGCCCCGATTGCCAACAGCCGCATACCCGGCGTCAGACCCGCACGGAATGCTGGACCGTCCCAGGCAACACTTTCTACCCGTCCGTCGTCCCCGACCACGGCACCGATGGAATATGTAAGGTCGATACCGCCATTCTCCGCTTCGTCCTGGCGGAAGCTCTCGGTCGGCGCGCTGGTGTAGATCAGTCGCCAACCTGCCCTGGTCAGCCCGGCCATCGCATCGGCATCGTCATGGCTCTGGAGGTGTCGCATGAGGAACGCCGACCAATCGTCATGGGCGACCATGTCCAGCGTGCGGCACACATCCTCGAAGGTATAGGTGCTGACCGTTCCATCGGGTTTCACCGCATGGAAGAACAGCGCCGCGAAGTCGTCCAACCCTCGCCGACCACCACTCAGTTCGCGCAGGCGGGCGTCGACGTCCAGCCAGAGCAGCACGCCTTCGGGATAATAGTCCTCCCGGCGTTGCCAATCGCGCCAGCCGACATGGTGGCCGGCCATGTAGATCGCGTCGTTGGTGCTGTCGGCAAGTGATTTCCAGGCCCGGCCTGGCCGGTTGGCGACGAGAGCGGCGTCGAGCGCCAGCTTGTCCAGTGTCTCCTGCCGGGTTCGCAGGCCGGATCGAGCCGCCAGAACGCGTCCCCAAAACTCGGTTTGCCCTTCGTACACCCATAACAGGCTACCACCGACCGGCTGGTTGAAGGTCGGGGTCCACAGGTCGGCAGGCTGCCGGAATCGGCCGTTCCAGGCATGGACAAGCTCGTGCGCGATCAGGTCGCGGTTGGCGAGCTGCTTGGCGGGATCAAGAAAGTAGTGTGTGGGCAGGATGTTCTCGCCCTCTTCGAGATGCTCGATCCCGCCCGCGCCAGGGCCGTCGTCGAGCGCGACGATCGCGTCGTAATGCCGGAACGGCGCGGGCCCCATCAGTCGACGCGTTTGCGTCATCAGCGCGCGCAGCTTGGCGATCTCCGCGTTGCTGGCGGCAAGCAAAGCGGGGTCTTCGGCAAGGATGTCGAGCCGAACCGGCTGCGGGTCGCCGGGCATAAGGTCGATGGTGCGCGCATGGCGGGCGGCATAGAACGGCGCATCGACGAGTCGCTCGAGCGAGGTCGGGGCGAAGCGCATGAGGCTGCCGTCCGAGTGTGTCTGGTCGAGCGAGGTGACGGTCGTGAGCCCGGTCGGGACGCGCAAGCTGGCGGCGACGCGGATGGTCGCGACGGACCAGCCGGCCGGGTAGAGCAGCACGCGTTGCCATGGCACGCTGAGCATGCCTTCACGCAAAGTACCGCGATCGGCGATATATTGCAGGTCGACTGCCAGCTGCTCGGCGCCCGCCGGCACGGAAATATGGAAGACATGGACGTCGAGGGGATCGCGGCGCCATTCCACCCGGCGGCCATCGATCCTGATCGTCAGGCCCGCGAGCGATGCGACCGGCACGGTGGGAGCATGACTGGCCGTCTCCCATTCCGGGTAGAGCAGGGTCACGTCTCCGGTTCGCTGCACCGGGATCGTCTCATGCGTCTTGACGATGCCATGCACCGTGTCGCTCGCATCCACGTCCAGCTCGATCGTTCCGCGGAACGGCTTCTCCGACCAGGCCGGCAATGCTGTGCGAGCTACCGTCAATGGCGAAGCAGCCTGTGCGGCAAGCGATACCGCCAGGAAGACTGATACCGTCAAGGCGACTGCGGTCTTCAGCCGACACCGAACGGCCCACAACCCGAACATGCGACCCGCTAAAATGGTTTTCATGCCGTCAGCGCGCCAGCAAATAGATGCGCTTCAAGCGATAGTCCCACACGGTCTTGTATTGCCGCAGGAAGCCGTAGCCGATCGTGACGATCGTAGGCTCGTCGATGCCGATGGCCGATGCCGCAGGAAACGGGGTCGTTTGAACATCCATGTGATCCACGCCCGGATAGCGCTTTCCGCCGAACTCGATGCCGGTGAGATCGTAGGAGCCCTCCTTGGAACCCGGTTTCAGCGTGCCGTCGGCCAGCAGTTGACGCCTCGTCGCCTCATCCGTGAAGACCGTCCCCATATTGGCCGGTGTCGAACGCCGCCCTCGCCTCCATGCCGCCGATGCGGACGTGGACCAATGGATGGTTGGGAAGCTTGCTCACCTCGAACGGGATGATCCCAATGACCTTTTCCCCGGCCAGATAAGCCTCGGGCGAACCCTTGTAGAAGGTCGCTTGCGACCGGGCATAATCGACCTTCATCGCGTAGCCCTGCCAGAAGTAATAGCCGAGCCAGCCGACGAAGTCGGGCGTGATGTGCTCCAGCTGCGTGGCGTCCTTGGTTTGCACGTGCGTTACCTTCGGGAATTGCAGATGCGCCACTTGGACATCGGGCACGGACGTGCTTAGGCGCATTGGGAAAGACTGACCGCTGCCGAAATGACCGGTTCCGATCGGCTGCCCTGGCGGCAGGGGAACGCGATGGTCGTTGACGGCCAGCGCCTGGTCTATTCCGGTGTCAAGCATGAGCTTGCCCTTGACGCCGGCGATCCGGCTTTCGATCAACGGGTACTCGCGGACCATACGATAGGCAAAACCACGCGGTCACCCGACAGCCTGAACTCGGGCGCACGCAGGGGCTTGGGGACGACCGGCGCCTGCGCCCCGGCAACAACGGCGCAGGCGATCGCAGCCAACAGCGGCGCTCTCGCGCCCAGAGTGAGCCACCGCGACCGATGCCGCGCGTGAAGCGACTTTGGCTCGTCCCGTACGTTCGAAACAGCCGTCAAACGCTGTTCCTTCCTGGTTCGACCGATGGCCCCATCATGTCCGATAGCCTGATCGGGTGCCGACAGTGGGGCGCCGTTGCGGTCGATGGCCGGCATTATGTTCTCCAGAGGCGGGCTGCCGCAATCGTCTTTGCGGTTCTGCTGTCGTCTCACATGAGCGGTAGTGACCCCGACCGGCATGCACACGCTGTCGGTCAGGTTCATTTTGTCACGCCCGCACCGATCGGACGTAGGCGCGAATAGCTGAGACCAGCATGGCCGCCGTCATGATGCTTACGGCGAACAGCCCCAGTAGCCGCCGAGACGATCACTCCATGCGCCTGAAACAGCACGTTACGGAGGATCGGACCGACGGGCATGCCGCCGGTCGCGATCGATGCTTGGGAGTATCTCATCAGGCGGCCTGCAACACGCGCCCGCGCGCGGGAAGCGCCTTCGCCAGATACGCGTCGACCCGATCGAGGCTGATCCTGTCGAACGTCGCGCCGACATAGCCATCGGGACGAATGAGCAGACCGCCGCCGTTGCTGAGACCCAGCTGGTCGGCGACGTCGCGTATCTCCGCGCCAGGCCCGACCGTCACGACCCGTAAGCCTTCCCTCGCAGCGGTTGGCCGGTAGTCGTGCGCGGCGATCAGCAGCGTCCAGTGCACTCCCGCAAGCAACTCGAACAGGCGGCGGGGTTGGCCCGCAGCGCCCGCCAGGGTTGCGTCCGGCATCCTGTCGCCGGCGAGCGGGGATGCCGTGCGTTTTCCGTTATCATGAGAAAGCGAGGATGCTGGGTATCGGATACCGAGCTGACTGGTGTCCTCGCCGCGGCGCATGGCATCTTGCCGGCTTTCGCCGGCCAGCAAACGGGTCGAAAGCCCAAGAACATCAGCCGCGACGGGGCGTCGTTCCTCCTCGTAGGTCTCGAGCAGATCGTCGGGCGCGCCGGCCAGGACCGCCGCAAGCTTCCATGCCAGATTATAGGCGTCCTGCACGCCGGTGTTGAGGCCCTGCCCGCCCATCGGCGGATGAACGTGGGCGGCGTCGCCGATGAGGAACACGCGGCCAACCCCGTAGCGGTCCGCCAACCGCGCGTTGATCCTGTACGCAGACGCCCAAGACACCGAGCGCAGTTCGATATCGCTCCTGCCGGTCCGTTCGGCGATCATCCGTTCCAGCCCTTCAGCCGAGAGATCGGGATCGCCTTCCAGCGCGATCGGCGCCTGGACCTGGAACAGGTTGGTGCCGGCAAGTGGGCAGATCGCGACAAGCCGCTCCATGTCACCATCGTTGAACTGGTGCCATGCATCGCGGTTGAGCCCGCTCAGCCGAACGTCGGCGACGATCGCGCGCACGCCGAGTGTTTTGCCGGGGAAACCGATCCCAAGCGCGTTCCTGACGAAGCTATGTCCCCCGTCCGCGCCGATGAGGTAGCGCGCATAAATCATCTGCTCACCCTGCGGTGATACGATGTCGGCGCTAACCCCGTCGTCGCCGTGCTTTAATCCGGTCAGCGCGTGTCCGAACTCGACGGCATGGCCAAGCTCGGCAAGCCGCTCGCGCATCACGTCTTCGGTCAGGAACTGCGGGATCATCAGCGAAATAAAGTAGGGCACGTCCGGCGATGTCGGCGGTGCCTGAAAGCCCTGCCGCTCGGTGAAGCTGCCGTCAGCCTCATAGGCGCGCATCGGCGGGTAGACGCCGCCTGCCGCCATGACGCGATCGATGATGCCGAGATCCTCGAACACTTCCTGCGTGCGGGGTTGGATACCCTTTCCCCGCGAGCCCCCGAACGGGCGTTCGGCCTGATCGATGATGCGGAAGGAGATACCCCGCCGTGCCAGGTCGATGGCCAGCGTCAGACCAGCCGCGCCGGCTCCGCAGATCAAAACGTCGATGTCGGTTCGCTCTTCCATACCGGGTTCCTCTGTGTGCATAGTGCACCCATCACCCTCGGCAGCGCCGGTGTCAACAGATAAGTGCATTATGCACGCGAGATAGGTCGAAGGTGGCTCACCCTAGTTGGGCGTGAGCGCCGACCATCTACTTGGCGTCGAATACCGCCATGCGCGGCGCGGAGAATACGCTTGCGTAGCCGATGTACACACGGTGGGTGAGTGGATCGATGCCAAGCGTGTGCGCACCGATGTTGAGGTGGATCGGCGCCAGCACGCGGTAGCGACCAGCTGGGCCTGATTGGATCGTCGACATGATGCCGAACCAGCCGGTGGTGTAGATGCGGTGCAACGCCGCATCGTATCCGACCACGTCCGGTGCCCGGCCGACCGGCAGCGTGGCGACGACGCTATGCCGGTCGAGATCGAACACTGCCAAGCGAGAGTTGCTGTTGCAGGCTATGAACAAACGATGCCGTGCTGCATCGACGGCCATACCGCTGGGTCCTTCGCAGCCTTCCAGAGGCCACTGATTGATGACCTGCCGTCGGGCGAGATCGACGACGGCAAGCGCATTCCTGTCATTGAGATTCTGGTAGATTCGCCGGGTGGTTGGGTCGAAAGCAGCGAACTCCAATTTCCCATCGAACCGAACACGATCGACTATAGTGAGCCTGTCGGGATCGATCAGGGTGGCGTGGCCGGTGTCGCCATGCGCCGCGTACACCAGCCGATCCACCGGATCGAAAACGACCGCATCGACACCGGCATCCACCGATATGCGGCGAATGAGACGCATCCGCGCTGGATCGAACACATCCACGCTGTTCGCGCCGCTGCGCGACACGAAGCCGAGACGTCGCACTGGATCGAATGCCACGCCTTGCCCCCACGGCGGTCCAGCCAGGTTCTTGATCTGCGAACCCGTTGGCAGCGGTCCGGCGCCAAGGGGTACCTTGAAAACGGTTCCCGGCTTGATGCTCGCCGCGTACAGGTAGCCGCCTTCCACAATCATGTAGTCGAACAGAGATAGGAAGCTCGTGCTCGGGGGCAGCGTTATAAAGCCGGTGAATCGCAATGCGCTTGTGGATGAAGGTTTCGCAGGAGCAATAAGCCGGTACAAAGGCGGCACGATCAAGACGCTGCTAGCTATTAAGGCGCCGGCAATTGTCCATCGGATGATCCTGCCCGAAAGTGACCAAGGTCGGCCATTGGATCTTTTCATGGTTGAGGCCTCCGCGAGCGTTCAAAAGCGGTACGACAGTGCGACCCCGCCGAGCAGCTGGCCGCGCGATCCAGCCTTGACGATCGGGCTCTTGGCGGCATCACCGACCAGATAATTATATCCGAACCGCGAGATGACACCCCAGCGGCGGTTGAACTGGTAGCCCGCGGTAAGGCCACCTCCCACGTCGCGGACGCCGCCAGTTGGTGAATAGGGGATCAGGCCCGAGGCCAGCGCGGAGGCGGGCGTAATGCCGAAATACGTGCGTAGCGTCCTGCTGCTCGCATAGGTCAGGTTGGCGTCCGCTCCGAGGCTCCAGCGAAAGCTGCGCAGGAGGATGTACGAAACGTCTCCGTTGACGGTGAAGCCATTGCTCGTGTGGGACACATCCCGGAGCGCGGTGACCTCCAGCTCGAGCTGGCCTTGGCCTCGCTCATTGCCGCCAAAGCGATAGGCGGCGTAGCCGCCAAGATCGATTTCATCGCTGATCTTGGGAAGGTTGCGGGCGACGCCGCCGTCGCTCTGGCTCCGACCAAAGTTGAGGCCGGCGACGGGACCGATGGAGAAAGCGGAATCGCCCAGCAGATTCGCGCGGATATTTGGACCACGCATCGAAATTTCGACGCCCTTGCCCGTGATGTCGGCGGCGATGAACGGAACGGGCGAGTAGCTCTTCGCGCCTGGGTATTTGGGCGCCACGCCGACCCCGACGGCGATGAAGTTCATCGGGCCCTGCGGAGCATCGCTGCCCGCTTGAGCCGCGACATCGGCATGACCGCCTGCCGTCGACGCGTCCTGCGCCCAGGCACAGCTCGGTAACCCTGCAACGAGGAACGATATCGCCAGGAGTGCCGGCAGCCCATTCAAGCGCCGGCGAGAGATGGTCGGCACGGCGGGGCAGTCTTCGCAAATCAAAACGTCGGCCTCGGTTTGCTCTTCCATCTCATGCTCCCTTGTGCATAATGCACATATCTAGGGAGGCGGTCGGGGTGTCAATGAGGAAAGTGCATAATGCACATATTAAGGCGCTGCTGCCCGAGCTGCACCGTTCGCTGATCGATATCGCGGGCGTGATGAACCGTCCCGAACGCGATGCTGAACTGCTCGCCAAGGCGGGCCTGTCGCTCGAGCGCGCGCTGTTCCCGCTGCTCGTGTCTGTCGAGCGACGCGGCCCGATCGGCGTGGGCGATCTCGCCGACGGCATAGGTCGGGATTACACGACGGTCAGCCGCCAGGTGGCACGCCTCGAGGCGCTCGGGTTGGTCGAACGGCGGCCAAGCGCAACTGACAAGCGCGTGAACGAGGCTGTGGTGACACCTTCGGGCAAGACAGCGACAGACGCGCTCGATATAGCCCGCGAGGACATGGCGGTAGCGATGTTCCAGGATTGGGAGCGTCGGGATTTCGACGATCTCGTGCGGCTGATGCGGATGCTGGCCGAGACGATGGAAAGCTAGCCGGTCCTAAGGGCGAAGGCCGAGCATCGGCAGCGTAGCGCAAATGCACATGAGGGACATGACAATGCTGACGATCGGCCTGATCGGCGGAATGAGTTGGGAAAGCTCGGCGGAATATTATCGCATTCTCAACCAGGGTGTCCGGGACCGGCTTGGACCGACAGCTTCCGCTTCCTGCCTGCTGTGGTCGTTCAACTTCGCCGAGATCGAGGAGCTGCAGCATCGCGGTGATTGGGGCGGCCTCACGGCTCGCATGGTGGACGCGGCCCGGCGGCTCGAGGCGGCCGGTGCCGAGATGCTGCTGATCTGCACTAACACCATGCATCGCATGGCGCCCGCCATTCAGGCGGCGGTGAACGTGCCGCTTCTCCATATCGCGGATCCGACCGCAGGGCGCGTTAAGGCGGCGGGTATTCGGAAAGACGGGCTCCTCGGCACGGCCTTCACCATGGAGCACGAATTCTACAAGGGGCGCTTGGCCAAGCAGCATGGGTTGAGTGTCATCGTCCCCACGGACGAGGACCGCGCAACGGTGCATCGAGTGATCTACGAGGAGCTTGTCGTCGGGAAGGTCGTCGCGGCGTCGAGAGACGCCTATCGCGCGATCATCGCGCGGATGGTTGAGGCAGGCGCCGAGGCCGTGATCCTCGGGTGCACCGAATTGATGCTGCTGCTTCGACCGGAGGATAGCCCCGTCCCGATTTTCGATACCACCGCGATCCATGCGACCGTTGCGGTGGAATTGGCTTTGGCCGACACTCAGCCGGCCTCATAGCGACGCGCTAGGCAAGCGAGGAAAGTCGCCATCGATGCGCGGGTCGATGGCGGTTATGCCCCGCAAGCTGGGCGGCAGGAACGCCATCACGTCAAAAGATTTGCTCGATTTTCGACGTGGCCGATCCCGGAAGCGAGGGATCATTTGCGGGGCCGTTGAGCGGCATTGCGAGCCGCCGAACTCGCTCGCGGCCCGTTAGTAACTTCCCGCTCAACCATGGCAGACTGTGCGGCAAGACACCGGCTGATTCGATATGGTCGCTGACCGGCGTATGCTGTTTCATGGCGTACATCGAGGGTCATGCGCGCGAGCAGGCACTCCTGCTGCCGGTATTGGTCGAGGACTATGTCGGTGGAACAGCCCGGTTCGCTTCATCGATGCGTTCGTGGACGATCTCGATCTGAGCGAGACCGGCTTCGTGCGGGCGCAACCGAAAGCAACGGGGCGGCCGACATGCTCAAGCTGTACCTGTACGGCCACCTCAATCGAGGTGCAGTCGAGGCGGAGGCGGCGCGCAATCTCGAACTGATCTGACTCCTGCGCGGAACTGATCTGACTCCTGCGCGGGCTGCGGCCCGACTTCAAGACTATCGCCGGCTCCCGTCGCGACAACCGCTCCGCCTTCAAGGCGGTGTTCCGCGCATTCGTGGTGCTGTGTCGCAAGCGCCTAAGCCACGACGGCAATGCCGAGCTGATTAACCCACCTGCTCGGAGGCATAAGTGTCCCGCTGGACCAAGCATGAGATGGTCAAGTAAACCCAGAGATGGACACTGACGAGCCAATCCGCGTCACCCGGAAGCGGACAACCGTTATCTTGCGTCACCGGACTTCGCCACGGCACGGACAGCCAGCGCTGAAAGGCAAGAAATGGGACTTTGCCGCCATATTCAACGACCGCGGCAAACGAGGGCTTTTGGCAGAAACCGACGCGCAGGTGATCGACGATCCACGTCCCATTTTCAATCATTCGGGCTGCAGCGTTCAGACTACGCTTCGCCCCATGGCGTTCTTGCGCGCTTAGGTTGTTACGCGATTCGTGCATTTACGATTCAGCCGCCCGTTGTCGATCAGCAGAAAATTGCTAGAATACGATAATCATCAGGGATCGATTTCGCGCCCGTCCCAGCCGAAGATCCTACCGTTCGATCTGCTATCGAGACCGGCAATCACATCAAGGAGCTGCCGGGCCGCGCGGTCGGGGCTGAACAGCCGGTCCGGCGGAACGCCCCGCTGGAAGGGCTGGCTCAGACCCGTATCCACCGTTCCCGGGTGTAGCGCGAAACACAGGGCCAGCGGCCGGGACCGCGCGATCTCGATCGCGGCCGACTTCACGATCATGTTGAGCGCGGCCTTCGAGGCGCGGTAGCCATACCAGCCGCCGGTGCGGTTGTCGGAGATGCTGCCGACGCGGGCGGAGAGTGCGGTGATCACGGTACGCCGGTCGCTCGCCAGCAACGGCGCGAAGTGCTTGAAGGCCAGCGCCGGCCCGATCGTGTTGAGCTGGAAGATGCGCGCGAGCGTGCCGCCGTCTAATTCGCCCAGCGCCTTTTCTGGCATAATGCCGTCCTCATGCAGGATGCCGGTCGCGATCACGACCAGATCGACTGGCGGTCCGATGCGCCCGGCGGCGTGGCGGATGCTTGCCTCGTCCGTGACATCGATGACGCCTCCGAAGACTTCACCGTCATCTTCACCCGGGTCGCGCGACAGCGCGTGGACGCGGGCGTAGCGACCGGACGAAGCGAGCGCCTGGATGAGCGCTACGCCGATGCCGCCGCCCGCGCCGATCACGACGGCGACCGCCTCTACCAACCCTGGCTCCCCGGAATGCCCTTGAATGGACCTGCGACCCGGGAGGTGATCCAGCCCCCGTAGAACCCGCCCGGCTGAGGCACGACCTGCTCGCCGTTGACGAAGCAGGCGTCTATGGCAGCCGCGTAGAACGCGACGTGGTCGCGGATGTCCGCGAAGGACGCGGTCGGGTCGGGGTAGGCCCAAGCCGCCCTGGATCTGACCACGTCGCCGGACACGACGTCGAAGTAGACCGCCGATCCCTTCCATTCGCAGAAGCTCGTGCCGCCGACGGGCCGCAGCGCTCCCGGAGCAACGTCGTCCGGTGGGAAGTAGTAGGTTGGCGGATGGTTCGTCTCTATGGTGCGAACGCCGCGCCGCGTCTCGGCGATGGTCCGGCCGTCGAGAACGACCCGCAGGTGCGCCTGGACGGGCTGCGCGATGGATGGACGGGGAAACGTCCAGACGCTCTCCTGCCAGGGCATCGCGAGATCGGGGACGGGCCTGTTCACGCCGCCCGCCGCTCCAGGCGGTGCGCGAGGCGCTGAAGTGACGGCCGAACCGATAGAAACCGTCCGTAGAGCCATTCGAGCCCGGTGAGGACGAAGGGGACTCGCGCCGCCAGACCAAGCGGTCGCAGCATGGGGATCGCTCTCCACATTGCGGCGAACGCCGCCGCGCCGGTGAGCATGCGGCCGTCCTCCACGGCATGGAAGCGGGCGAGCATCTCCGCCCTGTCGAGCGGGCATGCGCTTGCGCCGTCAGTCGCGTCCACGAACGTGATCGCGCGGCGCCGATCCAACCGCCGGATAAGGGAAATCTCCCGGCGGCACAGCGGGCAGCTGCCGTCGTGCCAGACGGTCAGGCTCATCGAGGAGCGCCCGCCGGCCTATTGCGCTGCCACACGCGCGTGGCCAGCACGGTGGCGAAGGCTAGCCACCCCATGAGCGGAACCGCGGTTGCCTGGGCGACGCGATCGACCCTGTGGGTCGTGGCCACGTAGGCGGCCGTCGTCGCCAGCATCGCTCCGGACGCGGCGGCGCTGCTGGCTAGGGCGCGCTCGCGGAAGAAGATCTCGGTCCAGCCGCCGATCATGGCCGTCGTTACCAGCCAAAGCCCGACCGAGGCGTTACGCCGGGCGGACGGTTCGTGCCGCAGGAGGCGGTAGCCGCCGACCGCCATGCCGGTCTCCAAGGCGGGCCACACCGCGCCGAAGACGGCGTCGGGCGGTGTGAAGCCGGGCTTGTCGAGACGTCGATACCAGTTCCGTATCCCGGGGTGCGAGGGATCTGGGGCGTTGCGGCGTCCGATGAGAGCGCTCAGGCCGAGCACGCCGATGACGATGCCACCGGCGACAAGCGGCGAAAGTCCGGCGGACCTGACGACTGGCTCGCGTCGATTCACTGGGCGAGGTAGCGCTCGAGATCGTCGCTGCCGCCGATCCGTTCGCCGTCGATGAAGACCTGCGGCGTCGTCTGGACGCCGTGCTTCTGCTCGAATGCCTCCACCTCGTCGCGGGACTCGAGGATGTGCTCCTCGATGGTGAAGCCGTTGTCCTCGAGCAGTTTCTTGGCGTGGACGCCGAACGGGCAGGTCTCCTCCGGAAGGATCATGCGGTAGAGCGTCGCTGTCTTGTCGTCGGCCATGGCGTTCCTCGCGGGCGGTCCGATCGACCGCGTGATTAAAGCGAAGCGCCGGCGCGGACGTTCCGGCGATCTGGCCGATGCGCCGCTCAAAGGGCGTCGCGATGGATCCCGATCATCGCTCGGACGTCAACCCGAGCCTTCAAACGCGCGCACAGCAGGGCGGTGCCGCTTACCTTGCGCTGGACGAACAGCGTGTCGACCGGCGGGACGTGCCAGGTCGAGCGGTCCTCCGCCATGGCGACGGCCTCCGCGCGCAGCGCGGAGACGAAGGAGCGGTCGCCGAAGTCAAAGGCGCCCGGCCGGTTCAGTTCGCCGAGAATGACGTCCACCATCCGATCGACTGCGGGCTGATGCCGCTTCACCGCCGTCGCGCCGAGGAAGCCCGCGGCGACGGCAGCATCCCGGACCTGGTCGCGGCTGCCGCTCAGTCCCGCCATGAGCAGGCGATGATAGCCGCGCCGGGTTTCCGGTTGCACCTCCCGTGCCGCTCCGAAGTCCAGCAGCACCAGGCGGCCGGTGTCCGCCTGCCAGTGGTAGTTGGCGAAGTTCGGATCGGTCTGCATGTAGCCCCACGCGAACAGCTCGCGCAGGACCAGTGCGACAAGTGCGGTCGCTGCCCTGTCCCGCTCCTCTTGAGCGCGCCCCTCGAGCGCGTCAATGCGTTCGCCAACGATGAACTCCATCGCCAGGACGCAACCAGTGCTCAGCGCAGGCTCGGTGGTCGGCACGACGTAGGCGGGATCGTCGCCGATCAGTGCGCGATAGCGCTCGAGCATGGCGAGCTCGCGCACGTAGTCCGCCTCCTCGTGCAGCTGCCGCTTGGCCACGGCGAGCAGCGGCGCGACATCGATTTCGCGGGGGAGCAGCCCCGACAAGCGCAGCAGGGTGGCGACGTTGTCTACGTCGGCGTCGATGCTGGACGCGACTCCGGGATACTGGACCTTGATCGCGAGCACGCGGCCATCCGGAAGCTCTGCCCGATGGACCTGGCCGATCGAGGCGGCGGCAATTGGGTTCGCCTGAAAGTGGCGGAACCGCCGTCGCCATCCCGCGCCCCACTCGCCAATCAGGACCTTGTCGAGCTGCTGCGGCGGCATGTGATGCGCATGGTCCCGAAGCCGTCCCAGGATGGCCGTGAGCTCGGCCGGCAGTACGTCTCCCGCGTCCATCGAGATCATCTGCCCCAGCTTCATCGCGGCGCCGCGGAGGTGGGACAGCTGGTCGGCGACCCGGGCGGCATTGGCTGGCGTCAGCAGAAGGTCGCTCATCCGTGGACGATCGCCGGAGGCCAGCTTGCGCGCGCCTTCGGCGATCATGCCACCGGCGACACCGCCAGCCAACTTTCCGAAGAGGCCGAACCGCGAAAAGCGACCGCTCGGCACCGCGCGCCCGCGGTCGTCGTCTGCCATCGTCTGTTCCTTGTCGATGCCGGGCTGGCACCGTCCAACGCACGTCGCGTCTCGTCGGCGCAGGCCGTCCAATCGCGGCGGCCCTCCGGAGTGGATCCTGAACTGCGGGTCTCGCGATTGTCGCGGCGACGCGCCTCGAAGGCAGGCGGAACGTCGTCGCGCGCAAGGGGTTGGGAAAGCACGGCCTTCCGGTCCGCCAGATGACGAGATTCACATGAGCGTCGAAGGCAAAGTCAAGGAAGCCGCCGGCTACGTCAAGGAGGAGTTCAACGAGCACGGCAAGTCCCCCGAGAGCCAGCAGAAGGCCCAGGAGGGTCGTGACCTGCGCAACGAGGGACGCGTCGAGGACGGCAAGGCGCCGAAGACGATGGAGCCGGGCACCGGCGCCAAGTAATTCGACGAGACCGCGAACAGGCGCCGTCCGAAAGGGCGGCGCCTTTCGTTTTGGCCGATCTCACCTCAGCGGCGTGTATCTGCAGGTGAACCGCGGCGGACGCCGTTCGGCGTTGGGTGTGAGATGGATGTGGAAGCGGTCGCCGATCATGGTGTCGAGAGCGAACGCCTTCTCGGCTTCGTAGAGGTCATCGCGGTGCGCGTCTGTCCAGCCGGCGATCGATCGCAGCGCCTGGGCCTTCGCGTCGGCAACGGGGGTGGCAACGACGAACATGTTGTTGTGCTGCTCGGCGAAGCCTAGTCCGTCGTATCCGCCGAGATTGACGAAGTAGAGCTTCTTCTTGCCCGACGGCCGCTGCGGCCGCAGCGACACGTCGAAGCCGTCTGCGTGGTCGATCTCCGCCCAACAGTCGACGTGGAGGGTCCCGGGCGTTCCCCACCACTCGGCACGGAGCTGATCGTAGATATCACGGATGGAGGCCGCGACGACGAAGCGCACGTCGTGGATCTCGATGTGTGCTTCGGGGTGCTCTCCGCCCACGTAGATCGCGAACAGCTTCATCGCATACCCTCCAGCGCCACGGCCGGGGGTCTGCTCGGCCACTGCGCGAGCGAGGTCCGAACCGACTATTCCGCCCATCTCGTGCGAGCTCGTAATCCCCTGGATGAAGGGATGCCGTCCGAGGATGAATGGCATGCTGAGGCAATGGATCCTGGCTGCCGCGGGCTCGTCCGAGACCGGATGGAAGCCCTCGTCGACCGCGATCCCCTTCGGCTCCTCGGGATCGTCCTCGGCGGCGTCCGGGACCACGCCCTGCTCAAGCAGCGAACGAAATGGGAACCTGTCCGCCGCGAGGGGGCGCTGGCCGGTCGCATCGATGAACACGGGAAAGTGCCGCCGCTCGCCGTCGATGATCACCGTAGCGCCCGGCTCCGCGCCGTGGCTATCGACCCGATAGTCCTCGCCGAGCGCCGACACGTCGAGGTGGCCGGCGCGATGCAGAGCGAGCAGACGCTCGATGGAGAGATGTGGCACGGTGGCATACTCGTCGACGAAAACGGGTTTGAGGAAGCGGCCGAAGCGGTCGAGCGCATCCGGGTCGAGGTGCGGGACGATGCGCGCGAGAACCTCGTGCATCCGCAGGATCGCGTAGCGCCAAGGAACGGTGACGCCGAGTTCATAGTTCGATCGCGCCTCGGCGAGGTTGGCGTCGGCCCAGACGAACGGATCGACGTCAGCGCGTTCGGCGAAGTAGCGGTCCGCGAAGTCCTCAAGCGCGAGGCCGTCGAGTCCTATCCGCGCGGCGTAGTCCGGATCGGCGTGCGCAAGCCCCCGCTTGAAGAGACGGTAGGAGCTGTCGAGCAGCGTATCGCATTCGGTATCGATGAGGCGGTCGATGGCCTCGGCGGTGCAGATGGCAAGCGGCTCGCAGGGGACCGGGTGATGGAAGTCCGCCTCGGGGAGCATCCCCTTGCGGGACATTATCGTCATGTGCAACAAGTCGCCGCCGGCGTTGGCACGGTATCCTATCTTGTCACCCTGCGTCTCGATGAAAGTCCCGTGCGCGACGTCAAGTGCCACCGCGGCGTCGATCGCCGTCAGCGAGCTGCCGCGGATGCCCACGTTTGTGGCCGGAACGCGCTGCAGCGCCCCGGCCGGCCAGGGACTGAGGAAGTATCCGGGGCGCACTTCCGGCTCCTTCGGCCACTGATGGCCCGTCGCGAGCGCGACCTGATCGAACCGACGCTCGAAGGCGCTGCCCCTCTTCGGTGAGACAAGCACGCGGAGCCCGTCGCCATCGGCGATGATGTCCGTCACTCGGCAGCTGGTGGCGATGTCGATCGCGATCCCCCGCGCCGGCCGCGCGCGATGAGTGCCTGGAACTGGTCTAGGAAGTATTCTCCAAGGGCTAGACGCGGATAGAAGGTGTGCTCGTCGATCAGGTCGGGTCGATGCCCAGTCTGACGAGCCGGGCCCTGGGCTGGCGCCGCAGCCAGTCGATCAGGGTCTCTTCGATCGGCGGGATCTCCACGCTCGCGATGTTGGACAGCATGGCCGGGTCGTTCCAGCCGGGGCGGTAGGGTGTGCCGAGGCCGGCGCGTGGCTGCTCCTCGTAGATGACGACCGCCGCCGGAACGTCCACCTCGTTCAGGAACGCGCAGAGGGTATAGATCGTGGTCGGGCCTGCGCCGACGAACGCGATGGACTTCATGTCGTTGGAATGCCCGCTGGCCCGTTTGTGCCGCGATCGACGCGTCGACGGCGCAGCGATGGTTCAGTCCGCCACAGGACAACGACCCGGCGGGGAAAGAGATAGCCCGACGGCTCCCCTTCATGAAAGGTATTGCGCAGCTTTGCTTCTCCCGCTCGACAAGTTTATGCTGCCCCCGAGAGAGAATGGCGGGTTCCGGCGGGAGCGGCCATTTACGCGCGCCGTGGAACCGCTTGAGTTGGTCGCTAGCCGTTTGGCAGCTCAGACGACCCACAATGCGACATTCAACAGCTCTTAGCTGCTCCCAGAAGCGGACATCGGTTAAGGTCGGTCCTGGGACTGGTGGATCGCGCTCAAGGGCACGATGTGCTAAGCAACTGAGCTTCCGCGCCGCTCAAGGGCGCTGTTGAGCTAGCCAGACAGTTCGACCACCGCAGGTCAAATCTGCAACGACGTGCGCGACGACATCAAAGCGAGCCGCATCAAGCAATGCTCGATACTCATCCGAGTTCAGGCTGCCGTGGTGCAAGGGATCGCCTTCCAAGTCGCCTATCGCAATCCCCTCTTGATTGCCGCTGGTGAACATTAGGGCGGCGCCATGCTCAGCGTGGGCTTGGAACCGCTCGAACATTAGGCGCTGATCGGCGGGCGACAGATGAAAGAAGCTGTCCCAAGCCAGCAGGCCCGAGAACCGCCGGCCCAAGGCGAGCTCGCGCATGTCGATCAGGTGAGCAGGCGTCCCAGGCAGGTTGCGCTGAAACAGCGAGAGCATCGTTGGCGTGCCATCAACCCCTGTCAGGTCGAACCCACGCCGGATCAGCTCACGCCCGATCGGCAAGCCGGAGCCGCAGCCGATATCAAGCACCGTTCCTCTAGCAGGTAGCATAGCGGAGAAGCGGTCAAGCCACGAGCTCTCGACGAGTTCTTTATTTCGTAGCTCGGCCCACGCTTCGCCATGACGTTGATAGACTTCGATGATGGTGGGCTGCGTGCTGTCCGCCATAAGTCCCAGCTCAAATGCATTGTCGTTTGGATGTCGAAGCGGGAGTAAAGGTCGCCCAAGCGGGCGACCAGCTAATTGCGGCCCATCGTGGCGAGGGGTTGGAAGCAGCCTAGGATCAAGCGCCGCGCGTCGAAAGGTGGATCACCAGCCGTATCCATTCTCGGATCGTCATGCATCCTTTCCTCGGCGTTCTGGAAGCTCGCCTTGTCGGTCCAGATCTGCCAGGTCAACACGACCCTCTCACCCTCCCTCGCGGCGACCGCTTTCCGAAAATCAGTCTGCTCACGATGCGGGATGAAATCCTCCCAGCATTCGACGATCTCGAGACAGCCATATTCCTTGAAGAACTTCGCACCGTTCTCCGCCCAGCGACGATAGGCGTCCATGCTACCCTCGGGAACGGGTATGACGAGGCCGCATACGTACATGCATTTCTCCTCTTCTCAGAGCCGCGTTTCGTCGAGGCGCCGGCGAATGTCATGGTAAGCGGCGATGATGAGTTCACTCAGCGCGGCTTCATCCGGCATCCGGCTCGTCCGCAGCTTGATGTGACGCATGCGCTTGCCAGCGCCTTGTAGCAGGCCAGCCGGATCGTCGAGAAAGGCGCCGAAGAAGAAGCCGATGTTGGCATGCTCTGTGTGGGCGTCGACATACGCGAAGGCTGCATCGCCCGCGCACGCGGTCGGGCGCCCATCATGGATGAGTTCGCCCACGTCAGAACCGCAAGCGCGCATTCGCTCGAACCAAATTACGGCCAAGCCTCGCAACGCGTCCCCGTGCGCAAACCAAGCCTCGACTTCGGGATCTCTCCGGGAAGCCGTCGGGAAACGGAAGAGCGCGTCCATGCACTCAGGTTACCGGTCCAAAGGCGTTCCGCCAAATTTTTTGGCCAATGGCGACGCCGCACGATTGAAAGCGCTGGGCAACTCTATTTGGCAGGAGGCGCGCGCTCACTCTAGCGCGGTGCAGCACCGCTTCCGCTCCTCAGACCATGCATGAGTCCGATTGCCGTGCAGATCACCGCGAACGCACCCGTAAGCAGCAAGGTGCCTTGCGCAAACCAAAGGATACGAGGCGTCCGATAGCGAGAGGCATCGCTGCGGCCCCAAAAAGTAAGATCAGCACAAGGACCACGCCGAATAAGAGTATCTCGATCAAATTTCGGGTGGAACGAGCGTTCCTTCCTTCCTGCGGCTGCACGGCGATCAACGCTCCGACTGAGATCCACATGGCGAGCCCCCTTGAAGGGCCGCGTCGTCAACATCTCTTCGATTCACGAGAAAGCCCCCCGCCCCGGCGGGGTCGACTATGATTCCGCCAAGGTTGGGCTCTCGCAACTAACCGCCGCTCTCGCGTTGGAGCTCGCGCCCAAAGGGATCGCGGTCAACGGGGTCGCTCCTGGCATGATCCTGACGCCGATGAACCAATCCGCGCTCGACCATCCGAAGGAGCTGAAAGCAAAGGAGGCCGCAATCCCCTGGGGTCGCGCAGGCCGGCCCGATGAAGTAGCGGCGCTGGTGGCCTTCCTGCTCTCGCCCGCTGCGGATTATATCACCGGCACCACCGTGACGATCGACGGCGCGCTTTCGCTTACCGTCGCGCAGGGTGCTTGAGCGATGAACAAGCGTATCGATTTCAATGTCGAACAGATCGACGCGGTCTCGGTCACTGGCCCTGACGAGGTTGCCGACCGCGATCTGATGAGCCCCTATGTCTGGCGCCGCCCGGACGGCAGGTTTGCGATGTTGGTTCGTGCCGTGCCGCGCGGCGATTATGATCATGGTGCTGCCGCTGATACGGGCACGATCTGGCACGCGCTTTCCGACGATGGCCTCACCTTTGCCGTCGAAGGCGATCCGGTACTCAAGCCCGGCCCCGGCCCTGACGATATCGGCGGCTGCGAGGATCCGACCCCGGTGGTCCAGCCCGATCAGAGTCTCGTCGTCTATTATACCGGTGTCGATCAGACGCGTGCACACGCCGATCTGCTCTATGCCACTGGCCCCTCGCAAGCGCATCTGGAGAAGCGCGGCGTCGCGATGCTCAATTCGACCAGTGAGGGCAACATCAAGGAGGCCACGGTCGATCGCACCAAAGCAGGCGAGTGGCGCATGTTCTACGAGTACGCCCACGCCGAAGCTTCGCTGGTGGGCTTGGCGATCGGCGAGACCGTCGCCGGCCCGTGGGATCACCAGGTGCAGCCCTTCGCACCGCGCCCGGACAGTTGGGATGGCTGGCACCTCTCCACCGGCCCACTCCTAACCGACAACAAGGATTGTCCTGTGATGTTCTACAATGGAGCGACACAGGATGCGCGCTGGCGGATCGGCTGGATTGCCTTCGATCCCGAGTATTCCAGCGTAGTCGATCGCTGCATCGAGCTGTTGATCACTCCACCTCCAGGTCCGGATCGCAGCGCTGCGGACATTGCGTTTGCCGCCTCGGTCGTGATCGTCGATCGCGCGATCTGGCTTTATTATTCGCTCGCCGACGCCCAGCTTCTCCGCGCCCTGATAAAGCGGATCTGACGACAGCAGATGTCGGCTTGCAAAATGGTGCGTTCAAATCCGTAATGGCGACTTTCACGGCGTGAAGCGGTCCTGACGAATTGACCAATGAACACCTGCTTTGCTCGCCGCTCACTTCAGCGAGGGGATAGGAATGAAGCGTCGATTTCCGCCGAATAACGGTTCCACGAGCCTCGTATCAACAAACGTTGCGCTCATAATTAATCGTTAGAACCTTGACTGGCCCGATTAGGAACCGCTCGCTACTCGTTTCCTGATCTTGAACCAACGACGGCTTACGACCCCCACACGCTCAAAGCAGACGGACCGCCATCCACCCAATATGGCGCCAGGGGGGAGCGTGTCTGCAAGCCCGCGGCGGCCACTTGCGGGCGTTGCGCTGGCACGACGCTACAGCCGATCAGGCCCATCTGGCTCGCACCATTCAGTCGGAGTGGCGCCAAGCACCGTCATAGAGTTTTGGACGAGTGCACCTCCGGCGTACCAGACGCCGTCTTTGCTGAGAAACGCGACCACCACCTCATCGTCCTCACATATACGGATCAAGATTGGGCGTTCGACCGGCGGAGGAACGTCTTCAATCTTGCACCAAGCCACGCGACCGCTCCTATTCTGAATGGCACCAGCGCCGCGGCGGCACCAAGGTTCCGCATAGTCGTCGCTGCCACTTGGAGCGATCGAGCATCATTGGGGGCCTCGAGCGAGCCCACCCCACCCCCTCGAAAGCGTCCACCCCGTTCGCGGCCCAGAGCTGTGATGCATGGCTCACACCCGAGCGTCGCGGTTCAGCCCTTCGATGTCAGAGATACCCATGAGGACGGCCGGCGACATTGAGTTTAGCGAGGAGTTGAGCCGTCCGTCGCGGTCCCGCTCATGGCGTCTGTGCAATGCGGCGAGCGTGCTGAGCGACGGCTGGCCTTGGTCGCCCTCGACGAGGAAAGTTTCTCGTTCGAACTGCTACCCGTCCCGCTGATATTATCACCGCCGTTGTTCTGAAAGCCCACGCCAATGCCGTGCATGCCGTCAGATCTTCTGCCGGTCGAGTCCATGCCGACCACACCAGCGCTACCCATCGTGGGCCCGCTTTGTGTCCCCGTTGTACTCGGCGACGCCGCCGTACTGGACTGCGCAAAGGTGCTCGCTGCAAAGCTGATCTCTGCGCGATTCGGATGGAATTAAGGATTCCTTTCGCGGCCTTGACGCGTATCGCCGATTCCAGCACGTGCTGACTGTTATCTGTGATCCGAATTTTATAGGCGCCGCTGTCATAAGCATGATCAAGATGTACAATGCACGCGTACGCTGTGGCAGCATAGTGCGTACCGCGCTGCCCCGGATCGCCTTCCCACTTAGTTTCGTATCTCACTGTTTTAGCACAGGAATTTTCTGTTTATCTCAGATAACTCTCCGATGCACCGCTGATGGTTTGCAACAAGCTCTCTAAATGTATCACTCGAAAAATCTTCGGTCGATTTTTTAAATAGTTGATCGATTTGATGATGTATGAGATTGATCCGTATCCGCAACGAGGACGATTCATTACGATACTGTTCTGGCGACATGGGCATATACTTACGTCCTAAGTGACTGAGCAGGCGCCTTCATTCTCGCTCGGCTGGCCATCGCATCTTCAACTCATTTGTGGACGAAACGTCGCGCATACCGATGCGGAGACGAAATTTTTTGGCTGTCCGGTTCCAGCAAGCAGATCACCAAGGCAGTTCGGGCGCTCGGGAGAGCGTTCGCCTACTCTGCCCTTTAAAACTTCACCACAACGGAATGCTGCTGATCATGACCGTACGCGGGCACGAGGCACAGCTTATCAACAACTGATAGATCGCGCATAACCGTAGGGTTGAGATGGCTTAGCCGATTAATCGGTCAGCGTACAATTAGAGCATCGTGCCCTTGGGCGAGCGGCAGGCTGATCGTCCCCGTCGAGCTTAACCAGCATCGTAGCTGCAACGGTATCGGCCGCACACTCACGAACGCGAACATCCGTTACAGCGACGGCGGGCGATGCCCATGTTGCGGCGCGTAGCAAATGGGGGGCGAGTTAGATTCGATCCATGCTCTAGAAGAGATCATCAACCGTCTCGACCCAGCCCCTGTGCCGGTGCAACGCCCGCTCTGTTAAGGTCATCCATATCGAAGGCATCAAGAGCCATCTGAACGTAGCAGCCGGCGATCGTCGGACCACGCTCGTCAAGAAAAATCAAAACCTCGCGGAGCATCGCGTCTGCGCGCGTCACGTCCATAGCCCTCTCCACCGACCCATGTATCGTATGTCAGACGCATTTCAACAAACTTACAATCACTCGATGCTAAGTAAGACCTGCATCGAACGCCGAGCCTCGGACGTGAACTTAATATGGTGATGATCGTCAGATGGTTCAACGATAATGTTTCTACCAATCAACATCTTAATCCACCGGTTTGGCGTTTCTGTTCGCGCGTGCATTTGATCGGCAATGTCCTGGAGCTAAGGTCGGCGGCCTGGACGCCCGACGCGAAGCCGCTGCGAGCGCTCGAGGAGAACAACGCTCGACCCAACCGGCGGCTGGCGGACACAATGCTCGACAACGCACGTCTGAAGGACCTGCTTTCAAAAAAACAGGTGATGCCTGCTGCGGAGCGGGAAGCGGTTGCGCATATCCAGACGGCGCTCGGAATGAGCGAGCGGCGGGCGTGTGCTGTCGTCGGAGCGGACCGCAAAAGCACGCGGTATCGTTTGCGCTGGTCGGATTATGGCGACCTGCGGTCGCATTTGCGGTGGTTGGCGCAGCGGGGCCTTCCGGTTCAGCTATCGGCGGCTGCACATCCTGCTGCGCCGGGACGGCACAAAGATCGCCGCAAGAAGACCGAACGGATCTACCGTGAGGAAGTCTGACGGTGCGTCGCCGGACGGGACGAAAGCGCGGTCGCGCGCGGGCGACCGCTCCGACGCTAGCGCTGCTGCCGAACCAGCGCTGGAGCCTGGATCTTGAGCCAAAGGCGGTCGTTTCGACACTGAGAAAATCACATTTGAACTTTGGCTCGCAGCAAGAATGTTAGGGGCGGGAAGATCCGCTGAGAAGGGGAAAAGCCAACGCTGCAGAGCTACACGCTGACGCACTGTTAAGAGGCACCTCGCCGGTAGGTCCAGTTTCCGCCGGTGAGGTGCCACCCCGATGCCGAGGCGCCGTTACGTCGCATGGTCGCCACATCTAATAATCAACTTTTGTCAAGAATACGGCGGATGATCAATCAGACAGCATTAACTTAGGCACCGCGATTGACGCTTATCGCTCCCTGACTAGCTTTTGAAAGAGCTTGCGTCAAAGCTTCGGGTCAAAGAAGAAGTAATGCTCGAAGATCTTGCCGTCAGCAACCCGAACCGCGTCGGCCCCGCTGATTGTCACTTCTCCCGGAGGCCCGCCCTGCCACCGCGTCACGGCGAGGCCGTGATGGCCAAGCGTCGGACCGGTCACCTCGAACCGGAATCCCGGCGGAGTCTCGGCAAGCACCTCGGCGACCACCGTAGAAATCTGCCGATGTCCCGTCACCGCTCGGTTGGGTTCGTAGATCGTTGCGGCGGCATGGTAGATCTCTTCGATCGACATCAGCCGCCGCTCATCGTCGCGCTCATTCCAGACGCGCATGATGCTTGCCTCGATTAGCCCTACTTCGGCTGGTTCGGTCATATCTGTTCCCCTTGTTGGTTGAGGTAGTGTGCTACGTCTGATTGACCTGCAAGCGAATGGGATCGGCGATGACGCGCACGCGGCGGGTGCGGCCGGACGAGACCACGCTGCACCTCGCCCAGCTGCCCGATCCACTTCCCCTCTGCGATGGCGGTCTTGCGGGCGGTTTCGTCGATTTCCATCGGCAGGGTTATCACACTGAGCCGAAGGGTGCGCGGTCTGTCGCACAGGAACAGGGCGGGCGGGCCATGCGCGGTCGTCACCGGCTGACCGCCGACGAAACGGTAGCCTGCCGACGCGAGATCTGAGACCACCACAGCGCCCAGACGTGCCGACATCCAGGGCACGAGTTGCTAGGGGTCGCTGAGTTCAGCGCGGCGCAGCGTGTCCGAACCCTACACCGTAGCTCTCTGTCGCCCCCTGTGCGAGCGCGGCAATGCCGGTGTGAGGCGGCGCAGGCATGTCACGAATGCCCCATCCTCCGCCCAAAGCCGATGGCGAGCAGCACTGCCGCGACTACCGCCTGCCCTCAGCCCGTGCCCGCGCTGAGATCGCGCTGATGCGCATGGCGGCCGGTATCGGCTCGGCGGCGATTGGCGCGAAGGTGTGAACGAATTGCCGCCTTTGATCGGTCTTTACGCGAAGGTACCCGGCCTTTGGGATGGCTGGCTAGGTAGCGGTCGACCGCCGCTTGGCGACGGCAGCACCTACCCGTTTGCCGGCACGCTCCAGTTCGCCGACGTGACCGTCGCCCGCGGCAACCGTCCTTCGATCCACGCCATCAGGTGTCCTCGCCGCCTGGCATGGTCACGCGGCCCTCCTTAGCCGGGGCTGCTCGCCGGCCTCCATGATTGTCGCCAGCTGGTCGCGCCCATGTTACAGGCACGACGTCACGGTGCCCATCGGCACCTTCATCACCGCCGCCTCCGCAGTGGACAGATCCTCGACGGAGACGAGCAATAGCACCGAACGCTGATCGTCGGGTAGACCGTTGAGCGCACGTAGGAGATCAGCGGCAAGCAGCCGCGCCCCCTGCGCCGGCGTGACTGCAAGGGAAGCCTCATCGGCTGCCTCGATCGACACGAGACTGCGCTACGCCTTTCGGCGATGTTATTGTCGATCTTCAGCTGTCCGGCGTTGAGGAAGCGGCACAGCGGCGGCCAGCGCTTGCCGCCAAAAGCACTAGCCTTGGCCATGTCGGACTTAGGTAGTCGAACGCATAAACTCCATGGCTCATCCCGGAAAGCTTGGATGATCTTTGAGCGCTTTGATGGCACTTCGGCCAAGACGCCGAGGGCGATCGGCAACCGCGACGAACACGATCGTCATGCCCGCTGCGGGGGGCGAACACAAAACTTCAGCGACCGCGTCAACCAAGGCCATTGCCTCACTGATCTCGTTCCAGCCGATCCTGCCATCGAACGAACTCGGTTGGACAATTTTAACGAGTTCAAACCAGTCGGGCGCCTCGCTCATGTCGATCACCTCGTCTTCGATGTCGCTCACGATGACCAGCGTCGAGCAGCCTGGCAATCCAAAAGCGATTGGTTTTCTTTGCAACCGCTTTTGGGAAACCCGATCACTCTGGCCGGCGGCAGATAGGCTATTCTGCAAAACGCGCTGATGCTCGTGCCGACACCGTGCGATTTGCCTACCGCATGCGGGAAAGGTACACGGTTACTCAACCGTATATCAGCGGGTACCGCTTGTGCACGAGGCTGGCCGCCTGTTGCAGCGCTTCAATTTCAAAAAATGTCCCACTGCAACTAGCAAGGCGCCAACTGAATTCGTCACGCGCACCAGCGCTAATCAATTCAATTTGCAAAATATGCTCCAAAAAATGCTCAGTTTCTTGGTCGGAATGCTGCGCAGCGCACTCTGCAATCAACCAGCGTATCCGTTCCGCGTCTGGCAATCGTATGGGCACTCGCGTTCGTCCCAAGATATCATTCCGCATGATACTATACCCCGCTCCGTCGATAAATGCCGCAGGAAAGCGTTTCGCTCCCGACGTTGCGGCCGGTCGGTAGGCGGACGCGACGAACATTACGGCTGGCTCGTGGGTCACAGAAACGCTGGACGAGCGAAATGCTCAATCTTTGAGCTCTCCGAGGTCGTGCGCGACTATTCGGGATCATCGTTAACAATTTCTGGGAGATGGCGGAATAAAGCCTCCGCGCGTGGCCTGAAGGTTAATGAAAGCCTTCTATTCTGAGAACGCAAAGCCCCCCGGGTGGGCACCTATAATCGCCATCGTCGCGGCCATAATTAGCAAAAGCGCGAAGGTGAATACTAAGTCTTGCCAGAAGAAAAGGCGCATGAGGCCGTCTCTACGGCCGAGCGTGAGGGTACAGACCGCGCACGATCTCGACCGCTTTGACCATCGCGCGCCTGTCGGCCGTCTCTCCAAAGAGGTCGATATCCCAGTTCGACTTAATATGGAGCCAGATAGGTACGAGCAGTACCGGTCCGACCAGTCTGTCCCATCGGTCGTCATCAGTCGCACCTTGCAGGATCTCCACGATCAGCGCGCGCAGCTCGTCGGTGGTGGGGCGGTTCTCGGACATCCGGCCAAAACGCTCGAGCGGGAAAGGGGGCGCCATTAGTCTGGCGCTTGAGACGCTGCCCGATTGGGCCGCCGCGATGGGCACAAAGAGCGCTCGCCCACACTGGCGTCGCCGAAAAGCAGCTCGTGCTCAGTCCGGGTGGCATGCCATGTCCAGCTGGCAACGGTAAAGGCGAATGTGCTCGTCCAACGACAGGTTCTCAACATCCGGCTTGGGCCGTCGCCCCGCGTAGACATGGTGCGACGGGTAAAGCCAATGTGAATCGAACCGGACAGAAGCGGGAGCATGAGACGCGGCCATGATCACAGCGTTCGGTCAACCGGCGTCGGACATCCTGTCGCGGCGCACAACTCTTATCTGACAGCATAAGACGAGACGCCACAGAGCGCTTAGCGCTCCACCTGGAACAGCGGGCTCGACAGCACCGTGAACAGCATTGCTTGGGGGCGAGGACGGCGGCGGTCGAGGCGGTGGTGACCGCTTCGTCCTTGCTGAGCTGCGCATCGCGCACCGTGAGGGCATAGCCATCGCTGGTCATGCCAGCGGCTCGCGCGATCGAGGTGAGCAGCAGCACCGGCTCCTTGACCTTCCCGGCAGTGGTCGCCTGCGTCGTGGCGCGCGACTCGCTGTCTGTCAGGATGCACGTGCGCTTGCCGCTGCCCGACGCCGTGCCGATCGTGTAGGTCACCGGCACCTCCTCGATCTGGATTGGCAGCACCGCCCGGTAGATTGCCGCGCCTACCTTGCCGTGCGCAGCATCGGCGCGATCATGGTCGGCTCGTTTGTGAGCCGTCCCGAACAGCGAGCTCGCGCAGCGTCGCGTAGCGTGACGCAAGGTCGAGGTGGATCCTTGATCGGCGAATCAGCGGTCGCGCTCGCGATGGAGAGCTCCTGTTCGGCCCGGCGCTGATAGTAAGTCTCGTCATTATCCAGTGTCATCGCAGCATCCCCGGTATGAGCCCGTCAGGAAGTACGCCGCTCCGGTGCGGAGCGTTGTCGCTGCCTGCACGCTCGCGGCGACGCCTCAAGGTAGCAGATGCTACGGTCGCCTCTATAACCCGCTATGTTATCGCAGGTTACTGTCGTCGTCTCCCGGAGCCGCGCGCCTGCCTGGATCGCGAGCGTTGCCCGGCTTATCGGCTATGCGCGTCCTCGCCTCGTCATCCAAAAGGTGGGCGGCTTGATCGATGTAGCAAGCGGCCAGTTGGCCGACACGCTCCTGATCGAGCCGTGCCAGCCAGTCTCTCAACGCCTGCGCCGTTACCCGAAGCGTTTCCGTTGGTGTGCCGTGTGCCACAAATCACAGCTTGTCGTTGCTGGAAAGGCCGCATGATATGGCAACGATACGGCCGTGACGATCGGTATCTTATTGATTAAATGCAATGTTACCTGGCAATATCAATTAACATAGCTCGTCAGTAGGCTACCTCTATGGGGAACCGCTTCATTGAAAAGCTCCGCGGATTTGCGGACTTCGATAACTCTGAACTGCGCGCGTTGGAGCGCGTCACCGCGCACCCAAAAGCGTACGGAGCGCGAAAGGATCTAATCCGTGAGGGGGACCCACCAGGCCCGGTGCTGGTCGTGCTGGAAGGCTGGGCCTTCCGCTACAAGGTTCTGCCCAGCGGAACCCGCCAGATCATGGCATTCCTCATGCCGGGCGACGCGTGCGACCTGCACATCGGTATGCTCGCCGAGATGGATCACAGCATCCAAACTGTCACTAGGGCCTCTGTCGCGACGATTGGCCGCACGGCGATGGACGAGATGCTGGCGTCACATCCTCGCATCGCGACTGCCATGTACATCGCGCAGCTCGTCGATGAGGGTACGTTACGTGCCTGGATCGTCAGCCTAGGTCGTCGCTCCAGCATTGAACGGGTCGCCCACCTTATCCTAGAGCTGTTCCTACGTGCCGTCCGGATCGGCCTGAGCGACGGCTCTACTATGGAGCTGCCGCTTCCGCAGGCGGTGCTCGCCGACGCGCTCGGCATGACCTCGGTCCACATCAACCGCATCCTTCAGGAATTGCGGCGTTCCGGCGCGATCGAACTGAGCCGGGGCATGTTGCACATCAAGGACCCGGCTGCCCTGACGTACATATCTGGCTTCGATGCCAATTACCTGCACAAGCGCCTCAAATAAGGCTGGCAACCTTAACTTTCGACATTGTCCCCTGGGCGAACTTCAAGCATATCAGGATCATCGTCGGTTGTAGCTTGAGAGGCGCCGACGGCTGTGGGCCGAAGCGTCTGCGCCTCCGACGAGGCCTGCGCTATGCCCACGCTTTACATTCACGCCATCAATTCCGAATTCCGCTCGCGGGATGGCGGAAGCGAATACGACCGGCCTGAAGATGCGCTCACCGAAGCCATTCAAAGTGCAGCCGCGATGGCGATCGATGAGATACACAAAGGCAAAGCGACCGCCGCGATCGAGGTCAGGGTCGAACAGGCGGACGGTACGCCGTTGCTCCGATCGGTCGTGAGCATGTCGGTTTCGGCTCTCATGCCGCTTATCGAAAGTCGCCTGCCTTCCTTAACAGGAAGTTGAACGGGAAAGCGGGGGCGTGACGGCGCTGTCGTAACCGGTAAAAGAGCCGCTTTCCCGAAGCCTATTCCCGATCGAGTTTTCTCGAAATTGACTCGGACATGGAGGAAATGGGGATCGCGCAGTTGGCTCGAAGCGCCGGTTGCGGAATCATGCACGGGCAGAACGAACGGGGGGGGAGAGCGGGACATCACCCTTTCCTTATGGGATGGACGCGGGCCATATTGACCGTCGTCACAACCGCGCTGTCGCAAGAGAGACTATGACCGGACCGACCATGATCGAGCGGGTGGCGCGGGTCCTCGCAAGTCAAAGCGGGCGGCTTCAAGATGATGCCTGGCGGTCTTATCAGGATGTCGCACGGGTCATCATCGCTGCAATGCGCGAGCCGACCATCGAGATGATCCTGCGCCGATATCCCATGGTCGCAGCAAGACATGTGGCACCGGTCGATCGACGCCGCGCTGGCGGAGGAGCAATAAGCCCCTCCGCCGCATGGGTCAGGCCGCGGCCGCCGGCGCAGCGGCAGGCTTCAGCGCCGACGCCACGTCATTGTAGAGCGACTGCACCAGCTCGCGCGCGACGTCGGCCGCGTCCGAGGCCAGGGAGGCGAGCCCGCCACCTGTGACATAGGACAGGACGAGCGGCGCGGTGTTCGCCACCACCTGCTCGTACTTCTCCGCGCCGGTCAGCGTCGAGTCCTTCAGCGCCGTGATGTCGGCGGTGACGGTCGCGCCGATCGAGGTCGTCTTGAGGGTGGCGACGACCTTCTGCGTCTCGGACAGGGCGAACTGCTCGACCGCGTGGCCGGCGGCGTGGTGCGCGGTCAGCTGCGCGGAACTGAGGAAGCCGACGAAGAGCTTGGACATGGTGTTCTCCGATTGAAGGTCAGGCGACGGGGCCAGCGCTGACGGCCTGACCGGCGGCAGCGGTGGAAAGAGGGAGCGCGGTCGTCAGGTCGACGCCCTGATCGGTGATGAAGCGATCAACCGTCACTGGTCCCACGATAGCGACCGGCGCGGGCTCGCCGTTGAGCGCCGCCCATGCGGCGGCCAGGCGGGTGTGGGAGAGGAAGGCGCGCGCCTGCGCCCAGCCGGTGGCGCCGGCGACCATCAGCGTGCCGACGATCGTCTCGACCATGGTGCCGATGAAGCCGTCGACCGCGCCTTGATCGACGATCCCGCGCGTCACCAGCGCGGAGCCGGCGGCGACGAGGGCGTGACGGACGAATGATGCGAGCAGGGCATGCACGGCAGTGGCGGCCGGCGCGGGAAGGTCGGACATGTTGGGTCTCCCATTGCGAACTAAGTCGCGTTGGCGATTTCGGTTTTCGCAGTTGCAGAAGCGATTGATGCGGCGCACAAAAGGGGTGCCTTTCAGGCATCTCATCCCCTATTTAGGCCAGCGTTTGCGCTGGCCTTTTTTTAGGTGAGGACGCGCAGCAGCCGCGCGCGGATCGCGGCCACATTGGCGAGCCCGATCGTCCCGCCCTTGGTGAGCTGACGGGCCTTGGTGAAGTTGCCGGTATCGACCGCGGCGTTGACCCCAGCCGCCCGCCAGAACTCGCGCGCGATGACGAGGCTGTCGGCTGGATCGGCGGCCAAATCAGGATTGGCGACAAGGTCGAGCCCGACCAACTGGCCGAATTGCGCATAGGCAGCCTTGCCGGTCAGCTGGAGCATGCCCCGACCGCGATAGAGCCACCCGTCCTTCGCCGGCGGCGCTGCGTTGCCCATGCGGCCGCCATAGGCGCGACAGGCGATGTCGACTGGTCGGCCGACGCATGCCACCGCCTGCGCAGCGGTGAAGTGCTTGGGCCACTGCGCCAGCATGGTCGCGGCCGAGTAGCGCAGATCCTCCTCGAACCGCGTGAACCCCCCGGTCTCGTTGCAGGTCTGCGCGACGAACTCGGCCAGCCGCGCCGGCGTCTGCGCGATCGCATCGCCCTTGATCCACTTCGCCGCCGCCGCGCCGATCGCGGCGATGGTGATGTCGGGCGGCCGCTGGGCAGCATAGGCGAACAGCGCCGTATAGGTCTTCGGGCCATCGTCGCCGTCGATCGCGCCCGCGTAATAGCCGGCGCGAAAGCGCTCGCTGGGCGACGCCCTTCCAGTCGATCATTTGGAACTCCAAGTCAAAGCTGCATGTTATTGGTCGCGAGGCCAGCATCTTCCCTGTATGCTTGCCTTAGCCGCCCCGCTGGCCTCATCCCCCCAAGGTCAGCGGGTCGTTGCTCAAGCTGATCTATGTGTGCTAGCCAGCCCGTCCGGCAGCTGGGATTGGTCGGCTGTTGTGGCGCTCCGTTGCTCACCTCGGGGGAGTTTGATGCAACGTAGCGTCTGCGGCCGAATTACATCGAGCTAGGAAGTGGCGGCTGCCGGCTGACCGTTCCCCGCCGCGATGATCTTCGCGCCGGCCGCGGTGCCCTTCTCGACTGCTTCTTCCTGGCGGTGCCGCTCGCGCATAGCGGCGATCGTCTCGATGTGGTCGGCCACCTTATCGGGCGCAGCTTTCAACAGCATCAGCAGGGCGTCGATGCACATCGTGGCATTGTTGGCCCGGTGGCGCATGATCCCGATCTCTGCATCGTGGCTAGCGCGCATGGTTGCGATCTCGGCCTTGAGGTCGGCGATCTCCTTCGGCATCTCGGCCATGTCACCGCGACGTTCGTCGTCGATCGTTTTCTCGCGCTCGTTGGCGAGCTTTCTCATGACCGGGATGAGCTTCAGCATGCCGAGGATCAGCGACGGGGTTCCGATTGCTCCGAAGAACCAGATGCCGATGCTGGTCCACGTCCAGCCTTCGGCATGGGTGGCGATCGGCTTTCCTGCGGTAAGCGCCGCGCTGACAGCTTGGACCGTGTCGGCGTTTACCGACCCATCGCCTTATAGCCGCGGATCACTATCACGGCGCCGCCAATGGTCAGCATCGACCAGACGTAGGCGGCTTCGCGGCCGATCTTCTCGGCATGATTGATGAGATCGCGGTGCGCGCCGAACGCCCAGCGTACGATCGTAAAGCTGTAGTGGCTGGAAATCAGCAGCAGCGCGAGCACCTTCAGCGGGTCGCTATACTGGGTGCGGCGGCCGGTGATCACGCGCCAGAGAGAGGGAAAGGTCCAGACGGCGAAGCCGATGCAGACAGCGTCGCTCAGCATCGAGAGCGCGTCGAGCAGGTTCATGAGCGTCTCCAGCCGGCTAAAGGCGCGGCGAGCGAGGTCGAAAAAGGGGTGCCGGCACCCGTTCGCTGGCAATAATGAGCGGGGTGGAGCGCGCTGGTGGCGCCAATCTCGGCGCGCTCCATTCCGTTTGTCCGTAAGCTTTGGCTAACCAGTTCGGGCTGGAACGGGAGTCGACCAGTCCCCCCAAGACGGTCAAGCCAGGTGGAGCGCGTCGCCGTTCATGCGTTGTCGCGGCGCGCTCCATTTCGTCAGGCGGTCATGCCGAGGCTAAGGGCGATGTCGCGCAGGATCGGCAGCACGATCTGAGCCTTGATCGCTTGGCCGGCATCGTTCGGGTGATTGCCGTCGCCCTGATACTGAACCTGCAATCGCTGCGTGTTCGCGCCATCACCCAGCGCATCAAAGGCTTTGAAGAAGCGATATCCACTCACGGGCACGATGTTATTGCGCAGATTAGCCAGCGCGACATCCGACGACGCGTCCGGCGATGCCCACGGCGTGCCGCAGTCGATGATCGGGATGCAACCCTTGCTGACGGCATAGGCGCATATGTCGAGGCAGCGAGCGAACTCTGCCGTAAGGTCGGCGGCCGCGGTGTTCGAGTTGTCGTTCTGCGAATAGGCCGGGATGATGACCGCCACGTTAGGGCCGGCGAAGAAGTCGATCATCTTTTTCGCGACGACCTGGATCGTCGAGGTGATGGCGCCGGCGTTACCGCAGTTCGCAACGCCGGTCTTGAAAGCATACGGGTTCAGCCGCTGGGCATTGCGCGCCATGCTGTCGAAGCCGGTGTTCGTGGTGTAGCCGCGGTTCTTGCTGTCACCAGTCTCGACGATCGTGAGAGTCTGCGCGGTCGTGCGGGTCTGGAGTAGGATGCACTGGTTCTGGGTGACAGGCGTGTTCGCCGTGCTGCCGTTGGCATAGCCAGTGGGCGCCGAGGCTCCCGAGCCCCACCATGTGCGATATTCACGCCCTCCGGAGATGCTCAGCCATCCACCGGCTCCAGCATAGCCGGTCGTCCAAGAGCCAGTCGTTGTCGTAAACGGCAGAAGCCCAGAAGAACGCGAGCGCACGACGGCCACGGGCCGCGTCCCGCCATCGCTGCGTGCGATCGACCGCAAGGCAACCCAATCGCTGAACAGCCAGGTTGGGATGCGGTTTGCCGAGACCTGCCCCGTTGCGGCAGCCTGTGCCGCTGGCAGCGTAAACGGCGCCCCGGCCGACGCGGAGACCACTCCGACGGTGAGGGGAACCATCAACGCGGGGATCGGCTGGGCGGCCAGAATGGTCGATGCGACGCCGATATCCCAGCTTTCGATCGTGGCCGCGGTAGTGGCGTCGGGGTTGAAGTAAGCAACCCGCGCCATGTTGAACGGACTTTCCACCTCGAGCGCGTTGAGCAGGGCGTTGCCTGCTGCGGGAGAGATCTTGGCGTTGATATCGTCCCAAGCGCCGGCGGCTTTGTAAGCCTCGTCGAAAAACGGCGGGGGCACTATCAAAGGCGATTGGCCATAGGAATACCGCCGAGCGGCGTGGCTCGTGGAGCGCATCGTTTATCTTTTCGGAAGAAGAAGTGCCGGCGCGCCGGCGGGTGGATCAATATGCGATGATGGTGCCGGCCGGCGCGCCCCCGGTGGCGTCGTCGGGCGGCGACAGCTCCTTGATGACCTGCGGCAGCTGGGTGGTGATCGCGTAGCTCAGGTTGGCGATCAGGCCGGCGGCGATCGCCTTCGGCTGCGAGATGTAGCTGGCGGGCAGGTCCAGATCCGCCACGGCAGCGGCAAGCGCCAACTGATACGTCGTCGCAGCCTCGAGGATGGCGCGTGCGGCCACGAGCTCGGCCGCTACGACTTCGGCAAGCGTGCTGTTCTAGTCGACCATGATGATGCTCCTCAGGATGGATAGCCGGTGGTGATGTCGATCGCGGCCCCTGCTCGTTTAGCATCGCCAGAAAAGTCAGGTGAGAAATCTAGGGTCGGAGACCGAGGCGCATTTGGCGACGGGAAAGGTCGGCGGAGACGTCTCTGGGCCTGCAGCCTCAAAACGCACTCGTGCAAAGCCCCGGAAATGCGGGGAGAATTTGCGGCCGACGTGACAGACGGGGAAATCGTGACAACTGGCAGACTGGGTGGTGGCGTTGGCAGTCCCAAGCGAACCGGTCTGCCCTGCTAGGCCCGCAATGCGGCTCGAATTTCCCTGCAGATTCGTCAATCTGGAGGGAAAATTGCGCGTTTTGAGCTGCATTTTGCGGCTAAGGCAGCGCTTAATCTAACCACAGCAATGGGTTAGGCCGAATGACGGCCGCATTGTGGCATTGGATTAAATGCCAGACCGAGCCATAATTGATTAGCCGTACCATTTCTGATTCTAGATCCGGCTAGCGGTGTCGACGCCCCCGCCCTCCCCCTTGAAGTTCGCCCGGACGTTGAAAGAGCGCTTGGTGAACCATCCGCAGATTGAGATGAAGGCGGTCGCGACCCTGCGCCCCTATGCGGGCAATGCCCGCACCCATTCCAAAAAGCAGGTCAAGCAGATCGCCGCCAGCATCCGGCGCTTCGGCTTTACCAACCCCATCCTGCTCGCGGGAGACGGCACGATCGTTGCCGGCCACGGTCGTGTCATGGCGGCAAGGAGCTGGGCCTGACCGAGGTACCGACGCTCTCGCTCGGCCACCTGTCGCCCGACGAGGTGAAGGCCTATGTGTTGGCCGATAATAAGCTGGCGTTCAATGCGGATGGGATCGCGAGATCCTGGCCACCGAGCTACAGGATCTGATCGACCTGGGCTTCGATGTCGAGCTGACCGGCTTCTCTTTGGCCCAGATCGACTTCGCTCTCGACGAGGCCGCAGACGCTGATCCGGCAACCACGACCGGTCCTGAAGATCAAACACCCGAACCGCCGCTTCGTGCCACGTCGCGGCATGGCGATGTCTGGTTGCTCGGCCGTCATGTGCTCGTCTGTGGTGATTCCCGTGAAGCGTCGCACTTTGATCTGCTGCTGGGCAACGAACGCGTCGACCTCGTCTTCACCGACCCGCCTTACAATGTGAAGATTGCCGGGAACGTCAGCGGGCTCGGCAAGGTCAACATCGCGAGTTCGCGATGGCCGCTGGCAAGATGAACCAGAGCGAGTTCACGTCTTTCCTGAAGGCGACGCTTGGCGAAGGCGCGCGGCGTTGCCGCGATGGTACGATCGCGTTCGTCTGCATGGACTGGCGACATATGAGCGAGTTGATGGAAGCAGGATCAGCCGTCTTCGACGAACTGAAGACTCTATGCGTCTGGAACAAGACCAACGCCGGCATGGGTTCGTTCTATCGCTCGAAGCATGAGCTCGTGTTTGTCTACAAGGTGGGCACCGATCCCAACGTCAACAGCTTCGGGCTCGGCGACGGGACGGTACCGCACCAACGTCTGGGATTATGCTGGCGCGAACGCGATCGGCGGCAGTCGCGACGCTGAACTGGAGATGCATCCCACGGTGAAGCCGGTTGCTCTGGTGGCCGACGCCATCCGCGACTGGTCGCGCCGCGGGGATATCGTGCTGGACATGTTCGGCGGGTCGGGCAGCACACTCATCGCCGCGGAACAATGCGGCCGATCGGCGCGACTGATAGAGTACGACCCCATCTACTGCGACACAATCATCACACGTTATCAGCAATACACCGGCAGGATAGTCAAAAGTAAACTAGATAATAGTAGCTTTGAAGACGCGACTGCGCAAAGAGCAGAGGACACATTGTCTACCGAACGTGCTCCCGATGAGCAGCAAACTTCCTGAACCTGCTGCGGCAGGATATGGCAAACCGCCTGCCGAACACCAGTTTCCGAACAATTCGCACCGCCAACGAGGCCGCAAGCGCGGCAGCAAGAATAAGCCCAAAACGCCACTGGGCTTGACCGACAACGAACGGGTGGCCCTCGAAGAGGCCGAGAGGTTGATGACGACCAAGTCCGGCGAAGTTATGGAAACAAGCCGAGCGGTGTCGCGCTCGCAGATCAAGACGGCGGTGTTGGGGGGTACGAACGCCCAGAAGGCATATCTGACGCGTCTCGACACAATCCAGCAGAAAAAGCGGGCGGCCGAAGAGGCCAATTTGCTCGCCTGGGAGGAATATGTTCAGGCTACCGAGCACCGGCTGGATATGGCAACGCCGGAAGAACGGCAGTATTTGGACGAACGCCTGCTTCCACACCCAGCCGACATCGAAGTCGATTTTTAGAAACGGCAGGTCCGATTCTTCGGGCCAGCCACCACGCTCGAACAGCGCCAGTGGCGCAAAGACCTGCAGGATATGGAAGCGATCAAGGCGAAAATCATGCGTTTGCGCGGCGAGATCGAGCGCGATCACGACGACGTGCCGCGGCAAATGGCCTATATGCTGCTGTTCGATGGCTATCTTCGCGCATGGGAAGGCCTGCCTGAACGCCACCGTCCCGAGCGGCCACCCATTTGGGAGGCGGGATCGTCGATCAAATTTGGTTCGAATATCCGGCGGCATGGCCGCGGCGGCGGAAGCGACGGCTTGTCAAAAACGCTCACCTGCTGGAGGGCGATCAGACGCCCAAGGAATAAGGTCACGCGTAGCGCGATCTGCCTCAGTTGCGGTTGAGCCCCAACTCGCGCGATTGCAGCTTGCGCTTCCACAGCGCTTCGCTGGCAAGAATGTCGTCGACGGTTGCGGTCGACCCGGCCACCTCCAGCACCGATACGATGAAATCGGACGGAGGGCGGTCGCGCAGCGCGACGTTGCCGCCATGGCCGTTAGCACGATATTCCGCCCAGCGCGCCCAAAAGCCGCCTGGCGAGGTCGCTGAGCCGACATAGAGGCTGCCGTCGCGGGGGCAGGTGAGCAGATAGATGCCCCGCGCCCGATCGAGCGGCCCGATTTAGCCCGATGGCGCGTCGGCCAGCGACGATAGCGGCACTGCCAGCGCCATCAAGCCGGGGAACGGCCGGTCGGGCGCATCGAGATGTAGCTCGGTGATCGGCTTGTTCTGCGCATCGGCCCGCTGGGCCCAGGCCCGCTTGCCGGATGCGCCCCCGCCCCACTCGACATATACTTTACCGGCATAGAGGATCAGGTGATCGCTTCGCTGTGTCAGATAGCGATCGTAGGTGCCGGCATCATGCTGGACGGCTGAAATCGGCGCGGTAAACCCCTCTAGGATCGGCATTGGCGATCCGGCTTCGTACAGGCCGACGAACAGCGTCCGGCCGTCCCAAGTGCCGATGAAGCTGGCCCAGCAAGGCCGGGCGAAGCTGGCGCGCTGTGCGACCGCCTGCAGCGCCTGATAAGCTTCGAACGTCGCGCGATCGGCCCGCCAGATATCCAGCAGCGATCGTCCAGCGACGGCCGGCTGATGGCGCAGCAGGCGGACCGCTGCGGGATCGATACCGGCCTCTTCGAGCAGCATGTTGAACTGGAATGGCATCTGCACCTCTATCGACTATCAGAGACACTGACGCTCCGGCGGATCATGAAGTCAACTCGAATGTCTCTGATCGTCTGTAGATCGATCGGCGACAGGCGCGTCTCTAGCCGGTCGTGGATATCCGGGACCGCCTTGCGAACAACCTGCGGCGGCTTCGCGCGGAAAAGGGCTGGAGCCAGGAAGCGTTCGCGCACGAGGCCGGCATCCATCGCACCTATGTCAGCGACATTGAGCGCTGCGCGCGGAACCCAACGATCACGGTCGTCGAGAAGCTCGCCAAGCCGTTTGGCGTCACTGCAGGCACGCTGTTGGATTAAAGGGACAAAGCTGGGTCATCGTCTAAATAAGGTAGACCGATCACCGCGGCTATTATTCTAACAATCTATTCGAAGCGCCAATGTAAAAGAACCGCCAATTTGTGACTTCCGCCCTGAGGGCTTTGCGCCTCCGTCGGACTATTCGGGCTAGGCACTGTCCCTGGCCGCACTCGCCGGATGTGATGTAATCAGAGCGCACCGACGATCCTCGGCCGGGCACCGGCCAGCAACGGTCACTATAGGAATTTTTTGGGGCGGCTTAATCGTCGGTCGTTGGCGGTAACACCTTTACGGATGGGGGCGAGCGCAGCGGCCGGTGCTGTCATCACGTCGGCCATGGCGGCCAAATTCTGCTGGGCGAGGCGCGCCCAATCCTGGGGCCAAAGCAAGCCACCGCTCGCGATGCGGCCGAGCGCACGGGCATTGGCGGCCGACGCGCGGCGAACCTTAGTACTCGTCGCGGCCAGCGACCGACCCGACGCGCCGAAGGCCTCGACTTTTTCGGTGACCATGCGGCTTAATTCGACATGATCGGTGGCGAACGGATTTTGAAGCGCCGCACCGATTGTCGGCAGCCGGGCCGCGATGACCCGCTGGCTTGCAAACGAACTCTCAACAAGATCGCTGCCGAACTTGGCAGCCTGAAGCGGCCAAGTCCACAAGGTCAACATGTCATCCATGATGTTAGCCATCTCAAGTCTTCCCGCTGCTTCAGATAAACAACGCACCGCATGCCGATTTGACGCGCGCAACCCGCAGATGCTGACGAGGTGTTCTGCCTCTGTCACCTGATCGGAACGAACGCGGCATCGTTAATTTTGGTGAAAATCGATCCGGAATGGCAACCCCATTCCGTCGATTAGCCGCTAGGTCTTCTCGCCACTGGCGGCCTCGAACAATCGGAGCCCTTCAAACCGCGCGAAAGCTTGATCGACGCCGGGGCCGAGGATACGCTCGCTAGCATCAAGAGCACGCCGATCCAAGGCATTCAGCATGATGACAAGGGCAGCACCATCACGCCGGACATGACGTCGTCGGACGTTGAGCCAGGCGCCTTGACGGGTTGCTGCTGCCCGGCGGGGTCGGCAATCCCGACAAATTCCGGATGGCACCGCCGGCACTCGAACGAGACCTTCCGCGCCTTGTCCGTGGTGTCGCGGACCGAGGCGATTCGTATCGCCCACCCGTTTCAACGCCTCCGCCTGATCGCAGCTAGCGGCTTGCCCGTCTCGAAAAGGGGAGGATGATGGTCGGCCGTCATCGTCGCGATGCTGACCGCAGTCACCTCGCTAGCAGTCGTTTTCGTCGGCGGTGAGCGGCTTCCGGCCGGCAGCGCGGTCGCGGCCGCGTCGTGGTGGCGTGATGTGGTGGCATTCTCGGTGTCGGCTTCGTTCTCGGAAAGATCTTTGCCTGGCCCAAGCTCAGCGCGGGCCTGTCCATGGCGTCGATCGTCACGGCGGAATTGATCCTGCCGCGGAGTTTACGATAATCGTTGCTGAAACCCTATTTGAGCGCGTCGGCAACCGCTTCGGAGAGGCCCGGGCATTGGCGAGCCGGATCAAGAGGCTGGTGCCAGTGGAGTCCGACACGCCGATCACACCGAGATCAGCGAAGGTGATCCGTTGACTGTCGACGTCGTTGACGAGACGCCCGTTTAGCCAAATCGTCCCGTGTGAAGGCGCTTGGCCCGGGCGCGCAGCGGTAAAGGTGACGCCGACCGGGATCTTGCTGCCTTCGGTGCCGTAGATCGCAATCTTGCCGAAGGCGGCGATCACCGGGCCGATCCCCGGCACGATGAAAGGGCGTTGGGCGCACTTGGTGACGACGGGCTCGAGCTCGCTGTATTCGGCAACTAGGGGGATCGCGAACTGGCGGTCATTCAGGGCGATCTTGTCGCTGAACATATCCTGCTGGATCCGCAAGCGCAGCGGATTTCGGGAGTCATCGATTTTGGCGACGTAGCTCTCGGAGATTCGGCACAGGAATTTCTTGGCCTGTGGGCCTGCGGCGAAGCCGCAGCGTCCCGCGTGGTTGAACTCTATCGTTCAAAAACGGTCGACGCGGGCCAGCTGGAGCGTTCGCGCAATCACTTCATCCGCTACCGGCTGGATCAGCTTTTCGAGAACCTTAGCGAGGACGGCAGCGTTGAGCCGGTTCGCGAAGCGGAGGAGGTCGCTCTACTGCGGGCCGATGCAATAAGCAAAGGATATCACCGATGTCACTGATAGATATGATCGAGCAGGGCGCTGGTAGCGGCGCGCTTCAGCAGATTGGTGCGAGGGTTGGCCTCTCGCCGGACGAGATGCAAAGCGTGATCGGCAGCCTGGCCCCTATGCTGGGTCCCAAGCTTGCCCAACATGCGGCATCTGGTGGCCTCGATAATGCTTCGGCCGACGACGCGCCTGTACCCGGCAGCGACGAGGCGGAAGACCATGGCAAATCGATTCTTGGTGAGATCCTTGAATCGAAAGACGCCAGTCGCTCGGCCGCGGCTGCAGCCAGCGCGAACATCGGCATCAGCGTGGACAAGATCAAGGCGGTGCTGCCGCAGCTCGCCTCGATCGCTGCTGCGGCGCTGGTCGCGCGCAAGGTCAGTTCGGGCGGTGGTTTCGGGGGCCTGGGCGGCTTGCTTGGCGGTCTCGGCAAGGCCTGATTTCAATCTCAGTAAGGGAGTTAAGCATGAGCATTTTCGGCACCATCATGAACAAGATATTCCACCATGGTCAGGCCCTGGCCGCGCCTGCGCCGGCGGCTCCCGCTGCGCAAGCCGCTCCCGCTCAGGCAGTGCCGGCGCCCGTGGCGCCGTTGGCGCCGGCGCAGCCGGTCGATGTAGAGGCGGTGCTGACCGAACTCGCCGCGGCGAAAGGCCGGCCAAGCAATTGGCGGATGTCGATCGTGGATCTTTTGACGCTGCTCGACATGGATTCGAGCCTGTCGGCACGCAAGGAGCTTGCCAACGAGCTTAATCTCCACGTCGGCGCCGACGGCAGCGCTGAGGAGAATATCGCGCTTCACAAGGCCGTGATGCAGAAGCTTGAGGAAAATGGCGGCAAAGTGCCAGCCGATCTGAAGGGTTGATCCAATGCCCGCTCGATTGTCGACCACCCCTTCGCGCGGGCATAACGCTCCGAGCCCCTGGGCGATGTCGCTCAGCGAATGGAAGGCCGTCGTCCTTCGGGCTTGGAACGAGGGCGGTGGGGATAATATCGGGCTGATCGCAGCCGGGGTCGCTTTCTACGGGTTCCTGGCGCTCGTGCCTCTGCTTGGCGCGATCGTACTGAGCTACGGATTGCTCGCGGATTCCCAGACAGTGGTCGACAATATGAAGGGGCTGACCTCGGTCATGCCGACCGACGCCGCCAAGCTCGTCGGCGAGCAGCTGATGAATGTCGTCAAGACGTCGGGCAGCAAGAAGGGTTTTGGAGTTCTGCTCGCCTTGGCGATCGCTTTATTCGGCGCGCGCAACGGCGCCGGATCGGTGATCACCGCCCTCAACATAGCCTATGAAGAAAAAGAGAAACGCGGGTTCCTGGCGCTCAACGCGCTCGCACTGGCGATCACGGCGGCGGCGGTAGCGGTAGCGATCATCGCACTCATCGCGATCGCAGCACTCGGGCATCTGGAAAATCTAATCCCTGGCGCACCTGGCGTTGTGCTCGTTCTGGGCAAACTTCTATCGTACCTGCTCTTGGGCTGCGGCGGCGCTGCCGCGGCTGCCACGCTGTATCGATACGGCCCTTCACGCGCGAAGGCGCGCTGGGCGTGGATCACGCCGGGCTCGCTCCTTGCGGCTCTTTGCTGGCTGCTGCTAACGCTGGGGTTCGGCATCTACGTGGCGAAGTTCGGCAATTACAACGCCACCTACGGCTCGCTCGGCGCCGTGGTCGTCATGCTCACCTGGATATATCTTTCGAGCTACGTCTTGCTTTTTGGAGCCGAGCTCAATGCCGAGCTTGAGCACCAGACCACTGCCGATACCACCGAAGGCGCGGTGAAGCCTGCCGGCGAGCGCGGCGCCTGGGTTGCGGATCATGTAGCAGCTGACCCGGCGGTGGCAAACACGGCGGACGTCACGCGGCCCGCGCCGCCGGTAAAGCAGGAAGAACCCTCACAGGCTGAACCATCGATCACAGCGGCATTCATCGCGTCTCGCACCAGCGTTCGCGTGGCGCGACTAATAGGCTTGAAGAAGGTCGGAATGATGTCCTCGGTCATGACGGCGGTCGGCCTCTCGCTCATTCGCAAGCCGGGGAAGGCCGGCGCTGGTGCGGCACTTGTTGTTACCGCCGTCGTCTCTGCGTGGCTTACGCGCGAGCGAGATCTCCCGAAATCATGATCCATCGTCAGGCAGCTGGGACACGCTTCCAGAGGTGCTTGATAGCGATAGCGATTGGGCTGGGTTATTGGCGGGGCTATCGCTTGCCCCGGCGGTCGTGCCGTGCTGCTTTTCAATCGGGGCGAGACGCAAACCACGATCACTGCGCATTGGGACACGCTATGTGTTCAGTCCGGGATCTGGTGGATCAGATTGACGATGAACCGTTCTGGCTCAAACGTCCAGATCTTGGCGATGTATTCGTAGGGCGTGAGGCCGTTGAGTGTCTTGAGGCGGCGGGCGAAATTATAGGCTGCCACGAAGTCGGCGAGGTGTGTGACCGCGACTTGCTAGTGCGATCGATGCCGACGAAGGTACAGTTTGCCTTCGGCAGTTTGCACCTCGGTAATATCGATGTGGAAGAAGTCGATCGGGTAGCGTTTGAAGCGCTGAGCTTGGGCTTGCCGCCTTCGACATCGGGCAAGCGGGATATGCCGTGCCGCTGGAGACATCGGTACAGCGCTGACCTGGTAAGGTGAGGGATAGTCGGCTGCAGGGAATAGAGGCAATCGTCCAGCGGCAAGGGTGTGCCGCCGGAACGTGACAACCATCGCCTCTCGACTTGGGACAGGGCTTGGAATGAGGGGCATTCAGCCCGATCTTCCGATCATCGACCGTTCCCCGCTCGCGCCACTTCGCGACTCTTTTGGGGTTAATCTGAAGTTCCCGGCTTAGCTTCGCAAGGGAAGCTTGCGATCGCTGTATCGGTGGTCGGGCGGCGTGCGCGGTCATAGCGCTCCCGCGACAAACCCGTCCCATACGGCTTCCTTCCATTCCAACGACAGGATCGCATCATCAAACCGTGGGATCAAACACCTAGACTTGCGGCCGTCGCTTCATATAGGTTCGCCACCTGTAATCGGTTAAAGAGCTTGACCAGCGCTCGATCAGCTATAGCGCCGACGTGGCGCCACACGGCTTTGTAATTGTTCTTTTGAGCCGATCATCCGTCCGCGATTGCAGCCGCTGGCGATCCACCCCGCTCCGGCTAAACACGCCCATCCGCGATGGCTGCGCCTACGCATAGTCGGCCTTTCGTTCGGCGTTGGTCGTCCCTTTGTCGATCCAGACTCGCATAATCGATGGACCCCTCAGAAGGGGCAGCGCAGAGCAAAGGGGAACGATCCGGCAGTAGTCGCGCGGCGCGGCGCCACCGCGGATCGTTTCCGGGGTGGCGCACACCGTCACGGCATCACGGTCGTGGTCGGATATTTGATCCCGAGCTGGTCGAGATAGGTCGGGTACTTCATCGGATCGTAATAGAATTTCTCCATCTGCGGACGATATTCGCGCATCGCCTTCTCGTTCAGCCAGATCGCCGGCTTCTCCAGGATCGGGGCGTAGGTGTCGGTCTTCAACTGAACGTCGGTGTAATAGGCCTTGGCATCTGCCAAGAGCTTTGGCGTCGTCATCATGTCCAGCACCGTCATCGCCACCGCCTTGGCGCCGACCACCGCCCCCTTGTGCGCGATCGGCGTCGCCATCGCCATCGCCGAGGTGACGTGATGGCCGATCATGTTGGGGATGTTCGACGGGAAGCGGATGGTGATCGTCGGCACCGCCCACATGATGTCGCCAATATCGTCCGATCCGCCACCGATCGAGCGCTCGCGATTTTCGGGCGTGGAGAGCGGCGTCACCTTGTCCTTGAGCGGCTCGACCTTGCGATGGTTCACTTCCTGCGCCGCCTTGGTGAAGGCCTGATCGTCGGCGCTCCACTTGGGCATGCCGACCTTCGCGATGTTCAGGAACGCGGCCTCGGCCAGCGGCTTGTTCGCAAAATTGGGCGCGGCATAGCCCAGGATGTGATGCTCGACGGTGGTGTCCGTCTCCTTCGCCGCCGCCTCTGCGGTGATGTTGCCCATCTCGTACATCGTCTTCACGGCGCCAAAGGTGCGATCGCGGAAATAATACCAGACCGAGGCGGTCGCCGGCACGACGTTGGGCTGGCCGCCGCCATTGGTGATGACATAGTGCGAGCGCTGCGTGACCGGCATATGTTCGCGGTGGAAGTTCCAGGCGGTGTCCATCAGCTCGACGCCGTCGAGCGCGCTGTGCCCCTCCCACGGCATGCCGGCCGAATGCGCGGTCTTGCCGTGGAACGTATATTCGACCGAGACCATGCCGTTCTGGCCAAGGTCGCCATAAGCGGTCGAGAAGTCGCTGGAGACATGGGTGAAGATGCAGGCGTCGACGCCCTTGAACACGCCCGCCTGGACATAATAGGCCTTCGAGCCGAGCAACTCCTCGGCCACGCCCGGCCACACCATCAGGCGGCCCTGGATGTGGTTTTTCTCCATCACGTCCTTAGCAGCGATGGCGGCCGCGACGATCAGCGGCATCCCCGAATTATGGCCCTCGCCATGGCCCGGCGCGCCCGCGACCATCGGCTTGACGTTGGGGATGCCGGGATATTGCGAGACGCCGAGCAGATTGTCGATATCGCTGCCCAGCGCGATCAGCGGCCCGCCCGAGCCCCAGGTGGCGGTGAAGGCGGTCGGCATGCCAGCGACCCCGCGCGTGACAGTGAAACCGTGCTTTTCGAGAATGTCGGCGAGGTAAGCGGAGGTGCGCACCTCCTGGAATCCGGGCTCGGCGAAGCTGAAGATCTGGTCGACCATCACCTGGATCTGCTTGGCTTGGCTGTCCACGTCGGCAACGGCCTGCGCCTTCAGCGCCGCGCTTGCCGCCGCCTGCGCGGCGGGGGTCAGCAGCGTCGCGCCGATCAGCGCCGCCATCATCCTGGCCTTCGTCATCGTCATTGTCATGCCCCTTGTGATCCTCATCAGAACTTGACCCGTGCCGAGATGCGGAAGGTTCGGCCCAGCACGTCGTAAAGCTGGCGGTTGGTCTGCGAATAAGCCGGCGTGTTGTTGCCGTCCGGGCCGTTGCCAACCGGCACTGGCTTCTTGTTTGCCACGTTGTTGACGACCAGCGTCAGGTCGCCGTCGTTGCCGAACGGCTTCATCTTCACGCTAACCGATGCGTCGAAATAATAAGCGCCGGCGATATGGTTGTTGTTGATCGTGCGATATTGCGTCGTGGAGGTCGGGCAGCCCGCCGTGCACTGGATGTAATCGTTGCCGTAGACGCCGTCGCTGAACCCGCGTGCGACCAGATTGAACGTCACCGGATCAATATTGTAGAAGGCGCTGATCCGATACACCCAGCTCGGCGAATTATAGGTGCCGGCGAGGCTGCCGCCGTTCACCCCGGCATAGTCGACCGGGAAGATGCCGTTGTCGATGACGTTCTCGATATAATGGGTCAGCTCGCCGTGGATGCTGATGCTACCCGGCAGCTTGTCGGAAATGTCGGACAATTTGGTCCGATAGCTCGCCTCGATATCGAAGCCCTTCTCGTGCTGGCTGGCGAAGTTGAACGGCTGGATGATGATCTGGCTGAGCGTGCCGCCGGTATAGACGATGTTGCTGCAATAAGCAGTCGAGCCCGAATAGCAGAAGTCGACCGTGTTCTGCGACGTGATCGATCCGATCGCATGGGCGATCTTGATGTCGTAATAGTCGAACGACACGCTGAACCCGCGGAAGAAGGATGGCGTCAGCACCGCGCCCGCCGTCCAGGTATTGGCCTTCTCCGGCTTCAGGCTGGCATTGCCGATCGTACTTTCCACGAACTGGTAGGAGCCGGCGCCCAGCGGCGAATTGGCCGGCAGGATGACCGAGTTGGTCCGCGCGGTGCCCGATGCGAACAACTCCTGCAGGTTGGGCGCGCGGATATCGTGGCTGTAGGTGCCGCGCAGCTTAATATCCGGGGTAGGTGTGTAGGTCCCGCCCGCCTTCCACGTCTGCACCGTGCCGGAAGTCGAATAATCTGTATAGCGGCCGGCGGCGTTGACGTTGACGCCCCTCAATACGGGCAGATCGACCTCGACGAAGCCTTCCTTCACGTTATACCCGCCATTGTTGGGCAGGTAATTGCCGTACAGCCAGACACTCGTGGTAGTGCCGTTGGCGTTGCGGATCGGCTGATATTGCTGCGGTACATAGCCCTTGATCTGCTCCTTGCGCCATTCGCCGCCGAACGCGATCGCGGCGGGGCCGCCGGGCAGGTTGAACACTTCGCCGCTGGTGCTGATCGAGGCGACATTCTCCTTGATCGTCTCGTCGCGATACGGCTGTCCGCTGCCGTAGATATAGGCGAGCGCCGCCGCCGATGGGCCACCGTGGAGGCCGAGGCGATCGATCGGCACGCAGCCGTTGGTGGGATCGGTCAGCGTCGAGCGGCAGACGATCGAGCCACCCGGCCCGACGACGGCGTCCTGCGCCAGCGCCATGCGCTGCGTCTGCCAAGTGTTGGTCAGCTCCTCATGCGCCTTGGTGACACCAAGCTGGTAATAGGCGTTCCACTTCCACGCCTTGCCGAACAGGCTGTAATTGACGTTGGCCCCGGCGACGTAGCGAAACACTTCGCGGCTGTTGTTGCTGCCGGGCACCGGGAAGCCATCGTTGCTCGTGCCGATGGTGAAGGGACTCGTCACCTGCGCCGCGATCTGCGGATAATAGGTCCTTAGATAGGCGTTGTCGGGCTGGATAGTGACGCCGGTGCTGGGCGTCTGCTGATAGAAGCTCTGCCCCTGGTAGCGATTCCACGAAAATTGCCCGTAGACCTGGATGTCAGGCGTGATGTCGAACGAGGTGCGATCGAACACGCCGATCCGCTCTTCGTGCGGCAGCAGCGAGTTGGTGCTGACATGTCCCGCCATGGTGGTGCGATAGTCGCCGCCGATCATCCACGGGCTCGACGTCGAATTGAACGTGCCAAAGTTCAGCTTCGCGGTCTGGCCGTTGCCGAGAAAGTAGGTGCCCAACAGCGGGCCGGAGGTGATGAGCCCGCCGGCCGTATAGGTGCCGACACCGAAGCCGGAGCCGACGAGGCGCTGCGGCAACCCGTTGGTCGCGGTGTAAGCGGGGTTGTTGATCTGAAAATAATCGAGATTGTTGTAGCTGCGATCGATCGTGTCGACGCCTGTCTGGCGGAAATAATCGGCGTTGAGCAGTATATGCAGGCGATCGTCGAGCGCCGAGAAGCCGGCGCTGCCGCTGAAGCGATAGTTGCGCCCGTCGCCATAGGTCGTGATGCCTTGGTCGGCGTGCAGCTCGAACCCCTTGAAATTCTTCTTGAGGATGAAGTTGACGACGCCGCCGACCGCATCCGAACCATATTGGGCGGATGCGCCGCCGGTCACGACCTCGACCCGCTCGACCAGATCCTGCGGAAACGTATTGATGTCGACCACGCCGCCAACCGACGACGCGACCGAGCGCTGCCCATCCAGCAGCACCAGCGTGCGGCCAGCCCCCAGGCCACGCAAGCTGATCGAATTGATGCCAGCGATACCGTTCGACAGGCTGCCCGAGCTGGTCGCGGCGGTGCCGCTGCCGGCGATCGACGGCAATTGATTGACGAAGTCGGAGATGTTGGCCGGCGCCTGCGCCGCGATTTCGGCGGCGCCCAGCACCGTGACGGGTGTGGGGGCGGCATAGCCGTCCCGCACGATGCGAGTGCCAGTGACGACGATGTCGTTGCGCGGAATTTCCTGCGTGGTCTCGTCGCCGACGATGCCATCGCTACCCGGCGCGGGCTTGGCCCCGGACGTGTTGACCGGACCGCCGCCTTGCTCGGGAGCGACTCGCACCGGTCCGATCTGCGGCGTACCAGAGGAAGGCAAGATTTGCTGCGCCTGCCCCGGGCCAGCGACTAGAGCGGTCGCCACAGTGGCGAGCGTAATAGCTTTCAGCGCGCGATAGCTGCGGCCGTCGATATCATCAGGCACAAATTTATTCACGATTGCCCCCTTATCTTGTTGCCTCGGGCAATCCTCTCCGCTCGATCTTTTTAACTTATAAGCGACGCGTACGATTGCGCCCTTCGTTGCCGCAGCTTGCTGCTAGTAAAGCTCACGATGCCTCAGACCCAGCGGCGAGATTACCAGAAGGGAGTGAGGGTTTCTCGACAATTTGCTACCGATATGCGCGCAGCCGCACAGCAATTTAATGTGATTCACCGACTTCGCGTCGGATTCGTGCGCGCGCTCCGCAGACATGCGCTTTAAGTTGTGTATCCGAGAATCAGTCGTCCAACGACAGAAGCGCGGTGGGCAATTTACGATCGAGCACCTTTCGCATCACGAAGCTGCTGCGAATTTTGGCGACATGCGGAAGTGTTGACAATTCGCGTCGATAAACACGGTCATAGTCCTCAAAAGACTTCACATGTATCATCATGAAGAAGTCAGTGTCTCCTGATACAAAGCTACAAAACGACATTGACGGGCACTGCACTACCGCTTCCTCAAATTCGTTCAGTGCACGTTCGGCTTGAGAGCTAAGCTCAATCGCAACAATTACCGTAGTACCGAAGCCTAGTTTGGTTAAATCAAGATCGGCACTGTAGCCTTGCAGAAAACCACGATCTTCGAGCGCTTTGCGCCGACGAGCGACGGCGGTGCTCGACAAATGCACGCGCTCTCCTAAAGCTATATCTGACACCCGCGCATCGCGTGATAGTTCTCGCAAGATACGACTGTCTATCCGATCAATATCTTCACTAATCAAATGCTGCAAGAGACTGTCCACCCTCATCTCGATTTATGAACTATGCAGTTTATGACCACAGAATGATCGCGGCAAGGACGAATAGTCCACGTTGGCGATGAACGCCCCCACGACGCCAAGCATGGCTATGCTCAAGGTTTGCACTATGCCCGAAGCCAAGAGATGCTGATCGGGTTGTAGCAGCCCTGTGAACACGAACGACCCCTCCGATCGCCAGCCATTCGTCAATCGCGTTTTGCTGCTGGTCGACGCAATGGAGCGCAGCGGTCGAGTATCGCCGCGCTCCACCCCTGGCCAAGCGATTGGCTGAAGCGCCGTTAGTAGATTAAGGCAAGGCTGGCAGCCATTGCCTGGAAACAGTTTCTAAGCAGACCAGATGTGAACAGAGCGCGCTGCAAAAGGGCTGCAGCGCCGCGCTCCACGCGTCTCGCTACGCTAAAAGCGCTCCCCGAATGGATTGCAAAGGCTCCCACGCCGCTTCGTAGATCATCTAGCAAAGAGCGGGAAATCCGGGCGGCATTGGGTTTGCCGGATCGCGGACAAGCGCGAGACATAGGGCGCTTACCGCGTAGGTGAGCCCGTCGATGCCGATCGCCCATTTAGGGCCGGCGCTGGCAACAAATGCGCCATTCGCTCTCGCCAGTTGATCCTTTGCCGCGAGTTGGGCGACAAGACCGCCGCGAGCGGGATAGTAAAAGGCGGTGCCGACACCGATCGGCGCCGTGAGCATGACAACCGAAAGAAGCTTGGCACCGCCGCCGATCAGCGCCATCGCTTGGCCGATTGCGATATGAAGCGGAGTGCATCAACACAGTTCATGATGCGTCGCCGAGCCCAACGATCGCCAATGACGCCACCTAGGAGCAGGATGAGCACAATCGGGATCGTCTGTGCCGCGAGAACCAAGCCAAGCGTCCCAGGAGAGTAGCCGCTGCCGATAAGGGCAAACCTAGTCTAACGGGGACGAGGGCCGTCGCAATTGCGAATTTGGCGGAGCCGATGCAGAATAGATTTACGTCTCTACCCATCGGCAACGCGGCATCTTGATGCTTCCCCCAGCGACGTCGCACGATGACGCGGAAGCCGAGTGTGGACAAGCCTAAGGGACTCAACCGGATGTTAAGCTACGAACCGCAGCATGGAGCATAGCCAGATGACCGACAAGGCGTCCCGCACCATCCAAATAGCCGCCGCCCTTATAGATGACAGCGAAGGCCGCTTGTTGCTGGTTCGCAAGGCTGGAACCAACTGCTTTATGCAAGCCGGTGGCAAGATCGAGGATGGCGAAAGCCCAACAGGCGCACTCCGGCGCGAGCTGGCCGAAGAGATCGGCTTGGTGTTGGCGGACGGCGACGTCCCCTATCTCGGCTGCTACTCCGCGCCGGCCGCCAACGAACCGGATCATATCGTTGAGGCCGAAGTCTATCACGTTCGGGCGCCGCTTGATCCTGTCGTTCAATCCGAGATAGCGGAGGCCATCTGGGTTGATGTTCCGACGGCGCTGACGCTGCCGTTAGCCCCCCTTACCCGCGACCACATCCTACCGCTGTTCCAGAGGCTTTGATCCGCTTCCCGAAATAGGATGGTTGATCGGAAAGTGGCATCGTGACCCTCGGCGCTGTTATACTCCGCAGCTATATTGTTCGGAGGAGGCGCACGATGACGAAAGTCCCGCATCGGTATCGGAGTGTCGCGGTTAAGCTGATGGTATCGGCGTCGGCCGCGCACGCTCAGTTCGTCCCGCCTGCTGGCTATAGCGGGAAAGGTGCAGCCCGGCGTCGCAGCGCCGACCGACCCGACTGAGCCTCGTGTGATCCGCCTCCCGGATGCGTCGCTAGCAAGCCTATTTCGCGTTGATCCCGACTATAAGCGGGGAGCGGCGACGGGCAATATCAAGATTGTAGGGGCATTTCAGATCGAGGACACGGCGAAACGGCAGCTTACCGCTGCTTGGTCGCCGGGGTTTCTACCCATCACATTCTCATTCAGCGACGGTGCGTGCTACTCGTTGCAGGCCGACTACACAGCGGGTACGCTCTCGAACGGAAAGATGAGCAAGGCGGACTGTGACAGCCGCCATGACTTTGATGAACCGCCTCTACCAGCGCCGCCTCCGAGCCACTCCTTGAAGCTGATCGGAAGCGCATGGCAATATGCGGCTTGGGCGGATCAGCGTGATGGTGGCACCATCATCACGGCCCCCGATCGCAGTGTCTTCAAGCCGCTGTTTACCGCTCGCATGGAGGTCAGCGCCATCATGGCGATGAACGGGCCCGATACCCTGGTGGGGATGTGACCCTGGTCGGTAGGATTGGTGGACGCCTAATAGTGGTCGCTCTTGAGGTCGGATACTGATCCGCCACAAACCCGCAAACAGCAGCTCGTGTTTTCAAACCGATGGCAATCGGGCAGGCTAATCAGCTCAAGCCGCCGATCTACGAGTACAGTTTAAGCTGGGGCCAGAGATCGGCGAGCGACGGCTTTACGCCTTCGCACAGTGCGATCACCTTGCCATTCTCGAACACCATCGCATAGCGCGAGCCTGTGGTGCCGAGCAGGGTCGCCTTGCGGCAATAAGGTCGCAGTCCTGCCATATCGTCCTGGATCGACAGCACGTTGGCCGGGTGCTGACCGCGCAGGCCCCATAGGAAATACTGGTTGTGCCCGCTGACCACGGGCGGCAGCCCCTTGCCATAGAGGTCAAGGGCGGCGGCCTCGCCATAGTTCTCGACCTTGATGGCCGTAGTCGCGCGCGTTGCAGCGGGGACGCGGTTCCATGCCCTCTCGACCTGACCGACGAAGTCGTGCCAGCCGAGCTGGTCGGCCATGACCTGAGGCAGCACGGTGCCCTTGAAGCTGCGCTCCTGTTGCTGCGGCGCGAACCCCGTCCGCTTGATATAGGCCTCAAGGACCGGCGGGGAGAGGATCGGCAGCGCCAGCGGCGCGGCGAGCGCGGACAGGGCGATGGCGGCCGCGACGTCACTGGCGGCCGCGATCCCGCCGATGCGGGTGCGCACCAGCGGCGCGAAGGCAACCGCGCCGATCGCGAACAGCGTCGGATAGAGCGGCGAGAGGTAATAGTCCTTGCCGTGCCCGATCCGTACGATGGCAACCACCACGACCGCGCCGATCACCAGGAAGCGCAGGTCGCGCAGGCGCGGTACGGCGAAGGGCGCGAGCAGGCCGGCGATCCACAAAGGCGCGAAGGCCGGGTTCAGCACAAGCACCTGGTTCGCGAGGAAAGGCAGAGCGGCGGTGTCGGCGTTCTTGCCTTTCGCTGCGGCACCCAGTTCCAGAAACGGGAAGCCGTGCGCCCATTGCCAGACGAACGACGGCGCCGCGATCACGGCCGCGAGCGCTGCCCCGATCCAGAAGGAAGGTCGCAGCAGCACCCGTCGCTCCGCCGTCAGGAGCAGGCCGAGCGTCAACCCGACCATCCAGAACAGCATGGAATACTTCACTTGCAACGCCAGCCCGGCGACCAGGCCGGCGAGGATCAGCGCGCGATCGTCACCCTCGCGGTTCGCCCTGACCAGCAGCCAGGCGACGGCGGTCCAGGCGAGCGGATCGAACGCCGACGTGTTCAGCGTTGCCGTCAGCCCCATCAGCATCGGCGCGATCGCGCAGGCGAGGCCGGCAAAGGCCTGCGCTCGCCCGCCCCCGCCCAGCGACCGGGCGAAGCGCATCGCCAGCCACACCAGCGCGCCGGCCGCAATGGCGGTCGGTATGCGCAAGCCATGTGCACCCAGGCCGAGCTTGTAGAGCGATGCCGCCAGCAGCGGCACGGCCGGCGGCTGATCGACATAGCCGAAGGCTGGATGCTGGCCGCAGACGATGAAGTAGAGCTCGTCGCGGAAGAGGTCGTAGCGACCGCCGAGCGCCAGGTGCAGGGCGGCGACGATCGAGGCCGCCAACAGCGCCGCGGTATCCGCCGATCGGAGGCGGGAAACCGGACCGCCCGTCAAGCGCGATGCCCTTGCCGAGCGGCCTGTGGCATCCGCGTCGCCCGGCCGGGCGTCCCGCGCGCGCCGAACACCAGCAGCCACAGCGCCAGCGCGGCCTCGCCGATCAGGGTCGGGTCCATCAGGTGCGGCGACAGCGTCCGGGCGAACGTCGGTGCCGTCAGGTCGGCGACGCTGTCGAATATGTAGCAGCCACCAGCCAACGCCATGAGCGCGCCGATCGCCTTGGGAAGGAAGCCGCAGCGCCACGCCAGACAGCCCAGCATCAGGCAATAGATGCCGAAGAACACGAGGCTCACGTCGTAGTTGTCGCCGTGTATCCTGAGCGCGAGCAGTGCCGCCGCTTCGCGCTGCGGCTCGCCCAGCGTCGCCAGGGCGGGAGACGGCGCCAGCAAACGCAGCGGGGCGAGCAGCAGGAGGGTGTCGGCGGCCAGAACGGCAATACCGATAAAGCTGAAGGCTGCCGCCATCCGAGACGCGCCGGCGTGGACCGGGCGAAACATATCGAGGAACAGCGCCGTCACCCCGACATAGCAGGCGAGCATCGCGAGATCGGCGGCGATGCCGGCTCGGAACAGCGTCTCGTCGGCGAGGATGGCGCGCGCCGTCGCGGCGGCGTCGCCGCCGACGATCAGCGAGCCCCGCGCACCCACCTCCGCGAACAGTCCCAACACGATCGTGCCGAGATACATCGCGCCCGCCAGCCGGGCGATGCGGGGTGAAGGCACAGCCTCAGCCACGGCGAACCTCCCGCGGCCAACGGATCGCGACGACGGTGATCGCCAGCGTCAGCGCCATCTCGATCGCCGCTAGCACCTTGTAGAACGGCTCCGAACCGGGGAGGCTGACTGCCATGATCGCGGTATAGAACAGACCCAGCACGATGCAGGCCCAACGGCAGATGGACGCCGGCAGCAGCAATGACAACGCGACCATCAGGCTCGGGATGGCCATCATCAGGGATACGCTGGTGAGAACACCGGGGGTCGCATGGCCGAGCGGACCCATGCTGCCCTGGTTCATGTCCGCCAGTGTGCCGGCAACGTAGAGGCCGAAATAATCACCGTAGATGTAGCAGAACATCGTGGATGCCCAGAGCGCCGCCAGCTTCACTTTGGCCGGCGCTTGATACTCCTCCAACACCACAAGCCCCCCCTAAGTGTATTGCCGCCCTAACACAGCCGTATCGCTGCCGCAATGATACGTGGTGGCAGTGGGATTCCCATTTTGCCCTCGTTTGCGTGAAAGAAGGGGTTATCGCCTCCACCGTTCTATCTGGCGGAGGCGCTCCCGCTGATGGTCTAGCACCAGTCCAATTCGGATCGCCTCGACGGGATCGAGGTCGTGCACATGGCCCTCGATCAGGGCGATCTGCTGTTTAATATGCGCTTCAACGTCGGACAGCAGCGCGATTTTCTCCGGTTCCGGCAGCAACGACCAGATGCCGGCGCGCAGACGGAAGGGATCCACACCGCTGCTGGATGACAGCAAGGGGTCGCGGGCCCATGTCAGCAATGCCTCCCGCCCGATCGCCGTCAGCGCCAGGGTACGGGTCTTGCGACCTCCGGCGGGTTCCGACGCGGAGAGAAGCCTTTCCCGTTCGAGCCTCCGGACGGCGGGATAGACCGCGCCGGCACTCCCTCTCCATTCGAGCGAGAAGGATTCGGCAAAGGCCCGGCGCACCTGGAACGCGGTCCGGTGCCCGCGATGCTCGATCTCGGACAGGATCGCTCCTTCGAGTTCGGTGAGGCCACGCACCTCGACGCCCATTGCCATTCTCCCGAAAGCCAACAATAGTACGAATCGTACTATGGAGTGTCCAGATGCGTTATCGCCCGATCATCGCCGTTGCGTTGAGCGTTCTCGCCTCACCGGCGAGCACGATGGCATCCGGCCCTCAACAGCCCGCCCCGACCCCACCCGTAAAGCGGTTCGATAGCGACAGCCTGCTCAACGCCTACAAGCAGTCGATCAATGACGCATCCCACGGGCGCTATGTTGACGCTTCCTATGGTCTTCTTCGGAAGCTGGGGATCGAGCGCGTGGAGGAAACCGCCGACCCCGATGTCGTCGATCAATGGGCGCAGGTCATGTCCACGATGACTGGGGTTCCTACCTTCAACACCGCCAAAGGCCCCGATTTCCACGTCCCGGAAGACCAGATTTCGGAGCTTCGCTTATCCAGCGGTGTGCCTGCGATCCAGGAAATCGTCCGACGCGCTCGCCATACCCGCATCGTCATCCTCGATGAGAACCATCTTGATCCAAGGGGCAGGGCCTTCGGTCTGGAGGTTGCTCGCGCGCTTCGCCCGCTGGGCTATACCGTATTGGCCGCCGAAGCCTTGAAGCGTGCGGCCGACGACGATGATGCGCGACAGAAAATGGCGCAGCTCACTGCCGATGGCTATTCTCGCCAGTCCAGCGGCTATTACCTTGACGATCCTGTGTTCGCTGATTTCATCAGGCAGTCCCTCGCTCTGGGATATCGGCCCGTCACCTACGAGAAAATAAGGACCGATTATTCGACCGACGCCAAGGTTGCACAGGAGCAGCGCGAGCAGGATCAGGCCGACAACATCGTCACTCGCGCGGTTCGAGCATATCCCGACGCCAAAATCCTGATCTACGCCGGAGAGCATCACGCAGCGGAGCGTCCGATCGCTGCCGAGGGCGGAACGCTGCCGATGATGGCGGGCCTTCTCAAGCGCGCGACCGGGATCGATCCGCTGACGATCGATCAGGCTGGACTTTCCCCGGTCCCTATGAACCGGCCCGATATAGACCTTCACAAGATCGCCGCACCGAAGGCCGCTCGCCAATCTGTCGTGCTGATGAGGCATGGCAGGCCGGTGACGGTCGGGCTACTCGCCGGATCGGTTGACCTGCAAGTCGTTCATCCCCCCGTTCGCATGACCAAAGGGCGACCCGTTTGGCTGGCCGGTATGGCTCGGCACCGTGCATCCATCCCGGCCACGCTTCTGCCATCCTCCGGCACGCGGCTTGTGCAGGCGTTTATCTCATCGGGGGGTGAGGATGCGATCCCGGTCGATCAGGTGTTGGTGACGCAAGGGAAGCCTGTGCCCACGCTTCTGCTGCCAAAGGCACGGGTGCGCTATGCTGTTCAAAACCTCCCAGAAATCGTGGAATGACGATGTTGGGAAAGAGGAGGTTTACCATTTCTCGATCGTTTGTTGGCTACCCCGTGTAGCCGTCAGCGATCGGCTCGCATTGATCGACATGATGTGGTTGAGCCGTCGCGGTCAGGTCGCTTGTCCAGCACTCATCAAGAACGGAGCAATAGCAGGCTTCCGTTTTCAGGCGATGACGAACGCCGTCCAGCTTCGCCCAAGTCGCGGCGTTTCCCGGTAGCTCTCGCCATGCCAGCACATCCACCCCCTCACCGGCGGGCAGCACGCCGATCGGCTCGTTTTGCGTAATGAGCCCCTGGCGGACTTGCTCCTCCGCCGTCCCAGCCGGCACGCCGCAGCATCGGTTCATCAGATCGGCGCCGCTCCGGATCGGGCTGCCGTCCAACGTCATTCTCACCCATTGCACCCGAGCCGGGCCGACGCCGCTGTTTTGCACACGGAAGTCGATGACCCTGCTTCCGGCCTGAAGGCCGTTCTTGGTGGTCCGGAACGTCAGGAAGGGCCAGGAGCTGGCGGCGACCAGCTTCTCTTCGGTTCGCCCATGGCCGATCGCGACAAAGAGCGAGATCACGGAGATAGTGATGGCGGAAAGCGCGATGGCGAGGTCCACCCAGCTATGCCCGGTCTTGTGCGCGTGGGCGTGTACGTCGTCCACGCTCGCTTGAACCGGTACTTCGGACATGCAGCCCCCTAGCCGTCGTGATCCCCTGGCGATATCAGGCCAGCAACATGACCAGTGATCCTTGTACGGGCAAGCGGAGCTTCCCGATCAAGCATCCTTTTGGGAAGGCTACGACTATCGCGATCGTCATTCCTTTGCGGAAGCCTCAGGCCGACGGTCCTGATAGGCTGGCAAGATGGACGGTCAGCCCCTCTCAGGCGGTCGCAGCACAAGCGGCGTGGTTCGGATCGGCAATACGGTGCGGCGTCCGATCATGCATGACCCCGCGTTCGGCCACGCTTGCCTGCTCCACCTTGAAAGTATCGGCTTCCGCAATGCTCCCCGGTTCCAAGGTATAGATGATGCCGGGCGCGAGGTTCGATCGTTCATTCCCGGGATCGTGCCCTATAATTTGGGGGCATACTCAGATGATCAACTGGCAGCAGCCGCCAAGCTGCTTCGCCGCTTTCACGATGCCACAGCCGCCATGCCGGCGATCCGGGCGGGTGGGTTCGAGGTAGCCTGCATAATGATTGGGCTCCGACGAACACCGTCTTCGTGGACGACATGCCTGCGGCGATGATCGACTTCGATACGGTACTGCCGGGGGAGAGGCTGTGGGATTTGGGGTACTCCGCTTTTACTTGGCTCGATCTGGGCAATGACGATCATGCATCTGCCGAGCAGGTGCGTCGCCTAGGTGTGTTTGCAGCGGCCTATGGACAGGCCGAATGTACCGTGTCGCGTATCGCCGCATACACCCTGACGCGGCAGGCCGGATTTGCCGCGTCCACCCGTGCGAGGGGGAAGATCGAAATCGCGGAATGGGCGGCGTCCTGTGCCGATTGGACCGCTTTGAACATCGTGGAGCGGCTGATGCCTACCGGCTACTCACGATCGTCGACCTAGTGGCTTCCCGATCAACGATCCTTGCGGCGAAGCGGTCGTGGGGCTTGGCCGTGCTGCCTGGGTCGCCCATGATCGACCGCATGGCGAGTGAGGCACCCAGCTACAACACCCGATCCTCGCTCCGCGACGATCTAACCCGAATGGGTTTGAGCGCGGGCGATACCGTCATGGTCCATGCCGCGATGAGGAAGGTTGGACCGATACTCAACGGCCCCGATGTCCTTTCCGCGGCTTTGCTCGATGTGATCGGTCCCGACGGTACGCTGCTAGTCTATACGAGCTGGGACAGCGTGCATGACGACCTGCTGGACGATGACGGCCGCGTCCTTGCTCAATGGCGGGATCATGTGCCGGGTTTTGATCCGCAAACGTCGCGGGCGGTGCGGATGAACGGCGTCATCGCCGAGTTCGTTCGCACGATGCCCGGTGCCAGGCGCAGCGGCAATCCCGGTGCTTCCGTCGCGGCGATCGGCAGGCTGGCGGATTGGATCACCGCCGATCACCCCCAGGATTACGGCTATGGCGAAGGCTCGCCGCTCGCCAAACTGATCGAGGCGAACGGTCGCATCCTGATGGTCGGCGCACCTTGGGACACCATGACGCTGATCCACCACGCCGATCATCTGGCGATCCTGCCCGCCAAGCGTGTGCTTCGGTACGAGGTGCCTTTCGCCACCGGGGCGGAAACGACCTGGCGCTTCACGGAGGAGTTCGACACCACCGAGCCCGTGGTGGAGAGCCTGCCTGCAAACTATATTGAGCAGATCGTCACCGCCTATGTCGCAGGCGGCAGCGGTCGCAAAGGCACGATCGGCCTTGCCCCTTCCTTGCTGGTGGAGGCTCAATCAATGCTCGCGTTCGCAATCGAGTGGCTAGAAGCTCGTAGCGCCGTTCCCGCAACCGGGTTTGGACGGGTTTAGAGAAGCCTTTTTAGATTCCCGATCAACGATCGACTATCGGGAAGTGAAATCTGCTTTCAAAAGCCAGGCGCGATGGGTCACTTGAGAAGCTTCCGGGATAGACATGGCTAGCTGACGTAGCTGTCAGGCCCGAGCCGTCCTATCGATCGTAGCAACGCCGCCTGCCCGATCAGCACGTCGCTGCGGCTACGCGCAAGCGCGAGCTGTGCGGCACGCAGGCTCTCGTCAGCAATCAAGATGTCCAACGTCGTTCTGAGGGAGAACGCATATTCGGCGCGAACCCCTTTCAGCGCCAACTCCGCCGCTTCAACCCGGCGAGCATTGGCCTGCACCCGGGATTGCGCTGCCGCCAAGTTAGCCCATGCCGTTTCCGCCAACCGCGTCGCATCGCGCTCCGCAGCATCGATCCCGAAGCGATCGGCGCGATAGATCGCCTCCGCCTGACGGACGCGGGAGGAGACAAGGCCGCCGGTGAGCAACGGCACGCGAAGCGTGACGCCGGCGACGGCGGCGTTGGCATAGCCCGACCGTCCTTGTCCGGCTGCGACGCCGTAGGTGCCTCCCAGCCCGACATAGGGGTTACGCTCGGCGCGCTGCTGGTCGATGCGTGCAGCATCGGCACCGGCCGCCAACCGCTGCTGACGAACGATCGGATTGCCCTCGATCGCCAGGCCTCGCGCCACGTCGATCGTGGACGGCATGCTGAGCGGCGTTGCCGGCATGGCGTCGAGCGTGCCGGCGACATGGCCGACCGTCGCCCGATACGTCGCGGCGACAGATTCAGCCGTCCCTTGCGCGTCCGCGAGCGTTGAAACCGCGGCCTCTCGCTGCGCTTCGATCTGGGCGACGTCGGTGCGGGTCGCCTGACCGAGCTTGAAGCGGGAGCGTGCCTCTGTGACCTGGTTGTCCAGCAGCGCGATATCGGCGCGAGCGACGGCGACGGCCTGCTGGGCGTAGAGGAGGTCGGCATAGGCGCCCACCACCGTTTCCAGCACCGCCGCCTCGGTATCGCGGACACCTTCCGCGCCCGCACCGACATCGCCGGACGCCGCGCGTACCGCCGCCGACACCCGACCACCGGTCCAGATCGGAAAGCTGCCGGTCACGCTGCCGCTGCCGCCCTTGCCATAGTCGAAGCGGCTGTAGCCGCCCGCACCGGCTGCCTCGGCGGTCAGGCGTCCCGCAGCGCGCGCCTGTTCCGGCGTCTCTGCGAGAGCATCCTGCCTTGCCCGAGCAGCCGCGAGTCGGGGGTTGGCGGCATAGGCTGCGGCGACGGCATCGCGCAGCGTCTCCCCCGACGCCGTGCCCGAGAGGCACAGCGCCACGACGGTGGCGATCCGACGTCTAGTCATGGCGCAGCGCCCAGGCGGGGGCGGCGCGGCTCGCGCGAAGCGACTGGCCGAGGACGGTCAGCACCGCGATGATGATGGCAAGCAGGCTCGCGCCGATGAAGAACAGTGGCGAGAGCGCGATGCGGTCGTCGAACCCCGCCAGCCATGCTTGCATCGCGACGTAGGCAAGAGGCCATGCGACGAGGTTGGCGATCAGCACCGGGCGCAGGAACTGTCCGACGAGCAGCGTCACGATGTCGGCGGCGGACGCGCCGAGCGTCTTGCGGATGCCGATCTCGCGCACCCGACGCGATGTGTTGAAGGCGGCGAGGCCCCACAGGCCGACGCAGCCGATCAAGACGGCGAGACCCGCGCCGATGGCGAACAGGTTGGAGGCGCGATCATCCGCCTGATAATAGCCGTCCAGGTTCTGCCGAGCCGTCTTCGCATCGAAAGGCACCTGCGGCGCGACCTGGCGCCAGATCGCCTCGATCAGCGGCATGACGAGGTGCGGGTCGCCGGCGATCAGGATGCCGGCCTTTGGATTGAGGGGGGTTTCGGGGTAGAAATAGTAGAGGGTCGGATTGATCGCATCGCGCGGCGAAAAGAACCGCGCATTCTCGACCACGCCGACGATGGTGCGAGGCCCCTCCTGCCGGTTGATGACCTTCCCGATCGCGGCCTGGGGCGAGGCGAAGCCGAGGGTGGCGGCGGCCTGCCGGTTGATGATGACGTTCACCGGCTCCTTCCACTTGCGATGCTCCTCCACATCGAGCCGGTGCCGGTTGTCGAAGTCGCGGCCGGCGATCACGGGAATGCCGTACAGCGCGAAGAAGCCCGGTCCGACGGTGATCCATTGCAGCGACGGGCCGCTGCCGGCGACGCCCGGCACCGTGAAGTTCGCGCTGTTGCCGTTGTTCGACCCGGGCACGGAGTCCGAGACGGTCACCGCCCGCACGTCGGCAAGAGCGCGCAGCCGGGCCGTGAACACGCTGCGCTGACTGTCGGTGACAGCCTGATCCGAGGTCGACGACACGATCACAATGCCATCGCGGTGGAAACCGGGATCGGCATCATGGACATGGCGCGTCTGCACGAACAGCACCGCGGTGCCGATCAGGAACGCGATCGCCAGGCCGAACTGGAAGACGACCAGCGCCTCGCGGATCAACGTGCCCGATCCGCCACCGCCCGGCGCGCGGGACGAGGCGAGCACCGCCGCCGCCGGGAAACGGGACAGCAGCACCGCCGGGTAGAAGCCCGCCAGCACCCCCACAACGAGCGCCAGCGCCACCAAGGCGGGGGCGACGATCGCGTAAGGCATGGTGAGCGACAGTCCACCGGCGGCGTTGACGAACGGCAGGCCGAGTTCGGCGAAGATCAGACCCAGCAGCGCCGCGAGTGCCACCGTCAGGATCGCCTCGCCCAGGAATTGGCGGACGAGCGTGCCGCGACTTGCGCCCAGGACCTTGCGCATCGCGACTTCGCGTGCGCGCAGCCCCGCGCGCGCGGTGGCGAGATTGACGTAGTTGACCAGCGCGATCAGCAGCGTCAGCAGTCCGACCAGGCCCAGGGTCGCGGTCATCAGCCTGCGTCCCGGCGTCTGAAAATGCAGGTCTGCCAGCGGATTCACCCGCAGGCTGTAGATCGGGAGCAGATCCCCGAGATCCTTTGCCGCGCGCCGACGCACCAGCGCAGGCAGCTTCGTGGCATAGGCCCGCGCCTGGCCTGCCGAGCCGAACCGCAGGATCGTCAATCCGCGCTCACTGCCCCAATGGGTCCAATAATCGTCATCGATCACCCGGGGGATCTGCTTGATCGCCGTGATCTTGAGCTCCGCGTCAGTCGCGCCGGGAAGATCCTCGAATATTCCGGATACGCGATAGTCGGACGTCTTGCCGCGCGTGTTGAGCGTGAGCGTCTTTCCCATCGCATTGCCGCTCGGGAAATATTTCTCGGCCAAGGTCCGGCTTAGGACGACGCTGGATGGATCTCCGAGTGCCGTCACCCGGTCTCCCGCGATCAGCGGCAGACGCACGACGTCGAGAAAATTCGGTTCGGCCTCCGCGATATCCTCCTGCCGACCGATCCCGTTGCGGATGATCGTGCCGCCGAATGAAAACAGGCGGGTGCCGTCGGTGTCCGGCAGGTCGGCCCGCAAGATGTCGAGCAGGCCGCCCATCGTCCCGGAACTGAGCCCATTGGCGGGCGCTCCCGGCTGGTTCCAGTTTTCCTCGACGAGGTAGAGATGGTCGTAGCCTGGTAGCCAGGTCTCGAAGCTCGTCTCGAACCGGACGTAGAGCCCGAGGACGAGGAAGACGGCAATGCCCACCGCCAGCCCACCGACGTTGAGCCCGGCGTAGAGCTTGTGGCGGGTGAGCGAGCGGTAGAGCGACAGCAGGGCGAAGCGGTTCATCGGTTCAGGCTCCTCAGATCGCGCGCATGGCGGAGGCGACGATGCGGCCGTCGAGCATGTCGATGCGGCGCTTCGCCATGTCGGCGTGGCTGGGCGAGTGGGTGACCATGATGATCGTCGCGCCCTCGGCGTTGAGGCCGGTTAGGATGTTCATTACCTGCTCGCCGTTGGCGGTATCGAGGTTGCCGGTCGGCTCGTCGGCGAGGATTAGTTTGGGGTCGCCGACGATCGCGCGCGCGATCGCAGCCCGCTGTTGCTGACCGCCCGAGAGCTGATGCGGATAATGCCGCGCCCGGTGGGCAATGCTCACCTTGTCCATCGCCGCCGCGACCCGTGCGCGCCGATCGCCCGCGTCCTTGCGGTAGGCGAGGCCGAGCGCGACGTTCTCCTCGATCGTCAGCTCATCGATCAGGTTGAAACTCTGGAACACGAGGCCGAGCGTCGCACCGCGGAACTGCGCCAGCGCCTTTTCATCGAGCGCCGCTAGGTCGCGATCGCCGAACAGGTAGCGTCCGCCCGTTGGCCGATCGACCGTGCCGAGCGTGTTGAGCAGCGTCGACTTGCCGCAGCCGGACGGCCCCATGATGGCGACGAACTCGCCGGCTTCGACATGGAGGTCGATGTCGTGGAGCGCTGTCGTCTCCACCTCGTCGGAAACGTAGCGGCGTTGGATGTTCTCGAGACGGATCACGGGTGGTGCCCTTTCGGCCTAGCGGATGTTGAGGAGGTCGCCCTCCACGGACGTGGTTGCGGAAGTGACGATGTGGTCGTCGGGCTGGAGCCCCGACAGGATTTCGACCTGCTCGGGATTGCGCCGCCCGGTGCGGATTGAGCGACGCCGGGCATGGCGGCCATCGGCGTCGAGGACGAAGGCCGACGATCCGCCACCCGCGTCCAGCCAGCCGCCGGTCGGTGCGGCGAGGGCGGGCGCGGTGCTTCCCAGCGTGATACGGATCTCGAGTGTCTGCCCGCGGTTGAGTCCGAACGGCGCCGCGTCATCGAACGTCAGTTCAACGCGGAAGCGGCCGTCCTTGACGCTCGGCAAGACCTTGGAGACGGTGACGCGGACGCTATCGGCGCTCGCCTTCTGCCCGACTCGCACGCGGCCGAGATAATATTCGTCGACATCGGCCTCCAGCTTCCACGAACCCTCGCTGTCGACCTGGCCCGCAGGGTCGCCGGGCTTGAGCGTCTGTCCGGGCTGGATGGTAAAGTTGGTCAGTCGCCCCGCGGCCGGCGCGCGGACGACAAGTGCATCGAGGCTGGCGCGCACGGCGGCCAGATTACCGCTTAGCCGCCCGCGCGTGTCGTCGAGCCGCCGGCTCTGCGTAGCCGTGATACCCGCTTCCGCCGCGCTCCCGGAGCGGAGGTGCGCCAGCCGCTTCTCCTGATAATCAGCTTCGGCCGCATAGCTCTTGATGCCCTCGTCCGAGACGAAACCCTGGTCGTGGAGTTGTTGGCGGATCGACAGGTCGCGGCGTGCCTTGATGAGATCATAGTTCGCCTGCGCGACCTGCCCTGCGCGATCGAGCCGGTTGCGCTGAATGCCCAGATCTTCGCCGGCGACCTGACCGAGCTGGCTTGCGATTGCCGCCTCGCGGGTCAGCACATCGAGCTTGAGCGTGGGGTTGGCGAGCGTGGCGAGCGGCTGCCCGTCCGCAACCATCGTCCCGTCCTGCACCAGCAGCTTCTCGACCTGCCCGCCCGACAGCACGCCCACCAACGTCGTGACGCGGGGCACAACGGTCGCGCGCACCGGGAGGTAATCGGCGAACGGAGCGAGCTGGACGGTGCCGGTTTCGATGTCGCTAGCGGCGATGTCGGTGGATCCGCTGGCAGGAAGGAAACGCCACACGAGGAGGACGGCCAGCATCAGGCCAGCGGCAATCAGTATGCCGCGCCGCCGCCACCAGGGTGTTGGGCGCCGCTCTACCCGGCGATCCATCGCGGCACCGGGCGAGGCGGTTGCTTGTGTCGGCTGTTCGGTCATCATGCGGACAGTCTCACCGAACATGGCCCGAAAGCCTAAATGACTATGAAAGAACGACTTTCCGAAGTACCGAACAGGAGTGGCCGTCCATTTGCGGACACGCCGTCCACGAATGGACGGCTAATGGACAAGTCAAGCGGAACGGCGATCCTGCTGATCGACGACAATCCGGCGATCGCGCGCGCACTCGACATCGCACTTCGGATCGCCGGGCATCGGCTCGATACGGCAAGCGGACCGGAGGAGGTCGCGGCTCGCGCAACGGCACTATTCCGCGATCCTCCTCGACATGAACTTCAGCGCCGGCGCGGCCGATGGTGAGGAAGGACTGGCTTGCCTGCGCCGGATCGTCGCCGACGACTCGCAGGCATGTGTTGTCGTCATCACCGCCCATAGCGGCATCCGTATTGCCGTCGCCGCCATGCAGGCTGGTGCGCGCGATTTCGTCATGAAGCCTTGGCGCAACGCCGAGCTAGTCGCAAAGCTGGAGGCGGCGATGGCGCGGAAGCCGGCAACTTCGCCCGCACTGGTGCAAGAAACCGTCGGAGCGCCGACCGTGCTGATCGGCGAGAGCCGGGCGATGCACGAGCTTCGCGGGATGATCCGCCGGGTCGGGCCGACGATCGTCGGCGTCACCGTGACTGGCCCCGCCGGCAGCGGGCGCACGCTGGTGGCGCAGGCGATCCATGCGGCCTCGTCGGACGCGAGCGATCTCGTGCCCCGCATCGATCTGCGCCGTGACGACCATCTTACGCGGGTGGGAGAGGCGACCGGCACCGTTATTCTGCGCCATGCCGACCAGCTCGATCGGATCGCGCAGGAAGGGTTGCTCGATCATCTTCAGCCGGGTGTCCGCTGCATCGCTATCGCGGACTCGATTGAGCCATTGGTGCCCGCCTTGCGCCGGCGCATTGCGACGATCGAGGTAGCGGTGCCCCCGCTCGCCCGGCGCGGCGAGGACGCCGTGATGCTCGCCCGCCATTTCGCCCGTCTCGCTGCCGAGCAGTTCGGCAAGCCCAATATCGGGCTGACGCAGTCCGCCGAGGCAGTGGTGCGAACAGCCACGTGCGACGATGAGGTGCGCGGCCTCGCTCTTGCCGTGGAGCGGGCGGTGATCCTGGCTGACGACGGGCTGATTGACGCGGCCTTGCTCGCCCCCCCTGCCAGCGCCGAACCCGCGACCGCGTCCGGCGAGGTGAGCTTCGACCTGACCGATGCCGAGCGGGCAATGATCGAGGCGGCGTTGCACCAGCATCGCCACAACGTCACCCATGCAGCCGACGCGCTGGGTCTGAGCCGTGGCGCGCTTTACCGGCGCATGGCACGCTATGGCCTCTAGGCGTGGCTGGCGGGCCATCGCGTGCGCGATCGGACTCGTCGGCTGCGGTGTCGCGGCCGGTGCGGCCTGGCGGGGCGGGCTATGGGGGTCGCTGACGGGCGCGGTACTGACCGCGACCTGGCTCGGCGTGCTGACTTGGTGGCTTGTGGTCGAACGAGCCTCCACACCGCCATTCGCACACGAAGCATCGCGGGAGGTAGCAGGCGATCGCCTGGTGCTGGATGCGGCGCCGACGCCGATCGTAATAATCGAGGGTTTGAGCGTGCGCGTATTAAACCGCGCCGCTCGCCGCCTTTTCGGGGCGGACGATCGGGTTGTGCCGACGCCGCTCACGCTGACGCGATCCAACGAACATTACCTGCGTCATGAGGGCCGGCAGTATCGGATCGATCGGGTGGCACTTGGTGGGATCACGGCCGAACGCTCCGTCGCGGCGCTGATCGACGTCGAGCAGGAGGAGCAAGTCGCCGAGGCCCGAGCGACGGCGGAGATGATCCATATCCTTGGTCACGAATTGCTGAATGGCCTCGCTCCGATCGTGTCGCTGGCAGAAAGCGGAGAAGCGGCGCTCGATCTGCCGGACCCCGATCCGGCGCTGCTGCGCGAAATCCTGGCGACGCTTGCCCGGCGTGCCGAAGGCTTGCAGCGGTTCGCCAAAGGCTATCGCGACCTTGCGAGGCTACCCGTGCCGCGCCGAACTCCCACATCCCTGTCGGAAATGGCCGATGATCTGGCGCGCCTGTTCACAGGGCGATGGCCGCACGTCGCGCTGATAGTCCAGGTCGCAAACGGCCTGGACTGGCCGCTCGATCGTGACCAGCTTCATCAGGCGCTATGGGCGGTCCTCCAGAACGCCGCCGAAGCCGTGACCGTCGGCGGTGACTTGGAGCCGCGCGTCACGCTGACGATCCGCCTCAGGGCAGAAGAAATGATCGCGGAGGTACAGGACAGCGGCGACGGCATTGAGCCGGAACAGGCCACCCGCATCTTCCGACCGTTCCACACGACCAAAGCGGATGGGACGGGAATTGGACTAAGCTTGGCTCGTCAGATCGCCCTTGCACATGGCGGCGCGCTTAAGGTGCTACCTACAATGCCGACCACCTTTCGTATGATCGTTCCGCTTTCCCCCGGCTGACCTTTCCCGATTGGGAAGGTCGGATGGGCAATACCGGTTCCAAGGCACGATGCGGGTTCGTGCCCGTTCAAGCTTTCCCAAAATCCGCTCCCAATTGAATTTTCTCGAAATGGTCTATTGGACACGGAGTTATGAGAATGCGGCGAACGGTTTTAACGGCCGGTTTCGCCGTCGCGTGGTAATCGATAAACCGGCGAGATCAATCGCACTGCAGATCAGCAGTTCCGACCAACCCAATCGGCGGCTTCCATCACGAGCGGACGTCCATCGTAGTGCATTTGACCGCCTGGCTTTGGTCGACGCCAGCCGGGTCGGTCTACCGTCAGCGAGCACCCAAGGCCGGACGTTAAGACCGCGACCCAATTCCCAGTTCCAGCCATTCGTCCAGGATAAATCAGCAACCGCTCGGGACCGTCGCTCTCAGTATTCTTTCAGCCTTTTGTTCAACCTAGATGCTTCCATTCATTATGTTTTAGGAGCCGCCCTTCATTGGTAGGCGATGAGTATGGGACGTGTCTGCAGCGGATGCCGCGATGGCGTGGACTTCGAAATTCCGTTTGCCATGGCTTTTCAACCTATTGTCGATGTCGAAACTGGACACGCGTTTGCCTATGAGGCGCTGGTTCGCGGCGTGGACGGCGCTGGCGCGTCTCAAATCCTTTCCCGCGTGACCGAAACCAATCGCTACGCCTTCGACCAGGCTTGCCGGGTCAAGGCGATCGAGACGGCTATGGCAGGGGGCCTCATGCAAAGTGATGCCAGGTTGTCGATCAACTTCCTGCCAAACGCGGTCTACTCTCCGCTCGCTTGCATTCAGCTAACGCTTGCTACCGCGCGTCGCGCGGGCTTGCCCATCGACAGGCTAATCTTCGAATTCACGGAGAATGAGCAGATGGGCTCGCCCGAGCACGTCTCGTCGATCATAGACACCTACAAGCAGATCGGCTTCACGGTAGCCGTCGATGACTTCGGTGCGGGGCATTCGGGTCTCGACATGTTCGCGAGGTTTCACCCGGACGAAATCAAGTTGGACATGGAGCTGGTTCGCGGGATCGACCAGGACCGCCGCCGCCAAGCGATCGTGCGCGCGGTCGTCCGGATGTGCGAAGAGCTAAAAACTCTCGTCATTGCCGAGGGCATCGAGAATGCTCAAGAAGCGTTGGCACTACGCGAGCTAGGCGTGAGGTACCAACAGGGATACTGGTATGCGCGACCGCAGCTGGGCGTGCTGCCAGACATTAGCCGTGAGGCCTTCGCCCCGTAACTTGCGGACATCCGCCGTGACCCAAAGGCCGAAGTTGGGGGGCGGCTTCAGCGCTTCCGGAAGCAGACGGCCATTCATCTGCCTGATCCAGCGGACGAGCTTAAGCGCCAGCTAAGTCCCCGGCCGAGAAACACGCATTGATCAAGCGGAGAATTCACGCTGAGCTTCAACACTGCCGCGGTCATCCGCCTCGTCGGCGCGCTCATACACGAGCAGAACGATGGATTGGTTGCTATCGCGCCGCCACATGACGCTGGCAATGATTGGCACGTTGAGTGATGACCCGCCTATCGGCCAGCAGTACTGGAAGCTGATCATCCGCCCTGCTGAGAATCAGGCATTTCTACCCCACGCCATGGGTGACTACCGTCGCGAGCAAAGCATCGCGTCGATCCGTCGGGTGTAAGCAGCTTCTGGGTATCGGTATGTTATTAAGAGTCTTGCGATAATCGTGATGCATGCTTGGCCTCTTGGCATCCGTCTTCATTTGCATGGAGAACATGCACGATCCCCGTCTGATTGCGGCGGCCGGCATCGTCTGTGCAATTGGTATCTATGCGTCGTTCGCGATCGCCCATCACGCGGCACGCGCAACGGGTAAGAGCCGCGCGCTCTGGGGCTTCGTGAGCGTAATTTCCAGCGGATGTACGGCGTGGGCGACGCATTTCATCGTGCTGCTCGCTTTCAAGCCGGGGATGCCCTCGGCTTTCGAGCCGGTGCTGACCATTGTATCGCTGATATCCGCAATCGTCGGCATTGGCGGCGGTGTCTCGATTTCCATACGTAGCCGTCGTGTCCGAATACATTTTCTCGCCGGCATCGTGCTGGGCCTGGGGATCGTAGCACTCCACTATGTCGGTCAAGCAGCGTATCTCGTTCAAGGCACGATCACCTGGAACCTGAGGTTGGTGATCCCGTCGGTCCTTGTCAGCCTGCCGCTTTCCGGCTTGGGCATGGTTGCGGCCGGGAGCCGATCCCGGCGTGTCAGGCGAGTTGCCGCCCCGCTGCTACTATTCTCGATCGCCGTGCTGCACTTCTGCGGGCTGGCGGCAATGAGCCTGCGCTTCGATCCGGCGAAGGCCTTTCCTTCGGACGCGGTCTCGCCCGCATCTATCACGCCTGTGGTGGCCGGCGTATCGCTGGCCCTGATCGTCCTCGCGCTAACAGGATGGCGCTTCGACCTCGCTGCGATCGCTCGCCTCCGGCGAGACCGACGCAGACTTCGTGAGTTGGCCGACGTTGCCCTGGAAGGGTTGCTCATTTGCCAGGGCGATGCGATCGTCGCCGCGAACAACAGCATCGAGCAGCTCGCCGGTTACGAAGCGGGTGAACTGGCTGGTGCCAGCGTAGAGGCTCTATTCCCCAAGGTCGATTTCTCTTCCTTCCCCGAACGGGAAGAGCGTGAGGCGGGGCTCGTCATGCTATCCGGTCGGATCGTCCCGGTCCGTGTCCTGCGATGCGAGCTGACTCTTGGCCACAAGATCCAGACCGTGATCGCGGTGCGGGATCAGCGTGAGCGACTTCGGACCGAAGCGAAGATCCGCCGACTTGCCTTCAATGATTCGCTCACCGGCCTGTTGAATCGCGGCAGCTATGTCGATCGCTTGCGCCACCTTACCGACTAATGCACGCCTCTTGCGCTGTTAAGTATTGATCTGGACCGCTTCAAAGCCGTGAACGATCAGTTTGGCCACCTGATCGGCGACGAGGTGCTTAATCAAGTCGCGGAGCGGTTGAGGTCTCTTGTTGAGCCGGGTGATATCGTTGCTCGGGTCGGGGGGGACGAGTTTGCGATCATCTTGATCGGTGAGGCCGCTTCAAAGCGGGCGAGGAGCCTTGCTCAAAAGGTCACCGAGCGTCTCGGCGAGCCGTTCCCTGCCGGGCAAGTTGTCGCGTACTGCGGAGCGACAGTGGGTATCGTCCTGGCTCCCGACGACGCGACGACGACCAGCGAGTTACGCCAATGCGCGGACCTCGCGCTATACCGCGCTAAGGAACGCGGGCGCGGAAGCATATGCTGCTTTGATCCGCGGATGGACGAGGCGTCGCGCGATCGACGCACGCTCGAGGGCGATCTTCGAACCGCTGTAGCCAACGGCGACGTAAAGCTTGTCTACCAGCCGATTTTATCGGCGCTGACCGGCGAGATCACGAGCGTCGAGGCACTCGCCCGGTGGTCTCATCCGAAAAAGGGACCGATCCCGCCCGACATCTTCATCCCATTGGCTGAAGAATGCGGACTGATCGGAACGCTCGGCGAAGCGCTATTGCGGCTTGCATGCTCCGACGCCGTGTGGTGGCCGTCCAGCGTTCGCGTCGCGGTCAATCTTTCACCGCTGCAGTTTCAGGCCGGCGATCTTTCCGCGACAGTGCGGAGCGTGCTTCAAGACACAGGGCTGGCCGCAGAGCGCCTTCAGCTCGAGGTGACCGAAGGCCTCGTCATCCGCGATGTCGACCGAACATTCGCGGAGCTCGAACGTCTAAGGGCGTTGGGCATCCAGATTCTCATGGATGATTTTGGCGTTGGCTATTCCTCCCTCAGCTATTTTCAGCGCTTCCCGTTCGACAAGGTGAAGATCGACAAGTCTTTCGTCGATCACATCACGACCTCGCGCGCGTCACGCGCGATCGTCCAAGCCGTGGTCGGCCTGGGCGAGCAGCTCGGCATGGGGATTGTGGCGGAGGGTGTCGAAACGGAAGAGCAGATGCATGCTCTGGTCGCCGCCGGCTGCACGCATCTGCAGGGCTACCTTTTCAGCAAGCCTCTTACCACAACTGAGATGGACGAGAGGTTGTCTGCCCTGCTCAATGACGGCGTCGATAGGGCTGGTAGAAGAAGCGCGCGTGCTGCCTGACGATTACTCAACGAAACGACTCGATGCGCAATGGGGCTGGAAAAAGCGCCGCCTTGATGCTCGGTCACCACGGAAATGCGCTCAGATCTGCGCGCTGTAAGTAGAAGATTTCCGATTGCGATAGGGTACAGCGCCGACTTTTGTCGAATGGTGCTGTTTTGGAAGGAACGGTTAACCAGCCAAGGTTATGAAAGCCGTCCATATTTATATTGGAATTGGGCGTGAAGGCGGCGCAGATCCGTGTCGAAAATACTGCGTCCGACCGACAGGTTCTCCGGGCGGCTGTCACCCTTCTGTTCGCGTTGTCGACCGGCCTCGTGTGCACCATCCTCGCCCGCCTCGGCCCGATGCGCTCCTACGGCGACACGCTTTCCTGGATCAATACCGGCGCGGTAGTGATCAGTCTGATCGCTTTGGCGCGCGGGGCTCCGCTTGCAATCCGGGAGATGGCGGAGCGGCGGCGCTATGCAGCGAGTGCCCTCGATTCCCGCCGGCAAATCGAGAACCTCTTCCAGATGACCGATATGCTGCAAAGCGCGCTCGGCTATGATGATGCCAATGCCGTCCTGCGTGCCACCGCCTCGCAATTGCTCGCCGGCTTTGGCGGAGCGCTCTACGTGTTTAACAACTCGCGGGATCGGCTTGACCTCTCGACCTGCTGGGACTGGCCACAGGACCATCTTCCGCCGGACACGGTGTCGCCTTCCCACTGCTGGGCTCTCAAGCGGGGCAAGCCGCACGTCAATCATGTCGGGGCAACCGCGCTCCGGTGCGAGCATCTCACCGCCGACGTCCTGGTCCTCGAAATTCCGATGATGGCGCGCGGCGAAGTCTATGGCCTCCTTTGCATACAATCCGGAGGCGAAGCGGGTGAGGTGCATCTCGGCGAGATCACGCCACTCGCAGCGGCCGTCGCAGATGCGATGTCGCTCGCGCTCTCCAACATCTCCTTGCGGGAGAAACTGCGAACCCAAGCTCTGCGGGATCCGCTAACCGGACTGTATAATCGTCGGTACATGGAGGATGTCCTCGAGCGGTGCGTCAATCTCTCAGAACGTAATGGCAGCGCGCTTTCGGTCGTGATGATCGATCTCGATCATTTCAAACTGCTCAACGATGAGCACGGCCATGCGCTCGGGGATGCCGTCCTTCGCGAAGTCGCAGGCGCCATCGTCGGCGCGATCCGCCCCTGCGATGTCGCCTGCCGCTACGGTGGAGAGGAGCTTCTCGTCATTCTGCCGGATTGTTCGCTCGACGATGCAGCGACTAAGGCGAACGTCCTGCGGGCACGGATCGAAAGCCTTTCCGACAACCACCAATGCCGGGTCACAGCATCTTTCGGCGTCGCCAGTATGCCCGATAACGCCACGAAGGCCAGTGAACTCGTGGCTGCTGCGGATGGAGCTTTGTATGCCGCCAAGCAGTCTGGACGAAATCGGGTAGTCGCTGCAGAGCGCCGCAACGTCGTCGTCGTGGACAGCATCACGGCACTGGCTGGTAAGGCGCGATCTGGATGATCGGTCCCAAAGGTTAAAGTGGCCATGCTCACACCCGCCACACGTCACTCGTTGAGCGCCGTGTTTGGGCGCGACGACCCACTAGAGGACGTTCGCGGCCCGTTTCCGATTTCCCATCATCGCGCATTCATTATAGGATGGCCCGCCCCTTCCTCTCGGCATCGAGTACGATGCCGGTGTTGGTAGAGGGAAGGAGCAGACCGATGTCTATTGTGATCCTCGGCGTTGAGCTGGGCGAGAACTCGTGCAGCATCGTCGGAGTGGATGCCGCCGGCGCGATCATGACGCGCCGCTCGATGCGTCGGCAGACGCTGATCGACTATGTCCTGAAGCTACCGGCTTGCGTCGTTGCGATGGAAGCATGCTGCGGAGCTCACCACCTCGGACGCCTGTTCGTCGCCCGCGGCCAAGAGGTTCGGCTAATGTCGCCGGAGTATGTCCGCCCATATGTGAAGGCGCATAAGAACGACGACCGAGATGCCGAAGGAATCGCTGAGGCCGCATCGCGCCCGACGATGCGCTTCGTCGACCTAAAGAGCGAGGAACAGCTCGATATCCAGACTCTGCACCGGGTGCGATCGCGCCTGGTCGCGGAGCGCACGAACCTGATCAATCAGCTGCGCGCGATCCTGCTGGAGCGCGGTATCATCTTCCCGGCTGGCCGGCGCAAGTTCGAGCTGGGTCTGGACGAGATGCTTCTTGACCACGGCGAGTCGGTGTCGCCCCGCGTCCGCAAATTGGCCGACGAGCTTCGCGCAGAATGGCGATCGCTGGACGCCAGGATCGAGGCACTCAATGGCGAGTTCGTCGATCTGGTGCGCCGCGATGACGCAGCCCGGCGGCTGACGTCGATCCCCGGCATCGGCGTGCTGAACGCGTCTGCCCTGGTCGCGGCGGTCGGCAACGCCAGCGGCTTCAACAAGGCGCGGGATCTTGGTGCATGGCTCGGCCTCGTTCCCCGGCAGCACACGACCGGCGGCAAACACCGACTACTCGGCATCTCCAAGCGCGGCAACACCTACCTGCGCACCCTGCTCATCCATGGCGCGAGGGCAGCGCTGCCGTCGCATTCGGAAGCCGATACGCCGTTGGGAAAGTGGTTGAAGGCGATGCTCGAGCGGGGCGTTCATCGTAACGCGGTTGTCGCGGCGCTGGCCAATAAGCTGGCGCGGATCGCCTGGGCAACCTTACGCAACGGCACCACCTTCGAGCGCGGCTATACCGCAGCGGCGTGATCAGATCGGCGGCGCACCCATACGCGCTTAGCCCACGAGGTTTGCAGGAAGGATCGTAAAGATGGCCTGACAGTCAATCGGCATTCGGAAAGCCCGGCACATGAATTGGCACTCGATGCCGTACTTATTATGGGGCTCTGAACGCGCGGATGTCCATCTTGGCCGTGTGCTCACCCACGAGACCGCATACGTTGACGCAGACTAATCAGATCTCCTCAACATCCAGCTTACCAACGGGGCAGGCCATACGTTACTGAAGCGACGAACATCTCAGCCCAGGCCCGCGGCTACGCTATGACGCTCGGCATCTGGTCGGAAGCGCAGGTCGCTGCGTGGCGCCCGGTCGTCGATGCCGTCCATCGGCGCAACGGTCGGATCTTCCTCCAGCTCTGGCACACCGGTCGCATCTCGCATTTCGATCTGCATGGTGGCGCGCTTCCGGTCGTGCCGTCCGCAATCGCGGCGGAAGGACAGGCCTTCACAAACGACGGCCTGAAGGATTTCGTTACCCCCGCGCGCTCGAAGCCGCCGAGATCCCCGGCATTGTCGAGGATTACCGCCACGCCGCCCAGCAGGCGAAGGCGGCCTTCGACGGAGTCGAGGTCCATGCCGCAAACAGCTATCTGCTCGAGCAGTTCATCCGCGACAGCACCAACCGGCGGACGGACGAGTATGGCGGCTCTATCGAGAACCGCCTGCGCTTCCCGCTCGACGTGGTCCGTGCCGTGGCGGAGGTCTGGGGCGCGAAGCGGGTGGGCATCCGCATCTCGCCGGCGACGACCGAGCCCGGCAAGTCGCCGCTCGACGGTCAGCCCGAGCAGACGTTCGATGCGTTCGTCGACGCGCTGTCCGAGGTAGGCCTGCTCTGCATCCACGATATCGAAGGCGTGACTTGGCAGACGCAGGACCTGCCGAACGGCATCGACTTCCAGAAGCTGCGCAAGCGCTTTGGTGGCGCCTACATTGGCAACAATCAGTACACGCTCGATCTCGCGGAGGAGACGCTGGTCAATGGCGACGCCGATCTGTTCAGCTTCGGCCGCCCGTTCCTCGCCAATCCCGATCTCGTCGAGCGCCTGCGTACCGGCGCCCCACTCGCTGAGGCGCCGAAGCACTATTGGTATGGAGGAGGCTCGGTCGGCTACTCGGACTGGCCGGGCATGAGCGGACCAATCCCGCTTGAGTGAGACAATCTCCGCTTGACGCAAGGGCGTTGGTGGGCGGGCAAGGGGTGCCTGCCCCCATTCGGCGTTGAGGGACGTTCAGACAATCCAGTCGCTTTTCCGATCCCGGCCGAGCCCCTGCTGAGACGGAGAAGAGACATGCGCGCACTATGCTGGCACGGAAAGGGCGACGTCCGCGTCGACACCGTCGCGGACCCTGAAATCAAGCATCCGCGCGACGCGATCATCAAGGTCACCGCATGCGCGATCTGTGGATCGGACCTTCATCTGCTCGATGGCTATCAGCCGACAATGGAGGCGGGTGACATCCTCGGCCACGAGAATATGGGCGAGGTGGTGGCTCTCGGGTCGGAAGTCACTAATCTCAAGATCGGCGACCGCGTGGTCGTACCGTTCACGATCAGCTGCGGCGATTGCTGGTTCTGCAAAAAGGGCCTGTTCGCCGCCTGCGATCGCACCAACCCCAACGCCGAGATGGCCGCAAAGGCGATGGGTCACTCACCCGCCGGCCTCTTCGGCTTCAGCCACATGCTCGGCGGCTATTGCGGCGGTCAGGCGGAGTATTTGCGCGTGCCGATGGCCGATATCGGCCCGATCAAGATCCCCGACAGCGTCACCGACGATCAGGCGCTATTCCTGTCCGACATCTTCCCGACGGGCTATATGGCCGCAGAGAATGCGCAGATCGACCACGGCGACACCGTAGCGATCTGGGGCTGCGGCCCGGTCGGTCAGTTCGCCATCCGCTCCGCGCTGATGATGGGGGCCGCCCGCGTGATCGCGATCGACGAGGTGCCCGAGCGCCTTGCCATGGCCGAGGCCGGCGGCGCCGAGACAATCAACTTCGCAGAGACCGACGTCTATGACGAGTTGCAGGCGCGCACGAAGGGACGCGGGCCGGACAGCTGCATCGATGCTGTCGGCTGCGAGGCCGCCGCTCACGGGGCAGCAGACGCCGTAATAGACAAAGTGAAGGCAAGCATGTTGATCGCCACCGATCGGGTCCACGTGCTCCGACAAGCGATCATGAGCTGTCGCAAGGGCGGGACGGTCTCCGTGCCCGGCGTTTACGTCGGCATGGGAGACAAGCTGCCGATTGGTGCGGCCATGAACAAGGGGCTCACCCTCAAGCTCGGCCAGACCCATGTGCAGCGCTACACCAAGCCGCTGCTGGAGAAGATCGAGGCTGGGGAGATCGATCCCAGCTTCGTCATTACCCATTCAGCCAGCCTTGAGGACGCACCCGAGATGTACGCGAGGTTCCGCGACAAGGAGGACGGCGTCATCAAGGTGGTCATGCGCCCGCACGGCTGAGCCGCGTATCTCGGATCAGGAAAGCGTCGTGTCGGACCAGCCAAAGAAGCGCGGGCGACACGATAGTGCCTCTCTACCGGCGGAGGGTAAGCGTCAGGTCTTGACCGCGTGCGGGTGATATGAGCCGCCAGCCAGAGGTGCAGCACTGTTGCAGGCAGCGGTGTGGCAGTATGGCTACCTGGGTTATCGACGGTTCGGGCGCGGGTGGTGCGGAGCCGCGGCGTCGGTTCAGCGATGACGACAAGGCGCGGATCGTGTCGGAGGCGATGGTATGGATGCGGAAGCACAGCCTTATAGTGATAGGCCTGCTCGTTTCAGGGCCCGCCTTTGCCCAGGATGAACCGCGCTTCTGCCCCAGCCGGCCATCGCTGGGGTCATCAGCCTGCACCACCGAACCGGGCCAGGTCCACCTCGAAGTCTCCGCGGTCGACCGCCAACATGATCGAGGCGCCGACCAGCAGGACGACAGCCTTCTGTTAGGCGATTTTCAGGCACGCATCGGCGTGGGCCCCGCTACCGAGGGTCAAGTCGGATGGACGCCTTACGGTTTTGACCGTTCACGCCAACCGGGCGGTCCATCACAGCGGCTGCAAGGAACAGGCGATCTGGCGCTGGGCGTTCGGCAGAACCTCCACAATCCAGATGGCAAGGGCCTCTCCTACGGCATTGAGGCTAGCCTCACCCTACCGACCGGGAGCCGCGCGATTGGAGAAGGTGATTGGGGCGTCGGCGTGGACGTACCCGTCTCCTACCAGGTGAGCGATCTCTTATCCGTGACGTTGACGGCTGAAATCGATGCTGCGGCGGACGAAGACCGCGCCGGTCGGCATTTCGCGGGTGATACAATCGCCACTGTGGGGTTCCATCCCACAAACAAAGTCACGCTTTATACAGAAGCCGAATTCTTGCGGGACCTCGACCCAAGCGGTCGCTCCAGTAAGGCCTACGCCGCTGAGGGCTTGGCGATCAGGGTATCGAAGCGAGCATCACTGTGGGCGGAAACCGTCACGGGCCTCAACACTGCCAGCACGGACCTTCGCGCCTTCGCGGGGTTCTCCGTGTTGTTCTGATCACATTCGGCATCCACCACCTGTTTTCGGCTTCCCAACTTCTGCCCTCTGTTCATGTTGGAAGCGAGGGGCGTGTCGAGCTCCGGCGCCAGGCCCTGTCCGGCCGTTGTTTCTAAAAAAGGCGATCGGCTGAGGCCAGAAACGTGCGAAGCACGGAGAAGCGATATCGGCGATGGCGGCGGCCAATTCTCTCTTGTTGTCAGCCTTCAACCAGCAGCGCCTCTCGGAAGCCCCCAAGTGCACGGCGCGCTCCTCCCACACGTTAAGCGCTAGGGCAGCCTTGTGGGCATCCGTATCCGCCCAAGTTCGACCTCGGTGGCGACCGGCATCGCCGGAAAGACATGCAGCGGCCTGTCCGCACCGTGCCGCGCCCGAACAGCAGGTCTTCCACGTTCCGCAACGGAAACGGAAAGCGCACGTACATCAGCACCACCAGCCGGATCACCGAAGGCGAGGATTTGAAGTAGCGGAACGGGCACGCGGAACAGGGCTCGTGGCGGCGCATTCTGCCGCCTTAGCCGCCGTCCAGGGCGTGGGGCAATCAGCTCTCACATCGCCCTTTGGCCTACCTCACTCTTGGCGGAGGCGGAGGCGTGGGCGTACAGAATGGCGCTGGACAACCTTGTGGGGTTGGCAAGCCTGGCCGCCACAAGCTCGTCGTTAGAATGAGCTTCGACCGGCGCTCAAGAGCGGCCCGCGTCGATTGAGGAGCCAAGACATAGTGCTTCAATAATGGGCGGGTAGCGGCAGCGAAGAGCCCACCGACAGGCCACTCAGACTCCGGCTTACAGCGAGTGAGCTTCCCGTTGGCATGAACATCACATTTCCATTGCACCCTACCAGACGTGACAGCGCCTCTGGGGAGTGCTTTTTTGAAATTCGATGTCGTCCGGCACCGACGTCCAGTGCGGGATCTCAAAAAGACTTGGATGATCCGGGAGGCGGCGACAGGAACGCGTTCGGCCCGGATGCATTCGCGTACGCGACAGATGTCATCGAGGCCGCAACCAAAACCAACCCAATTTTGAAAACCAAATTTTCTCTATTATTTCTAGCCATGCCCGTTATTCCATAAGATGCAGTCACTTACAGAAGTTACAATACCATAAGCAGCCGCACGCGATACGCTCGAAAATTAATGATCGCCAGCAGGGCCATGCTATCTATTTTCCTTGTATAATTCGTTTAAAGGTTTTATTCGCTAATACATGCGGTTTTGATTGCTGTATATGACTTCGAGCCTAACGATCCGTGATTATACCTCGGTGAAGTTGGTCTAGCGAGTAACTCGGTCGATCGAAAACGGCTTTTGGAAGTCGGACATGCCGGCGGCAACGCGACCCTGCGCCTCTTTCACCCATCTCCGAGATAGAAGAATGTCGCCGTGCAAGCGATCGTTTTGAGCGAACTGCACGACTGGTGCGAGAGCGTGGGCAAGCATGCGTTCGGCGTCTGAAAGGTGGTCGAGACGAGAAAGCGCTTCTCCCCATAACCACTGCGCGCGCGGTGGCAACAGCGCGAACTCGGGGAGCTCCAACCGAGATGGCAACGGCCACGGCGCCTTTTGCCGCCTGCAGTGCCTTAGCAGGGTCTTGCATCATCGCCGACTTGGCTTCATCGACAAAGCGCTCATATCGCACTTCATCTACTAACGCGTTCGCCGGAGACGCTGGCGCCGCAACGGCACGCATCACTTCGGCCCGGTTCAACCCCGCCGTTTGACCGGCGCTATCCAAGTTACAATTCAATGTCGATTGCGGTCCTAAGGCAGCTGTACCCGGTCTAATAGACTCGTTCAGCTGACTAGGCGTCATTTTCTATTCGAGCGTATTTTCATACTGCGTTGATAAAGTATATCTACCATATTCATGGCACCTTTCTGCCCCTTAGGCCAATGCTGCCCGAGCAAGGCAAGGCCGATGTGGCATCTCGCGCAACACTTGCGCGTGTTCGCCACGTTCACCCGCCGTCGTCCGCAGGATGGCTGCGGCGGGCATACGAGATAGTCGAAATATAGCCACGAAATAGCCCGACTATATTCCCCGCGAAGGTAGATCATGTTGGCATTCACGCGTCTCCCGCTTGCGAGGATGCGGCATGCCGACAACCATGAACTTCTATGGCACAACCTCGAGCTCAGCGGGCCGGGCTGGCACTCCCACCCTCGATTTGGAAGGGTTCGCCTGGGAAATCGTTCGGCGGCATCCGAGTTACGTCGCGACAGGCGCTTCTGCCGTAACGACGTACCCGCCTGCGAGGCATAGTATCGTGGAATTGATCGAGGCAGTCCCCTATTTAAATTCATGGGGCTTGTGTTTTCGAGGAAAACGCTGACAGCCCCGCCGACAAGGCCCGCCTGTTTTGGCGAGCAGAATCCAATCCTTACGTTATCAAGGCTCGTGCAACGGCGACGACAATCGATGATCAACATCAATTCGATCTATTCGCACAAAAGATGCCGGCGTGGCTATTGATTGGAGGCACCAGCCAAGAATTGGTACTTGGGATACGCCCCTATTCCGTCCAGTTGAGCATCATGGAAGGCACGCTGCTGCGCGGGCCTGTTCGTTTCGACTTCCAACTCCCTGCACTGACCGCGCTTGATCGCCGCATCGTGGCTTTACGCCGGTTTGCAGCGCTGCATGAGACGCTGACGGTGCCCCGAAGGCTGCTTTCGTCAATCCCCGCGGCCAAATGCGCTGCCGTATTGAGCACGATCGACGCTCTGGCTGCAGGTGCTTCGCTCCGACAGGTCGCGATTGCATTGTTCGGACAGGAAGAGGTCCGAGTGCATTGGAACCATCCGTCGGACTATATGAAATCGCGCGTCCGACGTCTTGTGGCCGAAGCGCGTCGCCTTTCTTCAGGGGGCCACCTCGACTTGTTCCACCGCTATTGAAGGTCGTTATTCCCCTTCGCGCGGCTTGCGCTTGATCGTGCGTGTGCGCAGCGCGCTGAAACCAATCGAGCCTGTTCGTTTGTCCAGCCAGTTTTGCAAGAATACCTCGCTATTGCTTAGTTTGGCCGAGAGATCTCCGAACAGGCGCTCCGCAGCGCCGATGATATTGGTGGGTTCGAGATAGGTTATGTCTCCGCCCTCCGCCGTCGCGAAATCGTGCAGGTGGATCATCAGGATCAGCGCCAACTTCGTATCGGCGCAATCGATCGCAAATTGCGGCATCTTGAAATCAACGGCAAGGATCAGCGCATAAGGATCGCTGTTTGTCGCTTCTGCAAAGGCGAAGATGCGTTCGTGCGTGACGGGACCTCGCCCCCCCCCGAATTCTTCGTAGGTCCGACGGGGCATGGCCATCGCGCCTGCAACCTCCGATACGGTCATGCCGCGCTTCTTTCGGATCGCGCGCAAAGCTTGCGAAAGCAGTTTTGCTCCAGACCCGACCTCGAGCGACGCATCCTTCATTCACTCAAGCCTCGCAGCTTCCTCGCGACGCGTTGCCGCGCACCCGCGGCCCTAACGGCTCGAATATCTTGCAATGCAGCATGTCACCAGACCGTAATCAAACTTCGAACAATGGTCGGTCAAATTCGATGACAAGCCGCAGCGCAGCGCGGGCCACCCCCATGCGCGACAAGCGTCGCCCACAGGAATCGTGTGGCACGGACGCAGCTTGGGTGCGCCAACCACGATTTGCACAGCGCGACTCGCGACCAAAACATCCTGACGGGCGATGGCGTCTCGATAGTTGGAAACGAGGAGGACGCAATGCCACCAGGCGCGCAACGAATGCGGTTCAAGGACCTGTATGATCAGGTGTACGCCCTGCTCGCCAATGGCAATTTTGCCCCGGGCGCGCGCCTTGGCGTCAAGGAGCTGGCGGATCGATTGAACGTAAGCCCCACGCCACTGCGCGAGATCCTGTCGAGGCTGGTCGGCAAGGACATCATCGAAGAGCACCGCTCGGAAGGTTATTATCTGGTCGGCTTCGATGCCCGCCGCATCGGCGATTTGTACGCTCTTCACCGCTCGTGCATCGACCTTGCGCTCCGCACGCCGTCGTCCCCCGCATCGCTACCCCCGCTCAATTCAATGCCGGATGTCTGGGCCGCGCTCGACGCGCTCGTCGAGGCCACAGGGAATACCGCCCTGCTCCAGACTCGTCGCTACCTCGATGGGCACCTCAGCCTGCTGCGACGCTGCGAGCGCCGCCTTTTTCAAGACCTGGAGGCAGAAGCGGCACGACATCTGGTCGTTTTGGGAAATGGCACTCGGGAAGCGCGGCGCGGCGTCGTGCGCGCTTTCCACCACCGACGCATTGCTCACGCGCGCCAACTGGCATTCTACATGACCCGCCCGACGTAGACAATATATTCCAAATATAACTGGGCAATTAACCGATTGTGATACCTAATTGGCGTGCCGTTTGATTGCGGCGCTCAAGCGAAAGGACATTACGATGAAAGACACCATGACCGCCTGCGGCAAGCTCATTCGACTTGGTTCCGCGCGGCGCAATACCAAGGGCCAGGTGATGGGCAACACCAACGAGCCGCTGATCGGCGGCCTCTTCTACCCGGCCTGAACCATGGGGCGCCGGCGGTTGCCGGCGCCCCATGTCTTCCGTCGCTTGACGCTAGGAGAACCGCCATGGGCGCACGCTCGGAGGCCCGCATGCTTGAAGCCACCTGCCGCGAAGGCACCGTGTTCTTGGATATCGAGGGCGATGCTTATGCATGCCGCTATGATCCGCTTCCCAGAAGCGCGTATTGCGAGGCCGACGCCCCTGCCGCGGCCGCGTCTGTTTCGGCTGTGGTCCCATGGGTGGAATTGGAACCGCTAGAGCGCGTCACCGTCCGGCTGACGGACGTGCGGCGCTTTCTCCACGCGCTTGCCCGAGCGACATGGATCTATCGGACACACAGTTTCGCCCGAATGATCCAGCGTTTCGAGCGTACCGGCATCGAGACGAGGGGGAGCGCAGATAGCGACCGGCTGGCGCTGACCGTCGCCTGCTTCGAACTCCTGACGCCTTGGCTCCCCTTCAAAGTTCTCTGCCTGTTTCGATCGCTGTTTCTTCTCGAATTTCTTCGCCTCTGCGACGTGCGGGCGGAATGGATCTTCGGCGTGGCGCTCTTTCCGTTCGAGGCGCATTGCTGGGTCGCGGCTGGCGGCCGGCTGGTGGGTGAACGCGCGCACCGGGTCGAGCGCTTCGAGATCATGCTCGCGCTGCCGCGCCGCGTATGAACGACTTCGTTGCCCTTCATTGGCCACCGGGTAACGACGCCGCCGCGCAGACTGCCCGACGCGTTCGCGCGCACCTCCTCGCCCAGCATTGGATCGCCCATGTCGATCGGGCCGGTTGGACGATCCTGGCAAGCGCACATCCTGTGGATTTCGTGCGACCCGCTCCGGGCGATGTCGACTGCGTGATTGTCGGCGATCTGTTCAGCCGTACCGCGACCGAGCGCGGCGGGTCTGGCCCGGGTGATATCACGGCGGTTCCTTCGGATTTTCGTTCGATGTGCGACCACCTCATCCGACGAAGATGGGGCGCCTATGTGGCAATGGCGCGCGATCCCGACGACCGCGATCAACTGCTGTGCTTCCGCGATCCGGTCGGCATGCTCGATTGTGTGACCTGGACGCGCGGCGCGCTCAGAATCGTGACCTCGCGCCCGGAGCCCCTGCTCGCGATCGCACCGCCCGTTCTATTGTCGATCGACTGGACGCGGGTCGCGGCACTGGTCCGTTTTCCCGGAGGCGCGGCGGAAGCGCTGCCGATCGATGGCATCACGACGCTTCCGCCAGGCGCGCTCGTTCGGATCACCCGACACGCGGTCGAGGCTCGTCCGCTTTGGACGCCCGCGACCTTCGCCCGTTCGGTCACCTCACCCGAACGCGCAGTGCAGAACCTGCCGACGTTGATCGACGCCTGCATCGCCGCATGGAACGACACCGCAACCGTCACGATCGCCGAACTGTCGGGCGGTCTCGATTCGTCGATCATCGCGTCCGGGCTGAGCCGGGCGGCCCGACCCCATGTAGCGGCGTGGCTGCACTATCATGCCGACGATCGTGAAGCCGATGAACGCCGGTTCGCGCGCGCGGTCGCTGGACACCTGAACCTTTCCCTGACCGAGATCCGCCAGCCCCCGCGTCTCATGGACGAGGCCGCCGTCGATGCGATCCCGTTCGGCGTCCGTCCGAACCTTGCCAATGTCAGCCTCTACCACGACACCGATTTGCACGCTCGGGCCGACACCCTTGGCGCCGACCTGCTGCTGACCGGTCAGGGTGGCGATGCCCTCTTCTTCCAGCCCGGCCTTCCCCTGCTCGCCGCCGACCTGTGGCGCGACCGCCGACCGTGGCGTCAAACGATCGCCTGCCTGTCCGACATCGCCCGCTGGACGGACCGGCCGATCTGGTCGATCGGAGCGACGATGTTGCGATCGCGCCGACGCCGATCGGACTTTAATGTGCCGGATCTTGGCGGTGCCCTGCTGTCTCCCGCGCTTCCGCGCGACGTGCCAGCGCTGCTGTGGCTTGACGGAACCGATGACCTGACCCCGGCCAAGCGACTGCAGATCCTCAACCTGGCCGCCGCTCGCGCCTCGTTCGCGGGCTGGGCACGCTCGCCTCGGATGCGCATCGTGCATCCCTTGCTGTCCCAGCCCCTCCTCGAGCACATCCTGCCCCTTTCCGCGCTCGCGCTGACCGAGGGAAAACGCGACCGTGCCCTGATCCGCGCCGCTTATGCCGGGCGCCTGCCTGCAACGCTGCTCGAACGGCGCGGCAAGGGCAGCGTCACGAGCTACTATGGCCGCATGCTGGCCGCCAGCGCCGACTTCCTGCGGTCATATTTTCACGATGGCCTGCTCAGCCGCAATCACCTGCTGGACCGCGATGCGCTCGATGCGGTGCTCGATCCCTACGTTCTGATGCAGCACAATCGCTACACCGAGATCCTCGTCCTTGTGTTGATGGAGCGCTGGGCACGCGGGTTCGAGGCGTTGCGGTCCACGGCTGCGACGGATGCCCCCTTACCCGCCCCGCCCTTCGCTTGAGCGGAAATGGCTGTCGAACCAGTCGAACACGCGTGCGTAGCTGTCGCGCACATTAGCCGGGCTGACGAGGACGTGGTCCTCACCCCAATAGGTAACGAGCTGCGCGTCCTTGCCCTGGCGGTACAGGGCGGAGAATAGCTGCTCGCTTTGCTGGAGCGGTGCGAAGTCACGATCCGTCGCGATGAGCAGCATCGGCGTGGCGATGCGATCGGCGTGATAGAGCGGGCTGTTGGCGACATAGCGGGCCGGGTCGGACCAGGGGGTCGCCTGAAGGTTCGGCTGCTCGCTCTCCGTCCAGCCCGCCCACTGGACGATGCTCTGGAAATAGCCGGGGTTCATTCGCGTCGAAGGCGTGAACGTTCCCTCCGAGCTGGCAAAATCGTAGATGCCGTCCGCGGCGACGATCGCCTTGAACCGGTTCGTCTCGGTTGCAATCGTCGCCGCCGTATATCCGCCGAAGCTATGCCCCCAGATTCCCAGCCGCTCGGGGTCGACCGATCCTCGCGCGATCACCGTGTCGACCGCGGCCAGAACCTGGCCGGCCAGGTCGAACGGGTGGTCATCGGCCGCTGCGAGCTTCGGCATGCTCGGCAGCAGCACCGCATAACCATGGCCGACCAGCACCGCCACATTGGTGAACGTGTAGCCGATGCCTGGCCCGACATTTGCCGGCGGGGTGTCGCCATAGACCGTACCGGCATAGGGGATGACGATCAGCGGTGGCTTGACGCCGTCGCCGCGCGCGGCCGGCAGATAGAGCCAGCTCGTCACCTGCCGGCCGCCCGGGAGAACATGACGGACGAGGACGGGCGCCGCCGCGGTCACCCCGGCCAGTCGCGCATTGAGCCTCGCCACTGTGACCGGTGCGCCATCGCGCCGCCCGACCACCAACTGCTGGACCCCGTTGACCTGGGTCACCGTCTCGACGATCGCCTCCGCAGCACGCGACGCTGTAATCGGCTGGGCATCCCCTGCCCCGCTGCCCCGAAAACGAACAGGATCGCCGGACGCCGTTGCCAACCATGCCGTTCCGGATCCCGGTGCCCAGCCCAGGACGATCGCGCCGGTCTGCTGCTGGAAAGACCCGCACAGGATCGACGTCGGCAGCGATGCGATCCGCGTGACACCCGAGAGGATCCGGCGCGCGCCGCTTTTCTCGAGTGCCCACGCCTCGGCGCCGGCCAGCATCGCGACCGTGCCGTCGGTGCCGGTGACGATCCGCGAGGATGGGTGGCCGGCGCCGAGGGTAAGGGCCTCGCTCCCGCCTGGGTCGATCCGGTACCAGTCGGCCCGGCTTGCCGGATTCACATCGGCGCGGCCATAGACGATCGGCGTTTCGCCGAGCCAGCCGAGGCCGACCCTGTCATAGTCACCCGTCGCCGAAAGGACGGCGGTTCGTACGCCATGCATCGGAAGCGCCGTCGCCGGTGCACCGTCCGCATCGATCAAATACGGGCTGCCGTCGCGCCACCGTGTGCCGGGCGATCGGCCGTAGAACAGGAGCCGTCGCCCCGAAGCGGACCAGACCGGCGGATAGAAAGGCAGGTCGCATGATCGGCATGGCACCCGAACCCGGCGGGTCGGCAGATCGATTAGCAGAAGGCGCCGCCGCCTGAGATCCGTGGCCTCGCCGATCGGATCGGTCGCGTTGATCAGGTTGGTCTCGCGCTCTTCGATCAACGCGACATGCCGCCCGTCCGGCGAGACGGTCAGTGACTGCAGGTCGCCGCGCGCCAACGGCTGTGTCTCGCCGCTGATGACGTCGAGCATGACCAATGCGGTCGGCAACGGCGGGGGCTTGAGGTCGATATGATGACCACTGCCGATTGCAGTGAGCGTGGGCACGATGCCCGCCTGCTTGGCCGCCCACGCGGCCGGCAGGTCGTTGGCGTCCTGCAAATTAGTGCGCATGATCCAGGGCAACACCTTGCCAGGCTGGGTGATCGTGACGAGGCGATCCTCTGACACCCAGCCGAGCGTCGTCCGCCACGGATAATAATCGGGCGTCACGCCGAACCAGCGGACCGCCCCGTTCGCAAGGGTTACCACCCCCAATTGCCAGCACCCGCGGGCCAATCGCGCGATTGCGAGCCGGCTCCCGCGCGGCGAAAAGCCATAGACGATCATCCCCGTGCCAGGCTCGATGGGGACGAGCGGTCGCGCCGCAGCCGGACGCGTCAGGTCGACGACGTAAAGTCGGCCACGCAACACATCCATCGATTGCTGCTCGAAGCGCGGGCTTTGCTCGAACGGAACCTGGCGCTCGAAGACCAGCCAACGCCCATCCGGCGAGACGAGGATCTTGCCGAACGCCTCGGTCGCGAGCAGTTCATCGACCGCATAGGGCCTGGCGGCAAGCGGTGGCGGCGCTGTTACCAGCGCGATCGCCATCAGGAGCGCCACGGCGCGCAAGAGCGTGAGGTGCATCGCCACTCACCAGCGCTTGGTGAGTTGCAGCGAGACGAACCGCCCGAGCGCATCCGCGTTGGTGGCATCATAGCCGAGCCCGATCGGCGAATCGTAGAAGGGCGGCGCCGCGTTGAAGAGGTTGCTGGCCACAATCGCCAGCTCGAGCCCGTGCAACGGCCCGTGGCCGTCCTGCGGCGCGACGCCAATCACCAGATCCACCGTCTTCCAGGCATCGATGCGGTTGCCGACGAGATCGTGATAGGGCGCCACGTAGTTCAGGCCGACCGTGGTCGTGGCGATGCCGCGGGTCCAGCCGCCGCTCAATCGTCCGCGCAGGTCGACCGGCTCGCCGACCCGATTGCGCTGGTCGACCGATGCCGAAGTCGGTGTCACCTGCTGGCGGTCGCGCAGCATGTAGCTTCCGGTGGCGGCCAGATCGAACCGGTTGGCGCCCGCATCAATCGCATAATGCGCACTGAGATCGAGCCCACTGACATCGAGCCGACCGGTATTGATATAACGCGTGTCGATGATCGCACCGATGCTCGTCGCCGGGATGCCGCTTGCGCCCGAGAATGCCGGGCTCGCGTAAAGCGCGTTGATCCGCGCGAGATCGGCTGGATCGCTGATCGGCATGACTCGCTCGACAAATGGCGCCAGCGTCGGGTCGACCAGCGCATTGCTGAAGTTCGCCTGGGCCGGGGTTCCGATCTGGTTGCGAAACACGGTCCGGAACCATGTCATGCTGAGCCGCAGGCGCGGCATCGCCACCGGTACGAGGTCGAACCCCGCCGTCCAGCTCCGCGCCTTCTCGGGACGCAGGCCTGGATTGCCGCCGGATAGCTGGATGACCGGCAGCGTCACGCCGTCCGGCCGCTGCAGGGTCGTCACCGAAACATGCTGGGCATCGCCCAGCTCGCGCAGATTGGGCGCGCGAAACGAGGTTCCATAGCTCGTCCGCACGGTCAGGCTGCGGATCGGGACCCAGGACAGGCCGAACTTCGGATTGGCAGTGGTGCCGAACGAGGCATAATGCTCGACCCGGCCGGCCAGCGACAGGTCGAGCTGCGCGACGCCGGGGCGCGCGTTGTTGGTCCCGACGACCGGCACGCGCACTTCGGCGAACCCCGCCTCGATCGTGCGGCTGCCATCGACCGCGAACAGCGACTGTGGCGCGGTCGAGACCAGGCCGACGCCGCTGGTCTTGAAGGTCTCGCGCCGCACGTCCACGCCGGCCGCAAGCTTGACCGGGCCGCCCGGCAGCATCAGCAGCGTGCCATCGCCATCCGCATGGCCGGTCAGGACCCGGCTGCGTGATGCGGTCTCCTGGAAGCCGTCGCCGATGAAGCTCAGGATCGCCGCCGAATTCGACGCGCCCGTCCCATAGGGATTGAAATAGCCGTCGACCGTCGTGTTGAACGCCGTCGCCGGATTGTCCGGCGTCGACCCAACGGCTTCTGCCAGCGCGGCGGAATTGATTTCATGATCGGTCCGATTGCCTTCGCGTTCTTGCGCGAACGCGATCGAACCGCGGACCTTCCAGCCATGGCCGAGATCCGCGTCGAGGCCGGCCGACGTTGCCAGGGCCTCCGCGAACCCGCGCGTCTGGATCGGCCCGAGCTCAGGCTCGAACCCATAGGCGATCAGCTGCGACGTCGCGCCGTTGGGCGACACGAAGAACGGGTTGCTTCGGCCGACCTGGACGATCGACGCCGAGCCCGGCTCGTTCGCCGCAAAGGTGCGATGGGCATAGAGCATGTCGGCGCTGAGCTGGACCGCGCTGCCGAGATCCTGGTCGAGCGATGCATAAGCGCTGTGCCGCACCTGCCGAGGGATCAGGTCCGACCCTTCGCGCCTGTTCTCGAGATTGCTCGCCCCGGCGATGAAGCTCGACGGCGTGAGGCCCGTTCCATCCTGGCCCCTCGGGATCGCATAGGCGGCGCCGAAGATCCCGGTCCTGGGATCGATGCCGAGGATATTGCCCGGGAGACTGAAGATGAAGCGATGATCGGTGCCGCCCAATGGCCGGAGGTCCGCCGATGCCGCGAAATCGCGGTCGGCGCTCGCGAGGCGGCCCGCGCGATCATATTCGTACGAAAGCACGATGCCGCCGGTCGACCAGTGCTTGCCCACCGTCTGGTCGAGCTGCAGGTCATGCTTCGAACCTTGGGTGACCGTCCCGATCCGCGCGCGCGTCTCCGCCCCGTCGAAGTCGCGCTTGAGGATGATGTTCACGACCCCGCCGACCGCATCCGAGCCGTAGATCGCCGATGCGCCATCCATCAGCACCTCGACATGGTCGACCGCGCCCGTCGGGATGCTGGAGACGTCGGCGAACGAGCCCTGCGAGCCCGAGCCGCCGAGCCGCTTGCCGTTCACCAGCACGAGCGTCGCGCTTGCGCCGAGACCGCGCAGGTTGACGCCGGTCGCGAGGCCGCCGTTGGTGCCGGTCGTGTCCGCGAACGAAAGCGCGCTCTGCTCGGTCGCGACCCCGCCGAAGTTGCCGGGCAGCGCCTGCAACGCCTGCGCAACCGTCGCATAGCCGTTTCGCGTCAGGTCGTCGCGGCTGATCGTCGTCACTGGCGGCGTCCCCGGCTGGCGCCCCCGAATGTGCGATCCGGTCACGACCACGTCGGGTCCGGTATCCGGCGCCGCGCTGCCCGCCCCGACGCTCAGCTGGGTGCCCATCATGCCGACCTGTTCCGCGCGCGCCGTCGGCGCCGCAGCATCATTCGCCTTGGCGGGAGACGCGGTGGTCGCTGCCTGCATCAGCGTCGAAGCCTTCGGTGCCCCCTGCAGCACGAACATGTTGGCACCGACCGGACGGGCGGTGAGGCCACTCCCCTCCAGCAAGCGTGCAAGCGCGTCGGCCGGCGTGAAGTCGCCCACCAGCCGGGGCGCCGTGCGACCGGCGACAAGCGCGCTCGAATAAAGCAACTGCGTGCCTGCCGCCGCGGCATAGGCCACCAGCGCTCGCTGCAACGGGCCGCCCTCGATGTGGAACCTCTGGAGATGGTCGGCCGCCGAAGCGGGGCTGGCAAGCATCCCGGACATGGTGGTGAATAGGAGCGCCTGGCCCCAGCCAAATGCGATGTTCGACCCCGTCCGACCGATACCCATTCCCGTCCCCTTGCCCGATGCGCGATCCCCTCGCGCCGCTCGGAACTGCCGCCAGACAGCTCCTGGGAAGTGGGACGCGCCAGCAATGGCGAAGCCCTAAGTAGGTCGTGACAATTTAATCGATCGTTGCCTGTTTGCTCGAAACCAGATGGGTGATCCCATCCTTGTCGCGGTGCGCGGCGAGCGGCAGCAGCGCCACGGCCGCCGCGACGAAGCTGGGCACGTCGCCCGCCTCGAACGATCCGCTGATGCGCCGGTCCGCATACTGCTTGGCTTCGAGGATCACCGGTCTGGCGGCATAGCGATTGGCCTCGGCAATCGCCTCGCCGAGCGTAATGCCATCGAGCACCATCCGCCCGCTGCGCCATGCCGTCGCGGTCGCCGGATCGACCTTGCGCACGTGCGGCGCCTGGCCCGCCCGGACGATCAGCTGCTGGCCCGACGCCAAAGCCGTGCTCCGCGCATCCGGCGGCGTGACGGCGACACGCCCTTCGACCAGCGTGACGTCGACCCCATCCTCGCGCCGACGCACCGCGAACTGGGTTCCGGTCGCGACGACATCGGTCCCGTCCGCCTCGACCATGAACGGTCGCCTTCCATTGTGTGCCACCGTGAAATAGGCTTGTCCGCGCCGCAGTTCGATATGGCGTGTGCTTCGATCATACCGCACCTCCAACTGGGTGTCCGTATCGAGCATCACCTTCGACCCATCTGCGAGGGCGACCGCACTCTGCTCGCCGATCCGTGTCTCGTACTCGACACCATGCGGATGCCAGTTCATGTAGACGAGGCCGGAACCCAGCAGCGCTGTCGCTCCCAGCATAGCCGGGATCATGCGTCCCATTGCGGGGGCCAGGCTCAGTCGTTGCCGTCCGCCTCTCTTGTATGCCGCATCGGCGAGCGCCTGCAGAGCGGGATCGGCAGCGAGCCGATCGGTTGCGTCCCAGGCCGCGCTCGCCTCGTCATAGGCCGCACGGCATCGCTCGTCGCGCCGCCAGGCATAGAATTGCTCGAGCGTCTCGCGCGACACCGGCAGCGCGTTGAGCCGCGCGACCCATTGCGCCGCCTCGGCGCAAACATCCTCTTTCTGCCCCCCGCCTTCGTCCATGAACGGCTGCCTAGTCCCGTAGCCTGCTCACACAATATTCGAGCGCCTTGCCGATCCGCCACTCGACCGTCTTGACCGAGATGCCGAGATGGTCGGCGATGTCGCGGTTGGTCATATGCCGGAATCGGCTCAATGCGAAGACGTCGCGGTAGAGTTCGGGCATGTCGAGGATGATTTGTCGCAGCAGGAACGACGCTTCCTGCTCGGACATGTCCGTGACCTGCCGATCGCGAACGGAGGCGAGTTGCACGACGTTGCGGTGCTGCGTGCGGACCGCCTCACGTCTTTTGCTGTCTCGGAAGAGGTTGAGCGCGATCCGGGACAGCAAGGCGCGTGGATGCGAGATTGGTTCGGCGGTGCACGCCAGGCGCAGATAGGTCTCCTGCACGAGATCGTCGGCCTCCGTCGGCTGCACGCGAAGCCGGCGTGTCAGGAGACCACGCAGCCATTGGACGTGATCTTGAAAGACCTGTTCAGGCGAGATTGTGACCGGAGTTTTTCTCACGTTTTTTTCTGCTGTTATCTTACTAGCGTCAGGCAAACCGACCTCCGGCACGACAACGGGCAACATCTTCAACCCATTCTAATGGTATCAGTCCTATACCAGATCGGAGACGAATAGGAACTATCGTTCCTGGTACGATCATTCCGATTGCTGCGAACTCGGCAGCATGGACCTCAAGGACGTAATGGCGGTAAACCTACGTAGAGAGCGGCATCGACAGAAACTGACGCAAGAGGAACTGGCTCATCGTTCCGGAGTAAGTTCGCGCTACATAGGTTCGATCGAGCGCGCCGATGTCTCAGCCAGTGTATCGGTGCTGGGACGTATCGCTGAAGCGCTTAAAATCCATCCATCCGATCTCATTACCGCAAGCTAGGGCGCCTCGCGCTGGCGCGCGACCGCGCTCTACTTCGCCCGGCGCTTGATCGCCGGTCTCCGCCGAGCCCCTACGGGTCTCGGCCATTCGGTCACGATCGCTGCCGTGTCTGCGGGCGCCGCGCCCTGCAAGGCGGCGTTGCTTGTGCCTCTCCCGATACGGCGGGAGTGGGCGGCGCTCCCGTCTAGGCCCGGCGCGGCCGACCCCAACCCCTGTCGGGGTGCTCCACTCCGTTTCGCCCTGCGGTGGCGTCGCCCGCTCGGGGCGGGCCTCTTGGTCGCGTCTCGCCGCCCACCCCCGCCTTCGCGGGGAGGCTTTGTGCCTTTTGGGGGTGGCGTAGGAGACAAACCATGCCGAGCCAATCGAGCCGTCGCGCACGTCGAAAGGGTGCCGAAGGAGCGGGTGAAAGTCGTGCCAATCTCTATGATGACGTGACCCAGCGGATCCTTGGCGAGCTCGACGCCGGACGCCTGCCGTGGGTCCAGCCGTGGGGCGGGGCGTCGTCCAGCGGCGGGATCGGGCCGGGCTTGCCGCGCAACGCGCTGACCGCCCGGCCTTATTCGGGCATCAACATCCTGATCCTGTGGGGCGCCGTCATCGAGCATGGCTTCCCCTCGCAATCGTGGCTGACCTTCCGGCAGGCGCAGGAAGCCGGCGGACGCGTTCGCAAGGGCGAGCGTGGCGTCACCGTCGTCTACGCCGACCGCTTCACCCCCGAGGCCGAGAGGGAACGCGCCCAGCGCGATGGCGACGATGCCCGCGCCGTGCCCTTCCTCCAGCGGTTCACCGTCTTCAATGTGGCCCAATGCGAGGGGCTTCGGTCCGGCCTCGCCACCGATCCCGCCCCACTCCCCGAGCGCGAGATCGTGCCCGTCGCCGAGGAGGTGATCGCGGCATCGGGCGTCGATTTCCACATCGGCGGCGACCGCGCTTTCTATGTGCCCGCGCTCGATTTCGTACAGGTGCCGCCACAGCCCGCCTTCTTCGAGCCGGTCAATTACTACCGGACCTGCCTCCACGAGCTAACCCATGCGACCGGCCATGCCAAGCGGCTTGGGCGCGACCTGACCAACGCTTTTGGCAGCAAGGGCTATGCCCGCGAGGAACTGGTCGCCGAAATGGGATCGGCCTTCCTCTGCGCCGCGCTCGGCATAGTGCCGACCGTCCGCCACGCCGACTATATCGGCTCATGGCTGGAGGTGCTGCGCGAGGACAATCGCGCGATCTTCCGCGCCGCGAGTGCCGCCACCAAGGCCGCCGACTGGCTTCTTGCCCGCCACCGCGAGGCGATCGAGGGGAGGATCGCGGCATGATCCTCTTGCCCATCGAACTCCGCGCGGCGCTCCGTTCGAACGATGCCGACCGCCGCGTCAGCGACATCAAAGGCGAGCGTTTCGACCCGCCGCCTGTCGTGAAATTCTTCAATCCGCTGGGAGCGGCCACATGGCTTGCGACCGAACTGGACGAGGATGGCGACACCTTGTTCGGCCTTACCGACCTTAGTTTTGGCTGCCCCGAGCTCGGATCATTCAGCCTGTCCGAACTGCGGTCGATCCGCCTGCCCTATGGCCTCTGGATCGAACGCGACGAAGCCTTCGCCACACCGTTCCAGCTGTCCCGCTGGACAGATACCGTGCGCCAGGCCGGCTCGATCATATGGGCGGAAACGCTGCTGCGCCGCGCCGCCCGACTAAGCTAGGACGCCGGACTTTCGCCATCCGGGTGGGGGGGGCGGATGACGTTACGCGGTATGGCACATCGCCACACCGAAAGGCGAGCGCTCCTCATGCTGAACGGGCCAAACGAGGTGCCCCAACGCGGGCGGAAGCAATCCCGCCCGCCATTCAGGGCCTAAAATTCGGCCGCGCGCCCTCGCCCTCACGGGCTCGGGCGCGTGGCTTTGCGTTGGATTGCCGATCGCGGCTATCGTCTGGACGAGCATCTTCAGGGGGAGCGAAATCGATGCAATCCGAGGCGATCGTCTGTGAGGTCCGGTATCGCCTGGACCCCGACAAGCTCGCCGAGTTCGATGACTATGGCCACGCTTGGGTTCGCCTGATCGAGCGATATGGCGGCACCCATTACGGCTTCTTCCTGCCCCGCGCCGCGCCCAGCGACACGACGATCAGCTTTCCCCGGAGAGGCCAGCAGGGAGAAACGGACGTTGCCGTCGCCCTGTATGGTTTTCCGGACGATGCGGCCTATCGCCGCTATCGGACCGAATTGCCGCTCGATCCAGAGGCTAAGATCGTCATCGAACGCTTCGCCGAGCCACCCTTCAAAAGCTACGAGCGCGTCTTCCTGCAACCGCTGTCGGGGCAGTTGTGAAGTCCGCGCGAGGCGCGGTCACAGCTGCTTTGACAACGGCAGGACGACATCGCGGGTGAGCGGGGCGAGCGGCAATGCGGCGGCCTCGGCCCCGCTGACCCAGATCGCTTCCTCGATCTCGGCCAGCGTCCGGGCGGCATGCTCGGCACGAACATGAAAGAGCTCTGCCTCGACGATCGTGTCCGGTTCATTGGCCGCCGATGCCGAGAAACGTCCGAGGTAGCGGGCATCTTCGTCCGATCTTTCGAACCCGATCTCCTCGGCCAGCTCACGGCGGAGCGCCGACAAGGCGCTCTCGCCCGGCTCGATCTTGCCACCCGCCTGCATGAACCATCGCGTGCCCGCCTTCCTCACGAGAAGCAGTCGGCCGGCGTCATCGTCGATCAAGGCGGCCGCGATCCGGATCGTTCGGGAGGGTATGCTCGCCATCGCTCAATCGATCTTGGGCTCTGGGAGCCGACAGATATCGACCCATTGGCCATCGACAACATCGGCCAGTCGATCGGGCGACACGGCCACCGAAGAGTTGAGTGAGCCGGCCGCCGGATAGACGATATCGAAAGCCTTGAGGCTCTCGTCACAGAAGATCGGCAACGTCGTCGCCAGCCCGAACGGGCAGACCCCACCGACCGGATGGCCGGTGACTTCTAGGCCGTAGACTCATAAGCGCGTAGCCACAGTCGCATTGAAGCGAGCTGAACCATAGCGAGGAAGTTTGCGGCGAGCTTGTCGTAACGAGTGGCGATGCGCCGGAAGTGCTTCAGTTTGCTGAAGAAGCGCTCGACCAGATTGCGCTCGCGATAGAGCTGCTTGCTGAAGCATGGTTTCCATTTGCGATTGGATTTGGCCGGGATGTTGGGCACTGCGCCTTGGGCCTCGATAAGGCCGCGGATGCCATCGGCATCATAAGCTTTGTCCGCGAGTACGATGGTTCGCGGACCGAGACGGTCGAGCAGGTGATACGCGGCGGGGCTGTCATGCGCCTGCCCGGCGGTCAGGCCGAGCCGGATTGGGAGCCCTTGCGCGTCGACGACTGCGTGGATTTTGGTCGTGAGGCCGCCCCGTGAGCGACCGAGACAATGATCTGGATCCCCCTTTTTGCCGTCGCGGCCTGCTGGTGGGCGCGAACGGAGGTGCTGTCGATCATCTGGATGTTGCCGTCATGTGCGGCGGTGATGGCGTCCATCATTCGATCCCACACGCCCGCCTTCCGCCATCGCACGAAGCGGTTGTAGCAAGTCGTGCGAGGGCCGTAGCGCTCGGGCAGGTCACGCCACGGCGCACCGGATCGCAGCACCCAGAAGATGCCATTTAGCACGCGCCGGTCATCTACGCGCGGCACGCCTCGCGGTTTGTTGGGCAGCAGCGGCTCGATCACTCGCCACTCGAAGTCTGTCAGATCATATCGGCTCATGCCGAAGCTGAATCACAATCTGGCTCGGCGTGAAAGCGGGTCGGCGGCTCCGCCGGCACTAGCTTTTTCCGGTGTAGCTCATGAGGTAAGATCTGCGGATGGACACCCGATCGCGCACGCTGCCTGCTCATATCAGCGACAAAGTTCGTGAAATGCCAGAGACCTCTTATGGCAGCACCCGCGTGATCGTGACGCTCGATGACGGCAGTCGCGTCCGTGATGTCCATGTCGCTTGGGCAACGGAAGTGGTCAGGGTCGGCCAGCAGGATGATATTACGTTTGATGCCTCACGGGTCGTAAACATCGAACTTCAAAGCCCCGCGTAGATCACCCTTTTATGGGTTCACGACCTAGTGTTTCGGCCGGATCGAGCATCCGTGGCCGTCCCCCGAACGCAGCCTTGGTCTTCTGATTATCGAGGCGCGTATCGCCGCGCGTCACCAGCAGGACGACCTGTTCGTTGACCCGAAGTGCGAGTGACTTGGCAATCTGGCCTGGCTCGACACCCAGCGCGATCGCGGCCTCCGCCACCGTCGCTCTCCTCTGTTCGACGACGATGATCGGAAGATCGGGCGCGCGTGTGGCAAGGTCGGCGCGGACCGATTCATGGCTCATCGGGACTTTCGATAGCTCAGCAACTTGCAATGCCCAATCCGTGGATCGCTACGACCATGTTCCGATTGTCGGTTAGCCCCCGATAGCATTCATGACCGCCCGGTTGGCCTCTCTTCATGGCAGGTCTGGCGCTGTCCGGTCTTGACCGCGCAACGGCGTCGCCAACTTTCTTCCCCGCCCTGTCGGGCTCCTCGCGAAACAAGAAAGCCGGCTTTGGCCGTCCTTCGCTTGACGCTCCGGCCTACGCCCACCCCATCGCTTCGCGATGGGGACCCCGAGCAGGTGCGCGTCGCCCGTCCATCGCCTGATCGACTGCCATCGAGGCCGCATGGGGCGGCATCGAGACAAGCATCAGGAGACTTACCATGGCACAAATCGGCAGCTTCACCCGCGGCGACGGCGGCATCTACACCGGCGAAATCCGCACGCTGACCCTTCGGGTCAAGGCCATGATCCGGCCCGTTGACCGCGAGAATGACAAGGCCCCCGATCACCGCGTCAGCGCCGGTGGCGTGGAATTCGGCGCGGCCTGGACCAAGGCGGCGCGCGAAACCGGCGCCGAATATCTCAGCCTCAAGCTCGACGATCCGTCGTTCCCGGCCCCGATCTACGCGACGCTGAGCCAAGGTGACGACGGCGAGCACAAGCTCATCTGGTCGCGCTGAGCCTCGGACCCCGCGCCTTCGAGCGCGGGGTCTTCTCTTTCCTGTGTCGAAATCGGACTTGCCGTTTTCGACACTGATCAGGCGGTGCCCGAGAGGTCAGGTCCGGTGTCCCGATCGCACGACTGCGATTTCTAGACTGAGGACACCGTCTCGATGGACAGCGATGACGATATCGCGCGCGCCAACCGCGCAAAACGCGGCTCGCCCTTTCTCAATACCGACCAGGCGGCCGCCTATCTCAAGATGTCGAGCCGGCTGCTGAAACGCCTACGCCGCGATGGCAAAGGACCAATATTTCGGCGCCACAGCCGCTTCGTCCAATATCATATCGATGATCTGGAAGCCTGGTCGAGCCAGCACGCCACGCGGGAGTTGAGCCGGTGAGCCGGCCTTCTTCCCGCGCCGGCGACGCGCCACTCCTGGCCTGGGGCGATGCGCTTCGTGCGCGCAAGCGGCGGCGCATTCGAGTCGCCCGTAGGTTGACTTTTGGTGCGGTCGGCACCGCGATCGTGATGGCCACGGCAGCCTTTCCGCCCGCGCCCCGGCTCGTCTGGAACGCGAGCGCCAGTGCGCCGATCGGCCTGTACGCCGTCGATCCCGGCGCTCGCTTCCGGCCGGGCGACATGGTGATCGCCTGGACGCCGGCACCGTTTCGCGCCTTGGCTGCCGATCGCCGCTACATCCCCTCCAATGTTCCTCTAGTAAAGCGGGTCGCGGCCGGACCGGGCGACGAAATCTGCGCGCTCGGGACACAAGTCTTCGTCAACGGGCGACCAAGCGCCCACCGTCGCAGCGTCGATGATCATGGGCGATCGATGCCGCTCTGGTCCGGGTGCCAGCGGTTGCGCGACGGCCAGTCCCTCCTGCTGAACGACCATCCAGGGTCATTCGACGGGCGCTATTTCGGACCGACGAACGATGCCGACGTGATCGGCAAGGCGCGGCGGCTATGGCGCTGGTAAGGGTCTTGTGTGTCGCGGCCTTGGCTGTCGCGAGGCCCGCCCATGCCGAAGCGGTCGCAGATTGGCGGCGCACCATCGACGAGGCTTCGTCGCGTTTCGGCATCCCGACGAGCTGGATCGAGCGCGTCATGCAGGCCGAAAGTCGCGCTCGGACGACCGTGATGGGCAAGCCGATCCGCAGCCGCGCAGGTGCAATGGGCCTCATGCAACTCATGCCGGCGACGTGGAGTCAGATGCGCCAGACACTCGGCCTCGGCGCCAATCCCGACAATCCTCGCGACAATATCCTGGCGGGCACCTTCTATCTGCGGTGGCTTTACCAGCGCTTCGGCTACCCGGGCCTGTTCGCGGCCTACAACGCCGGCCCGACCCGCTATGCCGATTATCTCGCCAGCGGTCGGGCATTGCCGAGCGAGACGACAGCCTATCTGGCGAAGGTTGGTGAGCCGCCACAGGCAGTGCCAGATCGACCGGCGGAGACGCTCTTTGCGATCCGGCGGGACGCGAACGGGGCATCGGAGAAATCGCCGTCTCCGATCTTCGTGGTGCAGAAATGAGGGCGATCGGGGCCGATGTTGCGGCACACGAGAGGGCGGGGGCTCGTCTCGATAGACCTAGGATGACGGCTGGCGGACCGCCTATCAAGGCCCGCGGGTGCCCCCCAATTTGCTGCGCAAATCGGTTCCCCCCACGTCCGCTTTGCGGCGCTCCGCTATGCTCCGCGGCCCTGACAGCCGCTCCGCCATCCGTCCCTCGGACGCCGTTCTCGATGGTGAGGACGAACAGTTTGGAGGTCATCATGAGCATGATGGAGAGCATCGGAACGGCGTCGGATCGCGTGATGGCGACCTTGATGGCGGGACTGGAACTCGAGTTCGGACACGGTGCCGGGGAAGCATTGGCGCATCGTTTCCTGGACGCGGAAGAGACCGAATTCCTCTGGGATGCGCGAGCTCAGGAGCGCTGGATCGGCGCATACGAGAGCATCGATAACGAGGATCTGGAGCTCGATCGCATCGCGATCTGCGGTCGGCTGGATGGTCGCTGGTTCACAGGCGTGCTGCTCGTGGATGGCGACGGGATCGCTCATGGGACGCTCGGAAAGCGCTTCTGTCGCAGCCGAAAGGCGGCGCGCGAAGCGATGCTCGATGCGCACTGATCGACTGGCATTTAGCAGGGAGAGGCGTCGTCAGGCTGGCGGCGTCTCTCCCCGTTTTTTGAGCCGGGATGAGGCAGAGGAAGGGAGGAAGGGAAAACAAGATAAAGGCAGTGTCTCGCGACCCTGCTCAAGTAATTGTCTGCACATCGTTTTTTCACGAGACATGCGTCTCGTGGAGAGAGACAGCTTCCGCGGATTCGGCGAATTTCTGCCGTTTTCCTGTCGGTCTCCGTCTCGCTCGACGCGGTTCGCGGCTCAATGAGCGACGACGAGGAATTCACGCCCAGGCTTGGCAAGGGCGCCTCGGCCAAGTCCGGCAAGAAGGCCATCCGCTACGGTGGTCGCATCGTCGCGGCGGCCCGGCTGGCCGGCCGCAAGACGGGCATCGTAAATCGCCGCTTCGACGGCAGCCGGATCGGGCGCGGCGCCAGCATTGGGCGGCTGCTTTCCAGCCGCGACCGGCTCGCCGGTTTTCGGGCCCGGCGCGCCATCGTCAAGACAAGGCTGGTCAGGCTCGGCGCGAAAGGGCTTCCCGGTGCCCGCGCGCATCTGCGCTATATCCAGCGAGACGGCGTGACGCGCGAAGGCGCCCCGGGCGAACTCTACGGTCGCGATGTCGACCAAGCCGACGGCAAGGCCTTCGTTGAGCGCTGCGACGGCGACCGGCACCAGTTCCGCTTCATCGTCTCGGCCGAGGATGGGGCCGAATATCCTGACCTCAGACCCTATGTCCGACGGCTGATGATCCAGGCCGAACATGACCTCGGCACGAAGCTCGACTGGGTGGCGGTCGACCATTTCAACACCGACCAGCCCCACACCCACATCATGCTGCGAGGTGTCGACGATCGCGGCGAAAATCTGATCATCGCCCGCGAGTATATCGCTCACGGGTTTCGCGAGCGTGCCGCCGAGCTTGCCACCCTCGACCTCGGGCCGCGCACCGACCGGGAGATCGAGGACCGGCTTCGTCACGATGTCCAGCAGGGGCGCCTCACCACGATCGACCGTCTTCTGCTCCGTCGCATGGACGACGAGCGGACGGTGACCGCGGCGAGCAATGACCAATTCCAGCAGTCGATCACGGCAGGCCGGTTGCGCAAGCTCGGCGCGATGGGGCTAGCGGAGGATCTTGGGCACGGGCGGTGGCGTCTCAATGACGACATCGAAGACACGCTTCGCCGGATGGGCGAGCGCGGGGACATCATCAGGACGATGCAGCGCGAATTGACCGCGCGGAACCTAGATCGCGCGGGCGCCGACCAGCGCATCCATGATCGGCTCGATCAGCCGATCGTCGGACGCGTCATCCATCGCGGCTTCTCGGACGAGCATTGCGACCGCCACTATCTGATCGTCGACGGCGTCGACGGACGTGTCCACTATCTGGATGTTGGGCGCGGCGATCGGGTCGAGGCCACGCCTGAGGGATCGATCGTTCGGGCCGCCCCCCGGAACGCCGGCGTTCGCGACGTCGACCGGACGGTGGTCGAGATCGCCGCCGCCAATGGCGGCCGCTATTCCGTGGACGGGCACCTCCGCCATGATGCCAGCGCGACGCAGGGCTTCGCAGAGACCCATGTCCGACGCCTGGAGGCGATGCGGCGCGCGGGTGTCGGCATCGAACGCGACGCGGACGGCACCTGGCCGATCGCATCGGATCATCTCGACCGGGCTGCCGCCTATGAAGCGCGAAATGTTCGCGATCGACCCGTCGAGATCGACACCCTTTCATCGGTGCCGCTCGCCCGGCTGGAAACGGCCGAAGCCGCAACATGGCTCGACCGCGAGATCGGTGCTGCGGCACCGTTGCCGATGCGCGATGCTGGTTTCGGAAGCGAGGCGCGGTCGGCGCTCGAGGCGCGCCGGCAGTGGCTGGTGGAGCAGCAACTCGCCGATGTCGATGGGGGAACGGTTCGCCTTCGCGCCAACGCGCTCTTGCTCCTTCAGCGCCGGGAATTGATCGGTGCGGGCGAGCAGCTTGCCGAGGAGCTGGGCAAGCCGTTCGTCGAGGCCTGGACGGGCAGCGTCGTCGAGGGCCGACTCGCCCGACGCGTCGATCTGGCGGGCGGCCGGTTCGCTCTTGTCGAACAGTCGCGGGAATTTACCCTCGTGCCGTGGCGGCCGGTGCTTGAGCGACAGTTCGGCAACCGGGTCAGCGGACTCATGGGGCAAGACGGCGTAAACTGGCGGTTTGGGCGTGCTCGCTCTGGACCAACGATCTCATAATGTCGCTTGGTCGATAGGCCATGATCTAAAAAGCGTACTGTCAGTGGCTATCGCCGCGGATACATAAATCTGAATGCCGGTTCTCCCCCTGTTGCGGGTGAGCGAGCTGCGGAAGCCATTGCGGGAGCCCGCCTAAGCGTCGCAAATCTAATCAACGCGGCGCCCTCCGAGATCATCTTCACCTCCGAAGCGACTGAAGCCAACAATTTGGCACTGTTCGGCGTCGCCGGCAGCGCTATTCAAAGCCGTCGGCGCATCGTCGTGTCGGCCATCGAGCATAAAGCAGTATTGGAGCCGGCCGAGCAGCTAACGGCCAGTGGCTTTGAACTTTCGATCGCCCCCGTCGACGCCCACGGCAGGCTCGATCTCAACAGCTTTGCTGGCCTGATGGGCGACGACGTCCTCCTAACATCGATCATGGCGGCGAATAATGAAACGGGCGTCCTGCAACCGATCGCCGAAGCTGCGGCGATCGCGCATCGTCATGGGGCGCTCGTTCACTGCGACGGTGCGCAGGCGGTGGGCAAAATTCCTATCGACGTCCTCGCCCTCGATGTCGATTTCCTGAGCATCTCGGCGCACAAACTTTATGGGCCCGTCGGGACTGGCGCGCTCTATGCGGCAGCTGGAACGCCACCGCTGACGCCGCAGGTTTTCGGCGGCGGACAACAAAATGGACGGCGCCCTGGGACCGAAGCCGCGCCTCTTCTGGCGGGCTTTGGTGCGGCGGCGCGCGAGGCCATAGCGCATCTTGCAGCAGCAGAAACGACGGGCGACCGGGCAACCCTGCTGCTAAAGGAGTTGGTTTCCCGGCAGGTCAGGATGACGCGCATCACGGGATCGCATCCGGTCGTGCCAGGCAGCGTAGCCATCCAGTTACACGGCGTGAACGCGGATTCCCTTTGTCTGTCGGTCGGAAAGCAACTGTGCATCTCCACCGGCTCCGCTTGCAACAGTGGCCAACTTAGAAGCTCACATGTCCTTGAATCTATGTCATTCTCTGAGGAGAATGCCGCCGAGGTGATCCGTATTTTGTGTCCGCACACGACCCGCGGGGCCCTGACGTCCTTCAAACGGCAGCCAACAGCACCAGAGAAGCTCTGACGGCAGAGAACCATATCGCGGAACCTAATGGCCAAGCCCGCGCAGTCTGATTCGCGCGTGGGCGGAGGCTCGCATGTCCCCTACAAAGCTCCTGATCGGCCAGATCATCGTCGTGTTCGCGATCGTCATCGCGGGCCTGTGGCTGGCGACCGAATGGGCTGCCTGGAAGCTCGCCTGGCAGCCGGAGCTTGGCCTGCCCTGGTTCCGTCTGGCCGGCTGGCCGGTGTACCGCCCCTGGTCACTCTTCCTGTGGTGGTTCCACTTCGACGCGTATGCCCCGGCCTTGTTTGCCCGGGCCGGGACGATCGCCGCGGCCGGCGGGATTGCCGGGTGTGCCGCCGCCGTCACGGGTTCGCTGTGGCGGGCACGCCAGCGCCGTCTCGTCACGACCTACGGATCGGCAAGATGGGCATCCGCGAAGGAGCTCGGCGCTGCCGGCCTTCTCGGCGATTCCGGTGTCTTCCTGGGTCGCGTCGGCACGCGCTACCTTCGTCACGACGGCCCCGAGCACGTCATGGCCTTCGCGCCGACCCGCTCGGGCAAGGGTGTAGGTCTCGTCGTGCCGACCCTGCTCGGATGGACAGGCTCGGCCGTCATCCACGACATCAAGGGCGAGAACTGGCAGCTGACCGCTGGCTGGCGCGCCCGGTTCTCGCACGCTCTCCTGTTCAACCCGACGGACGCGCGCTCTGCCCGGTACAATCCGCTGCTCGAGGTGCGGCGCGGCGACGACGAAGTCCGCGACGTCCAGAACATCGCCGACATCCTGGTCGATCCCGAAGGCGCGCTCGATCGCCGCAACCACTGGGAAAAGACCAGCCATTCGCTGCTGGTCGGCGCGATCCTGCACATCCTCTACGCCGAGCGCGAGAAGACGCTCGCCCGGGTCGCCACCTTCCTCTCCGATCCGCAGCGGCCGTTCGTCGCGACGCTTCGTGCGATGATGACGACCAATCATCTCGGCACGGCCGAAGTGCCGGTCGTCCACCCCGTGGTCGCCTCGGCGGCCCGGGAACTGCTCAACAAAAGCGAGAACGAGCGTTCCGGCGTCCTCTCCACGGCGATGTCGTTCCTGGGTCTCTATCGCGATCCCACGGTTGCGGCGGTCACCGCCGCATCGGACTGGCGTATCGCGGACCTCGTCGAGGGAAGTCATCCGGCGTCGCTCTACCTGGTCGTTCCGCCTTCCGACATCAGCCGGACAAAGCCGCTCATCAGGCTCGTTCTCAATCAGATCGGGCGGCGACTCACCGAACGCCTCCACGCCGAAGGTACTTCCGGACGTCATCGCCTGCTGATGATGCTCGACGAGTTTCCCGCGCTCGGCCGCCTCGACTTCTTCGAGACAAGTCTCGCCTTCCTGGCCGGCTATGGAGTGCGCGCCTTCCTGATCGCGCAGAGCCTCAACCAGATCGAGAAGGCCTATGGCGAGCACAACGCCATCCTCGACAACTGCCACGTCCGGGTTGCCTTCGCGACCAATGACGAGCGAACCGCCAAGCGCATTTCGGACGCGCTGGGTACCGCGACCGAGCAGCGCGCGATGCGCAACTATGCCGGGCATCGGCTCGCACCCTGGCTGGCGCACGTCATGGTCAGCCGGCAAGAAACCGCACGCGCCCTTCTGACTCCGGGCGAGGTGATGCAGTTGCCGCCGACCGACGAGCTCGTTCTCGTCGCCGGGCATTCGCCAGTGCGGGCGTCGAAGCTTCGCTACTACGACGACGGCAATTTCGCGGCGCGGATCCTGCCGGCGCCGGGTCTGGTCGACGCCGGATATCCGGATCTACCGCACGCGAGATCGGACGACTGGCAAGGTCATATCCGCGGCGTCGATACGCGGCTGGTCGATCCGGATGGCGAAGCCGGCGAAGAGACCACCGGCGGCCTCGAACAGGTCCGTCATCCCGCACACGAGATCGTGCCGGCAACGCCGGTCGACCTCGCCCCGGCCGATGTTCTTGGCCTCGGCGAAGACGATGGCGATGCCGCCGGCGACAAGCGGACGATGGATCAGGCGCGGGCCTTGGCCACCTCGCGTGCGGTCTATGCGATCGATTGCTCGTCGGCGCGTCCCGACGACCTGCAGCTGGATTTCTGAGATGGTCGAGAAAATTCGCCACCAGCTGTTCCTGCCCAGGGTGCTCAGCGATCGGCTGGAGGCACTCGCCGCCAAGCCCGGCGCATCCAAGTCCGCCATTCTCGTCGATGCGGTCACCGCGTGGCTCGATCGCCGCGGCACGTCCGAGCTCGACGATCGCTTCGGCATCCGCCTCGATCGCATGTCGACCGCGCTGTCACGGATCGAGCGCGACGGCCATGTCACGCTCGAAACGCTGGCGCTGTTCATCCGCTTCGAGCTGTCGATCCAGGCGCCGCTCGCGGAGAATGACCAGGCAGGTCGCGCAATTGCGCGCGATCGTTTCGAAGCCTTCGTCATGCAGGTCGGCCGGGCGGTCGCCGCCGGCAAGCGCACTCTCGGCACGACGGAGCAGGATCGATGAGCGCTTCGCCCACCAGCGATCGGCGGCGCGCGATGCTGCGAACAGCGATGGGACCGAACATCGCCTTCGTCCTGGCCGATCCGCAGGTGGTCGAGGTGATGGTCAATCCGGACGGTGTGCTTCGCATCGACCGTCTCGGCGAGGGACGTATCGATACGGGCGTCCGCATCGATCCCGAGCAGGTCGAACGCATCATCCGCCTCGTCGCGTCGCACGCACGAACCGAAATCCACGCCGACAGGCCGATCATCTCGGCGGAACTGCCCCCGCACGCGGAGGGCCGCGCCGGCGAACGGTTCGAGGGTGTGCTGCCGCCGGTCTCGCTCGGCCCCTGCTTTTCGATCCGCAAGCCCGCCGAGCGTCTTCACACCCTAGACGACTACATCGCCGACGGCCTGATGTCGGCGCCCGCGGCGGATTCTCTGCGGAAGGCGGTCACCCAGCGTTCGAACATCCTGATCGCCGGCGGGACCAGCTCGGGGAAGACCACGCTCGCCAATGCGCTGCTCGCCGAGATGGCGTGGCTCGATGCTCGCGTCATCCTGATCGAGGATACGCGCGAACTGCAGTGTCCGCTGCCCGACACGGTTGCACTGCGCACGCGGCCGGGCGTCACGACGATGACCGACCTGGTCCGGTCGACGATGCGACTGCGTCCCGACCGGATCATCGTCGGCGAGGTGCGAGGCCCCGAGGCGCTCGACATGCTCAAGGCCTGGAACACGGGCCATCCCGGCGGGATCGCGACGGTCCACGCCAACAGCGCGATCGCCGCGCTCTATCGCGTCGAGCAGCTGGTGCAGGAGGCGGTCGTCACCGTGCCCCGCCAGCTGATCGCCGAGGCCATCGACATCATAGTCTTCATCGCCGGCCGGGGCTCGCAGCGCCGGATCGCCAGCATCGCGCGCGTCGTGGGCTTCGACCCGGACACCGGCGCCTACGCGCTCACCGAACTTCTCGCCTCCCACCCCCAAGGAGAATGACCATGAAGACCCTTATGCTTCCAGATCGCCCCACCACCTTCGTTGCCGGGGCCGTTCTCGGCTTCGGCATCATCTTCGCCAGCAATGCCTACGCGGCCGGCACCGGCATGCCGTGGGAGCAACCGCTCCAGCAGGTGCTGGATTCCGTGCAGGGGCCGGTCGCCAAGATCATGGCAGTGGCGGTGATCGTACTCACCGGCCTGACGCTGGCCTTCGGCGAAACGGCGGGCGGTTTCCGCCGCCTGATCCAGATCGTCTTCGGTCTGTCGATCGCGTTCGCCGCGTCGAGCTTCTTCCTCAGCTTCTTCAGCTTCGGCGGCGGGGCGCTGATCGCGTGAGCAACAACGCTCATATCGAGGGCTTCGAGGTTCCCATTCATGGGAGCCTCGGGGCGCCGATCCTGCTCGGCGGGGCGCCGCGCGGGCTGGCGATCCTCAACGGAACGCTGGCCGCCGCGATCGGGCTCGGCCTCCAGCAGTGGATCGCGGGCATCATCATTTGGGCCATCGGGCACAGCGTCGCCGTCTTCGCGACCAAGCGCGATCCCTCGTTCGCGCCGGTGCTGGTCCGACACATTCGACAGAAGGGCTATCTCGCATGCTGAGTCTGGCCGAATACCGGCATTCCGCCGACCGCCTTGCCGACCATCTGCCGTGGGCCGCGCTGGTCGCGGAGGGCATCGTTCTCAACAAGGACGGCAGCTTCCAGCGGACGCTGGCGTTCCGCGGCCCCGATCTCGAATCCGCCACCGAGGCCGAGCTCGTCTCGGCGTCTGCGCGCGCCAACAACGTGCTCAAGCGGTTCGGCACCGGCTGGGCGCTCTTCTTCGAGGCCGAGCGGCGGGAGGCGCTTCACTATCCCGACAGCGAATTCCCCGATGCCGCCTCCTGGCTGGTCGATCAGGAGCGACGCGCGCGCTTCATCGAAGCCGGCGCCCATTATGAGAGTCGTTATCGCCTCACTCTGACCTGGCTGCCTGCGCCCGACGGTGCGGATGCCGCAGGGCGATCGCTTGTCGATCGGCCGGAGGCGACAGAGGGGCGCGACTGGCGCGGGGCGCTGGCCACCTTCGTCGCGGAGACCGACCGCGCGCTCGATCTGTTCGCCGCCTTCATGCCCGAGGTGCGCGCGCTGACGTCCGTCGAGACGCTCACCTATCTCCACGACTGCGTGTCGACGCGGCACCATCCGATCGTCGTTCCCGCGACGCCCATGTATCTCGATGGCCTGCTCGCGGACACGCCTCTTGTCGGCGGCCTCGAACCGATGCTCGGCGAGCGCCGTCTCCGATCGTTGACCATCACCGGCTTTCCGAACGTCAGCCGCCCCGGCATTCTCGACGCGCTCAACGAAGCGGACTTCCCCTACCGCTGGGTCACCCGCTTCATCGCGCTCGACAAGACCGACGCCACCAAGGTGCTGACCAGGGTCCGCCGTCAGTGGTTCAACAAGCGCAAGTCGATCACCGCGCTGCTCCGCGAGGTGATGTACAACCAGCCGACGCAGCTCCTCGACGGCGACGCCGACAATAAGGTCGTCGATGCCGACCTCGCGCTGCAGGCGCTCGGCGGCGACCATGTCGCCTTCGGCTATGTGACCACCACGATCACTGTATCGGACGCCGATCGCGCGCGGGTCGAGGAGAAGATCCGGCAGGTCGAGCGGATCACCGGCGGTCTTGGCTTCACGACGATCCGCGAGGGCGTGAACGCCGTCGAGGCCTGGTTCTCCTCGCTCCCCGGCCACGCCTACGCCAACGTCCGGCAGCCGATCGTCCACACGCTGAACCTTGCGCACCTGATGCCGCTGTCGTCGGTCTGGGCCGGTCCGGCGCGGAACGCGCATCTCGACGGGCCGCCGCTGTTCGTGGCGCAGACGTCGGGCTCGACGCCCTTTCGCTTGTCTACCCACGTCGGCGACGTCGGACACATGATGGCGGTGGGGCCGACGGGCGCGGGCAAATCGGTGCTGCTGGCACTGATCGCGCTCCAGTTCCGACGTTATGCCCGTGCGCAGATATACATTTTCGACAAGGGCTATTCGGCGCGCGCCGCCGTGCTGGCCATGGGCGGCGCGCATCATGCGCTCGGCGTCGGGTCCGATGCCGGCGACGTGCTCGCGTTCCAACCGCTGCAGCGGATCGACGAGCCCGCCGAGCGAGCGTGGGCGGCCGAATGGATCGCGGCTCTGCTCGACGCCGAGAGAGTCGTCGTCACCCCTGAGGTGAAGGATGCCGTCTGGTCAGCTATCGGCAGCCTCGCGTCGGCCCCGCCGCAGGAGCGGACGATGACCGGGCTGGCGCTCTTGCTGCAGTCGAACGCGCTGAGAGTCGCGCTCCAACCCTATACGCTCGACGGTCCACACGGTCGGCTGCTCGACGCGGCAGAAAGCGAACTCCGGTTCGCCGATATCCAATGCTTCGAGACCGAGGCGCTGCTCGGCCAAGCCAGCGTCGTCGCCCCAGTCCTGACCTATCTCTTCCACCGGCTGGAGGAGCGGTTCGACGGTCGGCCGACCCTGCTCATCCTCGACGAGGCTTGGATCTTCCTCGACCATCCGCTGTTCGCAGCGCGCATCCGCGAATGGCTGAAGACGCTCCGCAAGAAGAATGTCGCGGTGCTGTTCGCGACCCAGAGTCTCGCCGACATCGCCGGCAGCAGCATCGCGCCCGCAATCATCGAAAGCTGTCCGCAGCGTATCCTGCTTCCCAACGATCGCGCGATCGAGCCGCAGGGGCGGGCCGCCTACGAGCGCTTCGGCCTCAACGACCGGCAGATCGAGCTGATCAGCCGAGCGACGCCTAAGCGCCACTATTACCTGCAATCCGCGCGCGGAAACCGCCTTTTCGAGCTGGGCTTGGGCCCAATCGCGCTTGCCCTGTGCGGTGCCTCCGATCCTGCCAGCCAGAAGCAGATCGATGCCATCCTCGCCGAGCATGGCGCTGGCGATTTCGCCGCGCGCTTCCTGGGTGGGGCCGATCTCGGCTGGGCCGCCGACCTGCTTGCCAGCTTCCCGTCTCCCACCCCCCAGGAGTAATTGTCATGCGTACCCCAATCCGCAGATACATCGTCGCGTCCGTCGCCGGCCTCGCCATCGCCGGTGCGTCTATCGTCAGCCTTTCGATGTCCGGTACGCCGGCACAAGCACAGCTCACGGTCTTCGATCCCGCGAATTACAGCCAGAGCGTGCTGACGGCGGCGCATACGCTCCAGCAGATCAACAACCAGATCACCATGCTGCAGAACCAGGCGCAGAGCCTGATCAACCAGGCGAAGAATCTGAGCGTCGTCAGCTTCCCCGAGCTCACGATGCTCCAGCAGGACATCCAGAAGATCGACCAGCTGATGGGGCAGGCGTCGAACATCCAGTTCCACGTCACCCTGCTCAATCAGCAGTATCAGGCGCTCTACCCGACGAGCTTCAATTCCGCGCTGACCAACAACCAGCACGTCGCCGACGCCCGTACCCGGCTGGCGACGTCGATGTCCGCCTATCAGCAGACGATGACCGTCCAGAGCCAAGTGGTCGAGAACATCGCGGCAGACGAAGCGACGCTCAACAGCCTCGTGTCCCGCAGCCAGGGATCGCAGGGCGCTCTGCAGGTCCAGCAGACCACCAATCAGCTGCTCGCGCTCGTCGCGAAGCAGCAATTCCAGATCCAGCACATGATGGCCGCGCAAAGTCGCGCCGATGCGCTGGCCGGCGCGACCCGGACGCAGGCGCAGTCCGACGCGCACGACGCCGCCGCCAAGTTCCTCGGTTCCGGCACGGCCTACACCCCCCAGTAGGTTCACGCCGGATCAGGCGGCGGCGGTCTCGCCTCCCGTCGCCGTCCGCCGCGGGGCGCGTCGCAGCTCCCCCAGACGCGCTCCGCGGCACCCTTCATTTTCGGAAGCCCGACGCATGAACGACCTCAATGTCATCGACCAGTTCATGGCCGCCTTCATCCGCTACATCGACAGCGGGTTCGGGCTGCTCGGCGGCGACGTCAGCTTCCTCAGCCGAACGCTGATCGCGCTCGATATCACGCTAGCCGGGCTGTTCTGGGCGATGGGCGGCGAGGACAATGTCCTCGGCCGGCTGATCCGCAAGATCCTCTACATCGGCGCGTTCGCCTACATGTTGAACAGCTTCTCGACGCTGTCGGACATCATCTACCGATCCTTTGCGCAGGCCGGCATCACGGCCGGCGGCGGCACGATCTCGACCGACGATCTGCTCCGGCCCGGCAAGCTTGCCGGCATCGGCTTCTCCGCCGCCTGGCCGCTGCTTCAGCAAGCCGAGCAGATGATGGGTTTCACGACCTTCTTCGACAATGTCGTGACGATCCTGGTGCTGCTGTTCGCCTGGGCGATCGTCATCATCGCCTTCTTCATCCTCGCCGTGCAGATGTTCGTCAGCATCCTCGAGTTCAAGCTGACGAGCCTCGCCGGCTTCATCCTCGTACCCTTTGCCCTTTGGGGACGGACAAGTTTCTTGGCCGAGCGAGTCCTCGGCAACGTCGTCTCTTCGGGCATCAAGGTGATGGTGCTCGCTGTCATCGTCGGCATCGGCTCCAACTACTTCACCCAGTTCACGACCGCGTTGCAGGGCCACGAGCCCGACGTGGGACAGGCGATGAGCCTCGTCCTCGCCAGTCTCGCGCTGTTCGGCCTCGGCATCTTCGGTCCGGGCATCGCCTCCGGTCTCGTTGCGGGCGCTCCGCAGCTCGGCGCAGGTGCGGCCTTCGGCACAGTCCTCGGAGCGGGCGGCATCGCCTATCTCGGTGGCGCGGGGGCGATGGCGGCGGCTCGCGGCATCGCGGCCGGCGGGCTCGGTGCGATCCGTGCCGGTGCGACGATGGGGTCGGCGGCATCGACCGCCTATGGGCTCGGCCAGGAGGCCAGCGGCTCGGCGACCGTCGGTGCCGGCATGGGCGGTATGGCCCGCGCGGCTGCGGGCGCTGCCCGATCGCGCATGTCCTCAGCGATCGGCTTCGGCGAGGCCGTCGAGTCCGGCCGCCAGGCGGCGTGGGCCGCGATGAACCCCAAGGCAGATTCGGGTCCGGCATCGTCCGGCACGGACACGTCCGTCCCCGGCTGGGCGCGCGCGATGGAGTCGCAGGCAGCCACACGTCATCACGGCCAGACCGCCATGCACACCGTCCAGCAGGGCGATCGGGGGGGCCACGGCGCCACCCCCGACATCAAGGAAAAGGAGGACTGACATGCGCTTCAAGCGAGCGGTGCAACGCTATGGGCGAACGCCCGAACCCGAGACACCCTTCCATCGGGCCGGCCAGCTCTGGGACGAACGGATAGGCTCGGCCCGCGTACAGGCGCGCAACTGGCGACTGATGGCCTTTGCCTGCCTAGGCCTCACCAGCGCATTGTCCGGCGGTCTGCTCTGGCAATCGCTGCAGAGCCGCGTGGTGCCCTATGTTGTCGAGGTTGATCGTCTCGGCGAGCCGAGGGCGGTCAGCGCGGCGGAGGCAGGCTTCCGCCCGACCGATCCGCAGATCGCGTGGTTCCTCGGCCGCTTCGTCACCGATATCCGTTCGGTCTCGCTCGACCCGGTGCTGATGCGGCAATCGTGGCTCTCAGCCTACGACTTCACCACCAAGCGTGGAGCGATCTTCCTCGGCGACTATGCGCGTGCCGCCGATCCATTTGGCCATGCCGGCGAGAAGACGGTGTCGGTTCAAGTGACCAGCATCGTGCGAGCTTCCGACCGATCTTTCCAAGTGAAATGGATCGAGACGACGTTCGACCGCGGCGCACAGACCGGCGTCGCACATTGGACGGCGATCGTCACCGTCGTGCTCAAGGGGCCGGTAACGGCCGACACGCTGCGGAAGAATCCGCTCGGTCTCTATGTCGATGGGATCGACTGGATGCGCGAGCTCGAACCCGCCGCGACTGCCTCGGCATCTCAGCAGGCGCCAGCGAAGCCCGTCGCAGCACCGGCCGCCGATATCCCGCTTGGATCGCCGCTCGATCCCGGCCTCGCTCAACCCCGCATGTGACTCTGGAGGCTTCCATGAAATCGATTCTGCTTGCGACAACGATCATCGCTGCCGCCCCCGCGCTCGCTGACACTCCGGCCGCTACGCCACCGGCATCGCCCCAGGCACCGGCTGTCAGCGCACCGCCGGCAATGGCCACACCATCGGCCCCGCCAATCACACATCGTGATCGGCCGCCGTCGGCCGCGGAGCTTCGAGTGCGAGCCGCCAACCACTCGGCGACGTTGGAGCCGGCCGTGAGCGGCTACCTCAATGCGACGCAAGTCTATCCCTATGCAGAGGGTGCGCTCTTCCACGTCTTCACGGCACCAGGCCAAGTGACCGACATCGCCCTTCAGTCCGGCGAAACGCTGGGCGCAGTCGCGGCCGGCGATACGGTCCGCTGGGTCATTGGTGACACCAGCAGCGGCAGCGGCGAAACCAAGCGGACGCATGTCCTCGTCAAGCCGTTCTCGGCGGGGCTCGCGACCAATGTCGTCATTACCACCGACCGCCGGACCTATCACCTGTCGCTGACCAGCACGGAGCGGACGGCGATGGCGGCGCTGTCGTGGACTTATCCGCAGGATGCCCTGATTGCTTACAAGGCGGCGGTCGAGCAGGCACGCGCGGCGCTGCCGGTGGCTTCCGGCCTGTCGATCGACCAGCTTCATTTCGATTATGCGATCACCGGCGACCAGCCGGCGTGGCGTCCGCTGCGCGCATTTGACGATGGGCGGCAGACCTTTATCGAGTTCCCAGCGAGCCTTGCTGTCGGGGAAGCGCCACCGCTCTTCCTCGTCGATGCAAAGGGCACCGCAAGCCTCGTCAACTATCGCGTGCAGAGCCGCTTCTACGTCGTCGACCGGCTGTTCGACGCCGCCGAATTGCGTCTGGGCCTCAAGCATCAGGACATCGTCCGCATCAGCCGGACGACCGAGGCCTATAGCCGTCGGAGGGCATCGTGACCGAGGCGGCACTTCCTCCGGCCGCCAGGGTCGATCCCGAGACGCTGGCCATTCGCAGCCGGCCACCTCGCGCGATCCGCTTCAAGCGCGGCTTGATCATCGCGATCGCGGCGCTGGGATCGGTAAGTCTCACCGCCGTCACCTTCATGGCGCTCAAGCCTCACATCCTGCACCACGTCGAAGCGCAGGATGATCTGGCAGATCCGGTCAAGGCGCCGAGCGACACGCTGAGCGGCGCGCCCGCGACCTATGGCGATGTCCCGAAGCTCGGACCGCCGCTGCCAGGCGATCTCGGCAAGCCGATCCTGGAACACCAGCGCGCCGAGATGATGGCGGTAAGTCCGGCCGATCAGCAGCTTCAACAGGCGCAAGCCGCGGAACGGGAGCGTCAGCTTGCCGAGTTGAAGGCGGCACGCGAGTCCGGTGTTCTCGTGCAGGGGCGGCAGATCACGACGGCGAGTGCCGCGCCTGCCACGCCCACAGCGGTGGCGGCAGATCCGACATCTGCGAAGCTGGCGCTCGATCCGGGCAACGATCCGAACGCGCAGGGACGCAAGGCCGATTTCGTCGCCACGCTCGATCCGAGAGGCGACGTCAATCCGCACACCCTCACGCCGCTGGCATCGCCCTACACGCTGTCGGCCGGCAGTGTGATCTCGGCGAGCCTGATCACCGGACTGCGCTCGGATCTGCCCGGTCTCGTGACGGCCCAGGTCATTGAGAACATCTACGACTGCGCGACGGGCCAGATCCTGCTCATCCCGCAAGGGGCGCGGCTGGTCGGCAGTTACGACAGCGTCGTGGCGTTCGGTCAGAAGCGAGCGTTGATAGTCTGGCAGCGGATCATCATGCCGGATGGCAGCTCGCAGCGGATCGACAATGTGCCGGCAACCGATCCATCCGGATATGCCGGCCTTCAGGACAAAGTCGACATGCACACCTGGCAGCTCCTGAAGGGCGTTGCTCTATCAACGCTGCTCGGGGTCAGCTCTCAGCTGGCGCTCTCCGGACAGAGTGACCTGGTTCAGGCGCTCCGGATGTCGACGCAGGACAGCGTATCTCGGGCCGGCGATCAGATCACCCAACGCAATCTCGGCATCCAGCCGACGATCACGATCCGTCCTGGCGCGCCGGTTCGTCTGGTCGTCCACAAGGATCTCGTGCTCGCCCCTGTTCGAGGGGAGCGCTGACATGGCCGATCTCAAGCTACCGCAGCTCCCGGACCGAACGCCCATCAAGCTCGGCATCACCGTCATGCCGGATCTCCATCAGGCTTTGACCGACTATGCCGCGCTCTACGCCCAGACCTATGGCCGGGAGGAACCGGTCGTCGAACTCATCCCGGCGATGCTCACCGCTTTTCTGGAAAGCGATCGCAGCTTTGCACGAGACCGCGATGCGCGGCAGCGGGGGCAGAAATGATCGAGCGTGGCTGGGAGAAGAAGATCGAGCCGCTCACGGTTCGGATATCGACCGCCGTGCGGATCACCGGCCTCAGCCGTTCCCGGATCTACGAGCTCATTCAGTCCGGAGACCTCGATACGGTGAAGGTCGGCCGTGCGACCCTGATTCAGTTTCAGAGCCTCAAGGCCCTGACGGCTTCGGAGGCAACACCAAACTGATCGCGCCAGAGCGGCGGAGCCCGCTCTGGCGCTCCCGATCCTACTTTCGCGGTCGCCCGCGCGGGCGGCCCGCGTTCGACTTGCGCTTCGCCGTCTTTACGACGGGCCTCGGCTTTTTCGTTTCCGTCGCAGCAGCGCGCAACTGATCGAGATAGTCCGACCAATGCTGCATCATGGTCACGCGCTCGTCCCAATACTCACCGCGTGCATAGGCCCGTCGCACCGACGACGCTTCCTGGTGAGCCAGTTGCCGCTCGATCGCATCGGGGTTCCAGCGGCCCGTCTCGTTGAGCAGCGTTGCCGCCATCGCGCGGAAGCCATGCGCCGTCATCTCCTCGGCTTGGTATCCCAGCCGCCGCAGCGCCTGGTTCACGCCATTCTCGGACATCGGCCGCTTCGGGTTTCCAAGGCAAGGGAACAGGTATCGGCGATGCCCGCTTATCTCGCGCAGTTCCTCGATCATCTCCAGCACCTGTACCGATAGCGGCACCCGGTGCGGCCGGCGCATCTTCATCCGCTCAGCAGGAACCGACCAGATCGCCTTGACGACGTCGATCTCAGACCATTCTGCCTGCCGAAGCTCGCCCGGTCTTGCGAACAAGTGGGGAGACAGGCGCATCGCCATTCGCGTGACTGCCTGACCGGTATAGCCGTCCATCGTCTTGAGCAGGATGCCAACCTCTTCCGGGTCGACGATCGCGGCATGGTGCGTGGTTCTTGGAGTCGTCAGCGCGCCGCGAAGGTCCGCCGCGACATCACGATCGCACCGCGCAGTGGCGATCCCATAGCGAAACACCCGGCTGAGGACGCTGCGCATCCGTCGGGCGCTCTCGTAATTCCCCTTCGCCTCGATCTTTCGCAGAACGGAGAGGGCTTCGATCGGGGTGATGCCATTGATCGGGTGTGACCCGATCATCGGGTAGGCCATCCCGAGAAGCCACCGGATCTTTCCGAGCGTGATCTCGGCGAGGCCTTCACGCTCGCATTTGGCGACCCATTCGATCGCGACTTCCTTGAAGCTCGTCGCCACGGCGAACTGCGATTCGATCTTCGTCCGCTTCTTCTCGAGGACGGGGTCGATACCGGAAGCGATTGCTTTTCGAGCGTCTCGGCATTTCTCGCGAGCGTCAGCGAGGGAGAGAGCCGGCCATTGGCCGATGTGCAGTGTCCTGGCCTGACCGCCATATCGGTAGCGAAAGCGCCAGATCTTGGCGCCCGAGGGCTGAACGAACAGAGCGAGCCCTTGCCCGTCGGAGAGCGTGTATGGCTTCGGTTGGGGTTTGGCAGAGGTGATTTGGAGTTGAGTCAGCATCGTCGTGATCCCGGTTTTCCGGGGTCACCCAGCAGACACACCAGGATACACATTTTGTGTATCTTTTGCTGGAATCCACTGGATCAACCCGGACGGTTGCCAGCGATCGTCGATGAAATTATGCTTTGAAAACAGTCTGTTGCTGGACGCCTCTGGACGAATCCAGAGGCAGCAACTGGTGCCCAGAAGAGGACTCGAACCTCCACGACCTTGCGATCGCCAGCACCTGAAGCTGGTGCGTCTACCAATTCCGCCATCTGGGCACGGGGTAGGCGGCGGCCTTTAGGGGGGTGGATCGGGGCTTGTCAACCGGCGCAGGGGCATTGCATCGCGCCGCGGACGCGGGCATTGCCTCGTGACGCGTGGCGACAGCGGGAATGACGGACGGATGGACGAACTGGTCACCTTGATCGGCGGCGGCGGCTTTCTGGGCCGCTATGTCGCGCAGGAATTGCTGGCGGCAGGCGCGCGCGTGCGCATCGCCGAGCGCTATCCCGCCGACGCCTGGTATCTGAAGCCGCTCGGCCCGCTCGGCCAGGTGCAGTTCGTCCCGGCCAGCCTCACCAAGCCCGACAGCATCGCGCGCGCCGTTTCCGGCGCGACGGCGGTCGTCAATCTGGTGGGCGTGCTGAAGGGGCCGTTCCAGGCGCTCCATGTCGACGGCGCGCGCACCGCCGCCGCCGCCGCGCGCGCCGCCGGCGTCCGCGCCTTCGTCCAGATCTCCGCGATCGGCGCCGATCCGGCCGCCGACAGCGCTTATGCCCGCACCAAGGGCGAAGGCGAGCGCGCGGTGCGCGACGCCTTCCCCGACGCCACGATCGTCCGCCCGTCGATCCTGTTCGGGCCGGAGGATCAGTTCGTCAATCGCTTCGCCCAGATGATCTCGTTGGCGCCGGTGGTGCCGGTGGTGCGCGCGGGCGCGAAGTTCCAGCCGGCATGGGTGAGCGACGTCGCCCGCGCCATCGCCCAGGCGGCGCTCGATCCGCAGGCCCACGCCGGCAAGACCTACGAGCTCGGCGGCCCGCAGATCCTGTCGATGGGCGAGCTCAATGCATGGATCGCGCAGGCGATCGGCCGCAAGCTCTCGCTGCCGGCGGTGCCCGATGCGCTCGCCGGGCTCGCGGCGCGCATGGGCGGTTGGCTGCCCGGCGCGCCGATGACGTGGGATCAGTGGCTGATGCTGCAGCGGGACAATGTCGTCACGACCGGCGCGCCCGGCTTCGCCGACTTCGGGATCGCGCCGGCGCCGCTCGCCGCGGTGGCGCCGCGCTGGCTGGTCCGCTTTCGTCGCCACGGCCGGTTCAGCCTCGGCGCCGCCTGATCATTCTACCCCCCACCTAGCCGTAAGGGTCCCGCATGAGCATTCTCCAGCCGGTCCTGCTCGGGATCGTCGAAGGTCTGACCGAATATCTGCCCGTCTCGTCGACCGGGCATCTGATCCTCGCCACCAAGTTGCTCGGCTATGATGCCGCGCAGTGGGAGGTGTTCAACATCGTCATCCAGCTCGGTGCGATCCTGGCGGTGGTCGTGCTGTACTGGCGCACCTTCTGGACGGTGATCATGGGGCTGACGCGCGGCGACGCGACCTCGATCCGCTTCACCCGCAACGTGCTGGTGGCCTTCGTCCCGGCGGTGGTGATCGGACTGGCGCTGCACAAGAAGATCGAGGCGCTGCTCGGCAATGCCACGGTGGTGGCGGTGGCGCTGATCGTCGGCGGCGTTGCGATCCTGGTCGTCGAGCGGCTGGCGAAGGAGCGGACCATCCGCGGCGTCGCCGACATCCCGCTGGGCAAAACGCTCGGCATCGGCTTCATCCAGTGCCTGGCGATGATCCCCGGCGTCAGCCGCTCGGGCGCGACCATCATGGGTGCGCTGTCGCTAGGCGTGGAGCGGCGGACGGCGGCCGAATTCAGCTTCTTCCTCGCCATTCCCACGATGCTCGGCGCGACGACGCTCGAACTGTTCAAACATCGCCACGATCTGATGGCACCGGGCGCAGTCGGGCTGGGCACGATCGCGATCGGTTTCGTCGTCGCCTTCTTCGTCGCCCTGGTGGTGGTGAAGGCATTCGTCGGCATCGTCACCAAGCACGGCTTCGGGCCGTTCGCATGGTATCGCATCGTCGCCGGCACGCTGGCGCTGGTGTGGCTCTCGCGGATGTAGTTCCCGATCGGACCTAAATCGGCCCAGATCGATGCCAAATGGCGATATTCAGGCTCGATCGTTGGTTTTTGGGTCAGCTGTGCTGACCTATCTCCGGATTTGGCCGTGACTCAGGCCGCCGGATGAGTCATGTGCGCCTCAAGCGGAGGCGCACATGGTCGGCATGCTTCAATTCACGACGGTCGGGCAGGATTATCCCGAGAAACGCGCATCCGGCGAACGCGCGAGCGATTTCGGCGAGATTGCGCGCAGCTTCGCCGTGGCGAAGGCGGAGGAGCAATCGTCGCGCTGCTCGCAATGCGGCGTGCCCTATTGCTCGACGCACTGCCCGCTGCACAACCATATCCCCGATTGGCTGCGACTGACCGCCGAGGGGCGGCTGCGCGAGGCCTATGAGCTGTCCAACGCGACTTCGACCATGCCCGAAATCTGCGGCCGCATCTGCCCGCAGGATCGGCTGTGCGAGGGCAATTGCGTCATCGAATTTTCGGGCCATGGCGCGGTCACGATCGGATCGGTCGAGAAGTTCATCACCGATACGGCGTGGGAAGAAGGCTGGGTCGAACCGCTGACGCCGGGGCCGGCGCGCGGCCAGTCGATCGGCGTGATCGGGGCCGGCCCGGCCGGGCTGACCGTGGCGGATCTGATGCGCAGCCACGGCTACGACGTCCACGTCTATGATCGCCACGATCGCATGGGCGGCCTGCTGGTCTACGGCATCCCCGGTTTCAAGCTGGAGAAGCATGTCGTCCAGCGCCGCGTCGATCGGCTCGCGGCGGGCGGCGTGGTATTCCATCACGGCTTCGAGGTCGGCCGCGACGCCACGCTGGCGGAATTGCGGACGCGCCACGACGCGGTCGTGATCTGCACCGGCGTCTACAAGCCGCGCGCGATCAAGGCGCCGGGCGTCGGCGCCGCCGGCGTGGTCGAGGCGCTCGACTATCTCACCGCTTCCAATCGCAAGGGCTTCGGCGATGCGGTGCCGGCCTATGACGACGGCACGTTGAACGCGACCGGCAAGCATGTCGTGGTCGTCGGCGGCGGCGACACCGCGATGGATTGCGTGCGCACCGCCGTGCGGCAAGGCGCCGCCTCGGTACGCTGCCTCTACCGGCGCGACCGGGCCAACATGCCGGGCTCGCAGCGCGAGGTGAAGAATGCCGAGGAGGAAGGCGTCGAGTTCGTCTGGCTCGCCGCCCCCGAGGCGTTTCACGACAGCGCCGGCGCGGTCGCGGGCGTGCAGGTGACGAAGATGCGGCTGGGCGAGGCCGACGCCTCGGGCCGGCGCGCGCCCGAGGTCGATCCCGCCGGCGGCTACCGGCTCGACGCCGATCTGGTGGTCAAGGCGCTCGGCTTCGATCCCGAGGAATTGCCGCGGCTGTTCGGCGCCCCCGCACTCACCGTCACCCGCTGGGGCACGGTGCGCATCGACCACAAGTCGATGATGACGAGCATGGACGGCGTCTTCGCCGCCGGCGACATCGTGCGCGGGGCGAGCCTGGTGGTGTGGGCGGTCCGCGACGGCCGCGACGTCAGCGAGCGGATCCACGGCTGGCTGAAGGCGAAGGCGAAGACCGCACAGAGGGAGGCGGCGTGATGTCGACAGAGTTCCTGGCGAGCGAGGCCGAGCGCGAGCGCATCGCCCGCGAGGGCATGTACCGGCCCGAATTCGAGGGCGACGCCTGCGGCGTCGGCCTCGTCGCCGCGACCGACGGCAAGCCGTCGCGTCGCGTCGTCAGCGCGGCGATCGAGGCGCTGAAGGCGGTATGGCACCGCGGCGCGGTCGATGCCGACGGCAAGACCGGCGACGGCGCGGGCATCCATGTCGACCTGCCCGCCCGCTTCTTCGACGATTGCATCGAGGCCGCCGGCCATACGCCGCGCGCCAACCGCCTCGCGGTCGGCATGATCTTCCTGCCGCGTACCGATCTCGGTGCACAGGAGACGTGTCGAACGATCGTCGAGAGCGAGATCATCGATTTCGGCTACACCATCTACGGCTGGCGCCAGGTGCCGGTCGACGTGTCGGTGATCGGCGACAAGGCGATGCTGACCCGGCCCGAGATCGAGCAGATCATGATCGCCGGCCCGCTGCCGGACGAGGAGACCGCCGACGAGTTCGAGAAGAAGCTCTATCTCGTCCGCCGCCGCATCGAGAAGAAGCTGATCGAGGCGCAGATCCAGGGTTGCTACCTGTGTTCGCTGTCGTGCCGCTCGATCATCTACAAGGGGCTGTTCCTCGCCGCCGAGCTGTCGGTCTTCTTTCCCGACCTGCGCGACGAGCGCTTCATCAGCCGCGTCGCGATCTTCCACCAGCGTTATTCGACCAACACCTTCCCGCAATGGTGGCTGGCGCAGCCGTTCCGCTGCCTCGCGCATAATGGCGAGATCAACACGATCCGCGGCAACAAGAACTGGATGAAGAGCCACGAGATCAAGATGGCCAGCCTCGCGTTCGGCCAGCATTCGGAGGACATCAAGCCGGTCATCCCGGCCGGCGCGTCGGACACCGCCGCGCTGGATGCCGCGTTCGAGACGATCTGCCGCTCGGGCCGCGATGCGCCGACCGCGAAGCTGATGCTGGTGCCGGAGGCGGTGATCGGCAGCGACCATCCGCAGCCGGTGCTCGACATGTACAACTATTTTGCGAGCGTGATGGAGCCGTGGGACGGCCCGGCGGCGCTGGCGATGACCGACGGCCGCTGGGTCGTGGCGGGTGTCGACCGCAACGCGCTCCGCCCGTTGCGCACGTTGCGCACCGCCGACAATCTGCTGATCGTCGGCTCCGAGGCCGGCATGGTCGTCGTGCCCGAAAGCTCCGCAGTGGCGAAGGGTCGCATGGGCCCCGGCCAGATGATCGCGATCGATCTGGAGGAAGGCCGCTTCTACGACGATGCCGAGATCAAGGCGCGCATCGCCGGCGAGGCACCCTATGGCGAGTGGGTCCAGGGCTTCCGCGCGATGGCCGACCTCACCGCACCCGAGGGGCATTGTCGGCCCGAATGGCCGCGCGCCGAGCTGATCCGCCGCCAGATCGCCGCCGGCCAGTCGATGGAGGACATGGAGCTGATCCTCGCGCCGCAGGTCGAGACCGCCAAGGAAGCGATCGGCTCGATGGGCGACGACACGCCACTTGCGGTCATCTCGGACAAGCCGCGGCTCATCAGCCACTTCTTCCGCCAGAATTTCAGCCAGGTCACCAACCCGCCGATCGACTCGCTGCGCGAGACGCGCGTGATGAGCCTGAAGACGCGGTTCGGAAACCTCGCCAACATCCTCGACACCGAGGCGCAGCAATCCGGCGTGCTGGTGCTCGACAGTCCTGTGCTCACCAGCCGCGACTGGACCGCGCTGCGCAGCTATTTCGGCTCGGCGCATGCGGTGATCGACTGCACCTACCCGGCCGACGACGCCCCCGACACGCTGCGCCAGGCGATCGCGCGCGTGCGGCGCGAGGCCGAGCAGGCGGTGCGCGAGGGCAAGAGCGAGCTGTTCCTGACCGACGAGCATGCCGGCGAGGACCGCATCTCGATCGCGATGGTGCTGGCGGCGGCGGCGGTGCACACCCACCTCGTCCGCAAGGGGCTGCGCTCCTACGCCTCGGTCAACGTGCGCTCGGCCGAATGCCTCGACACGCATTATTATGCGGTGCTGATCGGCGTCGGCGCGACCACCGTAAACGCCTATCTGGCCGAGGCGGCGATCGCCGATCGCCATGCGCGCGGCCTGTTCGGCGATGTCGGCCTCGACGAATGCTTCAAGCGCTGGCGCAAGGCGATCGACGACGGCCTGCTCAAGATCATGAGCAAGATGGGCATCGCCGTCATCTCATCCTATCGCGGCGGCTATAATTTCGAGGCGGTCGGCCTCAGCCGCGCGCTGGTGAACGACTTCTTCCCCGGCATGCCGGCGAAGATTTCGGGCGAAGGTTACGCCTCGCTCCAGCTTTCGGCGAAGCTGCGGCAGGACAAGGCCTATGGCGGCGGCGCGGCGGTGCTGCCGATCGGCGGATTCTACCGCCAGCGCGCGGGCGGCGAGAGCCATGCTTATTCGGCGCAGCTGATGCATCTGCTGCAGACCGCGGTGTCGACCGACAGCTACTCGCAATATCTCCAATTCTCGCGCGGTGTGCGCGAGCTGCCGCCCATCTATCTGCGCGATCTGATGGAGTTCAACTGGGCGAAGGACGCCGTGCCGATCGACACGGTCGAGGCGATCACCGAGATTCGCAAGCGCTTCGTCACCCCCGGCATGAGCCTCGGCGCGCTCTCGCCCGAAGCGCACGAGACGCTGGCGATCGCAATGAACCGCATCGGCGCCAAGGCGGTATCGGGCGAGGGCGGCGAGGATTCGCGCCGCTTCACGCCCTACGAGAATGGCGACAACGCCAATTCGGTCATCAAGCAGATCGCGTCGGGCCGCTTCGGCGTCACCGCCGAATATCTGGGCTCGGCCGAGGAATTGGAGATCAAGGTGGCGCAGGGCGCCAAGCCCGGCGAGGGCGGCCAGCTGCCCGGCTTCAAGGTGACCGAGATGATCGCGCGCCTGCGCCACTCGACGCCGGGCGTGACGTTGATCTCTCCCCCGCCCCACCATGACATCTATTCGATCGAGGATCTGGCGCAGCTCATCTACGATCTGAAGCAGATCAATCCGCGCGCGCGGGTGTGCGTGAAGCTCGTCTCGTCGGCCGGCATCGGCACGGTCGCGGCGGGCGTCGCCAAGGCGCATGCCGACGCGATCCTCGTCGCCGGCCATGTCGGCGGCACCGGCGCATCGCCGCAGACCAGCATCAAATATGCCGGCACGCCGTGGGAGATGGGCCTGTCCGAGGTCAATCAGGTGCTAACGCTCAACGGCCTGCGCCATCGCGTCAAGCTGCGCACCGACGGCGGCCTCAAAACCGGGCGCGACATCGTCATCGCCGCGATCCTCGGCGCCGAGGAATATGGCATCGGCACGCTCAGCCTCGTCGCGATGGGCTGCATCATGGTACGCCAGTGCCATTCCAACACCTGCCCGGTCGGCGTCTGCACGCAGGACGACGCGCTGCGCGCCAAGTTCGTCGGCACGCCCGAGAAGGTCATCAACCTGATGACCTTCATCGCCGAGGAGGTGCGCGAGATATTGGCGCGCCTCGGCGTGCGCAGCCTCGACGAGGTGATCGGTCGGACCGAACTGCTCCGCCAGGTCAGCCGCGGCGCCGAGCATCTCGACGATCTCGATCTCAACCCGATCCTCGCCAAGGTCGATGCGCCGGATCATCATCGCCGCTTCCAGCTCAACACCTTCCGCAACGAGGTGCCCGACAGCCTCGACGCGCAGATGATCAAGGATGCGGCGCCGGTGTTCGCGCGGCGCGAGAAGATGCAGCTCACCTATACGGTGCGGAACACGCATCGCGCGGTCGGCACGCGCCTCTCGGCCGAGATCACCGCCAAATATGGCATGAACACGCTCGCCGACGGACACGTCCATGTCCGCCTGCGCGGCTCGGCCGGCCAGTCGCTCGGCGCGTTCGCGGTGAAGGGCGTGACGCTGGAGGTGTTCGGCGAGGCCAATGATTATGTCGGCAAGGGCCTGTCGGGCGGCACGATCGTGGTCCGCCCGATGGTGTCGAGCCCGCTCGAAAGCCGCGCCAACACGATCATCGGCAATACCGTCCTCTACGGCGCGACCTCGGGCACGCTGCTGGCCGCGGGCCAGGCGGGCGAGCGCTTCGCCGTGCGTAATTCGGGCGCGACGGTGGTGGTCGAAGGCTGCGGCGCCAATGGCTGCGAATATATGACCGGCGGCATCGCCGTGATCCTCGGCAAGGTCGGCGACAATTTCGGCGCGGGGATGACCGGCGGCATGGCGTTCGTGCTCGACGAGGACGAGAGCTTCGCCAGCCACGCCAATCCGGAGAGCATCCTGTGGCGCCGGCTCGGCTCGGCGTGGTGGGAAGCGCGGCTGAAGACGCTGATCGCCGCGCATGCGGTGAAAACCGACAGCCGCTGGTCGCACAATATCCTCGACGATTGGGATCGCTGGCGCGGGCAATTCTGGCAGGTGGTGCCGAAGGAGATGCTGGGGCGGCTGTCGCAGCCGCTGGACGATGCGGAACCCGAGGCGGTCGCCGCCGAATGATCCTGCGGTCGGCCGGCATCGTCTGACAACCGAACGGCAAACGGGCCGGAGGATCGCTCCCCCGGCCCGCCCATCGTGCGATACCGTTGGGGGGGTTACGGCATCAGCACGGTGTCGACGACGTGGATCACGCCGTTCGACTGCATCACGTCCTTGATCGTGACCGTCGACATGCCGCCCTTTGCGTCGGTGAGCATCAGCTTGCCGCCCATCATGCTGGCGGTGAGCGGCTCACCCTCGACCGTGGTGAGGGTCGCCTTGCCACTACCCGCCTTGATCGCCGCGGCGATGTCCTTGCCCGTCATCCGGCCCGAAACCACGTGATAGGTCAGGATCTTGGTGAGCATGTCCTTGTTCTCGGGCTTCACCAGCGTGTCGACCGTACCCGCCGGCAGCTTGGCGAACGCCTCGTTGGTCGGCGCGAAGACGGTGAACGGGCCCGGCCCCGACAAGGTGTCCACCAGCCCCGCCGCCTTGACCGCCGCCACGAGCGTGGTGTGATCCTTCGAATTGACCGCATTGTCGACGATCGTCTTGGTCGGATACATCGCCGCGCCGCCGACCATGGGGTTGGCGACCGCGACGGGGGCGAGCGTGGCGCAGGCGATCGCGAGCATCGTCGCGCGAAGCGGGCTTTTCATCATCATGGTCTCTCCTGTCGTCCCGGACGGACGACCCAGGTACGACGCCGCATGGGCTGCGGATGCCGCCGCGCGAAATTTTGGTGACGCGCCGACTGACATGACGCGCCGCGCGCGATAAGCATCCGTCAATGTCCTGGCAGCTCTATCAATTCCCGCTCTGTCCTTATTCCCGCAAGGTCCGCCTGCTGATGGGCGAGAAAGGCGAAGGCGCCGAGCTGGTGCGCGAATCGCCGTGGGAACAGCGCGACGAGTTTGTCGACATGAATCCGACCGGCCAGACGCCGGTGCTGGTCGATCGCGCGCAGAATCTGGTGCTGATCGATTCCACCGCGATCTGCGATTATCTGGAAGAGACGGTCGATCGGGCGATCATGCTGCCGGGCACCGCCGCCAACCGTGCCGAGGTGCGCCGGCTGGTGGCGTGGTTCGATCTGAAGTTTCACGACGAGGTCGGCCGGCCATTGATGTACGAGCGGATGGAGAAGCGCCTCGTCCATCGCATCTCGCCCGATGCCAAGATGCTGCGCGAGGCGATGCGGCTCGCCAACAGCCATCTCGATTATGTCGACTGGCTGCTCGATCATCGCCGCTGGATCGGCGGCCCGTTGTTCAGTCTCGCCGATCTTGCGGCGGCCGCCCACATTTCGGTCGCCGATTATCTGGGCGGCATCGACTGGCGCGGGCACGAGCGCACGCGCCACTGGTATGCGGGAATGAAAAGCCGGCCGAGCTTCCGCCCGCTTCTGTCGGAGCGGATGGAGGTGATCGCCCCGCCCGATCATTACGACAAGGTCGATTTCTGACTTTTGTTGCACTGCACAAAAAGTGTTGCGCCGACTCGGCGGATGCGTTATTGTGCGCCGCAACAAAGTAGGAGCGGATAAGGACGATGACCGACATCGGCGAACTTCCGAAGCGCCGTCCTGGCCGCCCCCGCAAAAATCCCGAATCCGTTCAGTCGCCGGTTGACGGAGCCATTGACGTTCCCGCCGCCGCGCCGATCGTCAAGGCGAAGCCGGTGCGCAAGGCAGCGGCCGATCCGGCGCCCGCAGTTCCAGTTCCCCCCGCGTATGTTCCCCACCAGGTTGAGGCCGTGACGTCGCCGGCCATCGAAGACGATAGCAATCCAGGCCCGGCGGCGACGACCGTGCCCATCAAGGAAAGTGAGCCCATGGCTACGATCGCTCCCCCCTCGTCTCCCGCCGCCGCCGCCGAAAAGGCGCAGGCAATGTTCGGCGATGCCTCGGCACGCATGAAGACCGCGTTCGAGAAGTCGACGAAGATCAGCGAAGAGATGGTCGAATTCACCCGCGGCAACGTCGAGGCGCTGATGACCTCGGCGCGCGTCGCCGCCAAGGCAGGCGAGTCGCTCGGCCAGGAAGCCGCCGAATATGGCAAGAAGAGCTTCGAGACCGCGAGCGCCGCGTTCAAGAGCTTCGCCAGCGTCAAGTCGCCGACTGAGCTGTTCCAGCTGCAGAGCGAGTACGCCAAGGCGTCATTCGACAGCGCGGTTGCCGAAGCCTCGAAGCTGAGCGAATCGCTGCTCAAGGTGATGAGCGACATCGCCCAGCCGATCTCGACCCGCTATGCGGTGGCCGCCGAGAAGATCAAGTCGACCACGCTCTGATCGCCCTTCTGGCGCTCTGACCGGACCGTCGACGGCCGCTCCCTTCGGGGGGCGGCCGTTTGCGTTTGTGCCCCCGTCTTGCACCAGCTTGGCGCTTAACCTCGATAGCCCCTTGCCGCAGCGCCGGGCGATGCCATATCGTTCACATCCAGCCATGACAGACCTGAACGTAAATCGCCCGATGATGGCCGTCCGCAAGGATACGGGCGACGAGGGCACCGGCGTGGGCGTCGCCACCCGCACGCGCACCCGCACCAAGCAGCCATCGCTCTACAAGGTGCTGATGCTGAACGACGATTATACTCCGATGGAGTTTGTCGTCCTTTGCCTGCAGCGTTTTTTCCGGATGGGGATCGAGGATGCGACGCGCGTCATGCTCCACGTCCACCAGAAGGGCGTCGGCGTGTGCGGCATCTTCACCTACGAGGTCGCCGAGACCAAGGTGTCGCAGGTGACCGACTTCGCCCGCGAAAATCAGCATCCGCTCCAGTGCACGATGGAAAAGGCCTGAGCGCAGGCCTGGCCTGATGGGTCCGCCAGCCGCCGCACTCTGCCGCACTCTATTGCGCGGCCGGCAGCCAGCTGAGATCGAGCTTCTCCACGCGCGCCATGTGATTGGCGACGCGGGCGAGCTTTTCCGGTTCTAGAATGCGCATCGTGCCGGCCCCCCGCTGGATCAGCCCCTGCTCGACCAGCACGCGCATCGTGCGATTGACGTGGACCGCCGTAAGGCCGGTCGTGTCGCCAATCTCCTCCTGCGTCATCGGCAGCGCGAAGCCGTCGGCGATATCCTCACCGGCTGCGCCGAGACGCTCCGCGATCCACAGCAGCAACGCCGCCACCCGCCCGCGCGCCGAACTGCGCCCGAGCGAGATCAGCCGATCGGTGAGCGCGACGCGATCGATCTGCTGCGTGGCGAACAAGACGGCAGCCAGTCGGGCGTGGCGTGCGAACAGCGCACCCAGCGCATATCGGTCGATCACCAGGACATGCGCATCGGTCAGCGCCGTGGTCGCGTCCGACGCCTCGGTGAAGGCAAGCCCGTCGAGACCCAGCAGATCGCCCTTGAACAGCAGACGAATGATCTGTCGCCGGCCATCCTCGAGCAGTGCCGAGCTGAACAGCCAGCCGCTCCGCACGAGCAATATGTCTCCCGGCGCACCATGTTCGGCGCGCAGCACGGATCCCCGGCGACAATGACGCTCGCTCGTCACCACCTGGGCAATGGCTTCACGCTCCGCCTCCGTCAGCGCGACGTGGCGATTAAAATGTTCAATCAGAATAGTTTCGCCCATGAAACAGGCCGTCCCCCCTGGCCCGCTTACTAGACGGGCCATCGGCATGGCCGCTTTAACATCGGTCAACTCCGCACCGAGCCGATGGCGAAACAGGGAGCCGGCTTGCATGCGTGTGCGCAGTCGATAAAGCCGGCTGATGGACAGGATCATCATTCGTGGCGGTCGCCGCCTGGAGGGCCGTGTGCCCATTTCGGGCGCCAAGAATGCCGCCCTCACCTTGCTTCCGTGTGCGTTGCTGACCGACGAACCGCTGACGCTGACGAACCTGCCGCGCCTCGCCGATGTCGATGGTTTCGGCCACCTGATGAACGAGCTTGGCGTGGCGACGACGATCGCCGGCGCGCGCAACGGCACCGATTTCGGCCGCCGCATGACGCTGACCGCCGAGCGCATCGCCTCGACCACCGCACCCTATGACATCGTCCGCCGCATGCGCGCCTCGATCCTGGTGCTGGGGCCGCTGCTGGCGCGTGAAGGCGAGGCGACGGTGTCGCTGCCGGGCGGCTGCGCGATCGGCAACCGCCCGATCGACCTGCACCTGCGCGCGATGGAAGCGCTGGGCGCGGAGATCGAGCTGACCGCCGGCTATGTCCGCGCGCACGCGCCGGCCGGCGGCCTGCGCGGCGGCCGGGTGACCTTTCCGATCGTCTCGGTCGGCGCGACCGAGAATGTGCTGATGGCGGCCGCGCTCGCGCGCGGCGAAACGGTGATCGAGAATGCCGCGCGGGAGCCCGAAATCACCGATCTGTGCCACTGCCTGATCGCGATGGGCGCCGAGATCGATGGCGTCGGCGGCGACCGGCTGGTGATTCAGGGCCGCGACCGGCTGCACGCTGCCGAGCATCGGATCATGCCCGACCGGATCGAGGCCGGCAGCTATGCCTGCGCGGCCGCGATCACCGGCGGCGACCTGCTGCTGGAGGGCGCGGATGCCGGTGCGATGACGGCGATCCTCGACGGCCTCACCGAAGCCGGCCTGACCGTCACGGTTGAAGCCGACGGCATTCGGGTCCGCGCCGACGGCCCGCTCCGGCCGCTGACGCTGTCGACCGCCCCCTTCCCCGCTTTCCCCACCGACATGCAGGCGCAGTTCATGGCGATGCTGGCGCTGGCGGAGGGCACGAGCGTGCTGACCGAGACGATCTTCGAGAATCGCTATATGCACGTCCCCGAACTCGCGCGGATGGGCGCCGACATTCAGGTGCACGGGCGCACCGCGACCGTGACGGGCGTGGCGCGGCTGACCGGCGCGCCGGTGATGGCGACCGACCTGCGCGCCTCGATGAGCCTCGTCCTGGCCGGGCTCGCGGCCGAGGGCGAGACGCAGGTGCTGCGCATCTACCATCTCGACCGCGGCTATGAGCGGCTGGAAGACAAACTCTCGGCAGTCGGCGCCGATATTGAGCGCACCGGCGGCGACTGACGTCGCGACCGCGTCTAGCGGTCGATCGATCCGCTGAACGTGTCACACTGAGCGACGTCGCCGCTGTCGATCCCGCGCCGCAGCCACGCGACGCGTTCGGCCGAGGTGCCGTGGGTGAAGCTGTCGGGCACCGGCACGCGCCCGGCCGACTTCTGCAGCGTGTCGTCGCCGATCGCGTTGGCGGCGCGCAGCCCTTCTTCGACGTCGCCGGGATCGAGCCGATCGCGATTATGCTGGGCCCAGACGCCGGCATAGCAATCCGCCTGCAGTTCCATCCGCACCTGCAGCGCATTGGCGTGCGCCTCGTCGCCGCTCTGCTGGCCCTGCCGCACCTTGTCGGCGATGCCGGTCAGATCCTGCACGTGGTGGCCCACCTCGTGCGCGATCACATAGGCCTGCGCGAAATCGCCGCCGGCGTGGAAGCGGTTGGTCAGCTCGTGGAAGAAGCTGGTGTCGAGATAAACCTTCTTGTCGGTCGGGCAGTAGAACGGCCCCATCGCTGACTGCGCCGCGCCGCAGCCCGACACGCCGTTCTGCGAATAGAAACTGAGCGTGGTCGGCGTGTAACGCTGGCCGCTCGCCTGGAAGATCGCACCCCACGTATCCTCGGTGCTGGCGAGCACGCGGCAGGAGAAACGGTGCGCGGGATCGGCCGCGCAGACCTGCGCCGGCGTCTGGCCGGTCGTGCGCACCTGCTGCTGCGCCGGCTGACCACCGCCGAGCAGCGACAGCGGGTTCATGCCGAACAGCATCATGCCGATGACGAGGACGACGATCCCGCCCAGCCCGAAGCGGCTGCCTACCAGCCCGAACAGCAATCCCAGCCCGCCGCCGCCGAAGCCGCCGCCCGAGCCGCCGCCGGCCTGCTGCTGCTCGACATTCTCGCTTTCCCGATAATCGTCGAGGCGCATGGCCGATCCTCTCCCGCAACCGCGACCTGAATGCATGCCGCGCCCAAAGCGTTGCATTGCGCCCCGGCGGCCGCAAGTGTATTATCCCAGTAATTCACCAGAGCACGGGGTTGCCCATGTCCGCGTCTGCCCCGAATGCCATTCTCGCCTTGACCGCCATCTGGCTCGCCTGGGCCGTGAGCTGGCTCGCTGCGTGGCGCTGGACCGCGGGGACCGAGCGGGCTGCGGGCGGACGGCCGCAATCCGCCTATCGCATCGTCAATCTGATCGGCTGGCTGCTGCTGTTCGGCGACGGCGTCTTCAGGACGAGCCCGCGCGGGCCGACGTGGCAACCCTTCCTGCCGCCGCTATGGCACCTTTCCGCCACGGCCGGGTGGGTGATGGTGGCGGTCGCGCTGGGCGGGATGGCGTTTGCGTGGAGCGCGCGCGTGGCGCTGGGACGGCTGTGGTCGGTCGACGTCACCCGCAAGACGGGGCACCGCATCGTCGATGGCGGCCCCTACGCCATCGTGCGCCATCCGATCTACACCGGCATCCTGCTCGGCGCGATCGCGCTCATGCTGGCCAAGGGAACGCCGATCGCGCTGGCGGGCTGCGTGCTGATGATCGTCGGCTATCACCTCAAGGCGCGCGTGGAGGAACGTTTCCTCGCCGACGAGCTGGGGCGCCGCGCCTATGCCGACTACGCCCGGCGCGTGCCGATGCTGTTGCCGTTCGGTCCGCACTGAGGCTGTGCCATTGCGGCCGGTCCGGCCTCCGCGCTAAGGCGCGGCGGTGTTCAGATCGCGCGCCATCCTGCTGATCCCGTTCGCAATCGCGCTGGCGCAGCCGGCGGCGGCAAAGCCGCCCCTGAAATGGGGGGCGGTCATCACCGACCGCGATCGGACGCGGCTGCGCGACTGGCGGGTGACGTGGATTTCCGCGGTCAACAAGGCGCGCGCGGCGGGCGAAGGTGTGCGGATCGACGGCGAGGGCCCGCTGTTGCAGCCCGACGCCGCGCAGGAGGGATCACCCCCGCCGGCCGGCGCCTATCGCTGCCGCCTCGTCAAGGTCGGCGCACAGGCGCGCGCAATCCCCAATTTCATCGTTCAGGACGGACTGCACTGCCGGATCGCCGGCGACATGCTGACCGTCACCGGCGGCCCACAGCGGCCGAACGGCCGCCTCTATCGGCTCGACACGGCGCGCCAGCTGTTCCTGGGCGCGATGACGGTGGGCGACGAGGAAAACATCATGCCCTATCGGCGCGATCCGGACCGCAACATCCTGGGCCTGCTGGACCGGATCGGGCCGCAACGCTGGCGGCTCGCAATGCCCCAGCCGCGCTGGCAGTCGATGCTGGAAGTCCTCGATCTGGTGCCCGAGGCGCCGGATCAGTCGGCGAGTGCGGTCAAGGCGCGGCGCAGATCACCCAACGCATAGGGCTTGGTCAGCACCGCGGCCTCCCCCAGCCCGTCGGGCACCTGCATGGCGCCGGTGGTGACGATGAAGGGTATGCCGGCCACAACCAGCGCCCGCGCCACCGGCCCGCTATGATGCCCACCCAGATCGAGATCGAGCAGCGCGATCGTGATGCCGCCGACGGCGCAGGCGGCAAGCGCCTCCTCGACGGTCACGGCAACCGCCGCGATCGTGCCGCCGAGATCCTCGATCATGTCCGCCGCCACCGTCGCCAGCAACGCGTGATCTTCGACGATCAACACGCGCGTCGCTAACGACAGGGCCGTGCGTGCCGGCCTGTCGATCCGTGCCTGTATGCCCATCTGATGCTCCCTCCCCCACTTTAAGGGGGAGGAAACTCAAGAGAAGGCGCAACTAGGTCCGTTTTGGGCCACCCAAGCGGGCCGCCGGCACGCGTTCAGCCGCCGATCGGCGCGGTGGCGCTCTCCATCGCACGGTGAAGCGTGACGTGCCCGTCCTTCTCCAGCGCCTGGATCGCGCGCTTGACATCCTGGCTCGATCCGCGCGGCAGGATCAGCACCGCATCCGGCGTCGCGATCACGATCAGATCCTTGACGCCGACCGCCGCGACCAGCGGCCCCTCGCTGCGGATCAGGCAGCCCTTGGTGTCGATCGCGACCACCTCGCCGTGATGGGCATTGTCGCCCTCGTCGCGGACCGAGATGGCATGGAGCGCATCCCAGCTGCCGACGTCGGACCAGCCCATCTCCACCGGCACGACCGCGGCCTTGTCGGTCTTCTCCATCACCGCATAATCGACCGCCTGCGATGGCGAGGCGGCAAAGGCGTGCGGATCCGGGAAGATGCGCGACCCTTCGTGCCGGGCATTTTCCATGGACGTGCGGACCGCACTCAGGATCTCCGGCGCATAACGCTCCAGCGCGTCGAGATAGGCGCCCGCGCCGAACAGGAAGATCCCGCCGTTCCAGCTATAGCCGCCCTCGGCCAGATAGGCGCTGGCGGTGTCGCGATCGGGCTTCTCGACGAACCGATCGATCCGCGCCACGCCCGGCGCCAGTTCGGCGCCGCGCTTGATATAGCCATAACCCGTCTCGGGCTGGTCGGGGGTAATGCCCAAAGTGGCGAGCCAGCCGTCGGCGACCAGCGGCACCGCGATCGCGACCGCCTGGCGGAACGCCTCGACGTCGTCGATCACATGATCGCTCGGCATCACCAGCATCAGCGCATCGCGGTCCAGCGCGAGCGCGGCGGCGGCGATGGCCGGGGCGGTGTTGCGACCGACCGGCTCCAGGATCAGCCGCATGTCGGAAATGCCGGCCTGCTGCAGCTGGCGTTCGATCATGTCGGCATGGGCGGCGTTCGCCACCACCAGCGGTTGGGCGAAGCCGGCACCGCCGGTACGCTTGGCGGTCAATTGCAGCATGGTATCGGCCGACGTCAGGCTCAACAATTGTTTCGGACGGCCGGTGCGCGACAGCGGCCAAAGCCGCGTGCCCGATCCGCCGGAGAGGATCACGGGCGTGACGATGGGGCTCATTCCTGGTCCTCGAACGGGATCGCCCATCCGCAGAACGCGGCGGCGTATCGCTCAAACGGCGTGATGCCGAGTTCGTTGCAGCAGCGCAAGAATGGAGCCCCCGAGGCAGCGTTAACGATCTATCATCCTTCCTGCTGTTAGAGAGGTGTGATAATCGCTGCCTCGAGGCCGGAACCGATCGGCTTCGTGTATGCGTATAGGGGTTTATCGATGGTATCTCCGCTGCTTGCCGAGCGGCGCCGCCACTGGCGCACCAGCTTCGGCCTGACCGTTGCCGCGCTTGCCGCAGGCGTGGCCGTTTCGAACGAGCGCGGGGTGTTCATGCCGATCTGGGGCGTGGACGACGCCATTGCCGCAACCGCGCGCGCCTTCGCCGCGGTCGCCGCGCCCGAGCCGATGCAGGTCGATTCGCTCTACACGCCGCCGACCACTCTGCACCGCATCACCACCGCGCCCAGCTATCGTCGCATCGTCGACGTGCCGGGCTTCACACCGCCGGTGATGCCGAGCTTCGAGCCCGCGAGCGGATTCGAGCCGGCCTCGATCGGCGCGGTCGCGGTCAGCGCCCCCGATCTCTCGTCCCCTGTCAGCTTCGCCGCGCTCAATACGCCGACGCCGGTCGTTCCGGCGGGTGTCACGCAGGTGCAGGGCGTGCCCGAGCCGGCCAGCTGGACGCTGATGATCGGCGGCTTCGGCCTGGTGGGTGCGCTTCAGCGCGTGCTGGGGCGCGCGCGCCGCGGGCGTCAATTCGCCTGATCGACAATCCGGCTGCCGCCACAACGGCAGCCGGTTCGCCTGCTCAATCCATCCGCAGCGTGTCGCCCTCGATCGTCACCGATCCGAGCTTCGACAGCATGTTCTGACCGAGCAGCGACACTTCCAGCCCATGCGCCACCACGCCGGCGCGCACGTCGGACATCGTCCGCCCTGCCAGCTCGACCCGTTCGACGCGCGTCCACGCCATCGCCGCGCGGCCGGAGGCGGTGGCGACGTGGCCGCCATAGCGCACGTCGCGCAGGGCGATGCCCACGCGCTTGGCGTCGGCCTCGGTCAGCATCATGACGTTGGCGCCGGTATCGATCAGGAAGTGGATCTTGCGGCCGTTAACGGGGACGTCTGCGTAGAACAGCCCATCCGATGCCCGCGCCACCTCGACGGTGGCGTGGTGCGGCGCATCCGCCGCCAGCGACGCTATGGGCACCATGTTGGCGCCCCAGGCGAAGGTCAACGGCGCTACCAGCAGGGTAGCAGCGAGCGGGAGGTAGCGGGCGAGACTGGGCATGGCCCTATAGAGACCATGCCTGTCCAACATTAAGTTGTTCGTTACGGATAAGCGCGAATTTACCGCTTATTCACGCGCGCCGGCCGGATGAAGTCCTCGACGATGCGGTCGAGCCGGCGGATGTGGCGCTTCTGGAGCAAAGCGACCAGCAGGAAACCCAGCGTGCCGAGACCGAACTGGATGGCCGCGAGATAATAAGGCCAGCGCAGCGTGAAGGCCGATGCGTAGAGCACCTCGTAATGCGGCGCCACGCGATAGCCGAGATAGGCGTAAAGGCGGATCAGCGCGCCCGGCAGATCGCGACGGACGAGGATGCCGGTGCGGTTGGCGAGCGTACCGCCGCTCTGGATATCGGCGCGTTCGGCGCGGGTGAATTCGATGAACACGCGCACCAGCCCCTCGCGACCCTCGGGCGGCGAGACGGGCGCATAGAGCTCGCTGCGGCGCAGGAACAGCAGGCCACGGCTGTACGACGCGATACGGCCATAGCCGATCGTGCCGGCCAGCCGCGCCGGGCCATCGGCGGGAAGGGCGCGACCGGCGACGATGTCGCGCACCGGCCCCTCGCGTGTCGGCAGCGTCAGCGTCCACAACAGGGTCGCGAGCGTCGCGATGCCGAGCGCGGTGGTGATGCCGTACAGGAAGTGCTTATAGTCGCGCGAGGCGGCGGTGGCGCGCTGGGCATCGTACAGTTCGAGCACCGCTTCGCCGCCGGCCTGGACGGTCAGTTGGTCCTCGGCACGATAATGGCGACGACGCGTCCGCTGGCGGAACAGATAGAGCGCGGGCGCGGAAAAGATCGTCGCCAGCACGCCAAAGGTGAAGGTGGGCAGATCCTGCCCGAGATGGTGGAACTGCCATTCGGCGGCCAGCGCGAACAGGCCGCGATAGGCCACCATCTCCCACGAAAAATACAGGACGACCAGGCAGGCCCAGCCCCACAGCATCATCCGTCGGCGCGCAGTGCGTTTTGCCGACGTCTCGTCGACGCCCCTCAGGTGGTCGTCGACGCCATAACGAAGCTCAGCCGCTGGCTCGAATGAAGTGTAATGCTGTACCATTCATGCAATACCGCAGACCCGTAGGCTTCGGACCATCGTCAAAGACGTGGCCCAAATGTCCCCCGCAACGCCTACAGCGTACCTCCGTCCTGTTCATGCCTAAGCTATTATCATCGGAAGTACTTACCGCCCCGTTAAGCGCGGCCCAGAAACTCGGCCAACCCGTGCCGCTGTCGAATTTGGTGGTGGAGGAAAAGTTCGGGAGATCGCAGCCGGCACAGGTGAAGGTGCCTTTGTTGTGTTCGTTGAGCAGCGGGCTGGAGAAGGGCCGCTCGGTCGCCGCCTGACGCAGCACGGCATAGGCCTCGGGCGTCAGTTTCTTGCGCCACTGCGCATCGGTCAGCATCAGCGGATAGCGGATCGGCGCACTGCTGCCGCCGCCGCTCCACAGCATCGCCCCGCCCACGGCCGCCACACCCGCCGCGCCGATCAGATCCCGTCTCGAAAAGCTCATGTCACGCATCCTCCGTCGATAGCGAAAGTGGGAGCCGGCGATCGGGCTTACAACCGGACTTTCGGCCCCGATCGCAATACGTTGCGACGAAACAGCCGTGCACCGACGCGCACGATCAGCGCGAGGCAGACGAGCTGCCACGCCAGCGCCAACGCATGCGGCCACAAAGCCGGCTGTACCACCGCGCGCGCCAGCATTGCGAAGGGCGAGCTCCACGGCACGATCGCGGCGACGATCGCGAGTATGCCTTCGGGCTTCGCCGGCGTGGTCGAGGCCAGCCCGAAGAACAGGAGCTGCAGCATCGTCAGCGGCAGCGAGATCGTCTGCACCTCGCGCACGCTGCCCGCCTGCGCGCCGATGCCGAGATAGAGCGCGCCGATCAGCAGATAGACCGTCGAGAAATAGACGATGGCGAGCAGGACAAACGCCGCCCACCCCACCGCCGGGGCGGGCAGGCCGGCATGCGGCACGAATGCCAGCGCCGCGACCGCCATCGTCCCCCACGCGGCGATGCCGGTCAGCGATACCGCCAGCATGCCGACCAGCTTGCCCGCGAAGATCGCGTCGATCGGCACGGCGGCGGCCAGAACCTCGATCACCTTGCTCGATTTTTCCTCGACCATGTTCGAGATCAGCATGCCGGCGAGGATCATCGTCAGCAGGAACAGCCCGGCCTGCGCGCCGCGGGCGAATTCGCGCCCGCCATCGTCGCTCGCCTTGGCCGGCGGCGCGATCGCGCGGAAAGCGAGGTGCGGCGACGAGCGCGTCGGCCCACGCGCCTCCTCCAGCAGCAACGTCACGGGCCCGCGCAGCCGCGCGACATCGTCGGCGGTGCCGGTCAGCACCGGGTGGTCGAGGCCGCCGAGCAGCATCGTCGCCGCCGGATCGGCCGCGCCCGTATCGACGCGCAACGGCGGCATCCAGTCCGCGCCGAGCCGCGTCGCCAGCCGCCCGCGCGCATCGATGATGGCGTGGACCGCCGCCGGCGGCCCCGCCACCAGGATCGGCGATGAGGCCGGCGTATCGTCGCCACTGGTGACGATCGCGCCGAACAGCCCGCCGATCAGCAATGGCAGCAGCGGACCGAGCAGGAAGAACAGGAAGGTGCGCGACAGCACGGTCGCGGTGTAATCGCGCCGCGCGATCACCCAAGCCGATCGCAACAGCCGGGTCATGCCGCCTCCGCCGCGGGCTCGGAGGGTGCGCCGACGATCGCAACGAAGGCGTCGTGCAGCCCCGGCCGCTCGATTGACAGAGCCTCGATCCCCGCATCGCCGTCGATCAGCGCCGACAGCAACGGCTCGATCCCCGCGGGCGGCAGCGCGAATGTCCACGTGCCGTCCTCGCGACGGGCGTCTGCAGGGAGCGCCGCGCGCCACGGCCCGTCCGCCGCGCGGGTTGCCAGCCGCACGCTCGGGCGCAGCCGGCCGCGCGCCTCGGCGACCGTGCCCTCGAAGCGGACGCGGCCGCCGGCGATGATCGCGATCCGCTCGCACAGCCGCTCGGCATGGGCGATCACGTGGGTCGAGAACAACACGGTTGCACCGCTCTCCGCCTGCTCGCGGATCAGCGCCTCCAGCCGCGCCTGGTTGATCGCGTCGAGCCCGGAGAACGGCTCGTCGAGCACGATCAGCTTCGGCTTGTGGACGATCGTGCCGAGCAGTTGCACCGTCTGCGCCATGCCCTTGGACAGCGCGCGGATCGGCCGGTCGGGCGGCAGATCCTGCGCCTCCAGCATCGCGCGCGCGCGCCGCCGCCCCTCGCCCAACGGCAGGCCGCGCAGCGCGCCCATGAAGGCGATCGCCTCCTGCGCGGTCATGCCCGGATAGAGGCCGCGCTCCTCGGGCAGATAGCCGACGCGGTCGGCAACGCGCAGCGGATCGCGCGCGCCGAGCAGGGTGCGGGTGCCGGCATCGGGATCGATGATGCCGAGCAGCATGCGCAGGGTCGTGCTCTTGCCCGCGCCGTTCGGCCCCAGCACGCCATAGATGCTGCCCGCCGGCACCGCGAGGTCGACCCCGTCGACCGCGCGCGCCCCGCCGAAGCCCTTCACCAGCCCCCTCGCCTCGACCGCCAGCGCGTCCATCTCGTCTCCTCTTGGCGGCACAACCGGCGTAAGGGCGGTTTCGTGCCATCGTTCGAGCAAAGGCTGAAGGAGGAAGCGCGCGCGCTCGGTTTCGCCGCGTGCGGCATCGCGCGCGCCGACGCCGCCCCGAAGACAGCCGAACGATTGCGCGCGTGGCTGGCGGCAGGCGCGCATGGCGACATGCTGTGGATGGAGGAGCGCGCGCACCAGCGCGAGAGCCCGCAGAGCCTGTGGCCCGAAGTGCGCTCGGTGGTGATGCTCGGCATGAGCTATGCGCCCGCCGCCGATCCGCTCGCGCTGGAGGCCGCGCCGCAGATCGGCCGTATCTCCACCTACGCGCAGGGCCAGGATTATCACGATATCGTCAAGAAGGCGCTGAAGGCGCTCGCCCGCTGGATGGTTGCGGAGGCGCCGGGCGCCGATCTCAAGGTGTTCGTCGATACCGCGCCGGTGATGGAGAAGCCACTAGCCGAGGCTGCCGGGATCGGCTGGCAGGGCAAGCACAGCAATCTCGTCAGCCGCGACGAGGGCAGCTGGCTTTTGCTCGGCGCGGTGATGACGACGCTCGATCTCGCGCCCGATGCGCCCGGCGCGATGCGCTGCGGCTCGTGCAGCGCCTGCCTCGCCGCCTGCCCGACCGACGCGTTCGTGGCGCCCTATCGGCTCGATGCGCGCAAGTGCATCTCCTACCTGACGATCGAACTGAAGGGCCCGATCCCGCGCGAATTTCGGCAGGCGATCGGCAACCGCGTCTATGGCTGCGACGATTGCCTCGCAGTCTGCCCGTGGAACAAGTTCGCCGACACCGCCGCAGCACACCGCGCCTTCGCCGCGCGCGCCGAGCTCGCCGCGCCCGAGCTGGCCGACCTGCTCGCGCTCGACGATGCCAGCTTTCGCCAGATCTTCGCCGGCTCGCCGATCAAGCGCATCGGCCGCGACCGGATGGTGCGCAACGCGCTGATCTGCGCGGGCAACAGCGCGCTGCCCGCGCTCGTCGGACGCGTCGCCGTTTTGCTCGACGATCCCGCCCCGGTGGTGCGCGGCGCAGCGGTATGGGCGCTCGCCCGGCTCGACCCGGCGCGCTTCGTCGCCGAGCGCGCAACGCATCTCGACCGCGAAAGCGACGACGACGTGCGCGAAGAGTGGCAGGATGGCTTGGCTTTGCCCGCCGCCGGGGTCTATGCGCCCGCTTCATGAGCGACGCGGCGATCAGCATCCGGGGCCTGTCAAAAACCTATGCCGGCGGCAAGCAGGCGCTGACCGACGTCAGCCTCGACGTGCCACGCGGGCAGATATTGGGGCTGCTCGGCCCCAATGGCGCGGGCAAGTCGACCACGATCAACATCCTCGCCGGGCTGGTCAACAAGAGCGCCGGTCAGGTTTCGATCTGGGGCTTCGACATTGACGAGCATCCGCGCAACGCCAAGCGCGCGATCGGCATCGTCCCGCAGGAGATCGTGTTCGATCCCTTCTTCACGCCGTTCGAGATGCTGGAAATCTATGCCGGCCTCTACGGCGTGCCGAAGAAGCAGCGCCGCTCGATGGAGCTGCTGCGCGCGGTGCACCTCGAGGACAAGGCGAATGCGTGGGCGCGCTCGCTCTCGGGCGGCATGAAAAGGCGCCTGCTCGTCGCCAAGGCTTTGGTCCACAACCCGCCGGTGCTGGTGCTCGACGAGCCCACTGCCGGCGTCGACGTCGAGCTGCGCCAGCAGCTATGGGCCTATGTGCGCGAACTGAACGCCGCCGGCACCACCGTCGTCCTCACCACCCATTATCTGGAGGAGGCCGAGGAATTGTGCGACCGGATCGCCATCATCAACCATGGCCGCGTCGTCACCAACCAGCCGACCTGCGAGCTGCTCGCGATGGCGCAGGAGAAGGCCGTGTCGGTCACGGTCGACCGCGACCTGACCGCCCCGCCGGCCGCCCCCTGCTTCGAGAAGATCGAGCTGAAGGGCGAACGCACGCTCGTCATCACTTATTCCAAGACCAAGGTGAATGCGGGCGAGGTGCTGGCGGCGCTGCAATCGGCCGGGCTCGGCATCGTCGACGTCTCCACCCACGATCCCGATCTGGAGGACGTGTTCCTCAACCTGACGCGCACGCCGGCGGCGGCGTGACCCGTTCCTCCAACCCCCGTTCGTGGTGAGCAGAGGCTGAGCGTAGCCGAAGCCTCGTCTCGAACCACATCCCCTTCGAGACGCCGCTTCGACTTCGCTCAGCGGCTCCTCAGGGCGAACGGGACGCTAGAAAAGATACCATGGCAGACCACCGCTACGACGTCATCATCATCGGCTCTGGCGCGGCCGGGCTCACCGCCGCGCTCAACCTCGCCGATACCAAGCGGGTGGTGGTGCTCGCCAAGGGCGGGCTCGCCGAAGGATCGACCGCGTGGGCGCAGGGCGGCATCGCCGCGGTGCTGGAGCCGGGCGACACGTTCGAGAGCCATATCGAGGATACGATGGTCGCGGGCGCCGGCCTCAACGACCGTCGCACCGTCGAATTGGTGGTCGAGCATGCCCCCGCCGCGATCGAGCGGCTGGCGTCGCTCGGCGTGCCGTTCAACCCGACCGAGGGGGAAGGCCACGACCGCTGGCACCTGACGCGCGAGGGCGGGCACAGCCACCGCCGCATCGTCCATGTCGACGACGCGACCGGCTGGGCGGTGCAGCAGGCCTTGCTCGCCGCGGCCGAGGCGCATCCGAACATCAATCTCGTCGCCGACATGGCGGCGATCGATCTCGTCACCGGCCGCCACTGCGACCATTATTCGGGCGATGGGCGCGTGCGCGGCGTATATGCGCTGCACCGCCCGTCGGGGAAGGTGGCGTTGTTCACCGCGCGCGCGACGATCCTCGCGACCGGCGGCGCGGGCCGCGTCTACCAATTCTCGACCGCGCCGCGCGGCGCATCGGGCGACGGCATCGCGATGGCATGGCGCGCGGGCGCGCGCGTGTCGAACATGGAATTCAACCAGTTCCACCCGACCTGCCTCTACAATCTGGAGGTCAAGAACTTCCTCATCACCGAGGCGATGCGCGGCGAGGGCGGCATCCTCAAGCTGCCGCCCGAGGCGCCCAATGGCGGCCACCGCTTCATGCCCGATTTCGATCCGCGCGCCGAACTCGCCCCGCGCGACGTCGTGGCGCGCGCGATCGATCATGAGATCAAGCGGCTCGGCCTCGACTACGTTCATCTCGACATCAGCCATCGCGAGCCGGCCTTCATCGAGCATCATTTCCCGACGATCCTCGCCAAGCTGCTGACGCTCGGCATCGACATCCGCAAGGAGCCGATCCCGGTGGTGCCGGCGATGCATTATACGTGCGGCGGCGTGGTGATCGATCTCGACGGCCGCACCGATCTGCCTGGCCTCTACGCCGCCGGCGAGGTGACCCAGTCGGGCCTGCACGGCGCCAACCGCCTCGCCTCGAACAGCCTGCTCGAATGCTTCGTGTTCGGCGAGGCGGCGGCCAAGCACATCCTGCGCAGCTGGGACGACCTGCCCGATCCGGGCGTGGTGCGCGAATGGGACGAGAGCCGCGTCACCGATTCGGACGAGGACATCGTCGTCCAGCACAATTGGCGCGAGATCCGCCGCTTCATGTGGGATTATGTCGGCATCGTCCGCACCACCAAGCGGCTGGAACGCGCACTCCACCGCGTCACCCTGCTCCAGCGCGAGGTGGAGGATTATTACGGCAATTACCGCATCACCGCCGACCTGATCGAGCTGCGCAACCTGATCGTGACGGCCGGGCTGATCGTGCGCTCGGCGCTCTCGCGGCACGAAAGCCGCGGCCTGCATTACACGCTCGATTATCCCGAGATGCTGGCACAGGCGAAGGATACGATCCTGGTGCCCTGACGGGCCGGGCGCATTAAAAAATTTACCATGACGGGAATAACGGCGCGCCTGCCCCGGTCTATCCTCCAAAGCATGCGCAAGGGGGCTCGTGGTGGATCAGGGTGGAACCCGTCGGAACCGTCATCGTCGGTTGAAACTCGCCTGGACGGTCCTACCGCTGCTGGGTTTCTGCGTGGAGCTCTCGCCTGCCACAGCGACCGTCACCTTCATCAAGGCCGGAGCCTATTCGACCTCGGGCGCCGGTGCCGGCGAACCCTATCTGATCTCGAACGGACCCAACGTCGTGTCCACCGTCATCGGCGACGGCGGGTACAACTCGAAATCCGGTTCCTACGACGAGCATGGTCTGGCGCAGGCGAGCGCTTACTCGCTCGGTGCGATCCAGTTGGACAGCGTCAGCAAGGCCAGCTTCTTCGTCAGCAGCACCGCGAAGGTGCAGGCCCCCGCCCATGAATTCTATCTCAACGCCGAGACGAACGCGGCGGCTTATTATGATTTCTCGCTGGATACCGCATCGACACTGTCGTTCACCGGTTTCGCCACGCCAGCGAGCCCCGATTTCACGAACAACATCTCCGTCAGCCTGGTCAAATACACCGCGCTCGGGGCCTATGACACGATCTATCGGTCGGGTTATCTGGGCGCCAGCGAAACCGGATCCTACGCGCTGGGACCGGGCATCTACGCCTTCGAAGTGGATACGTTTTCGGCGGCCAGCGCGACGGCCAACAATTCGATCTTCAGCAGCGCGACCATCGGCGCGGTCGGCAACGTCTCGCTCTCGATCACCTCGCCGCCGCCGCCAAGCCCGGCGCCCGAGCCCGCCACCTGGGCGATGATGGTCTTCGGCTTCGGCGCGACCGGTGCGGCGATCCGGTCGCGCCGTAAGGCGCTCAGCGCGGCTTGACGAACTTCAGCGTCATGCGGTCGCTTTCGCCGATCGCCTGATATTTGGCGCGGTCGGTGTCGCTCAGCGTATAGGTCGGCGGCAACGTCCACACGCCCTTGGGCCAGTCGGCGCTGTCCTTGGGGTTGGCGTTGATCTCGCTCTGGCCGGCCAGCTTGAAGCCGGCGGCGCTTGCCAGCCGGATCACCGTCGCCACCTTGACGTAGCCGCTCGTCCGCTCCTGCGCCTCGGGCCGGTCCGCCGGCAGCCGGTGATCGACCACGCCGAGCACGCCGCCCGGCTTCAGCGCCTTGAACGCGGCCTGGAAGAAGGCCGCGGCGGTCGCGTCGCTGCCGCCATCCTCCGCCATCATCAGGTTGTGGATGTTGCGGAAGGTGAGCAGCCGATCGAGCGATCCGGCCGGCGCGAGCGTCGCCGCCTTGGGATCGAATGCGGTGACGCTGGCCTGCGCCGCGCCCGGCTGCGACGCGATCAATGTACGCGCCGCATCCTGCGACTTGGCCGAGGTGCCGACCACCGCGACATAATGGCCGTGCCCGGCGAGCAGGGGCATCAGGATATGCGTGTACCAGCCGCCGCTCGGCAGATATTCGCCGACCGTCTGCCCCGGCGCCACGCCGAAGAAGGCAAGCGTCTCGGCCGGATGGCGATAGAGGTCGCGCGCGCGCTCCGCCGCGGGCCGCGCCGGATTCGCGACCGCCGCCGCGATCGGTGCGGGCACCGCCGCCTGCCCGGCCGAAATCCCGGCAAGCGCGGTCACCGCCGCGATCAGCATGTTGCGCATTCGTCATCCTCCTGAATTGTTCGCCGCTCTTTGCCGCATGCGGCGGCCCGACGAAAGGGAGGCTGTGCGCCGCCCGCGGCGCTGCTACATGAGACGCGATGTCTTCCAATCACCTCTATCTCGTCGACGGCTCGGGCTATATCTTCCGGGCTTATCATCGGCTTCCCCCGCTCACGAACAAGCATGGGCAGCCGGCGGGCGCGGTCTATGGCTTCACCACCATGTTGTGGAAGCTGGTCGAGGAGCTGAACGCCGCCGGCCAGGGCGCGGAGGGCGGGCCGACCCACATGGCGGTGATCTTCGACGCCTCGTCCAAGACATTCCGCAACGACATGTACGATCAGTACAAGGCGCACCGCCCGCCGCCGCCCGAAGACCTCGTCCCGCAATTTCCGATGATCCGTGATGCCACGCGCGCTTTCTCGGTGCCGTGCATCGAGGAGATCGGGCTGGAGGCCGACGACATCATCGCCTGCTATGCCAAGGCGGCGCTGGCGCAGGGCTGGAAGGTGACGATCGTCTCGTCCGACAAGGATCTGATGCAATTGATCGAGCCGGGGCTCGATCTGCTCGACACGATGAACAACCGCCGCCTCGGCCCCGATCACGTGCGCGAGAAGTTCGGCGTCACCCCCGAACAGCTCGGCGACGTGCTGGCGCTGATGGGCGACAGCGTCGACAACGTGCCTGGCGTGCCCGGCATCGGCCCCAAGACGGCGAGCGAGCTGATCAACGCCTACGGCACGCTGGAGGCGGTGCTGGCCGCCGCGCCCGAGATCAAGAAGCCCAAGCTGCGCCAGTCATTGATCGACCACGCCGATGCCGCGCGCCTCAGCCGCGAGCTGGTGCGCCTCGTCTGCGACCGCCCGCTGCCCGAACCGCTCGAGGATCTGGCGCTCAAGGGTCTGCCGCGCGCGCCGCTGGAGGCGTTCCTGATGGATCAGGGCTTCCGCTCGCTGCTGACCAAGCTCGGCGGCGCCGAGGCAAGCGCGGCGCTGCCCGCGCGCGTCGAGGACGAGCCGCCCTTCGTCCACAAGGATTATGAGACGGTCGTCGATGCGGCGCATCTCGATCGCTGGATCGCGGCGGCCTATGCCGCCGGCACGGTCGCGGTCGATACCGAGACCGACGATCTCGATTGCGTCCGCGCCGAACTGGTCGGCATCAGCCTCGCCACCGCGCCCGGCAAGGCCTGCTACATCCCGCTCGGCCACGGCGCCGCGGGCGACCTACTATCCGAACGCCCGACGCAGATCGACCGCGCGGTGGCACTGGCGAAGCTCAAGCCGCTGCTGGAGGATCCGGCCGTCCTGAAGATCGGCCAGAATCTGAAGTACGACCTCATCATGTTCCGCCGCAACGGCGTCGACGTCGCGCCTTATGACGACACGATGCTGCTGTCCTACGATCTCGATGCGGGCCTCGGCGGCCACGGCATGGACGATCTCGCTAGGCGCCACCTCGATCATGCCTGCATCGAGTTCAAGGCGGTGTGCGGCACCGGCAAGGCGGCGATCAGCTTCGACAAGGTGCCGCTCGACCGCGCGACCGAATATGCCGCCGAGGATGCCGACGTCACGCTGCGCCTGTGGCGGCGGCTCAAGCCGCGGCTGGTGCGCGAGCGCGCGACGCGCGTGTACGAGCTGGTCGACCGCCCGCTCGTTCCCGTCATCGCCGAGATGGAGCGCGCCGGCGTGCTGGTCGCACGCGACGAACTCGCCCGGCTGTCGGCCGAATTCGGCGAGGAGATCGTGCGGCTGGAGGGCGTGATCCACACCGCCGCCGGCGGCCCCTTCACCATCGGCAGCCCCAAACAACTGGGCGAGGTGCTGTTCGACCGGCTGGGCCTCGCCGGCGGGCGCAAGGGCAAATCGGGCGTCTACTCGACCGACGTCACCGAGCTGGAGCGCATCGCCGCCGAGGGTGAAGGCCCCGGCGCGGAAGTGTCGCGCCTCGTGCTCGAATGGCGCCAGCTCTCCAAGCTCAAGTCGACCTATACCGACGCGCTGCAGGCGCAGATCAACCCGGCGAGCGGCCGCGTCCACACCAGCTTCAGCATGGCGGTGGCGCAGACCGGGCGGCTGTCCTCGACCGACCCGAACCTGCAGAACATCCCGATCCGCACCGAGCTCGGCCGGCGCATCCGCCACGCTTTCGTGGCACCGCCGGGCCACGTGATCCTGTCGGCCGATTATTCGCAGATCGAGCTGCGTCTCGCCGCGCACATGGCCGACGTGCCGCAATTGCGCGCGGCGTTCGCCAACGGCGACGACATCCACAACCTGACCGCGCAGGAATTGTTCGGCACGGTCGATCGCGAGACGCGCGGGCGCGCCAAGACGATCAACTTCGCCATCCTCTACGGCATCTCGTCATGGGGGCTGGCCGGCCGGCTGGGCGTCGATCGGGTCGAGGCGCAGGCGATCATCGACCGCTATTTCGATCGCTTCCCGGGCGTGCGCAACTACATCGCCGCCACCATCTCGCAGGTGCGCGAGCAGGGCTTCGTCACCACCCTGTTCGGTCGCAAGACCCACCTGCCCGGCATCAAGGGCAAGACCGTCGGCGAGCGGCAGGCGGCCGAACGCCAGGCGATCAACGCGCCGATCCAAGGCACCAGCGCGGACCTCATCAAGCGGGCGATGGCACGCATGGGCCCGGCTTTGGCCGAAGCGGGTTTAGCGCGGGTGAAAATGCTGCTGCAGGTGCATGACGAATTGGTGTTCGAGGCGCCGGAAGCCGACGCCGACGCCGCCAGCACGGTGATCCGCGCGGTGATGGAGCGCGCCGCCGAGCCGCATGTATCGCTCTCGGTGCCACTGGGCGTCGAGATCGGCACCGGCGTGAGCTGGGGCGCGGCGCATTGAGCAAGGCCGCCTGTCCGGTCGAGGCGACCGGCCCCGGCGACATCGAGACGCTCGCCAAGGGCGGCCGGACCAACGTGTTCGGCTTCCTGCTGAGGCTGGCGGCGCGGTTGCCCTTCCTGTTCATCGCCGGCCGCTGGTACGGGGCGGACGCGCTCGGCCGCTTCGCTTATGCCACGATCATCGTCGAGTTTGCGGCGCAGCTCGCAACGATCGGACTCAAGCGCGGTCTTGCACAGCAGCTATCCAAGACGCACCGCCCGCACGTCCATGTCGTGTGGGACGGGCTGCTGGTCGGATGGCTGACCTCGCTCGCCGCCGTCATCCTGCTGATGGCGCTGCCCGAGCTGATGTTCCCCAACAGCACGATCAACCAGCGCGACTATCTGCTGCCGCTCACCATCTTCGGCTGGGCGGGGTCGGACATCGCGCTGGCGGCGCTGGCCTATCGCGGTGATATCGGCGCGACGGTCAAGGCGCGCTCGCTGATCGAGCCGTGGACCATCTCGATCGCCGCCTTCGGCCTGTCCTGGTATTCCAAGCGCGACGGCCTGATCCTCGCCTACGCGCTTTCGGCCATAGCCGCCTTGGGGGCGTCGCTGTGGCCGTTGCTGCGCAGCTATGGCGCCCCGCGCGGCTGGCGGCCCGAGCCGCTGCGCCTCTATCACATCGCCACGCGCAACCTGCCGCTGGCCGGCGCCGACGCGATCGAATGGGGCTCGCGCCGCCTCGACATCGCGATGCTCGGCCTGTTCTTCTCGCCGGCGATCGTCGGCATCTATTACGTCGCGCAGCAGGTGGCGAGCCTGCCGCAGAAGCTGAAGACCAGCTTCGATCCGATCCTCGGCCCCGTCATCACCCAGAACCTTGAAGAGGGGAACCTCACCGCGGTCGCCAAGCAGGTGCGGCAGGTCGGCTTCTGGATCATCGCCGCGCAGGTCGGCATCGCGCTCGCTCTGTCGATTCCCGGCAAGGCGGTGATGGGGCTGGTCGGCCCGACCTTCGTCGGCGGCACCGGCGCGCTCGCGGTGCTGCTGGCGGCGGAGGCGATCGCCGCGACCGCGGTGGTGAGCGAGGCGGCGCTGATCTACGTCGCGCCCAAGCGCAATCTCGCCATCTCGGTCGCGATGATCGCGATCCAGGCCATGCTGTCGGTGCTGTTCGTCTACGCGATGCGCGGGCTGTTGCCGCAGATCGTGGCATGGGGCTGGGTCAATCCGCGCCCCGATTTCCACGACGATGCGATCGCCGCCGCCGGCCCGGCGGTCGCGCTAATGATCGCGCTCGCGCTCGCCTCGGTCGCCAAGGCGTGGCTGCTCAAGCGATTGCTGGGCGCGAGCGTATCGGGCTGGCGCTGGTCGCTGGTGCTGGCGGCGATGGTCGCCGGGCTGGCCGGCTGGGCGGTCACGCGCCTGCCGCACCAGCTTGAATGGGTCGAGCTCGCGATCGGCGTGCCGCTGATCCTCGGCATCTATGGCGCGGTCGTCTGGTACAGGGGGTTCAACACCGACGATCGCGCGCTCTTCCGTTTCGAGCCCGCTCGGGCGTAAGGGGCAGCATGGAACGCGCGGACGTCATCATTCTCGGCGGCGGGCTGGTCGGGCTCACGCTCGCGCTAGCGCTCGACGCGCACGGCCTCACCAGCATCGTCGTCGACCCGGCCGAGCCGGCGGCCGTGCTGGCGAAGGCGTTCGACGGCCGCGCCTCGGCGGTTGCCAGCGCCAGCCACGCCATGCTCGACGCGATCGGCATCGGCGCGCGGCTGGCGGGGCAAGGCATGCCGATCCGCGCGATCGAGGTGCGCGACGGCCTTTCGCCCGAGGCTCTGCTGTTCGATCCGCCCCAGGCCGGCGGCCCGCTGGGCGTGATGTACGAGAATCGCCGGCTGCGCGCCGCGCTGCACGAGGCCGCGGCCGAAGCGCCCGGCATCGCCCTGCTGATGCCGGCGCGCGCTGCCACGACCGAGCGCGATGCCGCGGGCGTGGCGGTGCGGCTGGAGGACGGCCGCACGCTGACCGCCGCATTACTGATCGGCGCCGAGGGGCGCCAGTCGCCCACCCGCGCCGCAGCCGGCATCAACGTCGCGCGCTGGAGCTACGATCACACCGCGGTGATCGCCACCCTGGGGCACGAGCGGCCGCATGACGGCGTCGCGCACGAAATCTTCTACCCGGCGGGCCCGTTCGCTTTGCTGCCGATGCCCAACGATGCCGACGGCCCGCGCTCGGCGATCGTGTGGACGGTGGCGGCGGAGCATGGCGCCGCCACGATCGGCCTGCCCGATCGCGCCTTCATGGCCGAGGCGGAAAAGCGCATGGGCGGGATGCTCGGCGCGCTGCGATCGGCGAGCCCGCGCTCGGGCTATCCGCTCGGCTTCCACCATACCGCGCGCATCACCGCCGAGCGGCTGGCGCTGGCGGGCGACGCCGCGCACGGCATCCACCCGATCGCCGGCCAGGGCCTCAACCTCGGCTTCCGCGACGTGGCCACATTGGCGGAGGTGCTGGTCGAGGGCGCACGCCTTGGAATGGATCTCGGCGACGCGCAGTTGCTCGCCCGCTACGAACGCTGGCGCGCGCTCGACAGCTTCCTCGTCGCCGCCGCGACCGACAGCCTGACGCGGCTGTTCGGCCTGCCCGGCGCGCCGGCACGCGCGATCCGGCGCTTCGGCCTCGGCGCGGTGGCGCGCATCGCGCCGCTCAAGGCGCGCTTCATGGCCGAGGCGCGCGGCGAGACCGGCGACCTACCCAAATTGCTGCAAGGCGCCACGATCTAGCGGACGCGAAGATTCGACCGACAAGCCGGATGTAGTCGTGCTTGTGAGGCCACCCGCCGGCAGGTATCGTCATGCCGCAGCGGGCCGCTTGATCCGTAAGCGCGAGGGGGGCCGAACATGCGTAAGCTCGTTCTGACGGCACTTTTACCTGGCTTGATGATGCTTGCGGCACCGGCGCGTGCCACGATGCTGACCGCGACCTTCCATGGCCACGTCGTATCGGGCGCGATCGATCAGGCGTCGTTCGGGCTGGCGGCGGGCACGAGCGTCGTCGGCCTCGCCTACACCGCGACCTATACCATCGACGACAGCCTCGGATCGCTGAACACCGACACGGCCGATTCGACCGGGCTTGTCGGCGGCTATCAGCTCGCACCCTTGGGCAGTTTCGCGTCGCCGGCCGATGGATCGCTGGAGCTGAACGGCATCTCCCAGGCGTTCCCCGGATTATATCTGGGCGACGTCTCGAAATATTATCTGCCCGCCAGCCCGTTCTCGAACTATTCGGCGGGCGTCGAGACGCTCGCAGATACGGCGTTGGGCCAGGTCGATCTGCAGCTCTCCCAGTCGATCGTCGTCGACAGCGCCATGTTCGCGTCGACCGACTTTCGCGATACGGGAAGCTACACCGCGATCATCGAGGATCCGTCGCTCGATCCGGCCTATGCCTATGTGTTCGCGCAATCCTACGCGATCGCGACACTGATCCTCGATCCCGACGGCGATCCCGTGCCCGGCAGTCCCGACCTCTATGCGCTGGGCCTGCAGCCCGATTCACTGACGATCACGGAAGCGGGGAGCGCGGTTCCCGAGGCACCGATCTGGTCGATGCTCCTGATCGGGTTCGCGGCGATCGGGTCGGCGATCAGGGGCGGAAACCTCGCCCACGCGAATCGCCGCTTCGCCAGAGGCATCTGACGCATCGGAGGACGCGCGCAGCGCCTCCCCCGATACCGGTCCGCCTCAGGCGAGCTTCAGGCCTTCCTTGTTCATCTGGCCGGTCAGCTCCTTGTTCTTGTCCGCGTCGAGCTTGGCCTTCAGCGCCGGGAAGAGAGTCTCCTCTTCCTCGCGCATATGCTTCTCGATGTCGGTGCGGAACGCGCGCACCTTGGCAATCCAGCTCGGTGAATCCTTCGGCATCTCGGTCAGATCATAGAGATACTGCTTCACGTAGCCGTGATCCTTGTTGAGGCCGTCCGCCTCCGCGATCATCCCGGCGTCGCGCAGCGCCGGATAGATCACATTCTCCTCTTCCAGCGCATGCTTGGACAGCATGTGCTTGAGATTCATCAACAGGGTCGCGCGCTTGGTCGTGCTGCTCTCGCCAGTCGCCTCGATCGCGTCGAACACTTTGAGCGTCAGCTGGTGCTCGTTGGTCAGCGCCTGATCCCAGTCGCCCGACAGCAAGGTCGGCGCCTGCACCGCGAACTTGCGCGCGATATTGGCGGCAAGGCCCACCGCGAGGCCGGCAGCGCCGGCGGCGAGGATCGCGCCGGTGCCCTCAAAGCTTCCGCTGCCGCCGGCGCTGAAGCGGCCATCGGGCTTGCGCGCCTCGCTGCGGGCATTGGCCGCGCGCTTGGCATTGGTCAAACGGGGCTTGGTCTCAGCCGTGGTAGCCATGTGATATCTCCATCGTCATGCGCGCCGGCAGGGGACGCCATCGACGGAGAGAACGCGCGACCACGCAAAAGTTCTCAAATATGCCTCAGGTCTTCCAGCCACGGCCCGGCCACGCCGTCCGATGGCGCGCGCCAATCGCCGCGCGGCGACAGGCTGGCGGCGGCCGAAACCTTGGGCCCGTTGGGAATGGCCGAGCGCTTATATTGGCTGGTCTGGAAGAAGCGGGTGCAGAACGCCGCCAGCCATTTTTTTATCGTGACGAGATCATAAGCGTTGCGCCCCTCTTCCGGAAAATCGATCGGCCACGCGCCCGCCGCCGCGTCGCGCCACGCATGCCACGCCAGAAAGGCGATCTTCGACGGCGGCAGGCCATGGCGTACGGTGTAGTGCAGGAAGAAATCGTGCAGCTCGTAGGGGCCGATGCGCGCCTCAGTGCTCTGGATCGCACCGCTTTCGTCGGCCGGCACCAGCTCGGGCGAGATTTCGGTGCCGAGGATCGCGACCAGCACCGCATCGGTGTCGGGATCGAACTGGCCGGTCCTGATCGTCCAGCGGATCAGGAACTGGATGAGCGTCTTCGGCACGCCGGCATTGACGGCATAATGGCTCATCTGGTCGCCGACGCCGTAGGTGCACCAGCCGAGCGCCAGTTCCGACAGGTCGCCGGTGCCGACGACGAAGCCGTCGTGGCGGTTGGCGAGGCGGAACAGGTAATCGGTGCGCAGGCCCGCCTGCACATTCTCGAACGTGATGTCGTAGACCGGCTCGCCGCGCGCATAGGGATGGTCGATATCGGCCAGCATCTGTTGCGCCGCCGGACGGATGTCGATCTCCGCCGCGGTGATGCCGAGCGCGCGCATCAGCGCCCAAGCGTTGCTTTTGGTCGCCTCGCCAGTGGCGAAGCCCCGCATGGTGAAGCCGAGGATCGCCGTGCGCGGCCAGCCGAGCCGGTCGCACGCCTTGGCCGCGACGATCAACGCATGGGTGGAATCGAGCCCGCCCGAAATGCCGATCACCAACGTCTTCGCGCCGCTCGCCTGCATCCGCTTGGCGAGGCCTTCGACCTGGATGTTGAATGCCTCGTAGCAATCGTCGTCCAGCCGCGCCGGATCGGCCGGCACGAACGGGAAGCGCGCTACGTCGCGCCGCAAGCCGACGTCGGCGAAGTCGGGTCGGTGCGCAAAGGCGATGCGGCGAAAGCGCGTCTCGGGATGGCCGTGCGCGACCGCGCAATCGTTGAACGTGCCGAAGCGCATCCGCGCCTGGCGGATGCGCTGCACGTCGATATCGGCCACAGCCAGTGCGGCGCGATGCTCGAACCGGTCGGAGCGGACGAGCTGGTAGCCGAGCTCGTGGATCATCGCCTGCCCGTCCCATGCGAGATCGGTCGTGCTCTCGCCCGGCCCGGCCGCCGAATAGACATAGGCGGCACTCGACCGCGCCGACTGCGATGCACCGTACAGGTCGCGCTCGCGCTCCTTGCCGACGACGATGTTCGATGCCGACAGGTTGCACAGGATCAGCGCACCGGCGAGCGCGCCGAACGTCGAGGGCGGGATAGGCGCCCAATAATCCTCGCAGATTTCGGCGTGGAACACGAAATCGGGCAGGTCGGACGCGGCGAAGATCAGGTCGGGCCCGAACGGCACCGATCGGCCCACGACGTCGATCGACAGGCCGGTGAGCCCGGCTCCGGCCGCGAACCAGCGTTTCTCGTAATATTCGCGATAATTGGGCAGATAGCTTTTCGGCACGACGCCGAGGATCGCGCCGCGCGCCACCACCACCGCCGTATTGTAGAGCCGCCCGTTGCGGCGGAGCGGCGCGCCGATCAGCAGCACCGGCTTCAGCCCCGCACTCGCCTCCACCAGCGCCGCCAGCTCAGCCTCGACCCGGTCGAGCAGCGCCTCCTGCAGGTGCAGATCGTCGAGCGCGTAGGAACTCAGGGACAGTTCGGGATAGACGACGAGGTCCACCGCCTCGGCATCGGCGCGGCGCGCCAGTTCGAGGATCGAGGCGGCGTTGGCGGCGACGTCACCGGCGCTCGCCAGCGGGGTCGCGGCGGCGACGCGCACCATGCCCTGCGCATGGATCGAGCGGAACCGCGCGTCGGTCACGGCGCCTTGACGCGGCCGCTGACGAAGTCGCGCCGGACGAGACGGACGTCCTTGATCTCGCCGAGATCGAAGAAGCGGTGCAACCCATATTTGTTGGGCTCGTCGACATGATATTCAGTGCCGGTGAAGGCGACCGCGACAAGCTGGTCGCGCACGCGCTCATGCTCGCCGATCGGCGGCAGCGCCGCATAGATCTTCGCGCGATCGGCGGGATCGATGAAGATCCAGCCGTCGGTCTTGCCGAGCTGCCCCGGCGGCACATCGGTCGCGCCGGGATAGAACCACGACGCCTCCGCCGCATCGACCCACACGCCATGATAGGCGCGATACGGCCCGATCGTGGCGCAGCCGATCCCGGTCAGCCGCTCGTCCATCGCGCGGATCGGCACGTTGGGCGGCGCGCAGGTCGGCATTGCGTGGCGCTGCTCGTAGAAGAACACCAGCACCGCCGCGATTACCGCGACGATCGCCAGCAGCACGACCCACAGGCTCTGCCCGGTCAGCCGCCGCATCACGCCGCCACCCGCGCCGGCGCGACGCCGATCAGGCTCTGCGGCCCGGCCGACGCGATCGTCACCGTCGCCAGATCGCCGATCGCGCCGCCGTCGATCAGCACCGATTGCAGCCACGGCGACTTGCCGAGCCGCTGGCCGGGCAGCTTGCCGTCGCGCTCGATCAGCACGTCGCAGGTGCGGCCGACCGTGTTGGCGTTGAAGGCGAGCTGTTGCTCTCCGAGCAGCGCCTGCAGCCGCTGGAGACGTTCGTCCATCACCTCGGCCGGCACCTGATCCTCCATCGTCGCGGCGGGCGTGCCCGCGCGCGGGCTGTATTTGAAGCTGAAGGCCTGAGCGTGGCCGATCGCGCGCACCACCGCCAGCGTCTCCTCGAACTCGGCGTCGGTCTCGCCGGGGAAGCCGACGATATAGTCGCCCGAAATGGCGATATCGGGCCGCACCGCGCGCACGCGCTCGATCAGGCGCAGATAGGACGCGACGTCGTGCTGGCGGTTCATCGCCTTCAGGATGCGGTCGCTGCCCGCCTGCACCGGCAGGTGGAGGAAGGGCATCAATTTCTCGACATCGCCATGCGCCGCGATCAGGCCGTCGGCCATGTCGTTGGGGTGGCTGGTGGTGTAGCGGATGCGGGCGAGCCCCGGCATTTCGGCCAGCACGCGGATCAGCCCGTCGAGGCCCTGCACGCGCCCCTGCGCATCCGTGCCGGTCCACGCATTTACGTTCTGGCCGAGCAACGTGACCTCGCGCGCGCCGCCGTCGATCAGCGCCTTGGCCTCGTCGACGATCGCGCCCCACGGCCGCGAAACCTCGGCGCCGCGCGTATAGGGCACGACGCAATAGGTGCAGAATTTGTCGCACCCTTCCTGCACCGTCAGGAACGCGCTCGGCCCGCGCGCGCGACGGCCGGGCAATGCGTCGAACTTGGACGCGGCGGGCATGTCGGTGTCGACCGCGATCCGCCCCGCCGCGGCATCGGCGATCAGGGCCGGCAGATTGTGATAGGCCTGCGGACCGACGACGAGATCGACCGCGCGCGCGCGCCGCGCCACCTCGGCGCCCTCCGCCTGCGCGACGCAGCCGGCGACCGCGATCATCGGCTTACCGCCGTCGCGCCGCGCGATGCGACCGATGTCGGAATAGACCTTCTCCGCCGCTTTCTCGCGAATGTGGCAGGTGTTGAGCAACACCAGTTCGGCGGTGTCGGCGCTCGCCTCGCGCATGCCCTGCGCTTCCATCAGCTCGGCCATGCGCGCGCCGTCATAGACGTTCATCTGGCAGCCGAACGACTTGACGTGGAAGCTCTTGGGCAGCGGTCGGGTCATCATCCGCCCCATAACGAAGCCGGCCTTGGCAGGCCATAGTGCAGCGGCGGCGCGGATCGGGAGCGGTTCAACAGGAAAGCGGCCCGACATCGTTGTGCCAGACCGCTTTCCGTCCACCCAAATCTACGGCATCCTCTCGTCGGCGAAGGTCTTGCGCCCCGCTCTGATCGGTTCCGGCGCCGCTCCGGACCGTGGCCGCGTATTATTCGTGGTCTTGAGCCGCGGCAAGTGTCCGATCCGGTCCAATGCAAATTATGACAGCCGATGCACCGCGGCCACAGTCGGCACGCGGCGGGGCGGGATGACGCGCGCGGCGGGTCGCGCTAACGGGGCGATCGTGTCCTCCCCGCTCCGTCTCGATCTGGATGGCGATGCCCTCGCCGCGAACTGGCGCACCCTGGCGGCGCGCGGGGGGAGCGCCGCATGCGGCGCGGCGGTGAAGGCTGACGGCTACGGGCTCGGCGCGGCGGGCGTGGTCGCGCGATTGTGGGAAGCGGGCTGCCGCGATTTCTTCGTGTCGAACTGGGCCGAGGCGGCGGCCCTGCTTGCGCTCGCACCCGGCAGCGTCGCGGTGCTGCATGGCGTCCGCGACGAGGACATGGCCCAGGCGCTGGCGGGCGCGGTGCGGCCCGTACTCAGCACGCCCGCACAGGTGAAGCGCTGGCGCGACGGCGGCGGCGGCGCGTGCGACGTGATGGTCGATACCGGCATGAACCGGCTGGGGCTGAGCGCGGCGCAGGCGGCGTCGGGCCTGCTCGACGGCCTCGCGATCACCACCCTGATGAGCCACCTCGCCTGCGCCGACGAGCCGGATCATCCGCTCAACCCGCAACAGCGCGACGCTTTCCGCGCCGTGGCGGCGGCGGTGCCGGCGCAGCGTTACAGCCTCGCCAATTCGGCCGGCATCATGCTCGGCCCCGATTATGCCTTCGATCTCACCCGCCCGGGCCTCGGCCTCTACGGCGGCGTGCCGACTTCCGATGCCGCCGGCCTGATCCGGCGCGTCGTGACCCCCGCCGCAGAGGTGCTGCAGGTCCGCGACGTGAGCGCTGGCGCCAGCGTCGGCTATGGCGCGACGTGGGACGCGCCCCGGCCGTCGCGCGTCGCGATCGTCAATCTCGGCTATGCCGACGGCATAGTGCGCGGGCTCGGGCCGAGCCTCCGCTTCGCCGGCGGGCTGCCCGCGATCGGCCGCGTCTCGATGGACCTGATCGCGATCGACGTGACCGATGGCGATGTCGGCGCAGGCGACTGGCTGGCGCTGGATTTCGGCCTGCCCGCGCTCGCTGCGGCGAGCGGCCTGTCGCAATATGAGCTGCTCACCGGTTTGGGCGACCGGTTCGAGCGGCGCTGGGTTTAGCCGCGGCCGGCAATCGACCGCCCCCCTTAGCCGACCAGCATCCCCGCCAAAGCCGCCGACATCAGGTTGGCGAGGCTGCCCGCCAGCAGCGCCTTGATCCCCAGCTTCGCGATCAGCGGCCGCTGGTTGGGGGCGAGCCCGCCCGTCACCGCCATCTGGATCGCGATCGAGCTGAAATTGGCGAAGCCGCATAAGGCGAAGGTCGCGACCGCCTGCGCATGCGCGTCCAGCGCAGCGCCGAGCTTCTCCATGTGGATGTAGGCGACGAACTCGTTCAGCACGATCTTCTCGCCGAACAGGCCGCCCGCCAGCCCTGCCTGGCTCCACGGCACGCCGAGCAACGCCATCACCGGCGCGAAGATGAAGCCCAGCAATCGCTGGAAGGTGAGGCCGGCGATGCCGACCCACTCGCCCACGCCGGTGAGGATGCCGTTGCCGAGCGCGACCAGCCCGACGAACGCGAACACCATCGCGCCGACCATCACCGCCAGCCGCACGCCGAGCTGCGCGCCCTGCGCCGCCGCCATGATGACGTTGGCGGGTCGCTCGTCGCCCTCGGCATGGCTGGTGTCGACCATCTCGGTGATCGGCAGCGCGAGCTGCTCGGGATCATCGGGCATGATGATCTTCGCCATCAGGATCGCGCCCGGCGCCGACATGAAGCTCGCCGCCAGCAGATAGTCGATCCGCACTCCCATCGAGGCATAAGCGGCGAGGATGGTGCCGGCGACGCCGGCCATGCCGCTGGTCATCACCTGGAACAATTGGGTCGGGCGCAGCCCGGCCAGATAGGGGCGGATGACCAATGGCGCTTCCGACTGGCCGACGAAGATGTTGGCGGCGGCGCACAGCGCCTCGACCTTGCTGATGCCGATCACCGCCTCCAGCGCGCCGCCCAGCCAGCGCACCACCCGCTGCATCACGCCAAGATGATAGAGAATCGAGACGAGGCTGGCGAAGAAGATGATGACTGGCAGCGCCTGCAGCGCGAAGTTGCGGCCGAGATCCGACGCCGCGAACGGCCCGAACAGGAAGGCCGTGCCCTCGCCCGCATAAGCCAGCAGATTGCCGACGCCCCGCGCCAGCCACGCGATCGTGGCGCGCCCGGCGGGCACGTACAGCACCAGCACGGCGATACCCGCCTGCAGCGCGAACGCCGCGCCGACGACGCGCAGCCGGATCCAGCGGCGGTTGGACGACAGCCCGACCGCGAGCGCCAGGATAACGAGGACGCCGATCAGGCTGAACAGATGAGACATGAAGGCGAGCGGCTCCCCTGCCGGACGAAGGAGGGCGACGATACACGCTGGCGCGCGGCGGGCCAGCCCCGCCGCTCACGGCTCACTCGGCCGGCGCGTCCGGGCTGCCGTCGAGCACGGTGCGGTCGCGTCCCGTCCGCTTGGCGCGATACAGCGCGCGGTCGGCGCGCTCCAGCCCGTCGCGCAGCGCCAGCGTTTCAGGGTCGAGCGCGGCGACGCCGAAGCTGGCGGTGACCGGGGGCAGCCCGGCGCGATCCTCGTGCGGCAGGCGCACCTGCGCGCGCACCTCCTCCACGCGGGCGACCAGCTCGTCGGCATCGGTGTCGATCGCGAGCAAGGCGAATTCCTCGCCGCCCAGCCGCGCGAGCAGGTCGCCGGAACGCACCGCCTGGCCCAGCGTCGCGGCGAAGCTGCGCAGCACCGCATCGCCCACGGTGTGGCCGAAGCGATCGTTGATCGCCTTGAACGAATCGATGTCGGCGATCGCCACCGCCGCCCTGCCACCGCCGCGCGCGCGCAGCCGCGCGAGCAGGTGCGGCGCCGCCTCGTCGAAGCCGCGGCGGTTCCACACGCCGGTGAGCGGATCGGTGCGCGCCAGCCGCTCGAGCGCGACGCACAGATCGCGGTTGAGCATCAGCACGGCGCCGAGGCCGAGCACGACATAGCCGAGCGCCGCCACCAGCGCCCCCGCCGCCGCCACGCGGGCGTCGATGTCGACCCCCGCCAGCAGCAGTCCGGCATAGATCAGATTGGCGAGGGCGAAGCAGCCCAGCAAGATCGCCGCCAGCCAGTCGAAGCGCTGTTGCCGCAGCAGCCGACGTGGGCCGACCGCCACCGCCGCGCAGATCAGGCCGAGCCCGGTCAGCAGCGCGATGGTCGCGACGACCGCGCCATCCAGCGCCGGCGCGACGTCGGCCAGCAGCGCGAAGGCCAGCGCGATCGCCACCCAGATCGCGCCAAGCCGCCCGGCACGATCGTGCCGCCCGGCGCGCTGGCGCAGGCCATGGACCAGTCCGAGCGCCGCCGCGAGCCAGCACAGATTGGGCGCCAGCCCGACGACGGAGAGCCGGTCGAGTGCCGACGCGCGCGCCAGCACCGCAAGCCAGCCGAGCGCAAGCATGACAAACGCGCCGGCCCAGCTTGCGGCATGCGCGGCGGCACGCCGGCCGCGCCAGATCGACGCGAGCGCGGCCGCGAACAGGGCAGCCACCGCCAAGGGCATCGCCAGGACGACCGCGACCATCATGGTTAATATGGGAACCCGACTGAAATCGGGTGCCTCGAAAGGCGATCTGGGGCAGCCGGCGGGCCTAGGTGGCCCACGTCACGCAATTCCGCCCTGCATCCTTGGATCGATAAAGGGCCATATCCGCTCTCGCTAGAAGACCAGCCAACTCCGCGTCATCCGCGCGGACGTCGGTTAATCCGAAGCTAGCGGTAACACAAAAGTCACGCGTCAGCATCTCCGCGCAGCGTTCCATCCCGGCGCGCAACCGCTCCGCCGCATGCGCGGCATCGAAACGGCCGGCATCGGTCATCAGAACGGCGAATTCCTCGCCGCCGATTCGCGCCGCCAGATCGCGCGGCGCCAGCGTCTGGCGCATGAAATCGGCGACCGCGCGCAGCACCATGTCGCCGCCGCCGTGGCCGAACCGATCGTTGATCTGCTTGAAATGGTCGATGTCGAACAACGCGAGCGTCATCGGCCGCTCGCCGCGGCGCGCGCTGTCCAGCACGCGCGGCACGGCCGCCTCCAGCCCGCGCCGGTTGAGCAGGCCGGTCAGCATGTCGGTCGCCGCCAGGCGCCGAGTCCGATCGGCCAGATCCGCCGCGAGCAGCAGGATCACGAACAGGCCGCTCGCCGTGACCGCGCCCGGCAGCAGCAGCATCAGCAATGTATCGAGCCGGCCGATGTCGAGCGCGGCGAGCCCGGCGCGGTCGGCGGCCGCGCCCGCCGCCACCGCGATCGCAGCGGAGGCGAGCACGATCATGCCGTAATGCGCGATGGCGGTCGCCGCGCGCTCGCTACGCCGCCGGCCGCTCACGCTCGCCGCGGCGAGCAGGCACAGCCCCGCCACGCAGATGGCGAACGGCAGCAGCCATGCGGAAACGGCCGTCGTCGGCCGGGCCGCGACGATCATCAGCGCCGACGTGACCAGGGCAGCGGCGAACAGGATGCCGCGCCGCTCCGGCATGCCGGCCCGCTGGCGAAAGCCGAGCACGTCGAGCGTCAGCCCCCAGATGCTGAGGCACAGCACCACCACCAATGTCCATTCCGGCGCCACGCTTAGGCTGCGCGCCGTCCGCACCGCCCACGCGCAGGCGAACAAAGCGAAGGCGATCGTCCAGCTCAGCGCATGGCGCGGCCGGCCGAATTCCAGCCAGGATAGCAGCAGCACGGTCGCCATCAGCGCGCTGATACCGAACAAGGTCGCCGGCAGGATGAACGACGCGTCCGGCACCTTCGCTCAGGCCGAAGCCGCCTGCGCGAGCGTCGCACGGTTGCGGCCCTCGCGTTTCGATCGGTAGAGCGCACGGTCGGCCCGCTCGATCAGCGCGTCGAGCGACTCGTCCGGATGGCGTTCCGCCACGCCGAAGCTGGCGGTGACGCTTACCCGTGGGCTGCCGTCGACGCGCACGTCGGCGCAGGCGTTGCTGACCGGATCGACCGCGCGCAGCACGCTCGCGCCGTCGCGACCGGGAAAGAGCAAGGCGAACTCTTCGCCGCCGATTCGCCCGACCGTCCCCCCGCCGCCGACGGTCCGCGCGAGGTGATCGGCGAAGCTGGCGAGCGTCGCGTCGCCCGCGGCATGACCGTGGCGATCGTTGATCTGCTTGAAGCGATCAATGTCCGCGATCGCGATCGAGAGCGGGCGGGCGCGCGGCCTCGCGCGACGCAGCGCCGCCTGCGCCGCCTCGCGAAAGCCTTCGCGATTGAGCACGCCGGTCAGCGGATCGGTGTGGAGGACCAGCTTGAGTTCGGTCGAGACGTCCGCCGCGACCAGCAGCAATCCGAACAGGGCCATCGCCGCGCAGCTCGGCGTGGCGCTCACCGCATAAAGCGCGACATAGAGATGGTGCGAACCGAGCAGGCCGGCCTGTTCCGCCACCGCCAGCGCGGCGGCCACCGCATTGATCGCGGCGAGCGCCACGAGCATGCCGATCGCGCCGATCTCCGGACCCGTGGCCGCCTGGCGCGGCAGGACGACCAGCCGCGCCGCCCATGCGCACAGGATCAGCGAGGCGAGCGGCATGATCGCCGCGCGCAGCGGCATCGGCGACGCCACGAATGCGATCGCCAGCAGGACGCCGCCCCCCGTCATCACCGCGATCGGCAGCGACGCGTGCGGCCGGCCCGCGCGGATGCGGAAACCGTCGGCGAACAGCACGATCGACGCCAGTTGCAGCATCGAGGCGTTGAAGCCGACATGGAGCGGCGGCAGGCCCGCAAAGCCGCGGATCGCGATCATCGCCCATCCCGCCGCGGCCAGAGCGCACGCCGCCGCCCATGCTTCCGCGTAGCGGGCCGGGTTCAAGGTCTGGTGAACCACGACCATCGCCGCGGCGGCCAGTGCCATCAACAGGCACGGCCCCGCGACCACGAGAAGCGGGATACCAATCATGGACCGTTCGAACCCCCCCCTTGAGTTCGGCGCGGAACAAAGCGAGTCATGCCGATCCGGTCAAGCCTTCCGGATCATCTCAGCGGCTAGCGTGCCAGAAATGCCACGATTTCGGCGGCGAGCTCGGGTCGCAGCACCGCAGTCATGTGGTTGCCGGGCACCTCGCGCAGCGTGCCGTGGGGCAGCGACGCCGCAAGCTCGGCCGCCGATCCATTGTCGCGATCGTCGACGCCGCACAGAACGAGCGTCGGCTGCGCGATCGCCGCCACCTCCTCCGGCGTCGTGTCGACGAAACTGTCGAGCAACGGCAGCAACGCCAGCGGATCGCCGCCGGTGGTTTTCAGGAAGGCCTCGGCCTGCCACATCGCCGATCCGCGCGGATGGATGCCGATGCCCTGCAGCACCGTCCGGAAGAAGTCGCCGCGCCGCGATGTGGCGTGCAGCCCATCCAGCCCCATGCCCGCGACGATCGCACGCGCCGGGCGCACATGCTGGCGCACGACCATCCGCACCGTCGTCCGCCCGCCGAGCGAATAGCCGCCGAGATCATAATCGGTCAGGCCCAGATGCGCGATCAACGCCTCGCCGTCGGCGGCGAGGATGTCGGGCGGATAAGCGGCGGCATCGTGCGGCGCGGCGCTGCTGCCATGCCCGCGCAGATCGGGCATGATGACCCGGAAGCCCGCCTCCGCCAGCCGCGCGGCATGGCCGTAGCGGATCCAGTTGGTCCACGCGTTCGAGAACAGGCCGTGGATCAGGACGAGCGGCCGCCCTTCCCCCATCTCGCGCCAGGCGAGCGGCAGGCCATCGGCGCCGGGGAAGATATGGACGGGCAGGTCGTCGAGCGCGCTTGCCACCGTGGCTCCCCTGTGCATGACGGAAAGGCGCGCGATAAGCGCAGGCGTCGCCGTCTGGCAAGGCTGGCGGGCTCAGGAAGAGGATTGCGTACCCGTGTCGACCTCCGCATCGTCTCCAGACCCCGACGCCCCGGTCGGCATCCGCCACTCGCTGGTGGAGGACATCTATGCCTTGCTGATCGGCTCGGCGCTGATCGTGCTCGGGCTGGTCTGCCTGCGCGCGGCGGGGCTGGTGACGGGCGGCATCGCTGGCGTCGCCTTGCTCGTCTCCTATGTCGTGCCGCTGCCGCCGGGCGTGCTGTTCACGCTCATCAACCTGCCCTTTTTCCTGTTCGCGCGCAGCGCGATGGGCACCGCATTCATGGTCAAGACGATGATCGTCTCGACCGGGGTCACGTTGCTGTCGCTGGGCGCGCCGGCGGTGCTGCGCCTCGCGATGATCCAGCCCTTGTTCGCGGCCCTGTTCGGCGGCACCGTGATCGGCATGGGCGTGCTCAGCCTCGCGCGGCACAATGCCGGCGTCGGCGGCACCGGCGTGCTGACGCTGTGGCTATACAAGAAGCGCGGCTGGAATGCCGGGCGCACCCAGCTGACGATCGACGCGTGCATCATGCTCGTCTCGCTGCTGGCGGTATCGCCCGGCCGCGTGCTGCTGTCGGCGGTTAGCGCGGCGGCGATCAGCGGCGTGCTGATCGCGTTCCACCGGCCGGGGCGCTATACCGGCCATTGACGGGGCGGTCAGGCGCGGCTCACAGCCCATGCATTGCCTGCGATCAGCCGGCGGCCCAGAAAATAAATTAAACTTAACGAATCGTTTCGTTCATGTAATTCTCCCGCACGGCAAGATGATTGCCGTTGACGATTGGGGGATCGTATGAAGATCAGATTTTTTGCCGCTGGCGCGGCACTTTTCGCATGCCTGAACGCCGGAACCGCAAGTGCGGTGGCGACATCGGTTTCGACCAACCCCGTTGCGCTGGCCAATGCATTGTCCGGCACCGGGCTGCATGTGCTTGGCGCGACCTTGAGCGGCGATGCGGCGGCCGGCACGTTTTCCGGCGGCATGGCGGCGCTGGGGATCAATTCGGGCGTGGTGCTGTCGACCGGCTCGACTTTGGCTTGCATCGGCAGTTCCAACACATCCGGATCGTGCGGCAACACCGATACGGCAACGTCGCGAACACTGACGATGACCTTCAAGTCCGACGGCACCGACCTGTTCTTCAATTATGTCTTCGGATCGGAAGAATATAATTCGTACGTCGGCAGCAAATTCAACGACCAGTTCACGCTGACGCTGACCGGTCCGGGCTACAGCGCGGTAAACCTTGCCCAGCTTCCGAACGGCGACACGGTTTCGATCAACAATGTCAACCTGAACAAGAACAGCACTTATTATCGCAACAACAGCTACGAAGCCACCGGATCGGATGCGAGCGTGCCGCCCTACACGACGGCGCCCAGCCTGAACCTGCCGATCCAGCTCGACGGCCTGACCACGGTGCTGACCGCCAAGGCGAACCATCTCACCGTCGGTGCGACATATTCGCTGGCATTCAGCATCACCGACGTTTCGGACAAGCTCTTGGATTCGGCCGTGTTCATCCAGGCCGGCTCGGTCGGCAACGTGCCGGTCCCGCCGTCGGGCGTGCCGGAACCCGCATCGTGGGCGATGATGGTCGGCGGTTTCGGCCTTGCCGGCGCGGCGATGCGGCGGCGTGCCGCGCCGCGGCGCCTTGCCTAGGCTGCGCGGGAGGGGCGACATCGACGCCCCTCCCGTCGTTGCGCCGGCGCGGCGCCGACCGGGCATCGCGCCACGGGCGTCAACGTCTTCCCCCCGCGGCCCCGACGGGACGTGGCGCGTCGCGATCGACGGCTGTAGCTCAGGCCGCCCGGCGGGCTGAGGCCGGCGGCACGCCCCGCCATCGCCTGGGGATCGCCGCTCAGCCCGCTTTCTTCAGGTGCCGCCGGCCGAGCAGTTCCGCGATCTGCACCGCGTTCAGGGCTGCGCCCTTGCGCAGGTTGTCGCTGACGCACCACAGGCTGAGGCCGTTGTCGATCGTCGGATCCTCGCGCACGCGGCTGATGAAGGTGGCATATTCACCGACGCATTCGATCGGCGTGACGTAGCCGCCATCCTCGCGCTTATCGACCAGCATCACGCCGGGCGCCTCGCGCAGGATCTTCTGCGCCTCGTCGGCCGAGATCTCGTTCTCGAACTCGATGTTGATCGCTTCCGAGTGGCCGACGAACACCGGCACGCGCACGCAGGTGGCGGACACCTTGATCTTGGAACCCAGGATCTTCTTGGTCTCGACCACCATCTTCCACTCTTCCTTGGTCGAGCCGTCGTCGAGGAAGCTGTCGATGTGCGGGATCACGTTGAACGCGATCTGCTTGGTGAACTTCTTGGGCTCGGCCGGATCGCCGACGAAGATATTGCGGCTCTGCTCGAACAGCTCGTCCATGCCCGCCTTGCCCGCGCCCGACACCGACTGATAGGTCGCGACCACGACGCGCTTGATCGTCGCCGCATCGTGCAGCGGCTTCAGCGCGACCACCATCTGCGCGGTCGAGCAGTTCGGGTTGGCGATGATGTTCTTGCGGCGATAGCCGTCGATCGCCTCGGGGTTCACCTCGGGCACGATCAGCGGCACGTCCGGATCCATGCGGTAGAACGACGAATTGTCGATCACCGTGCAGCCGGCGGCGGCGGCGATCGGCGCATATTTCTTAGTGGCTTCCGATCCGATCGCGAACAGCGCGATATCCCAGCCAGACCAATCGAAATGCTCGATATTCTTGACGGTCAGCGTCTTGCCGGTCTCGCCGAAATCGATCACGTCGCCGGTCGAACGCGACGACGCCAGCGCCGCAATCTCGTCCGCCGGGAACTCGCGCTCGGCAAGAATATTGAGCATCTCGCGCCCGACATTGCCGGTCGCACCCGCGACCACCACCCGATAACCCATTCTTCCACTCCTTTGACGCGCGGGGGTTTAGGCATAACGGGGGCCTTGTCCAGCGGTGTCCCCCGCAGCACCCGCGAGGATTTGTTTGCTCCCATGAACCAGCCCGTCCCGCCCGCCGGCCTCAGCGGGCGCCAGCTCTACCTCGCGATCGCGGCGATCAGCCTCGGCACGATGCTCACGGTGATCGACGGCGCGATCGCCGCGGTGGCGCTGCCGACGATCGCGCGCGACCTGCGTGTCGACAATTCGTCGGCGGTGATGGTGGTGACGGTCTACCAGCTCGTGCTGGTGATGACGTTGCTGCCGCTGTCGGCGCTCGGCGACCGCATCGGGCTCAAGCGGATGTACCAGGGTGGCCAGCTCGTCTTCACGATCGCGACCGTGCTGTGCTTCTTCGCGCACAGCCTGGGCTTCCTGCTGATCGTGCGCGCGCTGCAGGCGACCGGGGCGGCGGCGGCGCTGTCGGTGATGGCGGCGATGATCCGCCGCATCTACCCCGCCAACCGGCTGGGCCGCGGGCTGGGCCTCAACAATGTCGTCGCGTCGGTGTCGGGCGCGCTCGCGCCGACCGCAGGCGGGCTGATCCTTTCCGTAGCGCCGTGGCCGTGGGTCTTCGCCGCCGCCGCCCCGCCCGCCTTGCTGTCGCTGCTGCTCGGCCGCTGGGCGCTCCCCGACGTGCCGCCGCGGCCCGGCAGCTACGATCTGGCCGGGGCGATGCTCAACATGGCGAGCTTCGGCTTCTTCATCGCCGGGCTGGAGGCGCTGGTCCACGGCGATTCGCCGGTGGTGAGCGCGGCCGTGGTGGTGATCGGGCTCGGCTTCGGCGCGACGCTGGTGTTTCACGAGCGGCGTGCATCCGCGCCGATCCTGCCGGTCGACCTGCTTGCCCGGCCGGTGATGGCGCTGTCGGTGGCAGGCGCTTTCACCGCCTTCGTCGCGTCGCAGCTGCTGACTTTGTCGCTGCCGTTCCGGCTGCAGCATGGCTTCGGCTTCAGCCCCGGTGAGGTGGGGGCGATGATCGCGCCGTGGCCGCTGACGACGATGGTCGTGGCGCCGCTCGCCGGCACGCTGTCGGATCGCTATCCGGCCGGGCTGCTCGGCGGCATCGGGATGGCGATCGCGACCGTCGCGCTGGTGCTGCTCGCCTTCCTGCCCGCGCATCCCGCTTACATCGACGTGGCGTGGCGGATGGCGTTGTGCGGCGCCGGCTTCGGCCTGTACCTCTCGCCCAATGCGCGGCTGATCGTGGGATCGGCGCCCGCCGCGCGCGCGGCGTCGGCCGGCGGCCTCGTCTCGACCACGCGGCTCATCGGGCAGACGATGGGGGCGACCGGCGTCGCGACGTTGCTCGCCTTCGGCTTCGGCACGACGCGCGTGCCGCCGCTGGCGGCGGCCGCCCTGACGATCGCAGCATTGTTGTTCAGCGTGTCGCGGCTGCGGCCGTCGATCCGCAATCCGGGCCCGGAGGAAACCGGCATGACCCAGCCGGGCGATCGTGGCGCCGCCGTCTCCGCCTGACGCAGAATCCGACGAGGCGGGCGGCCATATCCCGGCCCGCGCGTTCGGGAGACTGCCTCAATCGGAGAGACGGCATGCCTTACATCAAGACCCGCGATCATGTTGATCTGTACGTCAAGGATTGGGGCGATGGCCGCCCCGTCATCCTGCTCCACGGCTGGCCGCTGAACGCCGACAGCTGGGACGATCAGGCGCTGGCGCTGGCCAATGCCGGCTATCGCGTGATCGCCTATGACCGGCGCGGCTTCGGCCGCTCGAGCCAGCCCTTTACCGGCTATGATTACGACACGCTCGCCGACGATCTGGCGCAGGTGATCGACGCGACCGGCGCGACCGACGCGACGCTGGTCGGCTTCTCGATGGGCGGCGGCGAGGTCGCGCGCTACATGTCGCGCTACGACGGCAAGGGGCTGGTCGCCGCCGGCCTGATCTCGTCGGTCGTGCCGTATCTGCTGAAGGACGACACCAACAAGGACGGCGTCGACGGCAGCGTGTTCGAGGATCAGATGAAGGCGCCGATCCGGCAGGACCGCCCAAAGTTCCTCCACAGCTTTGCGGAGATGTTCTACGGCGTGGGCTATATCAGCAGCCCGGTCAGCCAGCAGATGGTCGACTATTTCGTCACGCTCGGCCTGCAGGGCGGGCTACCCGGCACGCTCGCCTGCATCGATTCGTTCGGCAAGACCGATTTCCGCGGCGACCTGCCGGCGTTCCGCGTGCCCACATTGATCGTCCACGGCACGTCGGACAAGGTGGTGCCGATCGATACGGCCGGCCGCGCCGCCGCGCGCGGCATCGCGCAGGCGACGCTCGTCGAATATGACGGCGCGCCGCACGGCCTGAACGTCACCGAGAAGGATCGCCTGACCGACGACCTGCTCACCTTCGTCCGCGCCTGACGAAGGCCGGCGCCGCGCGGATCGGGTGCGGCGCCGGCTTGGGCGCACCAAAGCCAGACTGCGGTTGCCGCGCGCCGCTCGCTGCGCCTAAGCGAGCCGCATGACAGCGCCCGTCTCGCCGTTCAGCATCCGCGACTTCCGTTTCCTGTGGGGCGCGCGCTTCGCGTCGACCGTCGCGCAGAACGGCATGGTGGTAGTGATCGGCTGGCAGGTCTACGACCTCGCCCGCCGCACGATGGCGCCGAAGGAGGCCGCATTCCAGCTCGGCATGGTCGGCGTCTGCCAGTTCCTGCCGCTCGCGATCCTCACCCTCGTCACCGGCTGGACGGCGGATCGCGTCGATCGCCGCCGCATCGCGCAGATCACGCTGACGACCGAGGCCATGTGCGCGCTGGTGCTCGGTCTTCATGCCTGGACCGGGTCGAGCAGCCTGTGGGTGATCTACCTCGTCGCCGCCACGCTCGGCGTGGCGCGCGCCTTCGCCGGCCCGGCGATCGGCGCATTGGCGCCCAATCTCGTGCCGCCCGCCGTGCTGCCGCGCGCGATCGCGGCCAGCTCGGTCGCGTGGCAGATCGGCGGCATCGGCGGCCCCGCGCTCGGCGGCTATCTCTACGCCGCCGCACCGTGGCTGCCTTATGCCGTGTCGGGCGTGCTGTTCCTTGGCGCGGGCCTGTCGATCGGAATGATCCGGCCGCTGACGCGGACGACGCTCGACCGCACCGCCAATCCGTGGCGGCAGATGGTGGAGGGGCTGCATTATGTGCGGCGCAACCGGCTCGTGCTCGGCGCGATCAGCCTCGATCTGTTCGCGGTGCTGCTCGGCGGCGCGACCGCGATGCTGCCCATCTATGCGCGCGACATCCTGCAGGTCGGCGCGGCCGGGCTCGGCCACCTGCGCGGCGCGCCCGCGATCGGCGCGACGCTCGCCGCGATCTGGTTCTCGGTCCGCCCGCTGCAATCCAATGTCGGCGTGAAGATGCTGGTCGCGGTCGCGACGTTCGGCACCGCGACGGTGGTGTTCGGCCTGTCGCGCTGGATGCCGCTGTCGCTGTTCGCGCTGGCGGTGCTGGGCGCGGCCGACATGCTGTCGGTCTATGTCCGCCAGTCCCTGATTCAGCTTTATACGCCGAACGAGATGCGCGGCCGCGTCGGCGCGGTCTCGACCCTGTTCATTTCGGGCTCGAACGAGCTGGGCGAGGCCGAATCGGGATTGCTGGCGGCGCTGATCGGCGCGATGCCGGCGGTGGTATTGGGCGGCATCGGCGCGATCGGCATCACGTTGCTGTGGTCGGTGCTGTTCCCCGAACTGCCGCGTGCGCGTACATTCGATCCGCCCAAAAGCCGTGAAGACGTTCCCACCGAGGAGATGGTCGCATGAAGGTAAGCAACGTTCTGGAGACGATCGGCAACACCCCCCACATCCGCGTCCAGCGGCTGTTCGGTGATGCCGAGGTGTGGATCAAGTCCGAGCGGTCGAACCCCGGCGGCTCGATCAAGGATCGCATCGCGCTGGCGATGATCGAGGCGGCCGAGGCATCGGGCGACCTGCAGCCCGGCGGCACGATCGTCGAGCCGACCTCGGGCAATACCGGCGTCGGCCTCGCGATGGTCGCGGCGGTGAAGGGCTACAAGCTTGTGCTCGTCATGCCCGAGAGCATGAGCCTCGAGCGGCGGCGGCTGATGCTGGCCTATGGCGCGCGCTTCGACCTCACCCCGCGCGAAAAGGGCATGAAGGGCGCGATCGAACGCGCGCTGGAGATCGTCGACGCGACCCCCGGCGCGTGGATGCCGCAGCAGTTCGAGAACCCGGCCAACATCGCCGTCCACGCCACCACCACGGCGCAGGAGATATTGGCCGATTTCGCCGACGCGCCGCTCGATATGATCGTCAGCGGCGTCGGCACCGGCGGCCACATCACCGGCGTCGGCGAGACGCTGAAGGCGCAATGGCCCGGCCTCAAGGTGTTCGCGGTCGAGCCGACCCTGTCGCCGGTCATCTCCGGCGGCCAGCCCGCGCCGCACCCGATCCAGGGCATCGGCGCCGGCTTCGTCCCGCAGAACCTCCACACCGGCATGCTCGACGGCGTGGTGCAGGTCGATCCCGAGGATGCGAAGGATTATGCCCGCCGCTCGGCCAGCGAAGAGGGGCTGCTGGTCGGCATCTCGTCCGGCGCGACGCTCGCCGCGATCGCGCAGAAGCTGAAGGACGCGCCCGGCGCGCGCATCCTCGGCTTCAACTACGATACCGGCGAGCGCTATCTGTCGGTGCCCAACTTCCTGCCGGAGTAAGCGCGGCACGCCATCACACCGGCCGTCACCCCGGACTTGTTCCGGGGTCCACCGGGCGTCGGGCGCGGCGGTTTTGACCGGGAACGGTTCGCCACGCCGTGCCGTGGACCCCGGAACAAGTCCGGGGTGACGCAGATGCGGGTGGATCGCACGCACGCCGCGTGAAGGGATTCTCGCCTGCGCGGGAATGACGGTGGGCAGAATGGCGGTCGGGCGGCCATGCCCCTATATCCGCCTCGATGGCCGACCTCTTCGCCGACGACATGCCTGCGCCCGAAGCCGCGCCCGCCGCCGACGGCCCGCTCGCCGATCGACTGCGGCCGCGCACGCTGGACGAGGTGATCGGGCAGGCGCACCTGACCGGGCCCGACGGCGCGATCGGGCGGATGGTCGCGGCCGGGCGACTGTCGTCGATGGTGCTGTGGGGGCCGCCGGGCACGGGCAAGACCAGCATCGCGCGCCTGCTCGCCGATGCGGTGGCGCTGCGCTTCGTCGCGATCTCGGCGGTGTTCTCGGGCGTCGCAGACCTGAAGAAGGTGTTCGCCGAGGCGCGCGAGCATCGCCGCATGAACCGCCGAACTTTGCTGTTCGTGGACGAGATCCACCGCTTCAATCGCGCGCAGCAGGACGGCTTCCTGCCCTATGTCGAGGACGGCACGGTCGTTTTGGTCGGCGCCACCACCGAAAATCCGTCGTTCGAGCTGAACGCCGCTCTGCTCAGCCGCGCTCAGGTGCTGATCCTCGAGCGGCTCGACGCGCGCGCGCTGGAAGCATTGCTCGCCCGCGCCGAGGCGGTGATGGAGCGTCCGCTGCCGCTCGACGGCGATGCTCGCGCGGCCCTTGTGGCGAGCGCCGACGGCGACGGTCGCTTCCTGCTCAACCAGGCCGAGACATTGTTCGCGATCGACCTGCCGGCGCCGCTCGATCCGGCCGGGCTCGCGCAACTGCTCCAGCGGCGCGTCGCGGTCTACGACAAGGATCGCGAGGGCCATTACAACCTCATCTCGGCACTCCACAAGGCGGTGCGCGGCTCCGATCCGCAGGCGTCGCTTTACTATCTCGCGCGCATGCTGGTGGCGGGCGAGCAGCCCTTGTTCCTGCTGCGTCGGATGGTGCGGATGGCGAGCGAGGATATCGGCCTCGCCGATCCGCAGGCGCTGGTGCAATGCCTCGCCGCCAAGGACAGCTACGATTTCCTCGGCTCGCCCGAGGGCGAACTCGCGATCGCGAACGCCATCGTCTACCTCGCGACCGCGCCCAAATCGAACGCTGGCTACAAAGCGTGGAAGGCCGCCGCTCGCAGCGCCAAGGAGACGGGATCGCTGATGCCGCCCAAGTCGATCCTCAACGCGCCGACCAAGCTGATGAAGCAGGTCGGCTATGGCGACGGCTACGCCTACGATCACGATGCCGACGACGCCTTTTCGGGCAGCGACTATTGGCCCGACGAGATGGCGCCGCAGACCTTCTACAGCCCCACGCCGCGCGGCTTCGAGGCGAAGATCGCCGAGCGGCTCGCTTACTGGCAGCGCCTGCGCGAGGAGCGGCAGGCGTAGACGCCGGACGGGCGCGGTCGACGGCCGATCTCTCGCCTGTCATCCCGGCGCAGGCCGGGATCCAGGCCCGCACCTTCGGCACTGGATCCCGGCCTGCGCCGGGATGACGAATAGGCCCTAACCCCCGATATGCCCCGCGATCGCGGGATCGTCGTGCCAGCGCACGTAAAGCGCGCCGCCGGCCGGGCGCGGCACCTGGATCGACGTGCCGGGATAGCCTTCGGGAATCGCCACCGGATGATCGAACGCCGCAGTCGGCGCGACCGCCGCGATCAGGAACAGATTGTCGCCCGACAGCTCGCACGCCTGCGCCGCCGGATCGTCGGGGCAGTGCAATTGGCGGATCGCTGGTAGCCGGACGAGCGTGCCGATCGGCAGCCAGTCGCCGGCGATCCCGTCGCGCACGATCCGCGCGCGCAGCGGGCCGAAGGCGGACGCGCCGAGCGCGCTCGCCGGCTGGATCGTCGCCAGCGCCACCTGCGGATCGGCGATCGTCAGCCCGTTCGCGACCGTCAGCCGTGCGGTATCCCCGCCCGATCCGGCGGCGACCTCGACCGTCTCGCGCCCGGTGAAGCGCATCCCATCACCCGCACGCAGCGAGATGCGCAATGTGGCGTCGCCCGGCACCTGCATGTCGCTGCCCAGCACCACCGCGATCGGCGCGACCTGCGCCGGCCGCTCGACATGGCGCGCGATCACCGTCGCCGTGAACCGCGCCGGCGCGGGCGGCGCCGCGACCTCGATCCGCTGCGGGTCGCCCGCCCCCGCGCTCGCCACGGCGATCGTTGCGCCGGCGCGGGGATCGAGCGGCAGGCCGATCCGGTCGGGCGCGATCCGCTTCCACGTCACATCGCGACCGCCTGCGGTGACGTGCGTGACGCAGGCGGCGGCGCCGCCGGTCAGCTCGACCACGCCATCGCGCGGCGGCCCGGCGAGCCGCCACCCGCCGATGCGTGCCGGCTCCAGCCGCACGACCGGCCCGTCGAACGGCTGGAAGCCCCATTGGCCGTGGATCGTCGCCTTGGCCGGCGCGTCGAGATCCTTCGGCAGCGCGCCGGCCACATGCACCACCAGCCCGCCGCGCTCGACATCGGGCTGGATCGGCAGGTCGACCGTGCGCCCGCCCGGCAGGTCGACGCGCAGCGCCAGATCGTGAGCATAATCGGTGGCGTAGATCAGCGGCGCGCCGACCGCCGGCAGCACCAGCGTATCCGCCTGCGCGCACAGCGCCAGATCGGGCTCGGCCATGTCGAGCGGCGGGATGCGCACCGGCGCGACGATCGGCAGTGCCGCGACCAGCACCGACTTGGGATTATGGAACGAGGGCGCCGCGTTGAGGATCAGCCCCATCCGGTCGCCCTCGGGCGTCGCGAGCGCGGGGATATATTGATATTTCGCGGTGTGGATCGAGCCGAACAGGCCGATAATGTCGCGGATCGCGGCGATATAGGGGCTGTAATAGCCGAGCCCGCCCTGCGGCGTGGCGCTGAACTGCAGCGCGAGATCGACGCCGGGGCCCGACAATGCATCGGTGATCGCATTGCTGTGGCCGTCGTTCAGCACCAGCGCGTCCTGGTTCTGGAGCAGGCACGGCGCCTGCAGCTCGGGCGTCTTCGACAGGCAGTCGGCATTGACCTTGATCTGCAGGCTGCGCGCGAGCAGCGGCGTGATCCGCTCGAGCCGGCCGGGGTCGCCCGGCGCCGGCTGGCGCACCGCGACGAGATAGGCATCGAGCCGGCGCTGATCGAGCGACGCCTGCGCCAGATCCTGCGCCGCGCGCACGAACGCGCCGGGCTTGCCCTGCACGGCGTTGCGCAATGTCGGGAAATCGCCGCCGGTCTCGGGCGCGAGGAACAGCATCACCTGCTGCGCGCCCTCCGGCACGGTCAGGCTTAGCCCGCGCTTGCCCTTCTTCGTCCACGTCTCGACCTGCGCGAACCATTTGTCGGGCGGCGGATTGGTCGCCCCGCGCAGGAAGGCGGTGACGAGCAGATAATGCGCCGACTGGTCGGGCGGCAGATCGGCGCGCACGTCGATCCGGTCGCCGCTCGCGAGCTGCGGCACCTGCGCGATCGGCAGCGTGCGCCCGGCATGCGTGACGCTGACGCGCAGGCTGGGGCCGGCAAGATCGAACGGCGCATTCTCCGCCAGCGCAGGGCAAGCGACGAACGTCACGAGGGCGGCGAGGAGCAGGCGAAGGCGCATCAGACCACGATTATCCCGCCGAACCTGAACCGATCCCGATCCGGGCAGTGATATTGCGCTCCTGCGCACGCAGGAGCCCAGAGCCGCACACACTCGCCTGCCTCCTCTGGACTCCTGCTTTCGCAGGAGCACGCTCTGTCTACAGATTGCCGGTCAGCACCAGGATCAGCACGATGATGAGGATCAGGCCGAGCCCGCCGCTCGGATAGGCGCCCCAGCCGCGGCTATATGGCCATGTCGGCAGCGCGCCGACCAGCAGCAGGATGAGGATGACGAGCAGGATGGTCATCACAAGCGTCTCTCCATATCATTTCGGAGCAGGAACGCCGTCGCGGCCAAGTGGCTCCGCGCGAGCTCAATCGGCGATGAGCGCCTTCAGCCGATAGACCAGCTCGAGCGCCTCGCGCGGGGTGAGCGCGTCGGCATCGGCCGCCGCCAGCGCGTCGCGCAGCGGATCGGCCTTCGCCTCGTCCGCCTGCGCCGCCGCTGCGAACAGCGGCAGGTCGTCGAGCCCCGCCGCCAGCCCGCCGGTCGCGGCACGCCCCGCCTCCAGCCGCTTGAGCACCTCCCTGGCGCGGCCGATCACCGCGGGCGACAGGCCGGCGAGCCGCGCCACCGCGAGCCCGTAAGAGCGATCGGCCGGCCCTGCCGCCACCTCGTGCAGCAGCACCAGCTCGCCCTTCCACTCGCGCGCCCGCACGTGGCGCAGCGACAGCGCGTCGAGCCGCTCGGCCAGCCGCGTCAGCTCGTGATAATGCGTCGCGAACAGGCAGCGGCAGCGATTGACGTCGTGCACCGCCTCCACCACCGCCCAGGCGATGGCGAGCCCGTCATAGGTCGAGGTGCCGCGCCCGACCTCGTCGAGGATGACGAAGCTGCGCTCGGTCGCCTGCGCGAGGATCGCGGCGGTCTCGACCATCTCGACCATGAAGGTCGAGCGCCCGCGCGCCAGATTGTCCGACGCGCCGACCCGGCTGAACAGCCGGTCGCACAGCCCGAGCGTGGCCGACGCCGCCGGCACGAACGCGCCCGCCTGGGCGAGGATCAGGATCGCGGCATTCTGGCGCAGGAAGGTCGACTTGCCGCCCATGTTCGGCCCGGTGACGAGCCACAGCCGGTCGTCCACGCCCAGCCGGCAATCGTTGGCGACGAAGCGGCCGCCCGATGCCGCGACCGCGCTCTCCACCACCGGATGCCGCCCCTCGGCCACCTCGAGGCAGGGATGGTCGACCAAGACCGGCCGGCACCAGCCGCCCTCGGCCGCGCGCTCGGCAAGCCCCGCCGCGACGTCGAGCCGGGCGAGCGCGTCGGCGGTGGCGGCGATCGCGCGCGCATCCGCCAGCGCCAGCGCGGTCAGCTCCTCCAGATGCGCCGCCTCGGCCGCCAGCGCGTGCGCGCCCGCCTGGCCGACATGGGTCGCCTGCTCGTGCAGCTCGGGCGCGTTGAAGCGCACCACGCCCGCCAGCGTCTGGCGATGGGTGAAGCCCGAATCGGCGCGCATCAACGGATCGGCATTCTTCGCCGGCACCTCGATATGGAAGCCGAGCACGTTGTTGTGGCGGATCTTGAGCTGCGCGACGCCGGTGCCGGCGCGATATTGCGCCTCCAGCGCGGCGATGGCGCGCCGCCCCTCGCCGCCGCGCATGCGCAAGGCATCGAGCGCGGGATCATAACCCTCGGCGATATAGCCGCCCTGCGCCGCGTCGATCGGCGGCGCGGGCACCAGCGCGCGCTGCAGCCGGTCGATCAGCGCGCCATGGCCGGTGAGCGCCGGCTGTAGGCGATCGAGCAGGGCCGGACGATGCGCCGTCGCCTCGAGCGCGCCATGCAACGCGAACGCCTGATCGAGCCCGTCGCGCAGCTGGGCGAGATCGCGTGGGCTGCCGCGCCCCGCCGCGAGCCGCCCCAGCGCGCGCCCGATATCGGGCAGCGCGCGCAAGGTGGCGCGCAGCCGCGCGCGAAGATCGCCATCGTCGTGGATGAAGCCGACCAGATCGAGCCGCGCGTCGATCGTCGCGCGATCGGTCAGCGGCGCGGCAAGATCACCCGCCAGCATCCGCGCGCCCGCGCCGGTGACGGTACGGTCGACCGCGTCGAGCAGGCTGCCCTTGCGGCTGCCGCCGGTGCTGCACACGATCTCGAGGCTTTCGCGCGTCGCGGCGTCGATCATCATGTGATCGGATGCCTGGCGCCGCACCGGCGGGCTGAGGAAGGGCAGGCTGCCCTGCCCCGCGCGATCGAGGTAAGCGAGCAGCCCGCCCGCCGCCGCCAGCTCGGCGCGGCCGAACTCGCCCCAGCCGTCGAGCGTCGCCACCTGAAACAGCGTCTTCAGCCGCCGCTCGGCCGCCGCGCTGTCGAAGCCGGTCGCAGTGGTCAGCGGGCGATGCGTGCCGGCAAAGCCCTCGGGCGCCACCACCTCGGCCGCGTCGAGCCGCGCAAGCTCGGCCTCCAGCGCCACCGGAGGCACCGCCGCAATCTCGAACCGCCCGGTCGAGATGTCCGCGGCGGCGAGGCCGATCGCGCCGCCGACCTCGGCCACCGCGACCAGCCAGTTGGCGGCGCGCGCGTCGAGCAGCACCTCCTCGGTCAGCGTGCCGGGCGTGACGATGCGGACGATGCCGCGCGCGACCAACGTCTTCGATCCGCCGCGCGCGCGCGCCTGCTCGGGCGTCTCGATCTGCTCGGCGAGCGCGACGCGGTGGCCGCCCTTGATGAGCCGGGCGAGATAGCTTTCGTGGCTGTGGACGGGCACGCCGCACATCGGCACCGGCTGCCCCAGATGCTCGCCGCGCGTGGTGAGCGCGATGTCGAGCGTGGCGGCGGCGGCCTTCGCATCCTCGAAAAACAGTTCGAAGAAGTCGCCCATGCGATAGAATAGCAGGCAATCGGGCGCCTGCGCCTTGAGCGTCAGGAACTGCGCCATCATCGGGGTGGGCTGATCGGCCATGGCGACCGCGCTTACAGGGCGCGCGGCCCCGAACGGAAGCGGGATTCGCGCTTGATCGGCGGCGGGCGGAGGGTCATTTTGGCGGGCATGGACACGCCGCTCACCGAAACCGTGCTGACGGTACGCTTCACGCCCGAGCAGATCGAGGCGATCGACGCCTGGATCGCCCGCGCCGATCCGCCGCTACCCTCACGCGAGGAGGCGGTGCGCCAGCTCGTCTCGGGCCGGCTGGGCGCGCACGGGCCGAGCACGGTGCTCCCCGATTTCGTGACGGGCCGCGATATCGTCTGAGGGGCGCCGTCGGGCAGCGGTTCGCTGAACTCTCGGTCTCCCGTTCGCCCTGAGGAGGCACTGAGCGAAGCCGAAGTGCCGTCTCGAAGGGCATGCGCCAAGTGGTTCGAGACGAGCCTTCGCCTTCGCTCAGTCTCTCCTCACCACGAACGGAAAGCGCTCCTAAGATGCGTTCGGCTTCAACGCGCGTTGCGGGCGACGCTCGCGTCCATCCGCGCGAGTTGCTCGGCCGTCGCGGGCTGCTGGTGCGTCGCCTTCCATTCGGCATAGGGCATGCCGTAGACCGCCTCGCGCCCCTGCTCCTTCGTCAGCGCGCCGTCCGACGCCTCCGCGACCCAGTCGCCGAGGCAGTTGCGGCAGAAACCGGCGAGCCCCATCAGGTCGACATTCTGCGCGTCGGTGCGGTGCTGGAGGTGCGCGACCAGCCGGCGGAAGGCGGCGGCGGCGGTGCGATCGTCGATTTCGATGCTCATGGCGCGGGCCCTACGCCGAGCCGAAGGACGGGGCAATCGGGTGCGCCCCATACCGTCATCCCCGCGCAGGCGGGGATCCATTGACGCCACCGCTCGGCAGGATCGTCATCGTTCCGGAAATAGATTCCCGCCTGCGCGGGAATGACGAGGAGCGTGAGTCGCCCGCCTCAGCAGACGACGCGGTTGCCGCTCCGCGCGCACGGGCGCACCATCCGCTGCAGCCATGCCGCCGACGGATGCTCGGGATCCCACTTGCTCATGTCGGGCATCGCGTTGGCGCGCGCCGGTGCGGCGGGCAGCGCCGCCGGCACGACATGCGCCGACGCCGGCGCATCGGGCGACTGGCCCACGGTGGCGGAGGCGAGCGACGCCGCGATCACGACCAGCGCGATCATCGGGCACCGTCCATGGATTGCCGAGCCGTCATGCCATCCCCAACGCCTGCCAGCAGCGAACGGGGCCATCCCGCGACTCGCGCCAGCACAGCCCCGAGCAATAGCGCAAGCCGGCCGCGACCGCCAGCATGGTTAGCCGGTGGTTAACGAGACCGTCAGGCGCTCTCCAGCAGCCGTTCGCGTGCGATCTTCTCGCGCCACACCAACGGGCCGGTATAATGGACGCTGGTGCCGGTCGCATCGACCGCGACCGTCACCGGCATGTCGCGCACGTCGAACTCGTAGATCGCCTCCATGCCGAGATCTTCGAAGCCGACGACCTTCGCGCCCTTGATCGCGCGCGCCACCAGATAGGCCGCACCGCCCACCGCCATCAGGTAAGCCGACTTCGCCTCGCGGATCGCCTCGATCGCGACCGGCCCGCGCTCGGCCTTGCCGACCATCGCCAGCAGGCCCTGGTCGAGCATCATCTTGGTGAACTTGTCCATGCGCGTCGCCGTCGTCGGGCCGGCGGGGCCGACCACCTCGTCGTCGACCGGATCGACCGGGCCGACATAATAAATCACCCGGCCTTTAAACTCGACGGGCAGCTCCTCGCCCTTCGCCAGCATGTCGGCGATGCGCTTGTGCGCGGCGTCGCGGCCGGTGAGCATCTTGCCGTTGAGCAGCAGCCGGTCGCCCGGCTGCCAGCTCGCCACCACCTCGGGCGTCAGGCTGTCGAGGTCGACGCGGATCGACTCCTTCGACGGCGCCCATTGCACGTCGGGCCATTCCTCCAGCTTCGGCGGCTCCAGATAGGCCGGGCCCGATCCGTCGAGGTGAAAATGCGCGTGGCGCGTCGCGGCGCAATTGGGGATCATCGCGATCGGCTTCGACGCGGCGTGGGTCGGCCAGTCCATGATCTTGACGTCGAGCACGGTGGCGAGGCCGCCCAGCCCCTGCGCGCCGATGCCGAGCGCGTTGACCTTGTCGAACAATTCGATCCGCAATTCCTCGATCTTGGTCTGCGGCCCGCGCGCCTTGAGCTGCGCCATGTCGATGTCGCCCATCAACGATTCCTTGGCGAGCGTCATCGCCTTCTCGGCGGTGCCGCCGATGCCGATGCCGAGCATGCCCGGCGGGCACCAGCCCGCGCCCATCTGCGGCAGCATCTCCAGCACCCAGTCGACGATGCTGTCGCTGGGGTTCATCATCTTGAACTTGGACTTGTTCTCGGATCCGCCGCCCTTGGCCGCGAGCATCACCTCGACATGGTCGCCCGGCACCATCTCGACATTGAGGACCGAGGGCGTATTGTCCTTGGTGTTGACGCGGCTGAACGCCGGATCGCGCAGGATCGAGGCGCGCAACTTGTTCTCGGGCAGCAAATAGGCGCGGCGCACGCCCTCGTCGACGACCTCCTGCAGCGAACGGTCGCTCTCCAGCCGGCAATTCTGGCCCCACTTCACGAAGATCGTGACGATGCCGGTATCCTGGCAGATCGGGCGATGCCCCTCCGCGCACATGCGGCTGTTGGTGAGGATTTGCGCGATCGCGTCCTTGGCCGCGGGCGACTGCTCGGCCTCGTAGGCCGCGCCCAGCGCGCGGATATAGTCCATCGGGTGATAGTAAGAGATGAACTGGAGCGCGTCGGCGACGCTCTCGATCAGGTCGGCTTCGCGGATGGTAATCATGTCTGCCCTCGGCCCTTCGCTGCCGCCGCCATAAGCGCTTCGGAGGCGCGACGGCAATCGGCCATGCGGATCGCGGGCCGCATCCGTTGCAACCCGCTGCCGCCTGCGCCACTTGGGCGCGCATGAGCGACCTCGAAGAAGCCCCCAGCCCCATCATCCTCGAGCCCGAAGCGGTCGAGACGGCGCGCATCCCCCGCATCGAGCTGCTGTTCGCTTATGGGCCGGTATTGCTGATCGTCGCTGCGGGCGCGGGCTGCTGGCTGCTGCCGCCGCTTTACGCCGGGGCGTCGCTGGCAGCGGGCGTGATCTGGGCAAGCGCGATCCTCGCCTTCCTCGCCGGCGTCACGCGCGGCCTGTCCTTCTTCACCGCGGGCGGCCCGCAGCGCGGCCAGCTCGCCGAGATGATGTGGCTGTACGTTCTCGCCTTCGGATCGATGATCGCGCCGACCGCGATCGCGCTGGTGCTGCTCGTCATGGGCTATGCGACGATCGCGCTCTACGATCCACAAGCGGCGAAGCGCGGCTGGGCACCCGCCCATTTCGCGCGGCTGCGCCTGCCGCAGATGATCGTGGCGATCGTCGGCCTGCTGGTGATGCTCGCCCGGCTGAAGCTGGGGGCGTAGCACAAACCTACGCGCCCCATGCGCCGGGCGCTTATGGCGTCGGCTTGAGCCCGCTCCCCGCCACCCACGCCGGCGCGGCATCCTGATCCGCCACCCGCTCGACCAGCGCATAGAAGAAGCGGTTGAAGTCCGCTGCCGCCTTCCAGTCCATCGGCTGGGCGAGATCGTCCTGCGGGCGGTGATAGCCGGTGCGATACCATTGGCGGTAGATGCGCTCGCTCTCCGATCCCGGCCGATAGCCGAAGACGAAACCGGTCGCGGGAATGCCCGCCTGCATGAACGGCCAATTGTCGGCGCGGCGCAACAGATTGCGCTCGGGCTCGGGATCGCGCTGGACCGCGACGCCCATGCCGCCCGCCACCGCGCGCGCATCGGCGCCGAGCGTGGTGTCGTCGAGCCCATGCACCGTCAGCAGATCGAGCGGGAAGATCGGGCGGAGCTGGTCCAGGTTGATGTCGGCGGCGATATAGGCCTTGGGCAAGGTCGGGTGGCCGACGAACCAGCGCGCGCCGAGCAGCCCCTTCTCTTCGCCGGTGAAGGCGGCGAAAATCACCGGCCGCTTATAGCCTTTCTCGTGCGCGCGCTCGGCGGTGCGGATCAGCAGCGCCACGTAGGCGGCATCATCGAGCGTGCCGTTGTAGAGCCCGTCGCCATTGACCGGCTCGCCCGGCCCATAGCCGTCGAGATGCGCCGACAGGATGATCGCCTGGTTGTGCTTGGTCTTGTCGCGGCCGGGCAGCAGCGCCAGCACGTTGGGCGCGCTGATCGCCTTGCGCTCCAGCGCGACGCTCACGCGCAGCGGCTGCGCCGCATCGAAGCTCGGCAGCGGCTGTCCTGCCGCGCCGGCCGCGATCAGCGCCGCCGGGTCATGCCCCCCGCCGCCGATCAGCTTGCCCAGGGCATCGGCGTTAAGGGTGAAGCGCAGCATCGGCTCGGCCGCCGGTGCGCTGCCCGCCAGCCACACCGTGCGCGCATAGGCAAAAGGCCAGCGCGGCGGCTCGACCGCGAAGCCCGGATCGGCGATCATCACGATCGCGGCCGCGCCCGCCGCCTTCACTGCCGCCTGCCGCTCCGCCTCGCTCGGCAGGCCGGTGCGGTGCGTGCCGTGGCAGATCACCACCTTGCCGCGCACATTGCCCAGATCGGCCGGGCGGCAGTAACCGCGATAGGCGATCGGCGCGACCAGCCGCTCGGCCATGCCCGGCGCGGGTGCGAGCATGATGTCGTACAGGAAGGCAAGCGGGGTCGTGCCGGCGAGGATCGTCGCGCCGGTCACCGCCAGCTGCTCCATCGGCACGCGCTGGAACCAGCTGCCATCCTCGCCTGCGGGCTCCAGCCCGGCGGCGGCGAAGCGATCCGCCACGATCCGCGCCGCGCGCTCATAATCGGCCGAGCCGGTGTCGCGGCCGTTCATCGCGTCGTTCGACAGCGTGGCGGTGGTCTGCCACCACGCCTTGGTGTCGGCGTCCGCCGGCCCCGCCGCGCCGAGCGCCAAAGCCATCAATCCCGCGATCATCCCGATCCCCTTGCATCCACCGTCACCCCCGACTTGTTCCGGGGTCCACCCCGCGTCAAGCGTGCGGGCGGGATGGCGCCGGCGGACACGCGAACGGGATTAGGTCCGGTCTGAAAAGCAACGATGGAACGACGCGCGCAAAACCGCCGCATCCGCACCCGTCAATCGAACTTTTCGGCCCACCGCAAATTAATGATCTTGTGCCGCTGACTCGGCGGTGACACTATCTGTTGTGTCGGCGCCCTGTTGGCGCGGCACCAGTTTGAGATGCGGCCGGGCGATCACCATATCGTCTCCGGTATCCCCTTTCCCACTGCCTGTGGGGACGGATGGGACCGGCGCGTCTGTGCCCCTCGCCGCAAAGCGGCGTGGATTGAGCGCATTCGGGATTGACTCCCGGACGCGAACGGAACGAGAACGCAAGAAGGATCAGTGATGGATCTCTCGGGCAGCAGCGATCGGGATTTGAACGACATGGCAACCCTTCTCGACACCGACGGCGCAACCGCCGCGGTCACCGATGCGACGCCGGCGGGGCCGAAGCGTCCCTATCCGCTCGACGTCGACCATAGCCGCGACGCGCTCCTTACCGATTTCGGGAAGGAGACGCTGAAGGACCGCTATCTGCTGCCCGGCGAAGGCTTCCAGGATCTGTTCGTGCGCGTGGCCTCGGCCTATGCCGACGATGCCGCGCATGCGCAGCGCATCTACGATTACATCTCCAGGTTGTGGTTCATGCCGGCGACGCCGGTGCTGTCGAACGGCGGCACCGGGCGCGGCCTGCCCATCTCCTGTTTCCTCAACTCGGTCGATGACAGCCTCAACGGCATCGTCGACACGTGGAACGAGAATGTCTGGCTCGCCTCGCGCGGCGGCGGCATCGGCACCTATTGGGGCCAGGTGCGCGGTATCGGCGAGCCGGTCGGCCTGAACGGCAAGACCAGCGGCATCATCCCGTTCGTGCGCGTGATGGACAGCCTGACGCTCGCGATCAGCCAGGGCTCGCTGCGGCGCGGCTCGGCCGCGGTCTATCTCGACGTCAGCCACCCCGAAATCGAGGAGTTCCTCGAGATCCGGAAGCCGTCGGGCGACTTCAACCGCAAGGCGCTCAACCTCCACCACGGCGTGCTGCTGACCGACGAGTTCATGGAGGCCGTCCGCAACGGCCGCAGCTTCGATCTCAAGAGCCCCAAGGACGGATCGAAGCGCGGCGAGGTCGACGCGCGATCGCTCTTCCAGAAACTGGTCGAGACGCGTCTCGCCACGGGCGAGCCCTATATCGTGTTCCAGGACACGGTGAACCGCACCATGCCCGCCTTCCAGCGCGACGTCGGCCTCAAGGTCTCGACCTCGAACCTGTGCTGCGAGATCACGTTGCCCACCGGCCGCGATCAGCACGGCAAGGATCGTACCGCGGTCTGCTGCCTCTCGTCGCTCAATCTCGAGACGTGGGATCAGTGGAACGGCGACAGGATGTTCATCGAGGACGTGATGCGCTTCCTCGACAACGTGCTCGACGATTTCATCGCGCGCGCCGAACCCGGCATGGAACGGGCGGCCTATTCGGCGGCGCGCGAGCGCTCGGTCGGCCTCGGCGTGATGGGCTTCCACTCCTTCCTCCAGGCGCGCAACCTGCCGTTCGAGGGCGCGATGGCGAAGAGCTGGAACCTCCGCATCTTCAAGCACATCCAGGCGCAGGCCAACGAAGCCTCGATGGCGCTGGCGATCGAGCGCGGGCCGTGCCCCGACGCCGCCGACATGGGCGTGATGGAGCGCTTCAGCTGCAAGACCGCGATCGCGCCGACCGCGTCGATCAGCATCATCTGCGGCGGCACCAGCGCGTGCATCGAGCCGATCCCGGCCAACATCTATACCCACAAGACGCTGTCGGGCAGCTTCTCGATCAAGAATCCGTATCTGGAGAAACTGCTCTCGACCAAGTCGAAGAACAGCGACGCGGTGTGGAACACGATCCTCGAGAAGGGCGGCTCGGTCCAGCATCTCGATTTCCTGAGCGAACAGGAAAAGGACGTCTACAAGACCAGCTTCGAGATCGACCAGCGCTGGCTGATCGAACTGGCGGCCGATCGCACGCCCTATATCGATCAGTCGGCGAGCCTGAACCTGTTCATCCCGGCCGACGTCGAGAAGTGGGATCTGCTGATGCTCCACTTCCGCGCGTGGGAATTGGGGATCAAGTCGCTTTACTATCTGCGGTCGAAGTCGATCCAGCGCGCGGGCTTCGCCGGCGGCGTCGAGGCGGACAACACGCCCGACCTCAAGCAGATCGAGCTCGAAGCCAAGGATTATGACGAGTGCCTGGCCTGCCAGTAACCGCCAAAGCCCTCTCCCCTCGGGGGAGAGGGTTGGGTGAGGGGGGACGCGCTTTCGAGGCGCGCAGCCCCTCACCCTCCCGCCGCCCTACGGGCGGCTCCTTCCCTCTCCCGAACGGGAGAGGGAAAGTGAGGTCAGGCCTCTTCCTCGAACGTCACCGCGACGTCGGCATTGGCGCTGAGGCGAACCGTTTCGTCCTCGACCTCGGCGACGAGGCCGCCCGAGATGTAATGATGGTGGCCGGCATGGTCACCCTCGGCACCCTCGACGTCGGCGCCCGAATCCTTCTTGGTCAGCTTGATGCGATCGCCCTCGACCTTGTCGACCGTGCCGACATGCACGCCGTCGGCGCCGATGACTTCCATATGTTCCTGAATCTGCGACAGATCGGCCATGCTGCTTCTCCTTTGGTGAATGGTACGGCGCCGGAACGCACGATAGCCCCGAAAGACGCACGATATGTGACGCGCCGCGGAATGCAGGCATCCCGCCGCCGCGCATCGCGTCGCGCCCCGATTTTCCGCGCCGCGCGCGCGCGCGCCACCGTTTAACGAAGGACCGTCCGATGCCCCTCCTCCAGGCCAGCCGCACCTACAAGCCGTTCGAATATCCGTGGGCGTTCGACTATTGGAAGCGCCAGCAGCAGCTCCACTGGCTGCCCGAGGAGGTGCCGCTGGGCGAGGATTGCCGCGACTGGGCGCAGAAGCTCAGCGATCACGAGCGCAACCTGCTGACGCAGATCTTCCGCTTCTTCACCCAGGCCGACGTCGAGGTGCAGGATTGCTACCACGAAAAATATGGCCGCGTGTTCAAGCCGACCGAAATCAAGATGATGCTGACCGCGTTCAGCAACATGGAGACGGTCCACATCGCCGCCTACAGCCACCTGCTCGACACGATCGGCATGCCCGAGAGCGAATATTCCGCCTTTCTCCAATATAAGGAGATGAAGGACAAGCACGACTATCTGAGCACGTTCGGTGTCGACAGCGATCAGGATATCGCGCGCACGCTGGCGATGTTCGGCGGCTTCACCGAGGGGCTGCAATTGTTCGCCAGCTTCGCGATGCTGATGAACTTCCCGCGCTTCAACAAGATGAAGGGCATGGGCCAGATCGTCACCTGGTCGATCCGCGACGAGACGCTGCATTGCGAGGGCATCATCAAGCTGTTCCACGCTTTCTGCGAGGAGCGCCAGTGCATGACGCCGGCGGTGCGCGACGACATCATGGACATGTGCCAGAAGACGGTGCGGATCGAGGATGCGTTCATCGACCTCGTCTTCGAGATGGGCCCGGTCGAGGGCATGAAGCCCAAGGACATCAAGAAATATATCCGCTTCATCGCCGACTGGCGGCTGGGCCAGCTCGGCCTCAAGCCGATCTACATGATCGAGGAGCATCCGCTGCCGTGGCTGGCGCCGATGCTCAATGGCGTCGAGCATGCGAACTTCTTCGAGACGCGCGCGACCGAATATTCGAAGGCGGCGACGCGCGGCGACTGGTCCGACGTGTGGAGCAGCTTCGACCGCCGCAAGACGGCGAAGGCCGCGCTGATCGCGAACGAGGATGCGGGCGAAAGCGCCGGCCTGTTCGGCCATTCGGGCGTCGCGGCGGAGTAGGCGCACGGCTTCCCTACCACGTCACCCCGGACTCGATCCGGGGTCCCGCTTCCTTTTGCCGATAGCGGAAGAAGAAGAAGCGGGATCCCGGGTCGAGCCGGGGAAGACGCGGAAGGCGACTGCTTTCGCCCCACGTTCGGACATTCCAGTTCTTGCGAGCGCTGTCCGATAGCCGACGTAGCGAAGATGCCTTACGATAGGGCCGTGAGGCATTCGACAGAGGTTTGGTTCGCTCCGTCTCCCATACGGGGCTTCGGGGTCGTTCATTGGAAGGGCCCGGCGTTCATCTTTGGGCTGGCACTACTTACCTTGCCCGCAGCGCTTTTTTTCGCTGGCGAACCAAGATCGCCACCCCGTGCTATCTGCGGCAGGCGCATTGATCGCGATGGGAGCCATTATCGTTGGATACTATGTGTGCTCCATCCACACCGCAGATCGAGACACGGAATACGATGAGGACGTGCCCCTGCAGAAGTCCCACTGGCGCGTATTGCCGCGCTGGGTGAAAGCCGCCAGCCTTGGCATAGGCTTACCCGCGTGGATCGTCTTAGCAACTGGCGTCGTGACCGGCCGATGGGACACACCCTTGCAGCATGACGCGTTCGCAATTTTCATGGCGGTCGCCGCGCTTCAAACGGCTTTTCTCTTTCGAAGCTATTGGCGAACGGAACTCTAGTGGCGGCTGTTGTGGGTCGGCCGCCCGAAAGCTGCCTGTCTCTTATCCACCATGAGCGGACATCCAGCGTGCCCCCTCACCTCCGACCTTGTCCGAAGCCCCGCCCGCCTCGAGCAAACAAGACCGCGCCCGAGCCAACAGGCGTGTGACAATCAGTTAATCCAGTGTTAATTCCCCCGAATCTGCTTCTTGTTGCGTTTTTTCATGACGTTGGGGGGATGACATGCGATCGAGATTTCTCGTGGGGTTCAAAGCGGCGGCGATCGCCGTTTGCGCGATGCTGCCGGCGGCCCATGCTTTTGCCAGCGTGACATACACGTACACCGGCAAGGCCTATACGAATGGGGTCACCGATGGGACGGGCCACCCGGGCCTGGAGGATCCCTCGTTCTACGGATACAACCTGACCGGATCGGTCACATTCGACGATACGGTCACCGCCGATTTCTCCGGCACCGTCGATCAAAGCCATGTGACCGGCTGGTATTTCAAGTCGGGTGTGATTTCGGAACTTGCCACGCAGGGCAATGGCCTCGATGCGACCTTCAAGCTCAGTAACGGCGCGATCACCTTTTGGGATCTCACTGCATATGATCCGTCCTATGTCTTGACGACCCTTGGCGACCCGCTTGGGGCTATTGCCTTTTTCTTCGACACTGCCGGCACGAACAACGGTGGAAACGCGCTCGAGGATGGCAACGTCAACGATTACTTTTCCAAAAATCCGGATGGCTCCTTCGGCAACGGCCCGGGGATCTGGGCTGAAGTCTCGCCGCCACCGCCGCCCGCCACTTCAGTGCCCGAGCCATCGAGCTGGGCCATGTTGATGGCAGGCTTCGGCATCATCGGTTTGGCCGCGCGGCGATCGCGCCAAGCCGCAGCCGGCCACGCCTGATTTGGGCGATCCCGGGGCTGGCCGCAACGGCCAGCCCCGCCGTCTGAGTGAAGCGGCCTGCCGGCGCCGCCCCAGTCTCGGACGACGAAAGACTTCACGTCCGACAGCCGACAAGTCCGTAAATGATCGCCCTCGTGCGGACGCGTTCCAGAGCTTGCATCGGAAACATTAATAGCGGACATTCAGATCCGCCAATGAACAGGCTTCGCTTGTCGTCTTGATGATCTGCGTGTGCTGGAGAGCGAAATGATGGGACAGGCGCGCAGTAACGTCATTCGTGCACTACGCATCCTCTTGATATCAGGTGGATTGCTGCCGACAATTGTCGTGGGACAGCCTCCCCGTCCTCGCCTTGCCGCAAATGCCGCAGCGCGACCTGTTTTCGACGACTGTTCCGCCGCCGATTGGTGCCCGAAGATGGTCCCGATCCCGGCCGGCACGTTCATGATGGGATCCACCACGGTCGAACCGGGGAGGTTCGAGGACGAAGGCCCCCGCCGGCATGTGTCAGTCGCGCGTTTCGCGGTCGGTGAGTTCCCGATCACGAAGCGACAATGGGCCGCTTACGCGACGGCCACCAAGCTCGCCGTTCCCAAGGGGGCTTGCGATTATGCACCGAGCCCAAATCCGTCGTGGAAAGACGTCGGTTATGCGCAGACGGACAATGATCCGGTCGTCTGCATCACGTGGGGCGAGGCGCGGGCCTATGCGCGCTGGCTGAGCAGCCGCACCGGGCATCCTTATCGGCTGCTGTCCGAAGCCGAGTGGGAATATGCCGCGCGAGCAGGCTCGACCACCGCATTTCCATGGGGAGCGGTCGCCGACCACAATCACGCAAATTACGGGCTCGACGAATGCTGCGGCCCCCGGACGCTCGGCCGTGATCGCTGGGAGAATACATCTCCCGTCGGCGCGTTTCCGCCCAACGCATTCGGTCTCTACGACATGCACGGCGATGTTTTCGAGTGGGTGGAGGATTGCCACGCGGATTCCTATGCGAGCGCGCCGACCGATGGCTCGGCCTTCGAGCAGAAGGGGTGCACGTCGCGCGTGGCACGCGGCGGGGTCTATGCCGACACATGGAAGGTCATGCGCTCCGCTGCCCGGAATTACGCACCGCCCGACAGCAAGCAGTCGATAGAAACATATCGTAGCGCGGGATTTGGCTTCCGGGTTGCCCGGGCCTTGCCCTGACCGAAGCGCGCTTCGTCACGACGGAACATATATCGAACATTTGCTTGCAAAGTAGGATTTCGCGTGTCAGATGGTTCGACTCCGTTCCGTCATGAGGAGTCGCGCCATGGCCCAGCCGATCTGCCTGTCCGTCGCCCGCGGTGCGATGACAATTCAGACCTGTGCAACGCGCCGCACTGACTCCGCGCGGGAAGCGCACCGACCCCTGACGTAGCGTCACCTTCGTCACCTTTCGGTCCGCATCCGCCCCGCGCGAGCATCATCGTATACGAAAATCGCTTGGCTTTGACGGCGCGTGATCGCATCGTCCTGCGTAGCCGCCCAGACCCACGCGAGAGACGGCATCCCCCATCACCTTCAGGGAAGACCGATCGCATGACGATGTTCTCGGCCGCGCGCGCGCTGCTCGTCACCACCTGCCTGCTCGCCGCCACCGCCGTCGCCGCGGCCCCCGCTGCCGACGCCCCCGGCAGCGCCGACGCGCGGCTGCGCGCTTTGTACGAGCGCGAATGGGCGTGGCGTCAGGCGGAGGGGCTGCGCGGCGGGCGCGGCGCCGACGATGCCGGGGCGGATCATCTGCCGCACGTCGACGCCGCCACGCAGGCGGCGCATCTCGCTTACTGGCGGCAGGCGCTGGCCGAGCTCGACGCGATCCCCGAGGCGCAGCTTTCGGCCGAAGAAAAGATCAACGCCGCGGTGTTCCGCCGCACGGTGCAGACCTTCGCCGACGATACCCGCTTCAAGACCTACGAGGCGCCGTTCAACGCCGACACCTTCTTCTGGGCCAATCTCGCGCCGCGCTCGGGCGGCTTCCACAGCGTGAAGGCCTACCAGAATTACATCGCGCGCCTGCGCGACGTGCCGCGTTACTTCGACGAGCAGATCGCCAACATGCGCGCCGGGCTGAAGCGCGGCTACAGCGTGCCGCGCGTCGTCGTCACCGGGCGCGACAAGACGATCGAGCCCTATGTCGCCACCGATCGCTCGAACCCCTTCTACGTGCCGTTCGACGCGATGCCGGCGGGCATCCCCGCCGATCAGCAGGCCGCGCTGAAGGCACAGGGCGACGCCGCGATCCGCGAGGCGGTGATCCCCGCCTACGCCAAGCTGCTGAGCTTCATCCGCGACGTCTACATGAAGCAGGCGCGCACCACGCTCGCCGCCGAGGCCGAGCCCGACGGCAAGGCTTATTACCAGGCCGAGATCGAGGGCTTCACCACGCTGAAGCTGACCGCCGAGCAGATCCACGCGATCGGCCTGAAGGAGGTCGCGCGCATCTCGGCCGAGATGGAGGCGACCAAGGCGCAGACCGGCTTCAAGGGCGACATGCCCGCTTTCCTGACGTTCCTGCGCACCGATCCGCAATTCTATCCGAAGACGCCGCGCGAGCTGCTCGGCTTCTCCTCCTATGTCGCCAAGCGCGTCGACGGGAAGCTGGCCGACACGATCGGCTTCCTGCCGCGTCGCCGCTTCTCGATCATCCCGGTGCCGCCGAGCCTCGCGCCGATCTACACCGGCGGGCGCGGCGGGCTCGAATCGTGCATGATGAACACCTACGACCTGCCGTCGCGGCCGCTCTACACATTGACCGCGCTGACGCTTCACGAATGCAATCCGGGCCATGCCTTCCAGGCGGCGGTCGCGCAGGAGGCGCAGCGCCGCCCGGCCTTCCGCCGCGCCGCCGGTTTCTCCGGCTACGGCGAGGGCTGGGCGCTCTACATGGAGTGGCTCGGCACCAAGATGGGCATGTACGACACGCCCTACGAGAATTTCGGCCGCCTCTCCTACGAGATCTGGCGCGCGTCGCGGCTCGTGATCGACACCGGCATCCACCATTATGGCTGGACGCGCGAACAGGCGCAGCAATATCTGCGCGACCATACCGCGCTCAGCGAGCATGAGATCGAGACGGAGGTCGACCGCTACATTGCGTGGCCGGGGCAGGCGCTCGCCTACAAGCTCGGCGAGATGCTGATCCGCCAGAAGCGCACCGAGGCGGAGACGAAGCTCGGGCCGAAGTTCGACCAGCGCAATTTCCACGATGCGATCCTGTCGCTCGGCTCGGTGCCGCTGACGGTGCTGGGGGCGCGGCTCGACCAGTTCATCGCAGACGGCGGCGTCAACCCGCCCGGCTGGAACCCCGCGCTGCCCGAATTCGAGAAGGACGCGACACCTTAAATCGCGAAAGTCGTTGCAGCCCCGGATCGTTTTCGCCGGGGCGACGTTGCCTCTTCAAAGGTCAGGGAGTCTGTCCAAAGTGATGAAACGGATGGTCGTGGCCGGGGCGCTGCTCGCCCTGACCGCGCAGGGGCGTGCGCTCGCACAGGATGCGGCGCCCGGTGCCGCCGGCCGGCAGGCGCCCGCCGGCTCGCAGCTCGACACGCAGACGCAGCCCGACAAGTCGGCGCCCGCCACCACGGCCGCGCCCGAGGAGGAGCCGCTGCCCTCGGCGCTCACCGTCGATACGCGTCGGCCGCCACCGCCGGGCCTGATCGGCGACTGGCGCAAGATCCGCACGCGCCTCGCGCTGCGCGGCATCGGATTGACGGCTCGCTACGCCTCCGAAAGCGCATTCAACGCGGCCGGCGGCACACGCAACGTCTTCCGCGAGACCGGCCAGTTCGACGCGGGCGCATTGCTCGATCTCGACAAATTGGTCGGGCTGAAGGGCGGCGCGTTCCAGGCGACGCTCACCTTCCGCCGCGGCCACAATCTGTCCGACGACGCGCATCTCGGCACGCTGCAGCAGGTGCAGGAGGTCTATGGCCGCGGCCAGACATTGCGCCTGACCCAATTCTGGTACGAGCAGGTGGTCGGCGACAAACTGGAGCTGAAGCTGGGCCTCACCAACCCTGGCGAGGATTTCGCGGCCTTTTCGTGCCAGTTCATGAACCTCAGCTTCTGCGGCGCGCAACCGGGCAACCTTTCCGGCGACTATTGGGCGAACTGGCCGGTCAGCCAGCTGGGCGCGCGCGTGCGCTACTCGCCCGACAAGACGCATTACGTCCAGGCGGCAGTCTATCAGGTCAATCCGCGCAACCTCGACGCCACCGGCTTCTATTTCGTGCACACCAACGGGGGCACCGGCGTGCTGGTGCCGGTCGAGGCAGGCTGGACGCCGACGCTCGCCCACGGCCGCGTCGCCAGCTACAAGATCGGCGGCTGGGTCTCGACTGCGCCCGCCGACGATCTGCTGCTCGACGTCAACCACCGCCCGCGCGTGCTGACCGACGCCACCGCGCTCCAGCATTCGTCGCGCTACGGCATCTACATCAACGTCGAGCGCCAGTTCACCGGCCGCGCGCGCGACGGCAAGGCGGCGTCGGGCCTCAGCGTGTTCGCCAACGTCACGCAGACCGATCGCCAGACCACGCTGACCGACAATCAGGTGGCGGCAGGCCTGTTCTATCGCGGGCTGTTGCCGTGGCTGCGCGGCGAGGTGCTGGGCGTGGCGTTCGCGCGCACCAACGTCAACGGCCGCGCGACCCGCGCACAGGAACTGGACCCGACCCATCCGCCGGTGCAGCACGGCGCCGAATATGCGAGCGAGATCTTCTATTCGATCCAGCCGCTCGAGGGGCTCGAGCTGCGGCCGAACGTCCAGTACATCCACCATCCCGGCGGGCTCGACACGGTATCGGACGCCTGCATCCTCGGCCTGAAGGCGGCGGTCACGCTCTAGCGCTCCGTTCGCCCTGAGGAGCCACTGAGCTTGGCGAAGTGGCGTCTCGAAGGGCATGTGCTTCGAGACGAGGCTTCGACAGGCTCAGCCTCTCCTCAGTACGAACGGGCGGGGCATATCTGCCCGGCGATCAGGCGATCGCGTTGGCCGCGCCGAGCAATGCGCGGACCGAGGCGGTCGCCACGTCGGTATCCATGCCGACGCCGAACACCGTCCGCCCGTCGCCGGTGCGCGCCTCGACATAGGCCGCCGCCTGCACGCTGCCGCCGGTGCCGATGGCATGTTCGCTATAATCGACGATATCGAGATCGAGCCCGAAGCCGTCGTTGAGCGCCGCCAGCACGCCCGAGAGCAGGCCGTTGCCGCGCCCGCTCACCGTCTTGTCGACCCCGGCATGGCGCACGCGCCCGGTGAAAATGCGGTCTGCGCCGGCATGCGCCTCGCTATAGTCGACCAGTTCGAACGGCTGCGCGCCGACCAGCCGGTAATGCTCCTGGAACCGCGCCCAAATGTCTCCGGCATTGAGCTCGCGGCTGGTCTCGTCGGCCAGCGCCTGCACCGAGCGGCTGAGATCGGCCTGCATCCGCTTGGGCAGCTTGAGGCCCTTGTCCTGCTCCAGCACCCACGCGACGCCGCCCTTGCCCGACTGCGAATTGACGCGGATCACCGCCTCGTAATCGCGGCCGAGATCCTTGGGATCGATCGGCAGATAGGGCACGTCCCAGATCAGGTCGTTGCGCTGCTCCTGCGCGGCGAAGCCCTTCTTGATCGCATCCTGATGCGACCCCGAGAACGCCGTGAAGACGAGGTCGCCCGCATACGGATGGCGCGGGTGGACCGGCAGATTGTTGCAATAGGTGACGGTGTTGATGACCGCGTCGATGTCGGAGAAATCGAGCTGCGGATTGACGCCCTGCGTGTAGAGGTTGAGCCCCAAAGTCACCAGATCGACGTTGCCGGTTCGCTCGCCATTGCCGAACAGGCAGCCCTCGACGCGATCGGCACCCGCCATCAGCCCGAGCTCGGCCGCGGCGACGCCGGTGCCGCGATCGTTATGCGGATGGAGCGAGATCACGACGCAGTCGCGGTTGCGGATATGCTTGCCGAACCATTCGATCTGGTCGGCATAGATGTTGGGGGTCGCCGCCTCGACCGTCGCCGGCAGGTTGAGGATCAGCGGATGCGCGGGCGTCGGCCGCAGCACCTCCATCACCGCCTCGCAGACCTCGACGCTGAAATCGAGCTCGGCGGTGGAGAAGGTCTCGGGGCTATATTCGAAATGCCAGTCGGTGTCGGGCTGCTTGGCCGCCTCGTCGCGCAGGATCTTCGCGCCGGTGACGGCGATCTCGCGCACCTCGTCGCGGGTCATGCCGAACACGATCCGCCGCCATGCCGGCGACACCGCATTGTAGAGGTGGACGACCGCCTGCTTCGCGCCGCGCAGGCTCTCGAAGCTCTTCTCGATCAGGTCGCGGCGCGACTGGGTCAGCACCTGGATCATCACGTCGTCGGGCACGCGGCCGTTGCGGACGAGGCCGGAGATGAAGTCGAACTCGGTCGCGCCGGCGGCGGGGAAGCCGACCTCGATCTCCTTGAGACCGACCTTGCAGAGCAATTCGAAGAAGCGGGTCTTCTTCTCCTCGTCCATCGGATCGATCAAAGCCTGGTTGCCGTCGCGCATGTCGGTCGACAGCCAGCGCGGCGCCTTGGTGATCGTGCGGCCGGGCCATTGGCGGTCGGGCAGATCGACCTGCGGAAACGGGCGGTACTTGACGGAGGGATCGGCGAGCATGGTCATGAGATCGGCTTTCGGGGGCGGTGTCCTCGGGCGCGCCTCGGTCGGCGCGGTCGGCAATGTCCCTTAGGCGGTGATGCCGCGGCCGAACCCGGCCGCGCTCGATCGGCGCGCCTAAGGGCGCGTAAGTCGCAGAATAAGGAGGGCCGAGCCGCCGAACATGGCGTGCGCTTAGCCGATGGCCGCGACGCCGTCCACCCGTTGCGGTGGATGGGCGGCTGGAGAAGATACGCGACCTGCCGTCATCCCCGCGCAGGCGGGGATCCATTTGCCTAACCGTCGCTTGAGCGCCGCTCCGGCTGCGTGAATGGATTCCCGCCTACGCGGGAATGACGGTTGAAAGCCGGTCTTAGCTCACCGCCAGGCGGTGAGCTTGCCCTTCTGGTCGAGCGTGTAGAGCGTGTTGTTCGCGACGATCGGCGACAGGTAGAAGCCCTTGCCGGCCTTGCGCTGGGTGCTCATGACCTTGCCGTCGGCGACCTTCACCTGCACCATCTCGCCCAACGTGTTGACCAGCACCAGCCGGCCGCCCGCCAGGATCGGTCCCGACCAGCCGACCGCCTTGTTCTTCGTCTTGGGATCGCGGAAGTGGGTGAGCTGCGTGATCCAGCGGATCTTGCCGGTGGTGCGCGCGATGCAGAGCAGGCGCGCATCGTCGGTGACGACGAACAGCCACTCGCCCGCCAGCCACGGCGTGTCGATGCCGCCGATCGTGATCTCCCACAGGCGCTGGCCGCTGACGAGATCCATCGCGACCATGCGGCCGCCCTGCCCGATCGCATAGACCTTGCCCTGATCCAGCACCGGCGCCGCATCGACGTCGGAGATGGTCGAGACCGAGGTCGAGATCGAGGTCCGCGAAAGCTGGTCCTGCCAGACGATGCGGCCATTTTCGTAGCGGAGCGCGGAAAGCTCGCCCGACGAGAAGCCGGCGACGACCGTGCCCTGGGCATAGGACGGCGCCGCCACGCCGAACACGCCCGCCGTCTGCAGCGTGGCGGACACGGTCCACACGACCTCGCCCTTTTCCTCGCTCAGCGCGATGATCTGGTTGTCTTGCGTCAAGACGAAGATGTTGCCGTTGCCGAAGCCCGGCGCGCCGCGCAGCGGGCCCGAAGGACGCGCCTTCCAGATCTGCTTGCCGGTCGCGGCATCCAGCGCGATCACGTCGCCGCGCCCGTTGGTGGCGAAGACGCGGCCATTGTCGACGCTGACGCCGCCGCCGAACAGCACCGGCTTCTCGCGCTTGGTCGCGTCGGGCGCGACCTCCCACAGCTTGCGTCCGGTCGCCGCGTCGAACGCGCGCACGACGGCCTCGGCATCGACCACATACAATTTGCCGTCCGCGACCACCGGGCCGGCCGCGAGGCGCTCGCGCGGGCCGCCGGCTGGAATCTTCACGTCCCAAGCGGGCTTGATCGTGGCGCCCAGCGCGGGATTGCCCATCACCTTGGTCGAATTTCCGCCGGTCTGCGACCAAGTGTCGTTCGGTGCGGCATCCGGCACCGTCACCGCCACGTCGGCCAGGCTCGGCTCGACCGCGGCATCGCCTTCGGACGTCAGAACGGGGATGCGCTCGCCCACCACGGCGGTCTTGGGGCGATGCTCGCCCTTGCTGCGAAAGATGCCACAGCCACTCAGCGCGGCGACCATCGCCAGCGCCACCACCACACGCTTGGTCATTTTCATTCCTTCAGGGCGGCGGGCGACGCGGCGGTGACCACCGTCTGGCCAAGCGCGCTGGCCATGCCGGCGGCGCGTCCACGCAGCGAGGTCGGCACGGTCGTATCGCGTGCGATCGCGGCGAACAGCGGGCCGGCCAGATTTGCCTTGTTCATCTTCAGATCGGCGATCGCGGTCAGCTCGGCGGCGCTGCCGAACCATGGACCACCCGGCACCGCCAGCGGCTTTAGCCGGTCGACCACCGTCTGCGGCAGCAGCCTGTCGAAGCGAATCGTGACGCCGCGGATCGTGGCGAGGTCGCGCATCGCCTGCGGCAGCTTGGTATCGGCCGCGATCGCGTCATAATCGACGCCGGCCGCGGTCACGTCGGTGCGCTCGACCAGTTCGGCCTGCGTCAACCGGGCGAGCGCGCGATAGCCGTCGCGAGGGCTGGCCGCGAGCGACGCCAGGCGCGGATCCTTGGCATTGGCCTTGCCGCTGCCGACATCGGCCATCAGCGCGACCATCGTCTCGGCATCGGCCCCGGCTTCGGCCTTGCGATGGTTCTGCCACAGCAGGAAGCCGGCGAGCAAAGCCAGCGCCAATCCCACCCCGAAGCCGATCCATTTCCCCCAGCGGCGGGCGAAACGGACCATGCGATCCTGGCGGAGATTGTCGTCGACCTCGCGAAAGAAGGCTTCGTCATTGGCAGGCGTCAGCGCCAAACAGGCTCTCCCGATTGGATGGGTTTACGGTGCCTCCTAGCGCGGAGATCGCCTGAACGAAAGCTGTGCAAGCGGTGAACCGAGCAGAAGCCTATCCGATCGGCATGCCCGGCGGAATTTCCGGCGCATGACGGCCGCGCCCGAGCTCGCGGGTCAGCGCCGTATCGTCGCGGAGCATCGCTGCCATGCTGCGGCTCCACAGCGCATCTTCGTCCGCGCCCTTCGCCGTCGCGAGGCGATCGGCGAGCAGCTGCAGCCGCCCGGCGAGGATCGCCGCAACATCGGGCGGGGTACGCGGATCGCGCTGCGCGCCGGCCATCGCCAGCACCGTCCGGGTCGCGACGCGCCGTTCGACGGCGGCGCGACGCACGTCGACCACCCCCGCCGTCAACTTGTCGAGCAGGCGGTCGAGCCCCGGCAGCGACGGATCGCGCGCATGCTGGATGGCGAGGCGCGTCAGCCGCGAGGGGGCCAGCAACGTGTCCAGCGTCACCTGCGCCGCCACGTCCGCCGCGACCAGCGGATCGAACACCGCCGCGCCGGCCGTGTCGAACACCTCGGTATCGAATTGCGGATCGGATTCGCCGTTCACGCCCGACGAGAGCATCAGGGTGAGCGGGCCCGGCACGGTCAGCTCCTTCGCCGAGAGCGTCTCCAGCAGCGCATCGAGCGCCGCCTCCTGCTCGGCGGCCGTAGCCGAGGTCGGCGCCGGGCTGCCGCCGCCCGCGACCGAATAGCGGTAATTCACCCCGCCGATATATTTGCCGATCGCCGCAACCTCGTAGCGATGCAGCAGCCACAGCGGTGCGAACTTGCGGCGCAGGTCGGCCAGCGGCTCGCCCGCATGCAGCACGCCGGGCCCGAAATCGGCGAGCGCGATGCGGCGCACCGCCATGATGTGCGCGAGGTCGGCCGGCTTGTCGTCGCCTTCCACCCACATATTGTCGCCCGGCACGCCGAGATCGGGATTACGCCCGTCGATATCGGTCAGATAGCGCAGGCCCGCCGCCTCGGCCGCGGTCGCCTTCTGCGCGGCGGCGGCATCGGGATCGATCCCCGGCTTGGGCTGGCCGTAGAGCCAGTCGACGATGAACTTGTCCCAGCGACCGATGCCGGTCGCATACGCGTCGGACAGATCGAGCTTGTCGTCCTTGATCGCGATCTTGGCGAACGGATAGTCGAGCACCGACGCGCGGCCATAGGTGCTGGCCGCGAAATTGTGCGCGAAGCCGAGCGCATGGCCGACCTCGTGCGCACCGAGCTGGCGGATGCGCGCGAGCGCGACCCGCACCGGATCGTTGGCGCCGCCCTGCCCCTCGCCCGCGGTGCCGACGAGGCTTTCGAAGATGATGATGTCCTGCCGCAGCCGCAGCCCTTCGAGCACGACATTGCCCTTGATGATCTCGCCGGTGCGCGGATCGACGATGCCGCCGCCATAGGACCAGCTGCGCGTCTGCCGCTCGTCCCAGTTGACGATGTTGTAGCGCACGTCCTGCGGATCCATGTCCGGCGTCAGGATCCTGACCTGGAAGGCATCCACGAAGCCGGCGGCGTCGAACGCCTGGTTCCACCACGCCACGCCCTCGGCCAATGCGGTGCGGATCGGCTCGGGCGCGGCATTGTCGATGTAGAAGATGATCGGCTTCTTGACCGGCGAGCGTGCGGCGGCGGGGTCGACCTTCTCCAGCCGGAAATGGCTGGCATATTGCAGCAGCACGTCGTCGCCGAGCGGCGTCCCGAAATCATAGACCGCCTGCGAGAAGGTGCCCGAGCGTATGTCGAACTTGCGCGGCACGAAGCCCGGCCCCGGCAGGCGGATCAGCGAATGGTGGACGGTGAAGCTCACCTGCCTTCCGTCGGGCGCGATCGTGTTGACCTCGCGGCCGGGCGTGTCGGAGACGAAGGTCTGCACCGCCTCCAGCTCGATATTGTCGGGGAAGGCCTTCACCGACGCCGGATCGGCGGCGGACAGCGCCTCCGACAGGTGGAAGCCCTTGCCGCCGCCGTCGAGCGCGCCCGGCAGGCTCATGCCGCCGCCGTTGAGCTGCGCCGCGATGTTCATCGTGTCGCGCACGAGGAAGGGCGAGAGATCGACCGTGACCGCGCCCGTGGGATCGGTCGAGGCGATGTCGAGCATAGCGACGACGCTGTAGGGAAAGCTCTCGCGTGCACCTTTGCGAATCTCGGCCGCACCGCTGGCGGTGTAGCGCGGATTCTCGAACGTCACGGCGACCTTGCGGCCGATACGGCGAAAGGCGAGGACACGCGTCTCGCCCAGCTGGCCGTGATCCAGCGTGATCCGCGCCGAGCCGAGCCCGGTCTTGAGCGCGGTCGCATAGAGGAAGCGGCCGGAGACGCCGTCGGCATCGGGCGCGGGCAAGGTCACGAGAACGTGTCCCGCCGCCGCATCGGCCTTCACGGGCAGCAGCGTCGCCGTTGGGGTCGCGGCCCGCACCGGCATCGCCGCCGCCAGCGCCGCGCCGCACACGCCCGCAATCCATCGTCCCATCGTCATGCCGTAAATGCCCCAGTCGATTTGTCGCGCCGCAGCATGGCGGGTCTGTCGCGCCGCGCAAGCACGAAGCTGCCCCCTACCCGTCATCCCAGCACAGGCTGGGATCTCGTGAGGCAAGCCACCACACCCCTCGGGATACCCCGGCGTCCGCTGGGGTGACGGAAGCGGGCTACATCCGCGCCGCCGCGGCCTCCAGCACCGACATCGGCATCGGCCCCGACCGCAGCACCAGATCGTGATAGGCGCGCACGTCGAAGCGGCTGCCCAGTCGCTTGCGCGCCGCTTCGCGCGCCGCGACGATCGCGTTGGCGCCGACCTTGAAGCTGCACGCCTGCCCCGGATAGACGCAGTAGCGCACCACTTCTCGGTCGGTCGGCCCCGGCAGTTCGCCGCCATGCTCGACCATCCACTGCACCCCCTGCTCGCGCGTCCAGCGCAGATGGTGGATGCCGGTATCGACGACGATGCGCGCGGCGCGGAACAGCTCCGACTGAAGATAACCGAGCCGCCCGAACGGATCGCCCTCGAACGCACCGATCTCGTCGGCCACCTGCTGCGCGTAGAGGCCATAGCCCTCGGTATAGGCCGAGAAGCGCACGATCCGGCGGAACAGCGGCAGCTGCCGCGCATGGCGCAGCATGCTGAACTGGAAATGGTGCCCGGGAATGCCCTCGTGATGGGTCAAGGTGGGCAGGCGCCACAGCACGATGTCGCGCGGATCCTTCAGATTCAGCATATAGGTGCCGGGCGCGTCGCCGACGCCGTCATGATAGAATGCGATCGGCGACCCGTTCTGCTGTGCCGCCGCCACCGGTGCCACCACGATCGGGTCGTTCGGCGGATCGTTGAACGCGCGCGGCAGGCGGGCGATGATGTCCTTCAGCTCGCGGTCGGCCTCGGCCAGCAGGCGGGCGCGGCCGGCATCGTCGTCGGAGACGAGGAAGCGCGGATCGTGGTCGAGCGCCGCCATCCGCTCGCGCACGCTGCCCTTGCTCAACCCCTGTGCCTTCAACCCGGCATCGATCTGCGCGGTCAGTTCTGCCACCTGGGCGAGGCCCTGCCGATGCAGCTCGGCCGGCGGTGTGGCGACGGTGGTGTTGGAATAGGTCGTCGCCGCATAATAAGCGTCGCCATTGGGCAGGCGCCACACGCCCGCGATCGTGCTGGCGTTCGGCAGCAGCGCCTCCAGCGCCTGCGCCTGCCGGTCGAGCGCGGGCGCGATCGTCGCGCGGAAGATATCCGCCCCGCGCCCGCCAATGTCGCCCAGCCCGGCCGCATGCGCGCGCACGACCGCCGGCGCGATCAGCGCGCTCGTCAGCGGCGGCGTGTCGCGCAGCGCGCGGACCTGCGCGATCGTCCGCTCCAGCACGAAGCCGGGCGGCGCGACGCCGGCGGCGGCGTCGTGACGGATGCGGTCGGTCTCCTGATCGATCGCGATGCCGAGCGCGGTGAGGCGCGCATACCAGGCGTCGACGTCGGCCGCGTTCGCCAGCGGATGATTGGAGCCGATGAAGCCCGGCAGCCAATAATAAGCGCCGTTCATCTGGTTCACGACATAGGGGCTGGGGCGCAGGTCGATGTCGACGAAACCGGTATAGGATGTCAGGTCCGCCAGCCGATCATAGACGAACGACGCGACGTCGTGGTCGAGCGCCGCACGCGGCGACAGGCCGGCGCGGCCGATCGCGCCAAGCTGGCGGCGCGCCTCGGCGATCGCGGTACGATCCGCCGCCATCGCCGCGAGCGAGCGATCGGTCAGCCGGCTACGCAGGACGGCATTGGCGCCGACGTCGAGCTGCTGCCCGGTCGCCTCTTCTGGGCAACGGCGCAGGAACAGTTCGGCATGGCGCTGCAGCAAGGCATCGAGCGCCGCATCGGCCGAGGTGGCGGCCCAGCCCGGCGCGGCAAGACCGGCGGCGGCGGACGAAGCGAGGAAGGTACGGCGATCGAGCATGGCGCATCCTGAACAGGGGCACGGGGGCATTTTGCGCAAAGCTCGGCCGCACCGGCCGCACCGCGCGCAAAGCGCTTGCCATGCGGAGCCCGTAACGCTCAAGAAACTTTAGACATGAAGGGGAATACCATGCGTCGAACCGCCTGCGCCATCGTCTCTCTGGCGCTGCTCGCCACCCCCGCTCTCGCGGCACCGGGCGACCGTTCCGAGCGATTGCTCGCCGAGCTGTCGAATGCGGGCTCGCCGCCCGGCTATGAAGAGCCGGTGCGCGCGATCATGGTGCGCGAGCTCAAGCCCATCACCGACAAGATCGGCTATGACGGGCTCGGCTCGGTGATCGCGCAGTCGGGCTCGTCGGGCCCGCGCATCATGCTCGACGTGCATATGGACGAGCTGGGCGGCATGATCCGCCGCGTCACCCCCGACGGCTATATGACGATGCAGATGCTCGGCGGCTGGCTCGATCAGGCGCTGCCAGGCCAGCGCTGGATCATCATCGGCGCGAACGGGCCGGTCCACGCCGTCACCGGCATCCGCGACGCGCACCTCGTCCCCGCCACGTCGGACGAGCGCAACAAGGTGGTCAGCCGCGACAACGTCTTCCTCGACGTCGGCGCGAAGGATGCCGCGGGCGTCGCCGCGCTGGGCGTGTCGCCGGGCGATCCGGTGATCCCCGATTCGACCTTCCTCGCGATGCCGAACGGCCGCTATGTCGGCAAGGCATGGGACGATCGTGCCGGTTGCGCGGTGGTGATCGAAGCGATGCGCCGGCTGCGCGCATCGGGCCACCCCAACCAGCTTTTCATCGCCGCGACCGTGCAGGAGGAGATGGGCATGCGCGGCGCGCAGCCCGCCGCCGAAGCGATCAAGCCCGACATCGCGATCGCGATCGAAGGCGGGCTCACCAGCGACAATCCGCCCAAGCAGAATGCCGAGGAGACGCAGGGGCGGCTCGGCGCCGGGCCGGGCATGTTCCTGTTCGACGGCAGCGCGCTGCCCAGCCGCCGCATGGTCCGCTTCGTCGATGATACGGCGCGCGCCAAGGGCATCCCGCTGCAGCACGATCTGATCGCCGGTTATGGCGAGGATACCGCGCCGATCCAGAAGTCCGGCACCGGCGTGCCGACCGTCAATCTGGTCGTGCCGGTGCGTTATACCCACGTGCATAACGGCATCATGGATCGCGCCGACTTCGACGGGATGGTCGATCTGGTGGTGGCGCTGATCCAGAAATTGGACGCGCCGACGGTGGCGAAGCTGCGCGACTATACCCCCGCGCCATAATCTCGAGCGAAACGCGCTGCAGGCGTCAGCCTTGCGCCAGCAGCGCCTCCGCCTCGGCGATCGCGCCGGGCCAGCCCACGTCGAACCATAGCCCCTGGTGGACGAAGCCGTAGAGGCGACCGTTCGCGATGGCGCGATCCCACAGCAGGTTGAACGAATAAGCACCTTCCGGCGCATCCTCGAACAGGCGGCGCGACACGATCTGCACGCCCGTGAAGACGAATGGCGCGACCCGGCCGGGTCGCCGCCGCGTGAGCTGGCCGTTCGCGTCCATGTGGAAGTCGCCGATGCCGCCATGGCAATTGGCGCGGGCGAGCGGCACGACCAGCAGCAGCGCATCCATGATCGAATCGTCCCAGCGCGAGCCGAGCAGGCGGATCGCGTCGACCGGACCATCGATCCACAGATTGTCGCTGTTGGCGATCAGGAAGCGTTCGTCCGGGATCAGCGGCAATGCGTTCGCCACGCCGCCACCCGTCTCCAGCAAGCGGTCGCGCTCGTCGGACACGATCACCTCGATGCCCTGCACGCGATGGCGCAGGTGCGCCTCCAGCGCATCGGCCAGATAGTGCGTGTTGACCACCGCTCGACCGATACCGGCGGCGCGCAACCGATCGAACACGTGATCGAGCAGCGGCTTGCCCGCCACCTCGACCAAAGGCTTGGGCCGCGTGGCGGTCAGCGGCCGCATCCGTTTGCCGAGCCCTGCCGCGAGCACCATTGCGGTGGCGAGCGGCGGCGCGTCGTGCGCCCCCGGCCGCAGCGTCAGCGCCGCGCGCGCGCTCATGCCGCCACCCAATGCGCGGCGCGCGCGGTCGGCGGCACGTGCGCGTCGAACCATTCGCGCACCGGCGCCAGCGCCGGATGCGCGAGGTCGCGCTCCAGATAGCCCCATACGCGCGGCTGGAAGGCGAGGTAGCGCGGCTTGCCGTCGCGGCGCCACAGCCGCGCGAAGATGCCGAGGATCTTGGTGTTCCGCTGCGCGCCGAGGATCGCATAGGCCGCGCGATCGAGCGCACCGTAGCGATCGAGCATCGCCGCCTCCAGCTCCGCGCTCACGTCGCGGCGCGCATCCTGCAACAGCGAGACGAGATCGTAGGCCGGATGCCCCGCCAGCGCGTCCTGGAAATCGAGCAGGCCGAGCGCGCCGCCGGGCAGCAGCATGATATTCTCGGCATGATAATCGCGCAGCACGGTCACGTCGTGGCGCCCGGCAATGGTGTCGAGCACCGCCTCCCATGCCGCCGCGAAACCGCCGCCTGCCTCCAGCCCGACCGCCGGCAGATACCATTCGGTGAACAAACCCGCCTCACGCTGATACACCGCCATGTCGTAAGGCGGCAGCATGTCCGGACCGTGACGGTGCAGATCGCGCAGTACGTCGATCGCCGCCTCGTAGATCGGGCGTTCGCGCGTCGGCTCGGCGGCGACCACCTCCGCCACCCGCGCATCGCCGAAATCCTCGAGCAGGATCAGCCCTTCGTCCAGATCCTGCGCCAAGATGCGCGGTGCGGCGAAGCCCAGCGCGTGCAGGTGCGCCGCCACATGCAGGAAGGGGCGGCTATCCTCATGCGCCGGCGGCGCATCCATCAGCACCGCGCGCGCATCGCCGCGCACCACGCGGAAATAGCGACGGAACGAGGCATCGCCGGCAAGCGGGAGGATCGCGGCCCCATCCCACCCGGCACGATCGAGGAACGCTGGCGCGGCGGACGGCGGAATCATCGTCGGGGCGGCGGCCATCGCCCGTCCCAAGCGTCCGGCGCGACCCAAGTCAAGCGGCGCCCACCGTCCGCCACATCGTCGAGCGCCAGACGGAGCATATCGGGCCACAGGCGCCCGCCCATCCGCTCGGGCCACTCGATCAGCAGCACCGAGTCGGTGCGCGCGTCGTCAAGGCCGAGTTCGTCGATCTCGTCCGCATCCTCGATCCGATAGAGGTCGACGTGCCATAATGGCAGCCGCAATTCGGGCGGCGCATAGGCGATCACGATCGGAAAGCTGGGGCTCGGCGCCTCGCCGGCAAGGCCGAGGCCGCGAAGGATCCCGCGCGCGAGCGTGGTCTTGCCCGCGCCCAGCGGCCCAGATAGCGCGATCGCGTCACCCGGCCGCAGCAAATCGGCGATCGCAGCGCCGAGCGCATCGGCAGCCGCCTCGTCCGGCAAGGCGATCATGCCTTTGCTCACGCGGGCGACGCGCCGGTGTCGTCCTGTTGGCGCAATGGCAGGCGGATGACGGCGGTCGTGCCCCGGCCTACTTCCGAAAGCAGATCGATCCGGCCGCCATGCGCCTCGATCAGCTGGCGCGCGAGCGGCAGGCCGAAGCCGTTGCTCTCGCTCGCTTCGGGCTCATCGTCGGTCGGGGTGAAGCTGTTGCGGCTGAAGCGATCGAAGATGCGCTCGCGCTGCTTGGCGGGCATGCCGCGGCCATTGTCGGATATGACGACCTCCGCCATCTCCTCGACGATGCGGCTGCGGACGAGGATGCGGCCGCCCGCGGGCGTGTAGCTGAGCGCGTTGCGCAGCAGATGGCCGATCGCCTGCCCCAGCCGCTTGGGATCGCCCGCCACCTCGCCGCTTTCCGGCGCGATATCGGTCGCGAGCATCAGCCCGTCATTCCGCGCCGCATCGCGCGTGAGGTCGACCGTGCCACGCACGAGCTCGGCCATCGACACCACCTCGGTCGCCATCGGCAGGCTGCCGGCGACGCTCTGCGTCAGGTCGAGCGCGTTGTTCATCAGGCCGGAAAGCCGTCCCACCGCCGAAAGGATCGACTCGACATAATCGCGCGCCGTGTCGCCAAGCTCCCCGGCATAGCCGCCGGCGAGCAGTTCGGCGAAGCCGGTGATCGTCGTCAGCGGCACGCGCAATTCGTAGCTCATGCTGGCGACGAACGCGTTCTTGAGCTGGTTCGCTTCCTCCAGCGCCTCGTTGCGGTCGCGCAGCGCTTCTTCGATGCCGCGGCTGGCGGTGATGTCGAGCAGCGTGAACAGCGCGTTGCCGTCGGGCAGCGGCACCGCGGCGAACTCGAAATGACGGCCGTCGATCAGGCTGATCCGACCCGACCGCTGCTGCCGGTCGATCGTCGCGATCCGCACCAGTTCGCGGATCAGCCCCGCGCGGCTCGGATCGAGCAGTTTGGGTGCGATCGCCTGCACCAGCGCGTCGACGCGCGGATGCCGTGCAAGCTCCTCCTCCGACAGCCCCCAGATCTCGCGGAAGCGATTGTTCCAGAGGTGCAGCCTGCCGTCGGCTGCGAACACGCCAACCGCCTCGAACAGATTGTCGAACGTCGCGGTGCGCACGCGCAGCAAGGTGTCGCGCGCGCTGGCAAGCTGCAGATGCTCGGTCCGATCCTCGAAGATCAGGAGCAGGCCGCGATCGGGCAGCGGCTGCGCCACCACGCGCAGATGCGTGCCACCGGGCAGCAGCCAGCTTTCCTCGACCGGATCGGTGGTCGAGAACCATTGACGACGCTCGGCACGCCAGCCGGGAAAGTCGCGGCTTTCGGGCGCGCGCTGCGACTCGCGCATGCGCTCCAGGACGCGATCGAACTCGGGCCGATCGGCCAGCCAGTCCGGTTCCATCGCGAACAAGCGTGCGAAGTGACGATTGCAGAACACCAGACTGTGGTCGCTCGCAAACTGTGCCACGCCCGCGGAAAGACGGTCGAGCATGTCGCGTTGCGCACGGACGAACAGGCCGAGATCGGCACGCGCCTCCTCCAGTTCCTGGATGTCGATCGCGTAGCCGGCGACGCCCGCCTCGCCGATCGGCACGTCCACGACGCGCATCATCCGGCGCTGGCCGGCGACGATCGCGGGCGCAGTCCGCATCCCGATCGTGCCGCGCTCGCGTGCGGCGGCGGCGCTGGCCATCGGCGTCGGCCCGTTGCCGCTTTCGATCAATTCCAGCCCGCGCGCGATCACGTCGGCGGCGTCGGCGGCCTCGATCGCGCGGACATAGGCGCCGTTGACGAGCGCGAGGCTCATGTCGGCGCCGCGATGCCACATCGGGAAGGGCGCCGCCTCGATCAAAGCCGACAGTCCGTCGAGCGCTCGGGCGAGCCGCGAGGCGCGTTCGGTCATCAGCGCCACTTCGCGCTGTTCGACGGTGGCGTCGAGGAACCACAGCAGCACGGCGCGGCGCGCATCGCGGCGGACGCTGTAGGGCTCGCCCTGGATGCGGAAGATGCGCGACGATCCGGGCAGCGCCATGTGCCGGCGGATCGGTGCGCCGGTGGTTCGGCAGGCGGCGACCTCTCCCGCCAGCACGTCGAGATCCTCGGTGGCAAAACCGCCGGGGCCGCCAAGCCCCTCCAGCGTGCGCGGCACCTCGGTCAGGCCGATCCACACCGCGACGCGCGGATCGGCATCGACGCCGCCATCCGGGTAGACCAGCATCGGCGCCGCCGGCGAGCCCGCCAGCAGATCGGCGATGGCGTGCGATTCGTCGATTGCGCGCCCGGCGCGGGTCGTGCGGCGGATGCCGACCACGGTCGCGATCAGCGCGACGATCAGCCAGACCGCCCCCAACGCCACGACCGGCGCGAAATGCGCCAGATCGTTCATTGGTTTACGCCCGGCCGAAACGGGCGCGGCGCAGGCCCCTGCATGCGATAGCCTTAGAACAGAGGCGGGGGCGGATGCACGCCCTTTTGTGGCGAGCTGTCACGCTGCCCGGACCGCACCCGTCCGTCCCTCATCCAGCCGGCAGGCTGAAAGAGGGACGGCGGGCGCCTTCGCGATCAGTAGCGGTAGTGATCGGGCTTGAACGGACCTTCGGTCGACACGCCAATATAGGCAGCCTGCTTCTCGGTCAGCTTGGAGAGCTTCACGCCCAGCTTGTCGAGGTGGAGGCGGGCGACCTTCTCGTCGAGATGCTTCGGCAGGACGTAGACCTGATTGGCATATTGGTCCGCCTTGGCGAACAATTCGATCTGCGCCAGCACCTGGTTGGTGAAGGACGACGACATGACGAAGCTCGGATGGCCGGTCGCGCAGCCGAGGTTCACCAGCCGGCCCTTGGCCAGCACGATGATCTCCTTGCCGCCGGGGAACTCGACCAGGTCGACCTGCGGCTTGATCTCGGTCCACTTGTAGTTGGACAGAGCCGCGATCTGGATCTCGCTGTCGAAGTGGCCGATGTTGCAGACGATCGCCATCGGCTTCATCTTCGCCATGTGATCGGCGGTGATGACGTCGGCATTGCCCGTCGCCGTCACGAAGATGTCGGCGCGCTCGGCGGCCTCTTCCATCGTCACGACCTCGAAGCCCTCCATCGCCGCCTGCAGCGCGCAGATCGGATCGATCTCGGTCACGATCACGCGTGCGCCGCCGTTGCGGAGCGACTGCGCCGAGCCCTTGCCGACGTCGCCGAAGCCCGCGACCGCCGCGACCTTGCCGGCGAGCATCACGTCGGTGGCGCGACGGATCGCGTCGACCAGCGACTCCTTGCAGCCGTAGAGATTGTCGAACTTCGACTTGGTGACGCTGTCGTTGACGTTGATCGCCGGGAACGGCAGCTCGCCGCGCTTGGCGATCTCGTACAGGCGGTGGACGCCGGTGGTGGTCTCTTCCGAGACGCCCTTGATCGCCTTGACGGTGGCGGTCAGGTAGCCGGGCTTGGCGGCGACGAACGCCTTGAGCGCGCGGTGGAACTCGACCTCTTCGTCATTCTCCGGCTCGGCCAGCGTGCCGCCGGCTTCCAGCTTGGCGCCGAGCAGAGCGAACATCGTCGCGTCGCCGCCGTCGTCGAGGATCATGTTGCAGGGCTCGTCGCCCCAGTCGAAGATCTTGCCGACATAATCCCAATATTCGGCGAGCGACTCGCCCTTGACCGCGAACACCGGGATGCCGGCGGCGGCGATTGCAGCCGCGGCGTGATCCTGCGTCGAGAAGATGTTGCACGATGCCCAGCGGACCTCGGCGCCGAGCGCGGTGAGCGTCTCGATCAGCACAGCGGTCTGGATCGTCATGTGGAGCGAGCCAGTGATCTTCGCGCCCTTCAGCGGCTGGCTCGTGCCATATTCCTCGCGGAGCGCCATCAGGCCGGGCATCTCGGTCTCGGCGATCACGATCTCCTTGCGGCCCCAGCCGGCGAGCGCGATGTCGTGGACCAGATAGTCGTTGAAGCTGTCGAGAGCGGCGGTGGCCACGCGATATTCTCCTGAAGGAAGGCGGGACGGCGGCGGGGCCGTCCCCGCATGCCGCCGCGCCTACCCTATCCGGATGTGCCGACGCAATATAAAGCTTTCCTTATATCAGTTCCGCCCGTCCCATCCCGGCTGCGGGGCGTAGCCCGGTTGCGGCGCATAACCCGGTTGCGGGGCATAGCGCGGCGCCTGCTCGTAAGCAGGCTGGGGCGCGTAGCGCGGTGGTTCGGGATAGTCGGCCGCCTGATATTGCGGCGCCTGCTGGTAGCGCGGCGCGGGATAGTCATAGCCAGGGGCTGGCGCACGATCGGCATATTGCCGCGGCGCTTCCGCATAGCGCGGCGCAGGCCGATACTGCGGAGCCGGCTCCGCATAGCGTGGGGCATATTGCGGCGCTGCCTCGGCATAACGCGGCGCATATTGGGGTGCGGGCTCGGCGTAGCGCGGCTGCGGCGCATATTGGGGCGCCTGCTGGGCATATTGCGGCGCGGGAGCGGGGGCGGCTGCCGCAGCCGGCATCGGCGCAGACGCGGCCGCCGCGACCATCACCGCCGCCTGTGCCACGGGCGCGGCCGGAGCGAATGCCGCCGCCGGATCGACCTTGCCGACCGGCGTCGCTGCGACCGATTCGTCTCCCGGCACCGGCTCGTAGCCGGCGGGAAGCGGGGCTCCGTTCGCCATCGCCGACGCGACCATCACCGCCGCGGCCGGAACAAGGGCATCGGTCGGCGGCGATGCCGGCACCGTCAGCACGGCCGGCGCGACCGACGGTTCGCGACCGCACGCACCCTCGGCAAGTTGGGCAGCAATGCCCTGACGTTCGGCGATCAGCAGCAGGCCTTCGACCGAGCCCGCCATCATTCCGGCCTCGCGCGCGAGTGCTGCGACGCCCACGCAATCCTCGGCTCCGCTGCGCCCGGCGCCATAGCCGTTGGCCATCGAGGTGGTGAAGGCATCATAAGCGCGCTGTCCCTCGACCGGGCCGCGAGCGTGGATGAAATGCGCTTTCAATCGTTCGTTCTGGCTGACGATCGCCACCCTGTTGGCAAGAACGAACGCATTGTAGTCGCTCATCATGCCGTGGCCGGCCGCCTGACAGCGCAAAGCCGCCACCATCAGCATCGACTGGAACTGGCGCACCGTCGCCGCCGAGCTGTCCTCCGCGCTCCAGCATGCCGCGCCCGCCGGTGAAATGAGCATTGCGGCTGCGGCCGCGCCCCCCAGGAACCCCTTGAACATCATTGCCCTCCAAGCAGAACAGGCACTCCCCCAAGCGCAGCGCCAATCTGCCCGGAAATGATGAATCACGACCTAAAGATCGAAGATCATTGGTCGAATGTTGATGCTCGATGCCGGGTTAACCTTCCGGCCTTGCGCGCGCCCCTGGAAGCAGCCTGGGCACGGATCGATGGACGCTGGAGCGCGGCGCGTGATTTGGCTATGATCGGCCAATGTCTTTTCGGGCGAAGCTGCACGTCACCGAACGCCGCCGATCGGAACGCCGTACCGGCGACACGTCGGGCACGATCGCGAATGGCGGGATCACGCGGACGGTGATCGTGCGCGATCTGTCGCTGCACGGCTTCCGGGCCGAGGGCGCTGCCGAGTCGGACGTGGGCGCCGTGGTGCACCTTCAACTGGCCGGGCCGAAACCGGTCGAGGCGCGCGTCATCTGGCGCGAGGGCAAGGCGTTCGGCTGCGAGTTCGTGACGCCGATCAGCGCAGTCGCTCTCGCCGATGCTTTTTCGGGCCGCGCCGTCGTCGGCTGATCGCACCGTCGGGGATCGCGCCGCGTGCGCGCGCGTTCCGGCCCCATGAAACGCCTGCTTCTCGCCGCCGCGATCGTCGGCACTGCCGCCACCGCCGGCACCGGCGATCTCCGCTCGGTCGCCGGCATGCAATATCACCAGCGCGTGCTGCTGGTGTTCGCGCCCAGCCTGCGCGACCCGCGGCTGACCGAGGAGCGCAAGGCGATGGCGGCGATCGCGCTGGATGCCGCATCGCGCGACCTCGCCTTCGTGCAGGTCGCCGATCAGGCGGTGATCGGCGCACACGACAAGGCCGAGCATCTCCGCCACGCCTTCAAGGTACCTCAGCCCGTGTTCAAGGCGCTGCTGATCGGCAAGGACGGGCATGTCGCGGTCGCCTCCGATCGACCGATCGACGGCCGCACCCTGATCGGTGCGATCGACGCGATGCCGATGCGACAGGAAGAGGTCCGCCGCGCCAAGCAGGGGCTACCCCCACCGCAGTTCTGACGCACCGGAACATATCGGGGGTGACGCAGCCGCACGAAATGACCTAGTCTGCCGTCACGATGGCCGATGACCTCTTCGCTTCCCCCGCCTCCGCCACCCCGCAATCCTATGACGCCTCCGCCATCGAGGTGCTGGAGGGACTCGAGCCGGTGCGACGCCGGCCGGGCATGTATATCGGCGGGATCGACGAACGCGCCTTCCACCATCTCGCCGCCGAGGTGCTCGACAATGCGATGGACGAGGCCGTCGCCGGCCACGCCACCCGGATCGAGATGACGCTGGCGGCAGGCAACCGGCTGACCATCACCGACAATGGCCGCGGTATCCCGGTCGATCCGCATCCCAAGTTTCCGGGCAAGTCCGCGCTGGAGGTGATCCTCACCACGCTCCACTCGGGCGGCAAGTTCAGCGACAAGGCCTATGCTACGTCGGGCGGCCTGCACGGCGTCGGCATCAGCGTGGTCAACGCGCTGTCGACCGACACCGTGATCGAGGTCGCGCGCGACCGCCAGCTCTATCGCCAGACCTTCGCCAAGGGGCATCCGACGTCGGGGCTGGTCCAGGTCGGCGCGGCGCCGAACCGGCGCGGCACCAGCGTCGCCTTCACTCCCGATAGCGAGATCTTCGGTGATGTGATGCGGTTCAAGCCGGCGCGGCTCCACCGCCTAGCCCGCTCCAAGGCCTATCTCTATGCCGGGGTCGAGATACGCTGGCATTGCGATGCAGACCTGATCGGCGACGACACGCCGGCCGAGGCGGTGTTCCAATTCCCCGGCGGCCTTGCCGATCATCTGCGCGAGCAGCTCGGCCAGCGCGCCTGCGCGACCGCGGAACCCTTCATCGGCCGGCAGGATTTCCCGAACGCGCAGGGCTCGGTCGAATGGGCGGTCGCCTGGCCGCTCTATTCGGACGGCTCGTACAGCTATTATTGCAACACCATCCCTACGCCCGACGGCGGCACGCACGAGCAGGGGCTGCGCGCGGCCTTGGTGAAGGGCGTGCGTGCGTTCGGCGATCTGGTCGGCAACAAGAAAGCCAAGGATCTCGCGCCCGAGGATATCGTCACCGACGTCGAGCTGATGCTGTCGGTGTTCATCCGCGACCCGCAATTCCAGAGCCAGACCAAGGACCGCCTGACCAGCCCCGAGGCGGCGCGGCTGGTCGAAAGCGCGATCCGCGACCATTTCGACCATTATCTGTCCGACAATATGGAACGCGGGCGCGCGCTGCTGGGGTTCGCGCTCGATCGCATGGACGATCGCCTCCGCCGCAAGGCCGAACGCGACGTCAAGCGCAAGACCGCCACCTCGGCGCGCAAGCTGCGCCTGCCCGGCAAGCTCACCGATTGCGCCAATGACGATCCGGCCGGCACCGAACTCTTCATCGTCGAAGGCGACAGCGCCGGCGGCTCGGCCAAGCAAGCGCGCGACCGCAAGACGCAGGCGATCCTGCCGATCCGCGGCAAGATCCTCAACGTCGCGTCGAACAGCGCTGCAAAGGTGGGCGCGAACCAGGAGATCGCCGATCTCGGCCAGGCGCTCGGCTGCGGCGTGCGCGACCGCTGCGACCCCGCCACGCTCCGCTACGAACGCATCGTCATCATGACCGACGCCGACGTCGACGGCGCGCATATCGCGACGTTGCTGATGACCTATTTCTTCCAGGAAATGGCGCCGATCGTGCGCGACGGCCGCGTCTTCCTCGCCCAGCCGCCGCTCTATCGCCTGACCGCGGGCGGCAAGAGCCTTTACGCCCGCGACGACGAGGATCGCGCCCGCATCGAGCGCACCGCGTTCAAGGGCAAGAAGGTCGAGGTCGCGCGCTTCAAGGGCCTCGGCGAGATGAACCCGCAGCAATTGCGCGAGACGACGATGGACCCGAAATCGCGCACGCTGATCCGCATCACCCTGCCGCAGGAATATGAGGAACGCGCCAGCACGCGCGATCTGGTGGAGCGACTGATGGGCAAGAATCCCGAGCACCGCTTCGCCTTCATCCAGGCCAATGCAAGCGCGCTGGATGAAGAGGCGATCGACGCCTAGCGCGTCGCCGCATTCGATACGCCTGCGGAATAATAGCTTTAGACCAAAGACTTAGCCGGCCACACCAACGCGATCTTAACCAATAGAAACTATCACGGTCCTCGTCGAGCGAGGGGGGCCCAGTTATGTTTCGTAGCGTTGCGTTCACTGCCCTCGCGCTCCTCGCCGCCGCACCGGCCTTTGCCGAGGGCAATCTGTCGCTCTCGGTCACGGGCGGCACCCTGGGCGTCGGCCCGCAGCTTGCTTATCGCATCAACAAGTCGTTCGGCCTGCGCGCCGATGCGACCTTCCTGGCGTTCAGCCACGGCTTCAATTCCAACGATCTACATTATGACGGCCACGCCCACCTGCAATCGGCGGGCACCGCGATCGACATCTATCCATTCGGCGGCAATTTCCGCTTTTCGCTCGGCGGTCGCGAGAATGGCAACCGGGCGAGCGTGGAGGCGATGCCGACCAGCGACGCCAATGTCGGCGGCATGGTCTTCACGCCGCAGCAGATCGGGTCGCTTCTGGGCCAGGCCAAGGTGCGCAGCGTCGCGCCGACCGCGACGATCGGCTTCAGCGGCAAGCTCAAGCGCGGCTTCATGATCGGTGTCGATGCCGGCGTGATGTTCCAGGGCATGATCAACCTGTCGAAATTCACCTCGTCGACCGGGCTGATTCCGCAGACGCGGCTGGAGCAGGAGGAGGCGAGCCTCCAACGAGATCTGTCGCGTTTCAAGGTCTACCCGATCCTCCAGCTGGCGCTGGGCTACCGCTTCTAGAGTCCGCCCGTCATGCCAGCGCAGGCTGGCATCCCATCTGCAATTCCCATCCGTCATGCCGGACCTGTTCCGGCATCCACCCCTCGCCTTGACGCCGCGCTCGCGGGTCGGTGGCCCCCGGAACAAGTCCGGGGTGACGATATCTTCCGGAGTTAACGCTTAGTCGTCAGGCTCAGCTACTGCGTCAGCGCGGCGACCAGCGACTTGACCTTCTTCTGCCGCCACTGCGGCACCGGCGCGATCAGCCAATAGCCTCGCTCGACCTCCTGCCGGCCGAACTCCACCGCCCGACCGGCGGCCAGATCGGCCTCCGCCAGCAGCACCGGTACGGTGGCGCGGCCCAGACCCGCAATCGCGGCGTCGATCGCAAGGCCGGCATCGGCCACCGTCGCGATCGGCTCGCTTTCCCCGCCCGGGCAGCCGGGCCAGCCAATCGGCCGCGCCGATCCATCGGGCGCCCCCACCGTGACGAACGCGCGCGGCCCGATCGGCACGCCTTCATGCTCACCCTTCTCGCCGGTGAAGCATACCGCCAGATCGAGATTCGCCTGAGTGAAATCGAGCCCGTCGTCGGACGCCACCAGCGCGAAGGCGAGCTCGGGATCGGTCCGCCCATAAGCGGCGAGCCGCGCGCCGAGCCACTTGGCGGTGAAGTCGCGCGGTGCTGCGATCGTGAGATGGCGGGACGATTGCTGCGCCTGCATCGCGCGCACCGCTTCCTCCATCTCGAGGAAACCGCGCCGCAGCGCGTCGAGCCCCGCCGCGCCCTCCGGCGTCAGTTCCAACCCCTTGGCGGTGCGGCGAAACAGGACGACGCCCAGCACATCTTCCAGCGTGCGGATCTGCTGGCCGACGGCGGCGGGCGTCACCGCCAGCTCGTCCGCCGCGCGGGTGAACGACAAATAGCGCGCGGCGGCATCCAGCACGCGCAGGCCGTTCAACGGCAGATGGGTCCGCTTCATTCCGCCACCGCCGGGCCGTTGAGCGGAAAGCGCGGGATCGTGACATCGAAGCTACGCCCGTCCGCTGCGACCATGCTGTAGCTGCCCTCCATCGCGCCGGAAGGCGTTTCCAGCGGGCAGCCCGAGACATAATCGAACGAGTCGCCCGGCCCGATCACCGGCTGCTCGCCGACGACGCCCTCGCCCTCGACATGGCGGCGCGCGCCGCGCCCGTCGGTGATGATCCAGCGGCGCGCGAGGAGCTGGATCTCGCGCGTTCCCTCATTCTCGATCCGGATATGGTACGACCAGAACCAGCGGCCGTGCGCCGGCTCCGACTGATCGTGAAGAAAGCTCACCGCCACGCGCACCACCACGTCGCCCGTCGTGGCGCTGTGGGGGAAGAACAGGCCGAGCGTGGGACTGCTCATAGCCCGACCGCGCGCAACGCATGATCGAGATCGTCGATCACGTCCTGCGGATCCTCCAGCCCGACGTTGAGGCGCAGCATCCCCTCGGTCACGCCCATCGCGGTGCGCGTCTCGGCCGACAGCCCGGCATGCGTGGTCGAGGCGGGATGCGTCATCAGCGAGCGTGAGTCGCCGATATTGTTGGAGATGTCGATCAGTTCCAGCGCGTCGAGCAGCCCGTGCGCCTGTTCCCGCCCGCCATCGACCGTGACCGCGAGGATCGTGCCGGCGGCCTCCATCTGCCGCATCGCCAGTGCATGCTGCGGATGGCTTTCCAGCCCCGGATAGAGCGTCGCCACGCGGCCATCGAGGAAGCGTGCCACCGCAAGCGCATTCTCGCTCTGGCGGCGGATGCGCAGATCGAGCGTTTCCAGCCCCTTCAGCACCACCCAGGCGTTGAATGCCGAAAGCGTCGGCCCGGTGTTGCGGGTGAACGACAGCAGAGTCTTCTCGATGAAGTCCTCGTGCCCGCACACCGCGCCGGCCAGCACGCGCCCCTGCCCGTCCATCATCTTGGTGGCCGAATAAGCGACGATGTCGGCGCCATGTTCCAGCGGCCGCTGCAGGACCGGCGAGGCGAAGGCATTGTCGACCACCGAGAGGATGCCCGCCTCGCGTGCGATGCCGCACACCGCGCCCAGGTCGACGATGTCGAGCGTCGGGTTAGCCGGCGTCTCGAAGAAGAACAATTTGGTGTTGGGCTGGATCGCGTCGCGCCACTGATCGGTATCGCGCCCGTCGACGATCGTCGTCGCGATGCCGAACTTCGGCAGCAAGGTATCGGTCAGCCAGCGGCACGAGCCAAAGGCGGCGCGGCCGGCGACGATATGATCGCCCTGTTCGAGCTGGCACAGCAAGGCCGCGGTCATCGCCGCCATGCCGGTTGCCATCGCGCGGCATGCCTCCGCGCCCTCCATCAGCGCGATTCGCTGCTCCAGCATCTCGACGGTCGGGTTCTGCAGGCGCGAATAGGTCATCCCCTGCTGCTCGCCGGCGAAGCGCGCGGCGGCGTCGCCCGCGCAATCGTAGGAATAGCCGGAGGTGAGGAACAACGCCTCGCTGGTCTCGCCGAATTCCGATCGGGCGGTGCCGCCGCGCACCGCTTGAGTCGCCGGCCGCCAGCGGCTGGTGATGGAACGGTCTTGACCTGTCCTGCGCTTCATGGGCGAAGCCTTTGCCCGCGCGGGCCCATCGCCGTCAACGCTGGCCCATATCGATAGGAGCCGATCATGACCGACATCCAGAACGTGCCCGTGAAGACGCTGGCCGGCAAGGACAGCAGCCTGAGCGATTATGACGGGCAGGTGCTGCTCGTCGTCAACGTCGCTTCGAAGTGCGGGCTGACCCCGCAATATGAGGGGCTGCAGGCGCTTTACGAGAAATATAAGGACGAGGGCTTCGTCATCCTCGGTTTCCCGTCGAACGACTTTGCCGGGCAGGAGCCGGGCAGCGAGGAGGAGATCGCCGACTTCTGCAGCACCAATTACGGCGTCACCTTCCCGATGTTTTCGAAGATCGCGGTTGTCGGCCCCGACAAGCACCCGCTCTATCGCGAGCTGGTCTCCGCCGCGCCGGTGGCGGCCAATACCGGCGCGTTCCGCGCGAAACTGAGTGGCTACGGCATGACGCCGAACCCCGAGCCGGAAGTGCTTTGGAACTTCGAGAAGTTCCTGGTCGGCCGCGACGGCGAGGTCGCGTCGCGCTTCTCGCCCGATACCGCTCCCGACGACGACGCGCTGATCCAGGCGATCGAGCGCGAGCTGTTCGCGAGCGAATAACCGACGCGACACCGACACTTAGTGCGGGTAGGCGCGGCCGATCGCAACGAGGGGGACGGAATGCGGATCGGTTTCGCGCTTGCCGCGCTTGCAGCCACGGCGGGCAGCCCCGCTTGTGCCGACGACGGCGCGCTGCTGCCCGACTGGCTGGCCCTGCATGGGCAGGGCACGTTCGTGCTGCAGGGCACGCCCGGCTTCCCCTCTCCTTATGAGGGGCAGAACAGCCTGGCGCCGCACCAGCGCAAGGAGACGGTCGACGCGACGCTCTATGCCGGCGTGCGACCGTGGGCCGGCGGCGAATTGTGGGTCAATCCGGAGGTCGACCAGGGCTTCGGCCTGTCCAACACGCTCGGCGTCGCCGGTTTCCCCAGCGCCGAGGCGTACAAGGTCGGCAAGAAGCATCCTTATGTGCGCCTCCAGCGCCTGTTCTTCCGCCAGACGATCGGCCTCGGCAGCGAGACCGAACAGGTGGAGGGCGCGCAGAACCAGTTTGCCGGCACGCGCCGCGCCGACCGGCTGGTGCTGACCCTCGGCAAGGTCAGCGTCGGCGACATCTTCGACACCAATCGCTACGCGCACGACCCGCGCGGCGATTTCCTCAACTGGTCGGCAGTCGACGTCGGCAGCTTCGATTATGCGGCCGATGCGTGGGGCTATTCGACCGGCGCCGCCGCCGAGCTCTATCGCGGCGCGTGGACGCTGCGCTTCGGCGCGTTCAACCTCTCCAAGGTGCCGAACGGCGAGACGCTGGAGCGCTCGTTCGGCCAGTATCAGCTCGATCTGGAGCTGGAGCATCGCCACAGCATCGGCGGTCGCGACGGCGCGGTGCGGGTCACGATGTTCCGCAATCGCGGCCGCTTCGGGCGCTACGACGACGCGCTGGCGCTCGCCGCCGCGACCGGTGCTGCGGCACCCGACACCGCCTTGGTGCGCGCGCGACGCACGCGACTGGGGGCGAGCGTCAATCTGGAGCAGGCGCTGACCGACACGATCGGCCTGTTCGCGCGCGCCGGCGTGGCGGACGGCCAGATCGAGCCCTACGACTTTACCGATATCGATCGCACGGGCCAGATCGGCCTGTCGATCGACGGCGCCGGCTGGGGGCGGCATGGCGACACGATCGGGGTAGCGGCGATCGTCAACGGCATCTCGCAGGCACACCAGCGCTATCTCAACGCCGGCGGCTATGGCGTGCTGGTCGGCGACGGCCGCCTGCCGCATCCAGGCGCCGAGGCGATCGGCGAGGCTTATTATCAATATAAGCCGATCGAGGCGCTGGCGGTGGCACTCGATTATCAGCTCGTCGGCAACCCCGGCTACAATCGCGACCGCGGCCCGGCGAGCGTGTTCGCGATCCGCCTGCACGGGCAATTCTGATTATCTACGTGCTCCTGCGCAGGCAGGAGCCCAGAGCTGCAGGGGGCGCACTCCGCTATCCTGGGCTCCTGCCCGCGCAGGAGCACGTTAGCTTATAGCTCGCCGAAGCCGCCGCCCGTCGGCGTGGTGATCGACACGCGATCGCCCGTCGCCACGTCGAAGCTTGCGCAGCTATCCAGCCGCTCCTCCGTCCCGTCGCCGCGCAGCACCGCATTCACGCCGGTCTCGCCCGGCGCCCCCCCAGCAAGCCCCGGCGGGGCGATCCGGCGGCTGCCCGACAGGATCGAGCATTGCATCGGCCGCAGGAAGCGCATCACCCGCCGCGTGCCGTCGCCCGAGCGATGCCGCCCCGCCCCGCCCGACCCGCGCCGGATGACGAACTCCTCGAGCAGCACGGGGAAACGCGTCTCGAGGATCTCGGGATCGGTCAGGCGCGAATTGGTCATGTGCGCATGCACCCCGGCCGCGCCGTCGAAGTCCGGCCCGGCGGGCGAGCCTGAGCAGATTGTCTCGTAATATTGCACCGCATCGTCGCCGAAGGTGAAGTTGTTCATCGTCCCCTGCGCCGGTGCCAGCGCGCTAAGCGCAGCGAACAGCGCATTGGCCACCACCTGGCTCACCTCGACATTTCCGGCCACCACCGCCGCCGGATAAAGCGGCGCGAGCACCGATCCTTCGGGCACGATCAGCTTCACCGGGCGCAGGCAGCCGGCATTCATCGGGATGGCATCGTCCACCAGCACGCGCATCGCATACAGCACGACTGCACGCGTGACCGGCGCGGGCGCGTTGAAATTGTCGTCGCGCTGCGGGCTGGTGCCGGTGAAATCGACAACCAGTTCGCGCCGCTCGCGATCGGGCCGCACGGCGACGCGAACGACCGATCCCTGATCGATCTCGCACTCGAACGATCCCGGCTCCAGCCGGTCGATCAGGCGGCGGACCGACTCCGCCGCATTGTCCTGCACGTGGCCCATATAGGCCTCGACCACGTCGAGCCCGAAGCCGCCGATCATCTGGCGCAGCTCGGTGACGCCCTTGGCGTTGGCGGCGACCTGCGCCTTCAGGTCATTGACGTTCTGCGCGACGTTGCGCACCGGGTAAGGTGCGTCGAGCAGCAGGTGGCGCAGCGACTCCTCCTGGAACGCACCGCCGTCGACCAGTTTGAAATTGTCGATGTAGACGCCTTCCTCGCGGATGGTGCGCGCATCGGGCGACATCGATCCCGGCGCGATACCGCCGATGTCGGCATGATGGCCGCGGCTCGCCACCCAGAAGATCAGCCGCCCCGTGCCCTCGTCGAACACTGGGGTGCATACGGTCACGTCGGGCAGGTGCGTGCCGCCATTATAGGGCGCGTTGAGCACGAACACGTCGCCCGGCCGGATCACCTCGTTCTGCGCGGCGATTGACTGGACCGAGCGATCCATCGAGCCGAGATGGACCGGCATGTGCGGCGCATTCGCCACCAGCTCGCCCGCCGCGTCGAAGATGGCGCAGGAGAAATCCAGCCGTTCCTTGATGTTGACCGAATAAGCCGTGTTCTGGAGCGTCACGCCCATCTGCTCGGCGATCGACATGAACAGGCTGTTGAAGATCTCCAGCATCACCGGATCGGCGTGCGTGCCGATGGGGGCCTGATTCACCTTCGGCTGCGGCCGGGTGAGCAGCAGATCGTCGCCCGCGGTGAGTTCGGCCTGCCAGCCGGCCTCGACGACGATCGTCTGGTTGGGCTCGGCAATGATCGCCGGGCCGGCGACGATCGCGCCCGGCGCCAGCTCGGCGCGGCGGAAGACGCCGGCATCGTGCCACGCGCCGTCGCTGAAGAAGCGCGTGCGCCGGCCGGCTTCCGCCATATGGCGCGGGGGCGAGGCGTCGACTGCCTCGATCAGGGGCGCGGCACCGCCGACCGCCTCGACGCCGATCGTCTCGATCACCAGCGGCTTGGCCTCGTCGACGAAGCCGTAGCGGCGGCGATAGGTATCGAGGAAATCGGTGCGCAGCCCCGTCCGCCGATCGTCAACGATCGCGCCCGCGCGCAACCTGTAGGCCGGCAGCTCGACCGTCGAATCGGTGCCTTCGTAGCGGATATGGACGACGACGTGGACGTCCGCCGCATCCTCGGCCACGCCTTGTGCCGCCAGCTCCGCAAGGCAGTCGGCGGCGAGGTCCGCGCCCCAACCCTCCAGTAGCGGCGCCGCTTCTTCCAACCGCAGGCCGATCGTGCGGACGCGCGTTGCGCGCAGCTCGGCGAGACCCATGCCATAGGCCGAGAGCAGCCCCGACAGCGGATGGATCAGCACGCGCGTCATGCCGAGCGCGTCGGCGACGAGGCAGGCATGCTGCCCGCCCGCCCCGCCGAAGCAGCCGAGCGTATAGCCGCTCACGTCATGGCCGCGCTGAACCGAGATCTTCTTGATCGCCTCGGCCATGTTGGCGACGGCGATACGGATGAAGCCATCCGCCACCTCCTCCGGCGTGCCGCGCCCCACGTTCGCCACCAAGGCGGCGAAGCCCTGTCGCACCGCGTCCGCATCGAGCGGCTGGCGCCCGTCGACGCCGAAGATCGCCGGGAACAGATCCGGCAGCAGCTTGCCGACCATGACGTTCGCGTCGGTCACCGCGAGCGGTCCGCCGCGCCGGTAACAGGCCGGCCCCGGATTGGCGCCGGCCGATTCCGGGCCGACGCGGAAGCGCATGCCGTCATATGCCAGCAGCGATCCGCCGCCTGCCGCGACGGTGTGGATAAGCATCATCGGCGCGCGCATCCGCACGCCGGCCACCTCGGTCTCCAGCGCGCGCTCGAACGTGCCGCCATAATGGGCGACGTCGGTCGAGGTGCCGCCCATGTCGAAGCCAATCATGCGATCGAACCCCGCCGCCTCGCCCGTCCGCGCCAGCGCCACCACGCCTCCCGCCGGGCCCGACAGGATCGCGTCGCGCCCCTGAAACAGGTGCGCGGCGGTGAGGCCGCCCGACGACATCATGAAGCTCAGCCTTATGCCGGTGCGGCCCACATCGAGCGCGCCGGCGACCTGCTCGACATAGCGGCGCAGGATCGGCGAGAGGTAGGCATCGACCACGGTCGTGTCGCCGCGGCCGACCAGCTTGACTAGCGGCGACACGGCATGGCTTGCCGAAACCTGGGTGAAGCCGATCGCGCGCGCCAGCGCAGCCAGTGCCGCCTCGTGCGCCGGATAGCGATAGCCGTGGATCAGCGCGATCGCGACCGAACGGATGCCCTGCGCATAGGCATCGCGCAGCGCCGGCTCGGCCGCGTCGATATCGAGCGCACGCTCGACCGTGCCGTCGGCGCGAACGCGCTCGTCGACCTCGATCACCGCCTCGTAGAGCAAGCTCGGCTTGACGACCTCGCGCGCGAAGATGTCGCGCCGGTTCTGGTAACCGATCTCCAGCACGTCGCGGAAACCGCGCGTCGTGACGAACAGGGTGCGGTCGCCCTTGCGTTCCAGCAATGCGTTGGTCGCGACGGTGGTGCCCATCCGCACCTCGCCGACGAGCCCTGCGGGGAGGATTGCATCGGCGGCGAGGCCGAGCAGCTGGCGGATGCCCGCCACCGCCGCGTCGGGATAGGCCTCCGGGTTTTCGGACAGAAGTTTGGCCGCGTGCAGCCGCCCGTCGGGATCGCGGCCGATCACGTCGGTGAAGGTGCCGCCGCGATCGATCCAGAAATCCCACACGCTCATGCCGCCGCCACCTTCGATCGAAACCGGCGCGACCTACCGGATCGGCGGCCGATGGCAAGGGATGGCGGGGTGGACGCGAGGCGCAGCGCGCGCCCCGCGTCCCTAGGTCATCAGAAGTTGTAGCGGATACCGGCGCGGTACATGCGCCCGAGCACGTCATACAGCTGCGGATTGACGTCGATGCCGGTGTTGGTCTGCGGCGAACCGGCCGGATCATGATTGAAGACGTTGTCGACCTTGAAATAGGCCGTCAGCTTCTTCGTGATGTTATACGAGCCGCCGACGTCGAAGTAGAAGGCGCCCGGCATGTGGTTATAGTCGACCGTCGGGTTGTTGACGGTCGAAACCGGGCAGTTCGTCGTGCAGACGACATATTCGTTGCTGAACACGCCGTCGCTGAACCAACGCTGCGTCAGCGTGAAGCTGAACTTGTCGGTATCCCAGCTTTCGGTGCCGAGCAGCTTCCATGTCGGCGTGGCACCGGCGTTCACACCCGCGAGCTGGGTCGGGATCGTGCCCGGCAGACCGGTATCCTGGATGAAGTTGCGGACGTTGGTCGCAAGCGCGCGAACGCTGAACCGGCCCGGCAGCTTGAAGCGATCGAGCGCGAACTGGTAGCTCGCCTCGATATCGAAGCCGTCGGTGAAGATCGACGCCAGGTTGAACGCCTGCACGTTCACGAAATTGGCGCCGTTGGTGTTGTTGAGGTTGAACGAGCCGCAGGTGGCGGTGACGCCCGAGAAGCAGAGGTTGATCTGCTGCTGCGCGCTGAGCGACGAGACGACGCCCTTCACCTTGATGCGGTAATAATCGAACGACAGGCTCAGCCCCGGCAGGAAGCTGGGCCGCGACAGCACGATGCCCGCCTCGGTGTTGCGCGCGATTTCAGGCCGCAGCGCGGTGTTGCCGATCGTGTTCTGGATGATCGTGACGGCGCGGTTGTTGAACGGATCGGTGATGTTCGGCACCGTCGTCGCGATCGGCGCCGCGAACAGCTCCGACAGGTTCGGCGCGCGCACGTCGCGCGAGGTGACGGCGCGCAGGCGCACCGCCTGGATCGGCGTCTGCCACGTGCCGCCGATCTTCCACGTATAGACCGTGCCCGACGTGCTGTAGTGGGTGCCGCGCCCGGCGAGGTTGAGGTTCGCCTTGCCGATCGTCTGCGAATCGAACAGCGGCGTGTTCAGCTCGATGAAGCCTTCATAGACGTCATACTTGCCGTGGCCGTCGTGATAATTGCCGGCATACCAGTTGTTGCCCGCCGTGCTGAGCAGCGGATCGGACGGATATTGGTTGGTGTACGGGCTGTCGGCCGACACGCCGTTGCCATAGGGATCGGCGGTCACCTTGTAATATTCGCGGCGATATTCGGCGCCGAACGCGACCGACAGCGGCCCCGCCCACAGGTTGACCGGCTGGCCGCTGAAGCTGAGGCTCGCCGCATCCTGCGTCTGGCGAGTATGCTGGTACGGTCCGTTGCCGGGCTCGATATAGGCCATCGTCGCCGCGCTCGGCGTCGCGCCGCCGATGATGTTGAGCGGCTGGCAGCCAGCGGCCACCGCGACCGCGCTGGCGCAGGTGATCTGGCCGTTGGCGCCGACCACCGCCTGGATCGCCGCATTGTAGCGCGGCGTCAGCGTGATGTTGCGGACGTGGATGTCGGTGATGTTCTCGCCATGCTCGTAATATGCGTCGTAGGTCCAGCTCGACCCGAACACGCTGAACTTGCCGTCGGCGCCCAGCACGCCGCGATACTGCTGGCGCACCGGATTGACGTCGATGTTCTCGGGGAAGATCGCGTTGCTGACGCCGTACTGGAAGCTGGTGATGTTGTTCGCGGCGCACGCCGCCTGCACCGACGACGGCACATAGGGGTTGGAGCACTGGATCGTCAGGCTCGCCGCCTTGGCCGCACCCGGATTGGGGGTGTTGTGCGAGCCGACGCGCGCGATGTTCACCGTCGCGTAGATCTCGTTGTCGGGCGCGATATCGAAGCCGACGCGGCCATAGCCGTCCCAGCGGGTCAGTTCCGACTGGAGGCTGGTGCCGTTGCCGACATTGCCCGACAGATCGCCGCCGACGCAGAAGCCATTATAGCAGCCGCTGACGTTGCCGGCCGCATTCTTGGCCGGGACACCGTTCGAGCCGTACTGGAACTGGAACGGCTGCCCCGCCATGTTGAACGCGGTGCCCTGCAGCGGGCCCGAGGTGATGAGGCCGTATTTGGTGTACTGATAGGCCTGCGCGTGCTGGCGGAACAGGTATTGCGGGCTACCGTCGTTGGTGATGCCGCGGTTGATGAGCGTGTCGGTCGAATACCAGTCGCGCCCGTTCGGCCCCGGCCCCTCGCCGAAGCCGTAAGCGGGGACGCCATCCTCGTGGCTATATTCGCCGCTGACGACCACGTGCAGCCGACCGTCGAGGAACGACTTACCCGCGGCCGCCTGGAACGTGTAATTGCGGTCGTCGCCATAGGTGGTGCCACCGCCGAGCGCGTTGGCCTTGAAGCCCTCGAAATGCTTGTTGGTGATGAAGTTGACGACGCCGCCGACCGCATCCGAGCCGTAGGAGGCCGATGCGCCGCCGGTCACCACGTCGACGCGCTGGATCAGCAACTGCGGGAACAGGCTGACGTCGGGTACGCCGGTGACGTTCGCGCCGACGACGCGCTGGCCGTCGATCAGGGTGAGCGTGCGGATCGTGCCGAGGCCGCGCAGCGAGAAGGAGCTGAGGCCCTGCGTGCCGCTCGACGTGCTGTTGGTGCCGACGGTCGCGCCGGTGCTGCCCTGCAGCGACGGCAGCTGGGCGATCGTCGTGAAGACGTTCGGCTGCGCGCTCTTGGCGAGTGCGGCGGCGCTCAGCACCTGCGTCGGCGTCGGCGCGCTATAGCCGCTCGATGTGATGCGCGTGCCGGTGACGACGATGTCGGCGGGCGTGGCGTTGCTCGATCCGCCTGCCTGCGCCTGCGGCGTCGGCAGCGTGGCGGCCGGATCGGGCAGCGCGTTGGTCGCATTCTGGCCGCCGTTCGGGGCGGGCGCGGGCGCCGGAGCGGGCGGCCCCTGCACCGCCGGCGTCGCCTGCGCGAACAAAGGCGCGGCGCAGATCATCGCAGCCAGCGCAACGCCCGTGGCGAGCGCGCGACGCGCGGTGCTGCGGTGGGTCTCGGTCATTCTTTCCTCCACGAAATTCTTAATTGGCCACCGTCACCCGCGCACTGCGAACAGCGCGTGGTGGGCGAGGATGAAGAGGGTGCGGCGGTCGGGACCGCCGAAGATGAGCTGAAGCGGCCGTTCGGGCACGTCGATGCGGCCGATCTCGCGGCCGTCGGGCGCGTAGACGAACACCTGGCCGTTCGCGACGTAGACATTGCCCTGCGCGTCGACCGCGACGCTTTCGCCGCCGCGATTGGCGAACGGCTTGAGCCCGGTCACCGCCCCGCCCGCGCCGACCATGCCCGAATAGGTCACGTTCTCCGACGAATTGGCGACGAACACGCGCTCGCCCACCTTCGCCGAGACGAAGCCGTGCGTGTCGAGCGTGTCGGAAAAGCGCCAGCCGAGATGCGTCACCGGCCCCTGCTGGAACACGCGGAAGGCGGGCAGGACGACGCTTCCGTCGGCCGAGACATATTCCCGAGCCTTCGGCGCGCCGATGTCGCGCGCGAACATCTCGGCCAGCGTCGTGAAATGGTCGGTGGCAGGATCGTATTGATCCTTGAACTCGCCATTGTTCCAGAAATTGCCCGGCAGCAACGTGCGCGCATCGGGATGCGCGGCGGCCGGCGTCGGCGGGATGAGCGTGATATGGCCGTCCGCGCTGCCCGGCGTCAGGCTGTAGACGCTGGCCTCGGCACCGAGCGACGACAGGACGAGCAGGTCGCCCGAAGCCGCCACTGCGAGGTTGACCGGATCGGTCGGAAAATCGGCGACGATGCCGAGCCCGGCGCCTTCAGCCCAGCGATAGACGCGCTGGAAGCGATGATCGACGAAGTAGAGCGTGCCCTTGGCATCCACCGCCGCGCCGGAGATCGACCAGAAGCCGTCTTCCAGCTTCTCCACCTTCGCGCCCGCCGGGAAGACGGACGACGCTGGCGCTGCCGGGACAGCGGCGACCGGCGGCACGTCGAGCGCCGCAAATTCGCGCTCGCGCACCTCCAGCTTGTGCGTCATGTCGGTGATGGCATTTTCGAACGGAAACTTGCTGGTGCGCAGATAGGTCGCGCAGCCATTGTCGTCGCAGGTGGCGTAGCCGCTCTCGGCATTGACGTGGACGTTGCGGAAGCGCAGATCGCCCGAATTGTAGAGGCGCGCGGCGCTGGCATTCGGCTTGTAGTTCCGCGTCACGCGATAGGCGTGATAATTGGCGAACAGGATGTTGCGCGAGTTGCGCACCTCCAGCGAGATGGCGTCGCCGCCCTCGCCCACTTCCTGCTCGGTCTGCGGCGCGAGGAATTCCCAATTCTGCACGCCGTCGAGCACGATCTCGTTGCGGACGTGATGCTCGTTCGAGAATTCGTAGACGTGGCCCGGCGTCTTGGTGTTCGAGACGTAGAGGCCGTTTTGCGCCTGCGTGTTCGGCGCCCAGATGTCGGCGAAGGTGCCGCCGCCGCCATCGGTCACCCACAGGCCGGGATATTGCGCGTCGATCAGCTGGCTGGCGATCGGATCGCCGCCGGGCCGCGCATAGACGCCGAGCGGCTTGCCGTCGGCGATGAAGGTGCCGCCACCGCCCTGGATCTTCACATCGTCGATCAGCGAGCTTTCGCCCGAGCGCCACAAGATCGGGTTGACGCGCGGATTGATGCGGCCGCCGAAGACGCCGAGGCCCGACAGGATCGTGTCGCTGCCCTTCGCGGTCTCGATCATCGGCTTGGGGCCGCCCAAGCCCGCAAAAGCCGGGCTGTTGTCGGGCAGCTGGATCTGGGTGAGGCTGGGGTGAAGGCCGATCAGCACACTGTCGCGGCGCAGCTTCAGCGTGTCGGAGATCATGTAGAAGCCGACCGGGAAATACAGCACGCGGTGCGTGTCGATCGCGCGCTGCAGCGCCACGGTATCGTCGCTCGTGCCGTCGCCCTTCACACCGAGCGTGCGCACGCTCACCCAATCGCTCGTCGGCGGCAGCGCGCGGATCGCCGCCGCGTGCGCAGCCGGCAATCCTGCGGTGCGGACGGCGTCCATCTTCGTCTGGTAGGTGCCGGGCGCGCCGAGCCCGGCGAGCGTCAGGCCGTAGGTGAATTCCTTGACGCGATAGCTCGCCGCCGGCCCGGCCACAGTCTTGCCGCTGGTGCGGAAGCGGGCGAAGGTCGGCATGCCGGTGGCGACCGCATTCTCGAACCCGATCTGGGTGAAGGCATTGTTCTCGTTCGAGATGACGATGCCGGCGGTGCGGACGTTCTGGAAGCGGACGTCCTTGCCCCAGAAGCTGTCGCTATAGCCCTCGTCGATGTCGATCCCGACCGGCACGTCGCGGATCGCGACGTTGACGAGCGTCAGGTCCGCCTCATGCTCGCGGATCGCGGCGTCGCGCTGCCCGTCGAAAGTGGAATCGATCAGGGTGAACTGCCACGCCGGCGAGGTCTTCTCGGTGACGATGCCGTAGCGACCGCCGTGAAAGTGGAGATCCTCGCACTCGTTGCCCGCCTGATAGATTCCGGCGAAGCCCGATCCGAGGCGGAAGTCCATGTGGGTGAGGAAAGCGTGCTGCGCCACACGGAAGCGCACGCCCGCAGCACCCTGATTGCCCGCGCCTATCTCGATGTCGACGTTGCTCATCGACGAATAGAAGGTCGCCGAATTGGCGTCGCGGATCGTGTCGTTGAACGGCACCGTGCTCGGCACGGGCACCGGCACCTTGCCGACATCGTACTGGTCGCCGCCGGTGAAGACCACCATCGTGGCGACGCCCTTCTGGAAACCGGGCGTGTTGTCGCCCAGCACCAGCACCGGGCGCGTCCGGCCGACACCAAAGATTCGCACGCCCTGCGGCACCAGGATCGAGCGGCTGATGCGGTAGCGGCCCGACGGCAGGAACACGATGCCCTCGCCCGTATGCCCGCGCGAGGCCTGGATAGCCGCCTGGATCGCGCCGGTGTCGTCGGCGCGGCCATCGCCGACCCCCTTCACCGTCACGGCGCGCGGATCGTCCGGGCGCGTCGCCAGCACCGACGATGCCGCAGACACGCTCGTGCCTGCGAGCGCACCCATCAGGAGCCCCAAGCACCATATCGCGCGCATCCGCCTGCCTCCTCGTCGGCACCGCGTCATGGCGCGCGGTCCTTAAGGGTGGCGCGATAAAGATTAGCGCTAACAGCATCATCCGCGACGAAGGTCTTAGTGGCGGGTTTGCAACGGCGGCGGGTAAAGCCCAGACTATGATAGAGCCTCATGGGGGAGAGGGCCTGATGGGGAATCGCGCCATCGTAGTGATGGGTGTTAGCGGCAGCGGCAAATCGACGCTGGGCGCGATGCTGGCGGGGACGCTCGACGCGCCGTTTCTGGAGGGCGACGCCTTCCACCCGGCCGCCAACGTCGCGAAGATGCACAGCGGCGAGCCGCTAACCGACGAGGATCGCTGGCCGTGGCTCGACCGGCTCGGCCGCGCGCTCGGCGAGGCGGTGATCGAACGCGGGACTGCGGTGGCAGCCTGCTCGGCGCTGAAACGCAGCTATCGCGTCCGGCTGCGCGAGGCGGCGGGGATGCCGATCACCTTCGTGCTGCTGGAGGCGGACCGGCAGGAATTGATGCGCCGCATGTCCGAGCGGCCGGGCCATTTCATGCCGACGAGCCTGCTCGACAGCCAGCTCGACACGCTCGAGCTGCCGGGCAGCGACGAACCGGCGATCATCCTCGACGCGCGCGAACCGGCGGATCGCCTGTGCGCGCGCATCCGCGAGAAACTGGAGGCCAGCCTGTGACCCGCATCCTGACGGCGATGTTCGCCTGTCTCGCCGCGGCGGGCACTGCACAGGCGCAGGGCACGCCGGCCGATCATCCGACCATCCTGCTCTGGCCGAACGGCGCGCCGGGCGCCGAAGCGCATCATGGCGAGCCCGAAAAGGTCGTCGATACCTATGTGCGGCTGGTCAACGATCCGTCGCTGACCGTCTATCGCGCCGATCCGACCCACGCCAACGGCGTCGGCGTGGTGATCGTGCCCGGCGGCGGGCATCGCATGCTCGTCTGGGTGAACGAGGGCGTGCAGCCGGCGCGCGCGCTTAACCGGGCCGGCATCACCACATTCGTGCTGAAATACCGCCTCGCCCGCGCCGAGGGCTCATCCTACCAGATCGAGCGCGATGCGGCGGCCGATGCCCGGCGTGCAGTGCGCTGGGTCCGCGCGCATGCCGCCGATTATGGCGTCGACCCGCACCGCATCGGCCTGATGGGCTTCTCGGCCGGCGGCGAGCTGGTCTCGCTGGTCGCCGACAACCCCGCACCGCCGCCGCCGGCGCATCCCGATGCGATCGACGCGGCCGACGCCCGGCCCGATTTCCAGGTGCTGGTCTATCCGGGGCCGCTCGGCATCCCCGCCAAGGCGGTCGCGGGTGCGCCGCCGGCCTTCCTCGCGGCAGGCTCGCTCGACCAATGCTGCGGTACGCCGACGCTGACGCTCTACCAGCAGCTGCGCTCGGCGGGCGTCTCGGCCGAACTGCACATGTTCGCCGACACCGATCACGGCTTCAACGTCGCGATGCATTCGGAGCGGCTGTCGCTGCAGCATTGGCCCGACCGGCTGATGGACTGGCTGGGCGACGAAGGCTGGCTGACGCCGGACGGCCGCAAGGCCGCCGCCGCGCGCAAACCGTTCGAGTAAAACCCGTGCTCCTGCGTAGCAGGAGCCCGGAGCTATGAGCGCCACGGTGGCCGCCCTGGGCTCCTGCTTCCGCAGGAGCACGGCAGCTAGAGCCGCGCGGCGTAGAGCGCGTGGTGGGTCAGGATGTAGAGCATCCTGCCGTCCGTCCCGCCGAACAGCAGTTGCAGCGGCCGCTCCGGCACGTCGATGCGGTCGACTTGGCTGCCATCGGGCGCGTAGACGAACACCTGTCCGTTCGCGACGTAGACGCGCCCGTCCGACCCGACCGCGACGCTTTCCCCGCCGCGATTGGCGAACGGCTTGAGATCGGTCACGGCCCCGCCCGCGCCCACCAGCCCCGAATAGGTCTTGTTCTCCGATCCGTTGCTGAGGAACACCCGCTCGCCCGGCTTGGCCGAGACGAAGCCGTAGCTCGACAGGCTGTCGGAGAAGCGCCAGCCGAGATGATCCGACGGGCCTTGCTCGAAGGCGCGGAACGCCGGCAGCACGAGACTGCCGTCGGGCGAGACATATTCGCGCGTCTTCGCCTGCCCCATGTCGCGCGCGAACATCTCGGCGAGCGTCGTGAAGCGGTAGGTCGCGAAATCGAGCTGGTCGCGGAATTCGCCATTGTTCCATAAATTGCCGGGCAGCAACGTGCGCGCGCTGCTGTGCGCCGCGACCGGCGTCGGCGCGATCACGGTCAGTTTCTCGGCGGACGTGCCCGGCTTGAAGCTGTAGACCGTGCCTTCGCGGCCATAGGACGACAGCACGATGATGTCGCCCGAGCGGTCGATCGCGAGATTGACCGGATCGAGCGGGTCGTCGCGCTCGACCGTCAGGCCTTCCGCCTCGCTCCAGCCGTGGATGCGCTGGAAGCGATGATCGACGAAGTAGAGCTTGCCCTTTGCGTCGACCGCGCCGCCCGATGCCGAATAGAAGCCGTCCGCCAGCTTGCGCACGCGCGCGTCGGGCGCGGCCGGCGGCGTCGCGCCGGGCAAATCGAGCACGGCGAACTCGCGCTCGCGCACCTCCGCCTGTTTCGTCACGTCGAGGATGGCATTCTCGAACGGGAATTTGCTTGCGCGCAGCTCGGTGGCGCAGCCGTTTTCGTCGCAGGTGGCGAGCCCGCTTTCGGCATTCACGTGGACGTTGCGGAAGCGAATCTGATTGTCGCCCTGCAGCCGCACCGCGGTCAGCGCCGGCTTGACCGTGCGGGTGACGCGATAGGCGTGGAGATTGGCGATCAGCAGATTCTTCGCGTCGCGAATGTCGAACGAGACGGTGTCCTGGCTCTCGCCGCTCTCCTCCTCGGTCTGGGGGCTGAGGAATTCCCAGTTGGCGATGCGCTCCAGCCCGAATTCGGTGACGACGTGATGCTCGCTCGACACTTCGTAGACATGGCCGGGCGTGGTCGTGTCGGAAACGCGGAAGCCCGTCTGCGCATAGGTGTCCGGCGTCCACAGATTGCTGAAGGTGCCACCGCCGCCATCGGTCACCCACAGGCTGGGATATTGCCCGCTCCAGCGCTTGCGCTGGTCCTGATCGGCGCTGTGCGTGTCGTTATAGGGGTCGAAGCGCGTGCCGTCGGCGAGCGCGGTGCCGTGGCCGCCCTGGAACTTCACATCCTCCAGCAGCGACTCCGCGCCGGCCTTCCACAGTAAAGCGGTCGCGCGCGGGTTGATGCCGCCGGTGAACAGGCCGAGGCCGGACACGATCGCCGCGCCGCCCTTCGCGGTCGCGATCAATGCGCGCGGCGCGCCGATGCCCTGGAAAGCGGGCGTGCCGTCGGGCAGCACGATCTGCGTCATGTCGGGGTGCAAGCCGATCAGCACGCTATCCGGCCGCAGCTTCAGCGTGTCGGTGACGACGTAACGGCCCGCCGGGAAATAGAGCACGCGGTGCGTGTCGATCGCGTGCTGGAGCGCGGCAGTGTCGTCGGCGGTGTTATCGCCCTTCGCGCCGAGCGTGCGCACGCTGACCCACTCGCGCGACGGCGGCAACGGCCGGATCGCGCGTGCGGCCGGCGCCGGCATGGCGGCGATGCCGGCAGCGTCGATGTTGGTCTGATAGGTGCCCGGCGCACCGAGGCCGGGCAGCGTCAGGCCGTAACTGAAATCTTTGACCCGATAGCTCGGGCCGGCACCGGCGATCGTCTTGCCGCTGTCGCGGAAGCGGGCGAAGGTCGGCATGCCGGTCGCCAGCGCATTTTCGAAGCCGATCTGGGTATAGGCATTGTCCTCGTTCGAGATGACCACGCCGGCGCGCGCGACATTCTCGAAGCGAACGTCCTTGCCCCATAGCCAGTCGCCATAGCCCTGGTCGATATCGATACCAACGGGCACGTCGCGGAAGCCGACATTGACGAGCGTCAGGCTCGCCTCATGCTCGCGGATCGCCGCCTCGCGCTGGCCGTCGAAACTGGAATCGATCAACGTGAACTGCCACGCCGGCGACGGCTTCTCGGTCAGGATGCCGTAGCGGCCGCCGTGGAAGTGCAGATCCTCGGCTTCGTTGGCGACCTGATAGATGCCGGCCAAACCCGATCCGACGTGGAAGTCCATGTGGTGCAGATAGGCATGCTGCGCAGCATGGAAGCGCACGCCGACCGCTGCCGCATTGCCCGCGCCGATCTCGATGTCGACGTTCGCCATGCCCGAATAGAAGGTGCCCGGATTGGCGTCGGCGATGGCCGGATCGAACGGCACGTTGTCACGCGGCGGGAATGGCACGCGGCGACCGGGGCGATGCGCGTCGGGATCGGTCGCGCGGCCGCTGCCGACGAACACCACCATCGTCGCCACGCCCTGCTGGAAGCCCGGCGTGTTGTCGGCCAGCACCAGTACCGGCCGGGTTGCGCCCGCGCCGAACAGCCGCACGCCCGGCCACAGGTGGAGCGAGCGCGAAATGCGATAGCGGCCGGCGGGCAGGAACACGATCCCCTCACCCTTCGCCGCCGCCGCATCGAGCGCCTGCTGGATCGCGGCGGTGGCATCGGTGCGGCCATCGGCAGGCGCCTGCACCGTCACCGCGCGCGGATCGTCAAGCGGAGCGGACAGCAGGTTCAACGGCATCATCGGCCGGTTCGGCGCGGCCATGCCGGTCCCCGCCAGCGTCGCCGCGACCGCGGTGCCGATCATCATCCTGTGGCGCAATTTCATCGAAGCCTCTCCGCTTGTTCTCTTGGTTATGGCATCAGCCGTTTGCGGCCCTGCGACAGGTGCCAGCGCATCGCCAAAGCGGCGCCGTCGGCATCCTGCACGCGAATCGCCTCGACCAGCATTTCATGCTCCTCGATCATCGCCGCGATCGCCGACGGCGGCCGCGAGCGCGAAATGTCGACGCCGGCGCGCATGATACGATCGATTTCCTCGTGCATATGGTCGAAGCTCGACAGGAATACCGGATTGGCGGTGGCGAGCACGATCTCGCGATGGAGCGCCATATCCTCGCCATGCGCCGGGTCGCTCGACACGAGCGCGGTGCGCAAGTCGGTCAACGCCGCCTCGATCGCGTCCATCTGCGCGAGCGAGCGACGCTGCGCGGCCAGCCGTGCTGCCTCCGCCTCCAGCACGAAGCGCACCTCGTAGCTGCCCAGCGTCGCCGACAGATCGGCCATCGGCATGTGCGAGCCGAGCCGCGCCGACGGCCGGCGCTTGACGAACGATCCGGCGCCGCGTCGCGCCTCGGTGATGCCGTCGGCAGCCAGCCGTACCAGCGCCTCGCGCACCACCGTGCGCGACATGCCGAACATCTCCGCCAGCGCCGATTCGGACGGCAGGCGGTCGCCGCTCTGCAGATCCTCGACGTCGATGATCTCGACGATGCCGGTATAGGCGCGGTCTGCGAGCCGGCCCTCGCGAATGAGGCCGGTCACAGGATCGCGCTGGCGAGCAGCACGAACAGCAGCCCAACCACCGCCACGATCGTCTCGAGGATCGACCATGTGCGGAACGTGTCGGGCGTCGACGTGCCGAGATAGCTTCGCACCAGCCAGAAGCCGGGATCGTTGACGTGGCTGAAGAACAGCGAGCCGGCGCCGGTCGCCAGCACGACCAGTTCGGGGCGTGCCCCGGTCGCGGCGACGACCGCCGGCATGATGCCGGCGGTGGTGATCGTGGCGACGGTGGCCGAGCCGGTCGCGAGCCGTACGCATACCGCGATCAACCACGCCATCAGGACCGCCGGGACATGGCCTTCCGACGCCACCCGCGCGAGGAATTCGGCAAGTCCGGCCGTCACAAGCACCTGCTTGAGCGAGCCGCCCGCACCGATCGCGAGGATGATCGCGCCGGCTGCCTTCATCGCTTCCAGCCAGATCGGCCCTTGCACGTCCGCCTCGCGCATCCGCCACCCAAACAGCAGCGGCAGCGCGGCGAGGTTGGCGATCAGCAGCGCCAGGATCGGGTTGCTGGCAATGCCGAGGAACGCGATCCTGGGTGCGATCGACGGGGGCAGGACGGCATGGATCTGCCCCGCGGCGATCAGCACGACCGGCAGCAGGATCGCCGCCAGCGTGCGCGCATTCGACGGCGCCGTGACGAGCGGCCGGTCCATGTCGATCACCGGCGTCGACACCTTTACCCAGCGCGAGGCGAACATGGCGAAGATCGGGCCCGCGATGATCGCGGTCGGGATGCCGATGATCACGCCATAGACGATGGTGAGGCCGAGATTGGCGTGCAGCGCATCGACCGCCAGCAGCGGCCCGGGATGCGGCGGCACCAGCGCATGCACCACCGACAGGCCCGCCAGCGCCGGCAGCATCAGCCGCAGCCGCGCCTCGGTCGGGCTACGATCGCGGATACCGGTCGCTGCCGCCGCGACGATCGGGAGCAACAGGACGAGCCCGGTCTCGAAGAAGAGCGGCAGGCCGACCAGCAAGGCCACCGCCATGCTCGCCCATGGTGCACCCTTGGGTCCGCTGAGCCGCAACCCGGCGGCGGCGAGCGACGCCGCGCCGCCCGAAAGCTGCAGCATGGCGCCGAGCGACAGGCCGAGCGCGACGACGAGGCCGGTGCCGCCGAGCACGTCGCCTGCGCCCTTCTGCACCGCCTGCGCCGTCTCCGCCATCGGCAGCCCGGCCAGCAGGCCCACCACGAAGGCGCCACACAAAAGCGAGACGAAGGGATGCAGCCGTCCGCGCACGATCAGGACGATCGACAGGCCGATGCCGATCAGGGCGGCGAGAATGAGTTTGATATCGGCGGGCGTCATTGGTCGCTGCCCCGGTGCAGGTGCACAGCCGTCATCGCACTCCCCCCTTTTGATCGCGCCGCGTTCGCGCGGCTTTCACCAACCTGTATGACAGCCAGCAACCGTTCGCAGCAAAAATCTTTTGTTGACGCTGTAGGACGGGCGGCATAGCCTGAAATCTGTCCAACCGATTTCGACTATCGATCGGCAGACACGATGCGGCACGGCGCAAGGCCGGCGCATCTCACACGGGGAGAGGCTGCATGGAACAGCAAGCGCAAAGCATCGGAAATCCGGGAATGGCCGGCCACCGGAGCGTGGCGCCGTCCATGCTCGCCAACCTGACGCCGACGCAGCTGAAGGTGATGGAGGGGGTCCATTCGGGCCTGCTCAACAAGCAGATCGCCTTCCGCCTCGGCATCGCCGAAAAGACCGTCAAGGCGCACATGACCGCGCTGATGCGCAAGCTCAACGTCCGCAACCGCACCCAGGTCGCGGTCGCCGCACAGACGCTGCTGTGGGTCGCCCGCGACGAGGCGGCGTGACGCTCTAGCCGTCCATCGCCTCGACATTCTCCAGCACGCGCTGCAGCAGCGCGATCAACGTCGCGACCTCCGCCTCCGTCAGCCCACGCGTCGCATCGCGATTGCCCTGCTGCAGGATCGCGCGACCTTCCGGTAATTTTGCCAGCGCGGTCTCGGTCAGCGAGACCAGGCTGCTGCGACCGTCGGCCGGATCGGGCTCGCGTCGGACAAGGCCGTCGCGCTCCATCCGCGCGAGCAATTGCGCCATCGTCGGCTGCTCGACCCGCGCCCAACGTGCAAGCTCGGTCTGCGAGCGCCTGGCCCCATCCTTGAGCGCGGTCACCACGGGCAACTGAGCGGTCGCAAAGCCGAGCGGGCGCAGGCGCGTATCGCCCACCCGCGCCAGTCCGCGCGCGATCCGGCTGATATAATGGCCGGGCGTCCCGAACGGGTTCCAGTCGTCGCGCCGCATTGCATAGCGTCCTATGTTTTTGTATAGGCTCCTATGTAAATGGAGGTTATGGTGATGGCAACGACTCCACGCATCGCGATCATCGGCGGCGGTCCGGGCGGGCTGATGCTGGCACGCCTGCTCGCGCTGCACGATATCGCTTGCACGGTGTTCGAGCGCGACACGTATGCCGACGAGCGACCGCAGGGCGGTTCGCTCGACCTTCACCCCGACACCGGCCAGCGCGCGATGCGGCGTGCGGGGCTCGACGCCGCCTTCCTTGCAGAGGCGCGACCCGAGGATCAGGGCGACCGCCTCTACGATCCCGACGGCACATTGCTGTTCGACCGCAGCGGCGCGGGCGACGACCGGCCGGAGATCGACCGCACGGCGCTGCGGCGCATCCTGCTCGAGTCGCTGGCGCCCGGCACCGTGCGCTGGAACAGCCGGGTCACCGCTATCATCCATGCCGGCGACGATCGCCACGACGTCATGGTCGACGGCGCATCGGCGCGATTCGACGTCGTCGTCGGCGCGGATGGCGCATGGTCGCGCGTACGCCCGCTGCTCTCGGCCGCGACGCCGGGCTATGAAGGGGTCGCGCTCATCGAACTGGGCCTCGATGTGCGTCGCCATGCGTCGGTCGATGCGCTCGTCGGCGGCGGCAAGATGATGGCGGTGGGCGACAATCGCGTGCTGATCGGCCAGCGCAACGGCCATGGCCATATCCGCGGCTATGCCGGCTGGCGGATGCCCGAGCCGGCAGCCCGCGCGCTCGCGGCCGCGACGCGGGAGCAGGTGCGTGCAACCGCGCTAGCGGCATTTGCCGGCTGGGCGCCGCACCTCATCGACCTGATCGTGCAGGGCGACCTGCTGGCGGTTCGGCCGCTCCACGCGCTGCCGATCGGGCATTGCTGGACGAGTCGCCGTGGCCTCACCTTGATCGGCGACGCCGCGCATCTGATGTCGCCGTTCAGCGGCGAAGGCGTGAACCTCGCGCTGGCCGACGCCGCCGATCTCGCCGAGGCGATCGCATCGAACACGGGATGGGCCGCCGTTACAAAGTTCGAGCGACGGATGGTCGAGCGCGCCACGCCGGCCGCCGAAGGAGCGGCTGACGGACTGAACGGCGCCTTTTCCCATGCTGGCGTCACCCACATTCTCGCCCATTACCGCGAGCGCAGCGCCGCCTGACGCGGTGGGCGGCTGGCGATGACGTCGCTCGCCACGCGCAATCCGAAGCCCGAGCTGCGATAATCCGCGATCGGCCTGCGCGGCGGCGGCGCGTAATTGCGCGCGGCCGAACGGATCAGCGCCGGCGGATCGCCCCACGTGCCGCCGCGCGCCACGCGGAACCGGCAATCGGGCGCATCGACCGCCGCCGCGTCCACTGGCCGGCCCGCAAGCGTGTCGACATAACAATCCTGCACCCACTGCCAGACGTTGCCGATCATGTCGGACAGTCCGAATCCGTTGGGCGGAAACGAGCCGACCGGCGCGGTATTGAGCCAGCGGTCGCGCCCCGCGGTCGCCGGCGTGCAGCATTCGTCCGCACCGTAATTGGCGAAGTCGTGGCTGGCCGCGGCGCCCCACGGGAATGCGGTGGTCGTTCCGGCGCGCGCGGCATATTCCCACTCCGCTTCGGTCAGCAGCCGATAGGGCCGGCCGGTGCGCGCGCTCAGCCAGCGGACATAATCCTGCGCCTCGGCCCAGCTGATGCACACCACGGGATCGTGGTCGGTCTGGGCAAAGCCGAGCTTGCGCCACGATGCCTCCGCGCCATTGGCGAGGCCGCTATAGGCGCAACCGAGCCCATCAGGATGGCTGCTCGCTTCGACGAAAACACGCCATTGGGCGCGCGTCACCGCGAAGCGCCCGACCGCGATGCTGCGCACCGCGACATTCGTCTGCGGCTCCTCGTCCGGTTTGTGGCCGGGCTCGTCCGGCGGCGATCCCATCGCGACATGCCCGGCCGGGATCACCACCATCTCCGGGCAGTCGGGGCAGTCATGGAACATGTGGGGCTGCCGCGCGGCCCCGCCCAGCAGCAGGCCGAGCGACACCGCCGCTGCACATGCGCCGAAACGCCTGAGAATCGCCCCCGCCCCCACGCTCCCGCCATAACCGATTCGGCAGGCGCGCGGGAGACCAGGCTCAATGCTCGATCGTGTAGGCCGCCATCGCCGACCAGTCGCGGTCGCCATTGCCTGCCTCGACCGTCTCGCGCATCCGGCCATGCACCGCGTCGAGCATCGGCAATTGTCGGCCGGCCGTCTCCGCCGCCTCGCGCGCGAGCCGCAGATCCTTCAGCCCGAGCGTCGCCTTGAAGCCCGGCTCGTAATTGCCGGCGGCGATGTTAGCCGAATAGGTCTGGTAGGCACGCCCGCCGAACAAGGTGCCGAGGATCAGCTCGAAGAAGCGGTCGCGCGGCAGATCGTTGGCCTCGGTCAGCACCACCGCCTCGGCCATCGCCTCGATCGCCATCGTCAGCATCATGTTGCACGCAATCTTGGCGGCGTTGGCGGTGGGCGGCTCGGCGCCCATATCCCAACTCCGTCCGCCGATCACCGCGAAGATCGGCGCCACGCGCGCGACCGCGTCCGGCGCGCCGCCGGTGAGGATGTTGAGCTCGCCCTTGGCGGCGACGTCGGGCCGGCCGAGCACCGGCGCCGAGACGTAGCCGATCCCGGCATCCCTGTGCGCGGCGACCAGTTCATGCGCGAACGCGACCGAGATGGTCGACGCGACGACGTGCACCACGCCGGCCCGCGCCTGCGCGAGCAGGCCCGCATCCAGCACGACGCTGCGGATCGCGGCATCGTCCGACAGCATCGTCAGCACCGCATCCGCCTGAAACGCCTCGGCCGGCGAGCTTACCATCGTCACGCCATCGATCGCACCGCCCGAGCGGTTCCACGCCTTCACCTCATGCCCGGCGGCGGCGAGGTTCTTCGCCATCGCGCTGCCCATCGCGCCGAGCCCGATAAAACCGATCTGCATTCGATATCTCCTGTGCCGGCGCCAGAACGCCGCCGCGGCGCCATGGCTCCAACGCGGCGCTTGCGTTCCGCCGCGCGCCGCCACAGAGGCGCGCCATGCGGATCGTCTTCATGGGAACCCCCGACTTCGCGGTGCCGACGCTGGATGCGCTGGCGGCCGATGGGCACGACATCGTCGCCGTCTACACCCAGCCGCCTCGGCCGGCCGGGCGCGGCAAGGCGCCCACCCCCTCGCCGGTGCAGAAGCGCGCCGAGGCGCTCGGTCTGCCGGTGCGCTCGCCGGTCTCGCTGAAGAGTGAGGCCGAGCAGGCGTCGTTCGCGGCGCTGGAGCCCGACGCCGCCATCGTCGCCGCCTACGGCCTGATCCTGCCCGAGGCGATCCTCGACGTGCCGGTGTGGGATTGCCTCAACGTCCACGCCTCTTTGCTGCCGCGCTGGCGCGGCGCCGCGCCGGTGCAGCGCGCGATCCTCGCCGGCGATGCCGAGACCGGCGTCACGATCATGGGCATGGAGGCCGGGCTCGACACCGGGCCGATGCTGGCGACCGCGCGCACACCGATCGGCGCGAAGGATGCCGGCATGCTGGCGCACGAACTGGCCGGGCTGGGCGCGCGCCTGATCCTGGAGGTACTCGCCGATCCGGGCGAGCATCCGCCCGAGGAACAGCCCGAGGCCGGCGTCACTTATGCGGCCAAGATCGACAAGGCCGAGGCGCGGCTCGATTTCACCGCGCCCGCGCTGCAGGTCGAACGGCAGGTGCGCGCCTTCGCTCCCGTGCCGGGCGCATGGTTCGAACATGCGGGCGAGCGCATCCGCGTGCTCGCCGCCGATCTGTGCGACCATGCCGGCGCGCCGGGCGAGGTGCTGACCGACGGGCTGGTGATCGGCTGCGGCGCGGCGTCGATCCGCCCGACCAAGGTGCAGCGCGCCGGCCGCGCGTCGATGGCGACGCAGGACCTGCTGCGCGGCTTCCCGATTGCGGTCGGCACGCGCCTGACATGACGCGATTCCGCCTGACGGTGGAATTTGACGGACGTCCGTTCATGGGCTGGCAGCGGCAGGCGCACGGCCCGTCGGTGCAGCAGGCGATCGAGCAGGCGGTCCAGTCGATCACCGGCGAGGAAGCCGCGGTCCACGCCGCCGGCCGCACCGATGCGGGCGTGCATGCCTTGGCGATGGCCGCGCATGTCGAACTCGCGAGCGCGATCGCGCCGTTCCGGCTGATGGAGGCGCTGAACGCGCGCCTTCGCCCCGCTCCCATCGCGATCCTCGCATGCGAGGCGGTGGCGGACGATTGGCATGCACGCTTCTCGTGCATCGGCCGCAGCTACGAATATCGCATCGTCAATCGCCGCGCGCCGCTGACGCTGACGCGCGGGCAGGCATGGCGGATCGCCCGCCCGCTGGATGCCGATGCGATGCACCACGCCGCGCAATTGCTGGTGGGGCTGCACGATTTCACCACCTTCCGTTCGGCGCATTGCCAGTCGGACAGCCCGGTCAAGACGCTCGACCGGCTCGACGTGCGGCGCGAGGACGAGATGGTACTGATCGCCGCGGCGGCGCGCTCATTTCTCCATCATCAGGTGCGCTCGATGGTCGGCTGCCTCGCGCTGGTCGGCCAGGGCCAGTGGCGCGAAACCGATGTCGCGCGGGCGCTCGCCGCATGCGATCGCGCCGCGCTCGGCCTCAACGCGCCGCCCGACGGCCTGTATTTCACCGGCGCGCGCTACTGACTTTGCGCGTGGCCCGCGCTGCGCTACCAATCCGCCATAACCAGATCTGAGGAAACGCTCCCCATGCGCCTTTCGGGCCGTCTGCTCGCCTTCGCCTCCATCCTGCCGCTCGCCTTCGCTCCAGCGCTGTCGGCGCCCAAGCCCGACGACAAGAAGGCGGCGAGCGAGGCTCCCGCGGCCAAGGGCCCGGACAAGGCCGACATGGGCGACAAGCCCAACCTGCTCCCCTTCCCCGTCGACCGCAGCATCAAGCAGGTGACCCACGTCGCCGGCAAGACGATCGCCTACACCGCCACCGTCGGCTCGCTGCCGGTGCGCGACGCCGACGGCAAGAAGACCGGCGAGGTGGTGTTCACCGCCTACACGCTCGACGGGCCGCGCGATCCGAGCCGCCCGATCACCTTCGCGTTCAACGGCGGCCCCGGCGCGGCGTCGGTCTATCTGAACCTCGGCGCGATCGGGCCGAAGCGCGTGCAGTTCGGCGCGGCGGGCGATGCCCCGTCCGATCCGGCCGTGCTGCGCGACAATCCCGGCACGTGGCTCGATTTCACCGATCTGGTCTTCATCGATCCGGTCGGCACCGGCTTCTCGCGATCGCTGCTCAAGCAGGATGAGACCGACAAGACCTTCTTCACGATCGAGCACGACATCCAGTATCTCAGCCGCATCGTCTACGACTGGCTGCAGAAGAACGGGCGCATGACGTCGCCGAAATATGTCGTCGGCGAAAGCTATGGCGGCTATCGCGCGCCAGCGATCGCGCACACGCTGCAGACCGATATGGGCGTCGGCGTCTCGGGCGTGGTGATGGTGTCGCCCGCGCTCGACGGCCGCGCCGAGGGCGATCCGGATCTGTCGCCGATGGGCTGGGTCGCGACGCTGCCGTCGATGGCGGCCGCCAATTATGAGCGGCAGGGCAAGCCGCTCAATCCCGAGACGATGAACGCGGTCGAGACCTATGCCCGCACCGAATTCGTCACCGATCTGCTGAGCGGCCGCGCCGACACGCAGGCGACCGCGCGGCTGGTCAAGAACGTCACCACCTATACCGGCCTCGATCCGCGCGACGTGCAGCAAATGGGCGGCCGCATCGAGAGCCGCGAATTCCTGCGCGCGCTGTATCGCACCACCGGCAAATTGGGCTCGTGGTACGATTCCAACGTCACCGCCTACGATCCTTTCCCCTGGTCGCCGCGCCAGCGCACCGGCGATCCGATCCTCGAGGGCATCCTCGCGCCGACCACCTCGGCGATGGTCGATTTCGTCACCAATCAGGTCGGCTGGAAGGTCGATGCGCATTACGAGGCGCTCAACGGCTCGGTGAACGAGCATTGGGAAAAGAACTGGTTCACCCAGATCGAGAGCGCGTCGGACCTGCGCCAGGCGCTGGCGGTCGATCCCAAGATGAAGGCGATGATCGTCCACGGCTATGACGACCTCTCCTGCCCCTATTTCCAGAGCAAGCTGATCGTCGCGCAGATCCCCGAAATGGGCGGCGTGCAGCGGGTAAAGGTGAACGTCTATCCGGGCGGCCACATGTTCTATTCGCGCTCGGACAGCCAGGCGGCGTTCCGGCGCGACGTGATGGCGCTCTACGGCGTGCGCTGAGGAGCGACACGCCGTCACACCGGAAATTCTCTACCGTTCCGCGACGCTCGAGGTGCGGCGGGTCGCCGCACCCGACGCGCCTGCGCGCGTCGTCACGTTCGACAGCCATCATGACGATCCGGGCACGGACAGACTGGGGTTCGGCGAGGCGTTCTTCGCGAGCGAGGGTATCGGCGCGATCCATGTCCTGACGGCCGCTAACGACTGGTTCCAATGCCCCGACACGCCAGCGGCGCTGGCGGCGGTGCGCGCCGCTGCCAATGCGCCGCTGCTCGCCTACGGATCGAGCATGGGCGGCTATGGCGCGGTGCGGTTCGCGGCGGCGGCCGGGGCCGACCGGGTGCTGGCGCTGTCGCCGCAATATTCGATCGATCGGCGCAAGGTCGATTTCGAGACCCGGTGGAAGGAGGAAGCCCGCCGCATCCGCTTCCGCCCCGAACTCGACGGCCCGATCGCGGGCGTGGTGCCCAGCGTGGTTGCCTACGATCCGCTGTTGGACGAGGATCGCTGTCACGTCGATCGCATCGCCGGCGACGTCGCGATCGAACGGCTGCGGGTGCCGCATGGCGGCCATAATTCGGCGGCGTTCCTGTCCGATCTCGGTCTGCTGAAACCGCTGGTGCACGCCATGCTCGACGGCAATCTCGACCTTCCAGCGGTGGCGGGCGAGGCGCATCGTCGGCGCAAGGAATCACCGACATGGCTGGGTGAGCTGGCCGGGCGCCAGCCTGCCCACCGCCTGGGCACCGCCATCGGACTGGCAGAGCGCGCCGCCAAGCTGGGGCCCGACAGCCCGGTCGCGCTCAACCAGCTCGCGCTGCGCCTGCGCGAAGCTGGCGAGCTCGATCGGGCGATCACGATCCATCGGACGGTCGTGGCGATGGCGCCGCTGCCGGCCTATCTGTGGGGCCTCAGCAAGACGCTCGCGGCGGCCGGACAAACCGGCGAGGCGCTGGCGGCGGCGGCCGAGATCCAGCGGCAGGCGGCGAGCGTCGCCGGCTACCACCGCTGGGCGGCCGAGCTGCGGATGCAATTGCACGATCGGGCGGGCGCGATCGCCGATCTGCGCCGCGCGGTCGAGGCATTGCCGAGCCACCGCGGCTATCGCTGGACGCTCGTGCGCGAGCGCCTGTTACAAGCGCTGGGGCTTTGACCAGCGCTCGATAAGCGCGAGTAGCGGCCATGCCACGATCAGACCCACCACCGATGCCGCCATGTCGGCGAACCAGTCGGCCCATTCGGCGTCGCGATGCACGATCGGCACCGCCTGGCTCAGCTCGATGAAGCCGCCGAACGCAGCCATCGCGATGAAGACCAGCGGCACCGCCCGCTCGGGATAACCGAGGCGCGCCAGCACGGTGATCGTGAAGAAGGCCGCCATATGGTCGACCTTGTCGGAATAGCCGAGATGCGGCGCTTCGCGCTGCGGCAGGATCGCCGCCACATAAGCGACGATCACCGCCAGCCAGAACAGGATGATGCAGATACGGCGAAGCGGGGGCATGGCTGCCCCCTGCCCGCTCGACATCGTAAGGTAAAGCCACGTTGCGCCGGGCCGAACCGGCCCGGACGCGCGCGCCTTACTTCTTGCTGAGGCTGAGGCCGCCGAAGCGCTTGTTGAAGCGCGCGACCTGGCCGCCCTGATCGAGCAGCTGGCTGCGGCCGCCGGTCCATGCCGGGTGGACGGTCGGGTCGATGTCGAGCTGCAGCGTCTCGCCGACCGCACCCCAGGTGGAGCGCGTCTCAAACACGGTGCCGTCCGTCATCTGCACCTTGATCGAGTGATAATCGGGGTGGATGTTCTTCTTCATGGAGCGATCCTCTGGGTCGGGCTGGTTTCCGACCAGCCGAGGGAAGCGGCGCCCATAACGATATGGGCGCGAAAAGGGAAGAGCGAAGCACGCCGGTCAAACCCGTGCTCCGGCGCAGGCCGGAGCCCAGGCCTTCGAACGCGACGCCTGTGGCTCTGGGCTCCGGCCTGCGCCGGAGCATGCGAAACCTTCAGGCCTTCGGCGGATCGGCGATCATCGCGGTGAAATTGGCCTGCGCTGCCAGCTTGTCGCCGATCAGCGCGCGGCCGGCGAACTTGCACACGGTCGCACGCTTCTGGACGAACTCGACCTCCAGCCGCAACAGCACGCCGGGCTCGACCGGCGCGCGGAACTTCGCCTCGTCGATCGCCATGAAATAGACCAGCTTGCCGGAACCGGCGAGGCCGAGGCTTTCGACGGCCAGCACGCCGGCGGCCTGCGCGAGCGCCTCGACGATCAGCACGCCCGGCATGATCGGCCGGCCGGGGAAATGGCCCTGGAAGAAGCCTTCGTTGATCGTCACAGCCTTGATCGCCGTGATCGATCGGTCGGGGATCAAGTCCTCGACACGATCGACCAGCAGCATCGGATAGCGATGCGGCAGCGCCGCCATCACGCGGGTGATGTCCAGCGGACCCAACCCCGCGGACGGCGTCGCTTCGTCGCTCAAGCGCTTAGCGGCCCTGACCGGCCGCCGCAGGCGCCGCGGCAGCGGCACGCTGCTGGCCCGGCTGCCAGCCGGCCGGCGGGGTGACCGACACGGTCTTCACGGTGTTGTTGAGCTGCGCGACGATATCGTTGGTAATGTCGCCGGCGGGCGCCACCGCCATAACCGTATCGGGACGGACGAGCACCGTGACGTTCTTGGCCGCCATGGCGGCACGAACGGCGGCTTCCAGCTTGTCCTGCACCTGCTCCTGCGCATAGGCGTTGGGGCGGGCAAAGGGAGCGGCGAGGCCCTGCAGCTCGCGCTGCGCGGCCTGCTGCTTGGCCTGCGCGGCAGCAATCTTCGCGTCGAGCGTGGGCTTCGGCGTCGAGGGGCTGGCCTGCAGCGTCTGGATCTCCTGGACCATCGGCTGAAGCTGCGCCTGCAGCGCCTGCTGGCGCGTGTTGAACGCATCGATCTGCGGCTTGTACTGCGTCTTGATCTGGGCAGCGGCGGCCTGCATCGCGGCCGACTGCTCGACCGCAGCCTCCAGATTGGCAGTGGCGACTTCGGCCATGGCCGGAGCAGCGAGCGGCGCGGCGATAGCAGCCGCGACGAGAAGCTTTGCGATCATCCTCATCAGAATTGGGTTCCTACGTTAAACGAGAAGAGCTTGGGAGCATCCCCAGGATATTTGACGAGTGCCTTGGCGATATCGATGCGGAACGGACCGAACGGCGAGTTCCAGTTCACGCCGATACCCACCGATACGCGTGGCCGCCATGTATCGCCGAGATATTGTTCTTGGAAGCCCGAGATGGTCGTCCCGTAAGGGGTGAGCCCACTCGGGCAGGTCGTGTTCTGCTTGACGCTCTGCGACGGCAGCGTTCCGGCAGAATCGTAGCACAAGCGCGTACCGTCGGAATTCAGGATCTCGCGGAACTGGCCACCGACGCCGACGCTCTGCAGGTTCGGCGTGGTCAGACCCCACACCGAGCCGATATTGGCGAAGATCGACGGCCGGATGCCGAGTTCCTTCGCACCGTTGCCCAACGGCAGCAGCATCTCCAGTCGGCCGAAATAGTAATAACGGCCGCCAAGTGCGTCATCGACGGCATTCTTGCGGTCGGGATCCGGTTCGCAGACGGTGGTGCTGGTCGTGAGGCACGACCGCCGCAGCACGCGCGGACCGATGCCGCGAATGTCGAAGCCGGCGAAATCGGGCTGCTGCTGGCCGCCGAGGTAGAAGCGGTCGGTCAGGCGCACCTTGTCGACGCCCGGCCCCTTGTCGCCTTCCAGGCTGCGAATATAGCCGCCCTCGGCATTGGCGGAGAGGGTGAAGCCCCACAGGCCCCAATATTTATGCCCTTCGACGCGGGTCCGCACGTAGCGGACGCTGCCGCCGAGACCGGCGACGTCCTGGCTGAAGATCGCGCGCTGGCCGCGCGTCGGGTGGATACGGTCGTTCAGATTGTCGAACACGACGCTGTAGCCGACCGACGAGGTGGTGCGATTGCCGATCGCGTCGCAGAGATAGCGGCCGGCGAGGAGCGGGTCGCATCGCAGCGTGCCGGTCGGATCGAGCGTCCCGTCGGGCAGGTAGGCGGAATAGAAGGTCGACTGGTTGAGCGACACCTTATCCTGGGTCAGGCCATAGCGCAGCGCGAGGCTCCAGAATTCGGTGAGCGGCACGCCCGCGCGGATCTGGAAGCCGGTGCTGACCTGGTCGTAGGTCGTGTTGCGATTGGTATCGACGTAATTGAACGAGTTATAGTCGCGGCGGAACACGTCGCCGCCGACGGCGATATTGTGATCGAACAGATAGGGCTCGGTGAAACCGACGCTGACCGACTTAGAGTAGATCGAGTAATCGGTGCTGGCGCGCACCTCCTGACCCTTGCCCATGAAGTTGGACTGGGTAATCGACAGGCTGACGATGAATTTTTCGAGGCTCGAATAGCCGGCCGACACCTGCAGCTGACCGGTCGACTTCTCCTCGACGTTCGCCTCGAGCACAACGCGATCGGGCGCCGAGCCCTGCTTCTGCTCGATCTCGAATTTCTGCTGGAAATAGCCGAGGCTCTGGATGCGATCGCGCGACCGCTTGACCCGGAAGCCGTTGAAGGCGTCGCCCTCGGCCAGTCGCAGCTCGCGCCGGATCACCTTGTCGCGCGTGACGGTGTTGCCGTTGATATCGACCCGCTCGACATAGACGCGCGGCGCGTTGGCGATGCGGAAGGTGACGCTCATCGTGAGCGCGTCCTTGTCGCGTTCGAAATTCGGACGCACGTCGGCAAAGGCGTAGCCGAGCAGGCCAGCCGTCTCGGTCAGGCTGTCGACCGTGTCCTCGACCGTCTTGGCGTTGTACCAGTCGCCCTTCTTGATCTTGAGCAGATATTCGAGATCCTTCGACTTCAAGTCGCGGATGTCGCTCTCGATATGGACGTCGCCGAAATGGTAGCGCTTCCCCTCGTCCACCACGTAGGTGATGATGAAGTCGCGCTTGTCGGGCGTCAGCTCGGCCACGGCCGACACGACGTGGAAGTCGGCATAGCCGTTGGTCAGGTAGAATTGCCGCAGCTTCTGCTGGTCGTAGGCCAGCCGATCGGGATCGTAGCTGGTGCCGCCCGAGAAGATGTGGGTGATGCCGCTGGTCTTGGTCGCCATCTCGGCGCGCAGGCGGCTCGCCTTGAACTTGTGGTTGCCGATGATGTTGATCGCCTGGACGCGGCTCTTCGCGCCCTCGTGGATCTCGAACACGATATCGACGCGGTTCTGGTCGAGCAGCACCATCTTCGGCTCGACCGTCGCGGCGTAGCGGCCCTGGCGGCGATAGAGCTCGATGATGCGGGCGACGTCTGCGCGCGCCTTGGAACGGGTGAAGATCTGGCGCGGCGCGAGCTTGATCTCGGGCCGGATCTTCTCTTCCTTGATGCGCTTGTTGCCCTCGAGGACGATGCGGTTGATGACCGGATTCTCGCGCACGCGCAGCACGATGTCGCCCGTATCGGCTCCGGCGATCGTCACGTCGGCGAACAGCTCCGACGCGTAGAGATCCTTCAGCGCCTGATCGAGCAGTTCGCGGGTATAATGGTCGCCCGGCTTGAGCTTGATGTACGAACGGACGGTATCCGCCTCCAGCCGCTGATTGCCGCTGACGGCGATCGAACGGATTGTCCCGGAACCGGGCTGCACCGCCGGCGTTGAAACAACCGGAGCAGGAGCGGCTTCAGCGGCAGCCGGCTTGGGCGCGGGCGCTTTGCGCGCGGCGACCGCAGGCATGCCGGCGATCATCGTCCCTATCATCAGCGCGGGCGCCAGCCGCATGCGGGCGCGGCGTCCGACACCAACCTCAATTTCGCTCACGCAACCCCGCCTTCAATCAAATATCCGGAAAAGCCGGGGCCCCTTGTCCGGCAGGCCCTGCCCTGCCCCATCCCGATCAGCCGATCAAGCCGGCAAGCTTCCGGAAGAGACCAAACGAAGCCAGATCGTTGACCGTCACGAACAGCATGAAACCGAGCAACAGCGCAAGCCCCGAACGGAATGCCCACTCCTGCGCCTGGGCTGGCAAAGGGCGACGCCACACCCCCTCGATCAGATAGAAAAAGAGGTGGCCGCCATCCAGCAGAGGGATTGGCAGAAGGTTGATGAAGCCGAGATTAATCGAGATGAGCGCCATGAAGCGGATGAACGGCAGCAGCCCCAGACTGACCGTCTCGCCCGAATATTGCGCGATCTTCAGCGGTCCGCCAAGTTCGCGCGCCGACCGTTCGCCACCGACGATCTGGCCGATCACGTCGACCATCATCCGCACCGTACCCCAGGTGGCGTCGACCGCCGCCCCGAGCGTGCCGACCACGCCCAGCCGCACGTTCACCGCCATACCCGGACTGACACCGAGCAGCCCGCGCTCGGCGCGATTGCCGGCGGCGTCGACGTCGACGATCCGCTGCGGTGTGACCTGCACGATCTTCGTCGCACCGGCACGCTCGTAAACCAAGGGCAGCGGGCGGCCGGGCCGCAGGAACACGATCTGCGCGACATCCTCGAACCGGTCGACCGAACGGCCGGCAACCGCGACGATGCGGTCGCCGATGTGGAGGCCCGCCGCCTCGGCCGCGGAGCCCTTGACGATGTTAGCGATCACCGTCGGCGTGCGCGGCACGCCGTACGCCGCGAAGAAGCCGGCGAAGATCGCGATCGCGAGCAGGAAATTGGTGATCGGGCCTGCCGCGACGATGATGAAGCGCTGCCACACCGGCTTGCCCTGCAGGGTCTTGGCGCGCTCCTCGGGCGGCAGACGCAGCCATGCGGGATCGGGCTCGCTCGCCGGCCCCATGTCGCCGGCAAACTTGACGTAGCCGCCGATCGGGAGCGCCGACACCTTCCAGCGGGTGCCGCGCCGATCGGTCCAGCCCATGATCTCGCGGCCCATGCCGATCGAGAAGATGTCGGCCTTAACGCCGAACAACTGCCCGGCGAGATAATGTCCCATTTCGTGGATGAACACGAGCGGGCCGATGACGGCGATGAAGCCGAGGATCGTGAGGATGATGCCCGGCACGTGAATCATGCAGTCTGAAGCTCCGTCGCCGTTCTTGCCACCGCCCGCGCCTCGGCATCGATCGCGAGTGCCTCGTCGATCGAAGCGGGCGGAGCGGGGTCGTAGCGTTCGAGCACTTTCTCCACGATTAAGACGATATCGAGAAAACCGATGCGCCCGTCGAGGAAGGCGGCGACCGCCACCTCGTTCGCGGCATTGAGCACGGCCGGACGCGCGCCGCCGGCGGCAAGCGCCGCCATCGCCAGCCCCAGCGCCGGGAAGCGGCCGAGATCGGGCTCCTCGAAATCGAGCCGGCCGACCTCGGCGAGGTCGAGCGGCGCGCACGGCGTCCCCATCCGTTTCGGCCAGGCGAGCGTGTGCGCGATCGGGGTGCGCATGTCGGGCGTGCCCATCTGTGCGAGCACCGATCCATCGACATATTCGACCATCGAATGGACCACCGATTGCGGATGGACGATTACCGCGAAGCGATCAGCCCCGACCGGGAACAGGTGATGCGCCTCGATCAGCTCGAGCCCCTTGTTCATCAGCGTCGCGCTGTCGACCGAGATCTTGGCACCCATCGACCAATTGGGATGCTTCACCGCCTGCGCTGGCGTCACCCGCGCCATCTCGTCGCGCGGCATCGTGCGGAACGGACCACCGCTCGCGGTGAGGATGACGCGCTTCACCTGCGACACGTCGTGATGCGGGAAGCACTGGAACACGGCATTGTGCTCCGAATCGACCGGCAGCAGCGTCGCGCCGGCCTGTCGAGCCGCCTCGGTCATCAGCGCGCCGGCCGAGACGAGCGATTCCTTGTTGGCGAGCGCGACGGTTCGTCCGTGACCCAGTGCCGCCATGGTCGGGCGCAGGCCGGCGGTGCCGACGATCGCCGCCATCGTCCAGTCGGCGCCGAGCGCCGCCGCCTCGGCGATGGCGTCGGCGCCCGCCGCCGCCTCGACGTCGCTGCCCGCCAGCGCCTCGCGCAGCGGCGCAATGAGCGTTTCGTCGCCGATCACGGCCAAGCGCGCGCGCGTCCGCCGCGCGGCGGCAGCCAGCCCCGCGACATCGCGCTGCGCGGTGAGCGCGACGATCTCGAACGCCTCTGGATCGCGCTCGACCAGGTCGAGCGTGGAGGTGCCGATCGAGCCGGTCGCGCCCAGGATGGTGATCGTCCGCCGCATCGTCAAAAAGTCCCGTTCGCGTTGATGGCGGCGACCAGGATCAGCACCGGCAGCGCGCCGTCGATCCGATCGAGAACGCCGCCATGCCCCGGCAGCAGCCGCCCCGAATCCTTGACGCCCGCGCGCCGCTTGAGCCAGCTTTCGAGCAGGTCGCCCGCCTGCGCCACGATTGCAAGTGGCGCACCCAGCCACAGCGTCGCGAATGGCAGCCGGCCGCCCGCCGCGACAAGCCCGCCCACGATCGCCGCGGCGGCCATGCCACCGATCAGGCCGGACCACGTCTTGTTCGGGCTGATCGACGGCGCAAGCTTCGCCCCGCCGATCGCGCGGCCGGCGAAATAAGCGCCGATGTCGGTCGCCCACACGATCACCAAGGTCCACAAAGCGAGCATCAGGCCGTTGGGCAATTCGCGCAGATAGAGCAGGCCGATCGAGGCCGTCCCCGCATAGGCCAGCCCCCACGCCGTGGGTGCGCAGCCGGGCGCCAGCGCGAACAGCAGCGCGGCGATCAGCAGCAGCGAGACGGTCGACCGATCGGTATCCCACAGCATCGGCATGGCATAGGCCATCGCCACCGCGAGGATCACGATCGCGCCCGCCAGTCGCAAACGATCGGCGCCGACCAGCCCGCCCCATTCGATCAGCGCAACGAGGGCGACGATCGTCGCGAGCATCCACAACACGATACCGCCGGTCCACAACGCGCCCAGCGCGACCGCCGCCAGCACGACACCGACGACCGCACGGCGCCCGAGATCGGAACCTCGCTTGCTCGGCGTGGCCTGTATCTCAGCGTCCGCCATAGCGCCGTTCGCGCCGGGCGAACTCGGCCACCGCGCGTTCCAGCGCAGCGCGGTCGAAATCCGGCCAGAGGGTGTCGACGAACATAAGTTCGGCATAAGCCGCCTGCCACAGCAGGAAATTGGACAGCCGCTCCTCGCCCGAGGTGCGGATCAGCAGATCGAGCGGCGGCAGCGCGCGCGTATCGAGCCGCTCCTCGATCGTCGTGCGATCGATCGCGGCGGGATCGAGCAGGCCGGCCTGCGCCTCGGTCGCGATCGCCCGCACGGCACGCACCAGTTCGTCCTGCGCACCATAATTGAGCGCGACCGCGACATCGAGGCGGCGATTGCCCGCGGTGCGCGCGCACGCCTCTTCAAGGTCGGCGACGATGTCCGGAGCGAAGCGGCGCCAGTCGCCGATCAGTTGGAGGCGCACGCCGTTGCGATCGAGCTCGGCGATCTCGCGCTTGATGTAATAGCGCAGCAGACCCATCAGGTCGGCGACCTCTTCCTCGGGCCGTCGCCAGTTTTCGGACGAGAAAGCGTAGAGCGTCAGCGCCTCGATACCGATCTCGGCAGCAGCGCGAATCGTGCGGCGAACGGCATCGACGCCGGCGCGGTGGCCGGCGATGCGCGGCAGGTGGCGCTGCTTCGCCCAGCGGCCATTGCCATCCATGATGATCGCGACATGGCGCGGCAGCGGGGCACCCCCGCCGCCGTCCGGCACCGTCGCCGAGGACGGCAGCCCGCTCACTTGCCGAGGATTTCCTTTTCCTTCGCGCTCGTCAGCGCGTCGAGATCGGCGATGGTCGCGTCGGTCAGCTTCTGCACCTCGGTCTCGAGCCGCTTGCGCTCGTCCTCGGACAGGCCGTTCTTCTTCTCGTCGGTCTTGAGCGCGTCCATGCCGTCGCGGCGCACGTTGCGCACCGCGATGCGCGCCTTCTCGGCATATTGGCCGGCGAGCTTGGCCAGCTCCTTGCGCCGCTCCTCGGTCAGATCGGGGATCGGGATGCGCAGATTCTGGCCGTCGACGATCGGGTTGAGGCCCAGACCGGCCGACCGGATCGCCTTGTCGATCGGGCCGACATTGCTCTTGTCCCACACCTGCACCGCCAACATGCGCGATTCGGGTGCGCTGACGGTCGCCGCCTGGTTGAGCGGCATGCTGGAGCCGTAGATTTCGACCGTCACCGTATCGAGCAGGCTGGTCGAGGCGCGACCGGTGCGCAGCCCTTGCAGATCGTGCTTCAACGCATCGACCGCGCCATGCATGCGGCGCTCCAGATCGGCCTTGCTGTAGGCGTTCGCCATCGGCTTATTCCTTTTCGTTGCGAACGATCGTGGCGACGCCCGAACCCGCGAGGACATGGGCGAAGTTGCCCTGCTCGCGAATGTTGAACACCACGATCGGAATGTCATTGTCGCGGCACAAAGCCACCGCGCTCGCGTCCATCACCTTCAGGTCGGCGGCGAGCACCTGGCTGTAGCCAACCGTTTCGTAGCGGGTGGCGGTCGGATCCTTCTTCGGATCGGCGGTGTAGACGCCGTCGACCGACGTACCCTTGAACAGCGCGTCGCAGCTCATCTCGGCAGCGCGCAAGGCGGCGCCCGTGTCGGTGGTGAAGAAGGGATTGCCGGTGCCGGCGGCGAAGATCACGACGCGGCCCTTTTCCAGGTGGCGCTCGGCGCGGCGGCGGATGAACGGCTCGCACACCGTCGGCATCGGGATGGCGGACTGGACGCGCGTCTCGACGCCGATCTGCTCCAGCGCATTCTGGACGGCCAGCGCGTTCATCACCGTCGCGAGCATGCCCATATAATCGGCGCTCGCCCGCTCGAAGCCCTTGGCAGCGGCAGAGAGGCCGCGGAAGATGTTGCCCCCGCCGACGACGATGCACAGCTCGAAGCCCTGGCCGCGTGCATCCGCAATCTCGCCGGCGACGCGCGCCGTCATGGCCGGATCGATCAGCGGCTGACCGCCCTGCCCCATCAGCACTTCGCCGGACAGCTTCAGCAGGATGCGTTTGAAGGGCGGCTGCGACATGCGCTTCGAACGTCCTCGTGGCTTGTTGAAGTCGGCAGGTCTTAGTCGCGCGGGTGCGCGGTGCCAAGGGCGGCGATGCGGTCGCCCTGCCCCAGAGACGGATCATCCCGGCGCGAGGACGATCGACTCAGCAGATGAGCCGACCGTTCCCCGCGCCGGGACGACGAAAGCGTGTCGCTTAGTTGACGGGCGCCGGCTGCTGCGGAACGCCCGAAGCGGCAGCGACCTCGGCGGCGAAGTCGCTCGTTTCCTTCTGGATGCCTTCACCCAGCTGGAAGCGCACATAATCGGTCAGCGCGATCGAGCCGCCGGCTTCCTTTGCCGCCGCCGCGATCACGTCCTTGATCTGCGTCTTGTTGTCCATGACGAAGACCTGGCTGATGAGCGCATTTTCCTTGCGGAACTTGGCGACCGCGCCCTCGACCATCTTCTCGATGATGTTGGCCGGCTTGCCGCTCTCGGCAGCCTTTTCCATCGCGATCGCGCGCTCGCGCTCGACGAGGGCCTCATCGAGACCTTCCTCGTTCAGCGCCTGCGGGAAAGCGGCGGCGATGTGCATCGCCAGCTGCTTGCCGAGCGCCTCGATCTTCTCGACCGGGGCCGAACCCTCGAGCGCGACCAGCACGCCGATCTTGCCGATGCCGGCACCGGCCGCATTGTGGACGTAGGACACGACCGCGCCCTCGTTCACCGACACGACCTTCGCGCGGCGCAGCTGCTGGTTCTCGCCGATGGTGGCGACGTTCGCGGTCAGCTTGTCCTGCACGCTGCCCTCGCTGCCCGGATAGGGAGCGGCGGCAAGCGCCTCGATGCTGTTGCCCGTGGTGAGCGCAAGCTTCGATACGGTGCGGACGAAATCCTGGAACTGCTCGTTCTTGGCGACGAAGTCGGTCTCGGAATTGACCTCGACCGCGGCACCCGTCTTGCCTTCGACCGTGACGCCGACGAGGCCCTCGGCCGCGGTGCGGCCGGACTTCTTGGCGGCGGTGGCGAGGCCCTTGGTGCGCAGCCAGTCGATCGCGGCTTCCATGTCGCCGCCATTCTCGGTCAGCGCCTTCTTGCAGTCCATCATGCCGGCGCCCGAGCGCTCGCGCAGGTCCTTCACGGCAGCAGCGGTGATATCCGCCATAGTCCAGTCCTCCAAGTTGATACGTCACCCCGGCGCAGACCGGGGTCCAGATCCGACAGCGCGGGACTGGATCCCGGCCTGCGCCGGGATGACGACAGAATGATTACGCCAGCGCTTCCTCGGCCGGCGGAGCCTCGGACGCGCCGAGATCCTCGCCCATGTCGCGACGGCTGGCGACGCTGCCGCGCGTCGCGGCCTCGGCCACAGCCTCGCAATACAGGCGGATCGCGCGCGACGCATCGTCGTTCGCCGGGATCGGGAAGGCGATGCCGTCGGGCGAGACGTTCGAATCGAGGATCGCGACGACCGGGATGCCGAGCGTGTTGGCTTCCTTGATCGCCAGCTCTTCCTTGTTCGCGTCGATCACGAACATGATGTCGGGAATGCCGCCCATGTCGCGGATGCCGCCGAGCGACTGCTCGAACTTGTCGCGCTCGCGCGTCAGCTGCAGCACTTCCTTCTTGGTCAGGCCGTGCGTGTCACCCGAAAGCTGCTCCTCGAGCGCCTTGTAGCGCTTGATCGAGCCCGAGATCGTCTTCCAGTTGGTGAGCATGCCGCCCAGCCAGCGATGGTTGACGTAATGCTGGCCCGACGAGCGCGCTGCCTCGGCGATCGGCTCCTGCGCCTGGCGCTTGGTGCCGACGAACAGCACCTTGCCGCCCGATGCGACGGTCTGGCCGATGAAGTCGAGCGCGCGCGCCATCAGCGGCACGGTCTGCGACAGGTCGATGATATGGACGCCGTTGCGCTCGCCGAAGATGTAAGGCTTCATCTTCGGGTTCCAGCGGTGCGTCTGGTGGCCGAAATGCGCGCCCGAATCGAGCAACTGCTGCATGGAGACGGGACGAGCCGCCATTGTATTTCTCCTACCCGGTTGAACCTCTGCGAAGCGGCGACCGGGGGCGAACCCCGCGGCTCCGGTATGATGCTCCGCATGTGGAATGGGCGGGCCTTTATCAGCATTTCGCCAAAAAACAAGGCAGCCCGGCCGCTTGACAACAGAACATAACGCGAACATATGGAACGTCGTCGTATCAACCACGTTCAGGGTGTCACGTTTACGACACCGGACGGTAACCGGAGCATTATGTTATGGTTCAGACAGTTGCGACTATGCTTTCTCTCATGCTGGTCGCCGGCGCAACGCTGGTGATCGGCTGGAGCCTCACCGAAGACTGGGCCTCGCTCCGCCGCGCGCTCGGCGCGACACCGTCGCTCCCCGTCCTCCCGGCACGCACCCGCCGCGTGATGGGTGCGCGTCGTGCTCGTTTCGTTCGCATCAGCTCGGAAAGTTCAACGACACGCGCTGCCGCTTGACGCGCGCATAGCTGCGAATCGCCAGCGGAATGGCGACGACGTAGATCAGTACCAGCCCGCTCAGCGTGGCCCATGGCGCAGTCAGCAGCGAAGCGCCCGCCAGCCCGACGAGCAAGAGCAGCGGCAGGCGCACGCCGCGCCTTACCCGGAACGAACCCCAGCCGTAGGTCGGCAGGTCCGAGATCATCAGCAGCGCGACGATGATCGTCCACGGCGCGACCACATAGGTAAGCTGTAGTATCGGCCATTGATCGGTCGCGAGCCACAGGATCAGCGGCAGCAGCGCGAGCGCCGCACCGGCGGGTGCGGGCACGCCGTTGAAATAGCCCGCCGCCTTGCGCGGATTGTCGCCGGCATCCAGCGTTGCGTTGAAGCGCGCGAGGCGAAGCGCGCAGCACACCGCATGGGCCAGCGCGATCACCCAGCCATATTTGGGCACGTAATGCAGCGACCACAGGAACAGGATCACTGCCGGCGAGACACCGAAGGCGATCACGTCGGACAGCGAATCGAGCTCGGCACCGAAGCGGCTCTGCGCCTTCAGCAACCGTGCGATGCGGCCATCGAGCCCGTCGAGAACACCAGCGATGACGATCGCGCCGACCGCTTTGTCCCACTCCTCGGTGATGGCGAAGCGCACGCCGGTCAGCCCGAAGCAGAGCGCCAGCGCGGTCACCGCATTAGGGGTCACCGCGCGAAGCGGGATGCCCCGCCGGCGCGAACGCGGTTCGATCATGCGCGATACGATCCCGAAGCGATCACAGCGGGAGGCCGATCGCCGACTCCGTATCGCCCAGCCGCGCCAATACGGTCTCGCCCGCGATCGAGCGCTGCCCCAATGCCACCTTCGGTGCGGCGCCGGCCGGCAGATAGACGTCGACGCGGCTGCCGAAGCGGATCAGGCCGACGCGCTGGCCGGCCGCGACCATGTCGCCATTCTTCACGAACGGCATGATCCGCCGCGCGACCAGCCCGGCAATCTGGGTGAAGCCGATGAGCGTGCCGTCGGTGCCCTCGACCACGAAATGCTGGCGCTCATTCTCCTCGCTCGCTTTGTCGAGGCTGGCGTTCAGGAACTTGCCGGAGATGTAGACGACGCGCGCGATCGTGCCGGCGATCGGGCTGCGATTGATGTGCACGTCGAACACGCTCATGAAGATCGAGACGCGCGTGCACGGCGCCGGATCGAGCCCGCCTTCGCCGGTCATCTCGCGCGGCGGCGGCACCTGCACGATCATCGTGATCAGCCCGTCGGCCGGCGCCACGATCAGCCCCTTGCCCTGCGGCACGCTGCGCACCGGATCGCGGAAGAAGGCTGCGACCCAGATGGTGATGCCCAGCATGATCCAGCCCAGCGGATGCGCGAGCCACCACGCGACCAGAGCGATCGCCGCGGCGATCACCACGAACTTGCGCCCTTCGGGATGCACGGCGGGCCAACGCCACTCCGCGCTGGGTGTACCGGGAGGATCGGACTGAAGTGATGCCATTGCCCCTTCTACGGGCGGGCCTCACGCACCTCAATGTTGAATCCGTGGTCGCACCGCCGTAGGAGCCGCGGGCATTCCTCATATTCAGATTGGGCAGGCACGCATGGCGAAGATCAAGGTCAACACCCCCGTCGTCGAAATCGACGGCGACGAGATGACCCGCATCATCTGGCAATGGATCCGCGAGCGCCTGATCCTCCCCTATCTCGACATCGAGCTGGAATATTACGATCTCTCCGTCGAGAAGCGCGACGAGACGAACGACCAGATCACGATCGACAGCGCCAATGCGATCAAGAAGCACGGCGTCGGCGTGAAGTGCGCGACCATCACCCCCGACAAGGGCCGCGTCGAGGAATTCGGCCTGAAGGAAATGTGGAAGTCGCCCAACGGCACGATCCGCAACATCCTCGGCGGCACGATCTTCCGCGAGCCGATCGTGATCCAGAACGTGCCCCGCCTGATCCCCGGCTGGACCGACCCGATCGTCGTCGGCCGCCACGCCTTCGGCGACCAGTATCGTGCGACCGACTTCCTCGTCCCCGGCCCGGGCAAGCTGCGCCTGGTGTGGGAAGGCGAGAATGGCGAGACGATCGACCGCGAAGTGTACGACTTCAAGAGCTCGGGCGTCGCGCAGGCGATGTACAATCTCGACGATTCGATCCGCGACTTCGCCCGCGCCAGCATGAACTATGCGCTGGAGCGCAAGTGGCCGCTCTACCTCTCGACCAAGAATACCATCCTCAAGGCGTATGACGGCCGCTTCATGGACCTGTTCCAGGAGGTGTTCGACACCAAGGGCTTCAAGGAAAGCTTCGCCGCCGCCGGCATCGAATATCAGCATCGCCTGATCGACGACATGGTCGCGAGCGCGCTCAAGTGGAGCGGCAAGTTCGTCTGGGCCTGCAAGAATTACGACGGCGACGTGCAGTCGGATCAGGTGGCACAGGGCTTCGGTTCGCTCGGCCTGATGACGTCGGTGCTGATGACGCCCGACGGCAAGACGATCGAGGCGGAAGCCGCGCACGGCACCGTCACGCGCCACTATCGCCAGCATCAGCAGGGCAAGGCGACCTCGACCAACCCGATCGCGTCGATCTTCGCATGGACCGGCGGCCTCAAGTTCCGTGGCAAGTTCGACGGCACACCCGACGTGACGCGCTTCGCCGAGACGCTGGAGAAGGTCTGCATCCAGACGGTCGAGAACGGCCACATGACCAAGGATCTCGCGATTCTGATCGGCCCCGATCAGGCGTGGATGACGACCGAGCAGTTCTTCGAACAGATCCGCGTCAACCTCGAAGCCGCCATGGCCACCTGGGCCTGAACGCAACGGCTGCGCCGTCGCCGGGATGATCCCGGCGGCGGCGCGACGAACCATCAAAGCAAGACGAAATCCCGCGCCGACGCGACCGGCGGCAGGTCGACATGCCCCGCCGCATGGAGCAGTTCGCGTTCTATCGTGCGCACCATGCTGTCGAGCGGCAGGTCGTTCTGGTCGGTGCCGAACGGATCGCCCAGCTCGTCGCCGAGCGCATCCAATCCGAAGAAGGCATAGCTGACGAGGAAGGTCGGCAGCGGCGTCCACCAGCCCAATGCCGGCGCCAGCGCGAACGGCAGGAGCAGGCAGAAGACGTAGGCAGTGCGATGCAGCAGCAGCGAGTAGGAGAAGGGCACGGGCGTCCCCTTGATGCGCTCGCATCCGCCCTGCACATGGCTGAGCTCGGTCAGCTGGATTTCGAGGATCGAATAATGGATCGGCGTGATCGCGCCCGATGCCATCAAGGCGAGGCAGCGGGCACCGACCGCCGACAGCACGGCATTGGTCGGGTTGGGTGTGCCGCCCCAGTCGCCCGCCGGCGCGTAACGCTCGATCGCCGCAACCTCGTCACCCTCGCGCAGGCTCGCCGCGAGGCCTGCAGCAAAGCCACATAGCCCCTCAAGCAGCGGTGCCCGCTCGGCCAACGGCAGCGCCGACACCTGACGCGCGAAGGCGCGGCTGGCGATGATGAGTTGCCCCCACAGCTTCCGCCCTTCCCACCAGCGATCGTAGCAGGCGGTATTGCGGAAGCTCATGAAGATCGACAGCGACAGGCCGACGAGGGTGAACGGCATCGCCGACAGCCCGGTCATGAGGCCCGGGCGAACCCCCGCGACGACCACCGCCACGATCGAGGCGGCGACGATGAACAGCAAGGGTCGCAGGATGCGCGGCAGGATCGAGCCGCGCGTCGCGAACAGGACGTCGCGGAAGCTCGGGCGGTTGCGAACGATCACGCTGCCGGCACGCTCACGGCGATCAGAACGCCCCGATCATCTCGTGCAGCGCGCCGAGGCAGTCGGCACCCAGCAGCTTCGAGCGCTCGGCCGACCAGCCGAACTCCGGATCGGGCAGGTCGTCATTGTCCTTGAACGGCATCTCCAGCGTCATCGCCACCGCGCCGAAGCGCTCGGCGAGCTGGTTGGTCGACATGGTAAGGTTCGCCGCGCCGGGCCCGGCCACGCCATAGCCATGCTTCACCTGGAAATCGGGCGAGCGCCGCGCGAGCGTCTCGCGGAAGCGCGCGAACAATTGGCCCTGCCGGTCCGTCCAGCTCGGAATCCCCTCGAACCCGGCGATGAACACATAGGGGATCGCCTCGTCGCCGTGCACGTCCATCGCGAAATCGACGCCAGTCGCGTCCATCGCCGCGCGCACGCCCAGCACTTCGGGGCTGCGCTCGGGCGTCGGCGCATGCCATTCGCGGTTGAGGTTCACGCCCGCCGCATTGGTGCGCAGGTGCCCCCGGCGCGACCCGTCGGGATTCATGTTGGGCACGACGTGGAAGGTCGCCTCGCGCCGCAGCACGCGCGTGACCGGATCGGACAGGTCGGCCAGCCGCTCGAGCGCGCCCTCCATCCACCATTCGGCCATGCTCTCGCCGGGATGCTGGCGGGCATAGAGCCACACCTGCAGCTTGCCCTCGCCGAGCGTGAGGCAATCGATCTCCTGGCCGTCGAGCGACTGGCCGAGCGAGCGATAGGACACGCCCGGTTGCGCCGCCATGGTCGCGATCAGATCGTGATGGCGCTCCATCGAATAAGGCGCGAAATAAGCGAACCAGATGCTGTCGCTCTCCGGCCGGTGGCGGATGACGAGCACCTTGTCCTCATAGGCCGTGTCGGCCAGCCGCCAATCGTCGCGATCGGTCGACCAGCGTGTACGATAGCCGGGCCAGCCCAGCGGATAGGCCGAGGTGGCGGCGTTGGTGATGCGCAGTTCGACGTCGCGGTCGCGCGCACCCGTCAGGCGAAAATGAAACCATTGGTAGAAGTCGGACTGGTGATCCCTGACGATCTCAAGATCGAAGCGATCACCGTCCTGTGCAACCAGCCGGATATTGCCGCTGTCGAACGCGGCGGAGATATGGGACGTCATTTGACCGTGATAGTGTCCCCCGACACGCCCGGAAAGCCCTTGAACAGCGCCGCGGCGAGCCGCGTGACCGCCGCCGTCGGCTGGGCATCGGCCGAGGCGACCGGCGCCGCGGTTTCGGCGCGGCCTTCCCAGATCACCGTCGCGTCGGAGCGGCGCTTGATCTGCACGACCATCTTCGTGACGACGATCTCGTTGGTGCTGTGGCCCACCGGTACGGTGACGCCACCCCCGACCCCACCGCCGCGCCCATAGCTGCCGCCGCCGAGGCCGATCGACAGACCCGACCGACGCATCGCTTCACGCGTCCCGCGCTCGACCGAGATCACCGCCACCTGCTCCGACGCGCGCAGGCCCGGCGCCTCGGTGAAGCCAAGCTTCGCGAGTTCGCGCCCGACGATGTCGGCATAGGATTGGAATTCGACGCTGCCCTTGTCGGACGGCACCAGCGGCTCGACCGCGATCTGGCCGGTGGCGATCGGCGCGTTCAGGTGGAAGCGCGTGACGCGCGTTTCCGGCGAGCTCGCGCAACCCGCCAAAAGGGCCAGCCCCGCAATGCCGAGCGCAATCCTGATCCGACCCATCTTATTCTCCATCCTGTTGGTCGCGCTTAGCGGTTCGCAACGCTTCGACAAACGATCCGCGCGGTTTCGGTTTCCGTCAGGTGTCGTCGACGGCTTCGCGCGGCGCGGCATCGGGCGCGCAGGCGGTGCGTGGCCGCGTCTTGCGGGCGATCTTCGTGGCGGCGAATTCGGCGGCGACGAGCTTGCCGTCATGATCGGCATCCGCATCGGCGAAGCGCTTTGTGGTCTTGATCGCATATTCGTCGAAATCGAGCCGGCCATCACTGTTGGTGTCCAGCTTGGCGAACGCCTTGTGGCGCGCGGCGAGGAATTCGTCGCGGCTGACATTCCCGTCCTTGTCGTGATCGTAGCGCGAGAATCGTTTCTCCTCGCGCGTCTTCTCGCTGGCGGCGGGCGGCTCGGGCACGTCTTCGATATTTGCAGCGGCCGCCATATTGCCCAGCGCGGCCAGCCGCGCACGATGCGGGCCGGTGCCACCACCCCACAGCAGCACGCCGCCACCGACCAGCAGCACGCCCGCGAGCATCCCAACCAGATAGCGCCACATCCGCTTTCCCCGACCGAATCGGGCCGACGCTATCGCCCGGTGAGGCGCATGGCCAGCATCCGCGCGAGCCGCGCCGGCGAGCCCTGGCGGCGCGGTGCGTCGGTCGCCACGTCGCCCTGGGCGAGCACCGCCAGCGCGGCGAGCGGACGCAGCGCCTTGGGCCAGCGACCGGCGGGCAGCAGATCGAGCAGTGCGCGCGCCTGCCGCCGCGCCTCGTCACGCACCGCCGGCTCGGAATGGCGATGCGCCAGATCGGCAAGCGCCCAGCCCTGCCCGGCCGGCGCCACGCGCGGATCGTCCGATTCGAGCAGGCGGGCGGCACAGGCGAACAGCTTGGCGCCGCGCTCGCAACCGTGGCGGGCGATCGCTGCGGCGTCGGCTGGTCCGTCGAGCAACGCCGTCCAGCCATCCTCGATTTCGGCCAGGGTCGCGCCGCTCAAGCCGGCCGGAAGCAGAAGCGCCGCGATCGCCTGAAGCTGGGGTTCGGCGGGCGCCGGCGCGCGATCGAGCCGCTCCAGCGCCTCGCGCCACCAGGCGAGGCGCATCAGCCCGATCATCGCCTCGCTGGTGGTGCCGACGATCGTGCCCAGCCGCTCGTCGAGCTGGAACAAGGTCGCGAGCGCGGGGCGAGTGCGGGTGGGCGCATAGGCCACCGACAGCGCCCGTTCCGGATCGGCGAGGATGTCAGTCACTTTACGTCATCCCAGCGAACGCCGGGATCTCCCAAGGAGAAGCGCCTCGCGTACCGCACGAGATCCCAGCCTGCGCCGGGACGACGAGCGTGTGGGGCGGAGATCCGCCCCACATGGCTCAGCGATAGCAGACCTTCTTCGCGGCAGCGACGACATGCTCGGCCTTGATCAGCGCCATGCCTTCGAGGTTGGCGGCATAAGGCAGCGGCACGTCGACATTGGTGACGCGCAGCACCGGCGCGTCGAGATCGTCGAAGCCGTCTTCCATCGCGATCGCCGCAATCTCGGACGAGATCGAGCAGGTCGGCCAGCCTTCCTCGACCACCACCATGCGGTTGGTCTTGTTGAGGCTCGCGAGCACGGTCGCCTTGTCGAGCGGGCGCAAGGTGCGCAGGTCGATCACCTCGGCGTCGATGCCCTCTTCGGCCAGCTGCTTGGCGGCTTCCAGCGAGACGCCGACGCCGATCGAATAGCTGACCAGGGTCACGTCCCTGCCCGGCTTCACGACGCGCGCCTTGCCGATCGGCAGGACGTAATCGTCGAGCTTCGGCACGTCGAAGCTCTGGCCGTAGAGCAGCTCGTTCTCGAGGAACACGACCGGATCGTTCGAGCGGATCGCCGCCTTGAGCAGGCCCTTGGCATCCGCCGCCGAATAAGGCGCGATCACGATCAGGCCAGGCACGGCCGCATACCATGGCCCATAATTCTGGCTGTGCTGCGCGCCGACGCGGGCCGCGGCGCCGTTCGGCCCGCGGAACACGATCGGGCAGCGCATCTGGCCACCCGACATATAATTGGTCTTGGCGGCCGAGTTGATGATGTGGTCGATCGCCTGCATGGCGAAGTTGAACGTCATGAACTCGACGATCGGGCGCAGGCCGGCCATCGCCGCGCCGGTGCCGATGCCGGCAAAGCCATATTCGGTGATCGGCGTGTCGATGACGCGCTTCGGGCCGAACTCCTGCAGCAGGCCCTGCGTCACCTTATAGGCGCCCTGATATTCGGCGACCTCTTCACCCATCACGAAGATGCGGTCGTTGGTGCGCATCTCTTCCGCCATGGCGTCGCGCAGCGCGTCGCGCACGGTGGTGCGGACCAGCTCGGTGCCCTCGGGCACCTCGGGATCGTCGCGCGTGTCGGCGACGTCCGCGACGAGCGCGCGCGCGGCGGTCTCCATCCGCTTGGGCGCCGTTTCGGAGCGGCTCTCGCCCTCCGGCTCGGTCTTCTGGTCGGACGGCTGCTGGACCGGCTCCGCCTTGGGCGCGGGCGCGGCCGAGGCATCCTCGTCCTCGCCGAGGATCAGCGCGATCACCGCGCCGACCTTCACATTGTCGGTGCCCTCGGCGACGACGATCTTCGACACGGTGCCTTCGTCGACCGCCTCGAACTCCATCGTCGCCTTGTCGGTCTCGATCTCGGCCAGCACGTCGCCGGACTTGACCGTGTCGCCTTCCTTGACGAGCCATTTGGACAGGGTGCCTTCCTCCATCGTCGGGGAAAGCGCGGGCATTTTGAGTTCAATCGGCATCGTGTCTCGCGCTCAATAGGTGTCGACGAGGACGTCGGTGTAAAGCTCGGCGGCGTCAGGCTCGGGGCTCTCCTCCGCGAACGCGGCCGAGTCGGCCACGATCTTGCGGATATCCTTGTCGAGCGCCTTCAGCTGCTCCTCGCCGATGCCGCGCTCGGCGAGCACGCGGGCGAGATGATCGATCGGGTCCGACTTGTCGCGAACCGACTGCACTTCCTCGCGCGAGCGATACTTGGCCGGATCGGACATCGAGTGACCGCGATAGCGATAGGTCTTCAGCTCGAGCAACACCGGGCCCTTGCCGGCCTGCACCCATGCGAGCGCGGTCTCGGCCGCGCCGCGCACCGCCTGCACGTCCATGCCGTCGACCTGGATGCCGGGGATGCGGAAGCTTTCGCCGCGCTTGTAGAGCTGATCCTCGGACGAGGCGCGATTGACGCTGGTGCCCATCGCATATTGGTTGTTCTCGATCACGAAGATCACCGGCAGCTTCCACAGCTCCGCCATGTTGAAGCTTTCGTAGACCTGGCCCTGATTGGCCGCACCGTCGCCGAAATAGACGAGCGCGACGCCGCCATCCTCGGCATACTTATGCTTGAAGCCGAGGCCCGCGCCGATCGACACCTGCGCACCGACGATGCCATGGCCGCCGTAGAAGCCATGCTCGACCGAGAACATGTGCATCGAGCCACCCTTGCCGCGCGAAATGCCGGCGGCGCGGCCAGTAAGCTCGGCCATGATGACCTTGGGATCGATGCCGTAGGCCAGCATGTGGCCATGGTCGCGATAGCCGGTGACGACCGAATCACGCCCGACCGTGAGCGCCGACTGAAGGCCGACCGCGACCGCTTCCTGGCCAATGTAGAGGTGGCAGAAGCCGCCGATCAGGCCGAGTCCGTAAAGCTGCCCGGCCTTTTCCTCGAAGCGGCGGATGAGCAGCATCTGCCGGTAGAATTCGAGCAGTTCCTCGTTCGTGCCCTCGTAGTGGGCCGGTTCGGGCGGACGCTCGCGGTTGGGGGCGGCAAGGGGTGCCACCTCCGACTGCGGTTTCGCGGTTCGGGCTGCTCGGGCCAAGGCGTTCGCTCTCCTGCAGAAACGTGTTGCGCCCCTATAGGACCGAGTTCCGGCCGACCACAATGCATCTAACGCATACGCCATTGCATTGGACGCAACTCAGTTGCCGGGAAGGATTACCTCATCGGGCCGGATCTGCCCGGTCTGGCGGCGGATCAATTCGTCGGCATAATCGGGATCGACATGATGCGGATCGAGCAATCCGGCATGATGCGCGAGGCGATCACGCGTCGCCTGCAGCGACTGGAGCTGCGCCAGCCGCACGGCGCGCTGATGGCGATATCCGGCGAGCGACGTCAGCCCGTTCGGGCCGACGATGGCCGCGCCGGCGAAATAAGCGATCACGAACAGCGCGATCGCCGGCCCGATGGCGGACCGGATGAGTGAACGGGCCGGACGTTTCGACATGGTAAAAAGCGAATCACGAATCATCCCGTGATTCAAGCATTTTCCGGCCCATACAGGCTGGCGGGATCAGCACGGAGGTGCAATGATCGCACCAAATAGCGAAAGTCCTGCCGGTGAAAAAGCTCCTACTCGCCTGCGCCGCGTCGGTCCTACTGGGCGCAGCGCCGGTTCCGAAGGCGCCCTTCCCCGCCTTTCTCGATCGATTTCTCGAGGAGGACTTCAAGGTCGAGCCGACCTATGCCGTCTATCAGGGGCGGCACGACCATGACGGCGAACTGCCCGACTGGAGCGACGCGGGGCTGAAGAGCAAGGCCGCTTTCTATCGTGCGGCGATCGCGCAGGCGCAGGGCTTTACCGACAACCGACTGACGCGCGACCAGCGCTTCGAGCGCGATTACCTGATCGCGGTCGCGCGCGGGCGGCTGTTCTGGCTGGAGGATGCCGACCAGCCGCATCGCAACCCGTCTTATTATATCTCGATGCTCGATCCGAACGTCTATGTCGCGCGGCCCTACGCCGACGCGGCGACGCGGATGCGCGCGGTGACGGCGTTCGCACGGCATATTCCGGCCGCGGCGGCGCAGGTCCGCGCCAATCTGCGCATGCCGATGCCGCTGACCTTCATCAATTTCGGCAAAGCGGGCTTTCAGGGCCTCGCCGATTATTACGCCAAGGATGTTCCGGCAGCATTTGCCGGGGTTAAGGACGCCAAGCTGCAGGCCGATCTCGCCGCGGCGACCACCGCCGCGGCGACAGCGCTGCACGGGCTCGCCGAATGGCTGGAGCAGAATCGTGGCGCCGCGACGCAGGATTTCGCGCTCGGGCCCGAGCGGTTCCAGCGCATGCTCTACGCCACCGAGATGGTGGATACGCCGGTCGCCGAACTGGAAGCAGTTGGCCGCGCCGACCTCAAGCGCAACCAGGATGCCTTGAACGAAGCCTGCGCTGCTTATGCCCCCGGCGCCTCGATCACCGACTGCACCGCGAAGGCGAATGCGCACAAGGGCGAGGGCGGCCCGGTCGCGACCGCGCGCCGCCAGATCCCCGAGCTGCGCGCCTTCGTTCTGGCGAAGCAGCTCGTCACCATTCCCGGCACGGAGCAGGCGCTCGCCAACGAGGCGCCGCCGTTCATGCGGCAGAACACCGCCTATATCGATCCGCCCGGACCGTATGAGCATGGCCTGCCCTCGGTCTATTATATCTCGCCGCCGGATCCGGCATGGACGCCCGAGGTGCAGCGCGCCTCGACGCCGGGCGAAACCAACCTGCTGTTCGTCACGGTGCACGAGGTGATGCCGGGCCATTTCCTCCAGTTCCTGCACGCCAACCGCTCGCCGTCCTTCTTCAGCCGGGTGTTCGTCGGCAATGCCTTCGCCGAGGGCTGGGCGCATTATGCCGAGGAGATGATGTGGGAGGCCGGCCTGCGGAAGGGCGATCCCGAGGCGCATATCGGCCAGCTCGCCAACGCACTGCAGCGCGACTGCCGCTACCTCTCGGCGATCGGCCTGCACACGCAGGGCATGACGGTCGAGCAGTCACGCAAGATGTTCGTCGAGCAATGCTACCAGGCCGAGGGTACCGCGCGGCAGCAGGCGGCGCGCGGCACCTACGACCCGGCCTATCTCGTCTACACGATGGGCAAGTTGATGATCCGCCGGCTGCGCACCGACTGGACGGCGACGCATGGCGGCCGCGCAGGCTGGAAGGCGTTCCATGACGAATTGCTCGATCATGGCGGTCCGCCCATCCCGCTGGTGCGCGGATTGATGATGGACACCAAAAGCACCGCCGCCTTTTGACGGCCGAGCGGTCGGCGGCGCAGCGCGCGCCGCCGACCCTTGCGTCACGCGGCGGTGTGGATCGCCAGCTCGTTGCCCGACGGATCGCGGAAGTGGAAGCGCCGCCCACCGGGGAAGGCGAAGATCGGGTGCGTGATCGCACCACCGGCGGCGCTGACCGCCGCCAGCGCCGCTTCGAGATCGGCCACGCGGATCGCCGGCAGCGGTGCCGCCGTGCGCTCCGCGACATCGGCCTGCAGGCCGATGTCGACGTCGCCCGTCATCGTGCAGGCGTAAGTCGGCCCGAAGGCCGTGAGGCTCCAGCCGAATACGCTTTCATAGAATGCCGTCGTCGCGGCGATGTCGGTCGCCGGAAGCTCGATGAAATCGGTGCGCGCGGTCTGCATGGTCACACCTCAATAACGGCGGAGCAGCCCCGCCAGCTTGCCCTGGATGCGCACCTGCCCCGGCCGATAACGCTGCGGATCGTAGGCGCGGTTGGCCGGATCGAGCCGGATCATCTTGCCCTCGTGACGGAAATATTTGAGCGTCGCCTCGCTATCGTCGATCAGCGCCACCACGATCTCGCCGTCGCGCGCGGTTTCGCCGCGGCGGACCAAGGCATAATCACCGTCGAGGATGCCGGCCTCGACCATCGAATCGCCTGCCACCTCCAGCGCATAATGCTCGCCGGGTCCGAGCAGGGCCGCCGGCACGGAGAGCGTGCTGCGTCCCTCCAGCGCCTCGATCGGCATGCCGGCGGCGATCCGCCCGTGCAGCGGCAGTTCGAGCACGTCGTTCGCCGCAGGAAGCACCAGCTTGGGCGCAGACGCCGGGGGACGCGAGGGCTTCGGCGCGGCGGTCTTCACCGCGTCGGGCAGGCGTAGCACCTCCAGCGCGCGGGCGCGGTTGGGCAGGCGGCGGATGAAGCTGCGCTCCTCCAGCGCCGAGATCAGACGGTGGACGCCCGACTTCGACTTGAGATCCAATGCGTCCTTCATCTCCTCGAACGAGGGCGAGACGCCGGTCTCGCTCAACCGCTCATTGATGAAGCAAAGCAGCTCATGTTGCTTGCGCGTCAGCATGTGATCCGTCCCTACAGAACCTTTAAGGAACGTGTAGGGAACAACCACGCGCCTGTCAAGCGATGCGGAGGATATCCACAGGATCCCCCACAGCCGCCGGCCCGATACGACCCGGTCGCACGATCAGCGCATCGGCCTGCGCCAGCATCGCCAGCGCGGCACTGTCCTGACCGACCAGCGGATGCACCATGTCCCCGTCGATCCGCCCGCGCAGGAAATCGGTGCGTTCGCCAACCGCCGGCAGCCCGGCGGCGAGGCGCGCCCTTCCGAAGGCCGGCAACGGATCGGGACAGCCGGCGAGGTGCGCGACAAGCGGCAGCAGGAAGAGCTGCGCCGTGACGAACGCCGACACGGGATTGCCCGGCAGGCCGAGCACCACTGCGTCGCCGAGCCGCCCGGCGAGCACGGGCTTGCCTGGCCGCATCGCGACCCGCCAGAAATCAATCGTCGCGCCCGCCTCGATCAACGCCGGGCGCACGAGGTCATGGTCGCCGACCGAGGCGCCGCCGGTCGTCACAACGATGTCTGCGCAATCCGCCGCGGCGCGAAACGCTCCCACCAGCGAGCCCAGACGATCGGGCACGATGTCCCCGCTCGCGACGATGGTCACCGTGCCGGCCAGCATCGCCATGAGCATCGGGCCATTGGATGCAGGCAAACCATCCACGGCGCTGCCCGGTGCGACCAGTTCGTCGCCGGTCGAGAGGATGCATATGCGCGGGCGGCGGCGGACCGGCAGAGCGCCGTGCCCGCCGATCGCCGCGAGCGCGATCCGCGCCGGGCTCAGCCGCTCACCCTGCGTGATGAGCCGGTCGCCGCCGGCGAAATCCATTCCGCGTCGCCGCACATGCGCGCCCGGCCGGGCAGGCCCGTCGCCCGCGAGACGCAGCAAATCGCCGTCCCGCGCCGCTTCCTCCTGAACCAGCACGGTGTCCGCACCGGCCGGCATCGCCGCGCCGGTGAAGATGCGTGCGGCCTCGCCCGGCGCCAGCGCTCGATCGAGCGCACCGCCGGCCTTGCTCTCGCCGACAACCGTCAGCGTGCCCTGCAGGTCGGCGAAGCGCAGCGCATAGCCATCCATCGCCGACAGGTCCGCCGCGGGCTGCGTGCGCTGCGCGACCACGTCCGCCGCTGCCCAGCGGCCGGCCGCCTCGGCTAGCGACGCCTGTTCGATCGACAGCGGCGGTGCGAGCGCCAGCAGCCGCGCCTGCGCGTCGGCCGCCTGCAGCATCGTCACGGGCGCACCCAATCGCCCGATCGGCCACCCGCCTTGGCGGCCAAACCGATCGCGCCGATGGTCATCGCCCGATCGATCGCCTTGGCCATGTCGTAGAGCGTGAGCAGCGCGACCGAGACGGCCGTCAGTGCCTCCATCTCGACCCCGGTCTTGCCGTCGGTGACGACGGTGGCGGTGCAGTCGATCCCGCCCTCGACGAACGCAAGGTCGACACTGGCGGAACTGATCGGCAACGGATGGCACAGAGGCACCAATTCGGCGGTGCGCTTCGCCGCCATGATCCCCGCGATCCGTGCGACCGCAAGCGCATCGCCCTTGGCGAGCGTGCCGGCGCGGATCGCGTCGAGCGCCGCTCCGGTCATGGCGATATGGCCGGTGGCCACGGCGGTGCGCTTGGTGACGGCCTTGTCCGACACATCGACCATGTGCGCCGCGCCGGCATCGTCGAGATGGGTCAGCCGGGTCATGCGCCGGTCAGCAGCCGCCGCGTGGCCGCCTCCACGTCCGCCTGCCGCATCAGGCTCTCGCCGACGAGGAAGGCGCGCACGCCATGTGCCGCCATCGCATCGAGATCGGCCTTGTCCCCCAGCCCGCTCTCGGCGACGAACAGGCAGTCGGCCGGCGCATCCGCGACCAGTTCGTAGGTGCGCGCAAAATCGACGGTGAAGTCGCGCAGATCGCGATTGTTGGCGCCGATCAGCCGCGAGCGCAGGCGTAGCGCGCGCGCCAGCTCGGCACGATCATGAACCTCGACCAGCACGTCCATGCCGCGCTCGATCGCCGCCGCCTCGATCTCCGCCATCATTCCATCGTCCAGCGCGGCGACGATGATGAGGATGGCATCGGCGCCGAGCGCGCGCGCTTCCGCCACCTGCCACGGATCGACCATGAAATCCTTGCGCAAGCACGGCAGCCCGCAGGCCGCCCGCGCCGCGACCAGATACGCGTCGGCGCCCTGGAAATAGGGTTCGTCGGTAAGCACCGACAGGCAGGCCGCGCCGCCCGCTTCATAAGCGCGGGCATGCGCCGGGGGATCGAAATCGGCGCGGATCAAGCCCTTGGACGGCGAGGCCTTCTTGATCTCGGCGATCAGCGCATGGCCGGCGACCGCCTTGCGCTCCAGCGCGGCGCGAAAACCACGCGGCGCCGACACCTGCCCCGCCGCCGCGTCGAGGTCGCCGATCGAGCGGGCCGCCTTGGCGGCCGCGACATGCGCGCGCTTGGTTTCGAGGATCGCAGTCAACCGGTTGGACATGTCAGAAGGATATCCAGCAATCGAGCAGCGCGTTCGCAAGGCCCTTGTCGATCGCCTCGGCGGCCTCCTCGACGCCCTCCTCCAGCGTCGCCGCCGTACCAGCCACGATCAAAGCCGCGCCCGCATTCAGCAGCACCGCATCGCGATAGGCGCCCGGCGCACCCCGCAACAGCGCGCGCAGCGCCGCGGCATTGTAGCTCGCATCGCCGCCGCGGATCGCATCGAGCCCGTGGCGCGGCAGGCCGGCATCCTCGGGCGTGATCGCGCCGCCGATGCCGCACAGGCCGACAGGCACCGCGCGGCTGGGCCCCGCGATCGACAATTCGTCGAGGCTCTCCTCGCCCGACACGACCAACGCCGCCTCGCTGCCGAGCAGGTCGAGCGCCTCGGCCACGGTCGACAGATAATCGACACGCGCCACGCCGACGAGCTGCCGCGTCACCCGTGCCGGATTGGCGAGCGGACCGACGATGTTGAAGATGGTGCGCCGCCCGATCGCGCGGCGGATCGGCGCCAGCCGGCCAAGCGCCGGGTGATGCGTCTGCGCGAACAGGAAGGCGATGCCGAGATCGGCGAGGCTCGCCTCGGCCCGCGCCGCCGCGCGATCCAGATCGAGCCCGAGCGCCTCCAGCGTATCGGCCGCGCCCGCCTTGGACGAAGCGGCGCGATTGCCATGCTTGGCGACCGGCACGCCGCACGCCGCCACCACGATCGCGACCGCGGTCGAGATGTTGAGGCTGTGCGCGCCGTCGCCGCCGGTGCCGCATACGTCGATCGCGCCGACCGGAGCCTCGACCTCGATCATGCGCGCCCGCAGCGCACGCGCCGCGGCGGCGATCTCGACGCTGGTCTCGTCGCGCAGCGTCATCGCCGTCAGGAAGGCGGCGACATCATCGTCCGCGACCTTGCCGTCGAGGATGTCGGCGAACGCCTGCTCGGCGGTCGCATGCTCGAGCGGTTCGGCCGGATCGGGCAGCAGGGCGAGCGTGGTCATGCGCGCTGCGCCACCCGCACGCCGGCCGCCGTCAAGAAGTTGGCGAGCATCGCATGGCCATGCTCGGTCGCGATGCTCTCGGGATGGAACTGCACGCCGTGGATCGGGAGGTGCGCATGGCGGAAGCCCATGACGATATTGTCCTCGGTCCACGCATTGACCACCAAATCGGCCGGCGCACCCTCCACCACCAGCGAATGGTAGCGTGTCGCGGTGAAGGGGCTCGGCAGGCCCGCGAACAGTCCGGTGGCGTCGTGCAAAACGGGCGAGGTTTTGCCGTGCATCAGTGTCGCCGCTCGCACCACGCGCCCGCCGAAATGCTGGCCGATCGCCTGATGGCCGAGGCACACGCCGAGCAAAGGCCGCGCCTGATCGGCGCAGGCGGCGACAAGATCGAGGCTGATCCCCGCTTCGTTCGGCGTGCACGGGCCGGGCGAGATCAGGAACGCCTCCGCACCCGACGACAAAGCCTGCCCCACCCCGATCGCATCGTTGCGCGCGACCTCGACCTCCACCCCCAGATCCTGGAGATAGTGGACGAGGTTCCAGGTGAAGCTGTCATAATTGTCGATGACGAGGATCATGGCGCCGCCTTCCGGTTGGCCGCACCCGCCGCCAGCACGCCGAGGATCGTGCCCTTGATGTACGGCAGCGCGGCCAGCGTCACCGCCGCGACCAGCGGCAACAGGATCAGCAGCGCCAGCCAAAGCGGCAGCGCCATCAGCGCCGGGAATGCGATCAGCGGCCCGACGATCAGGTGGCCGACCAGCAGCACGGTGAAATAGGAGGCCGCATCGTCGACGCGATACTGGCCATTGTCGGCGCCGCAGACCGGGCAGATCGGGCGGACCTTGAGATAGCCGGCGAACAACGTCGGCGAATCGCAGGTGGGGCAGTGGCGGCGCAGCCCGCGCAGCATCGCAATCTTATATTCGCCGCTCATCCGATCGCCTTCCTACTGGCCGAAGCGCGGCTCGGCGGCGCGCGCGACAGCCTCGCGGGCAGCGGCGAAGAGAGCGCCGGCCTTGGCTTCGCATTCGCGCTGCTCGGCCGCGGGATCGCTGTCGGCGACGATGCCCGCGCCTGCCTGGACATGTAGGGTGTCGTCCTTGACCACGCCAGTTCGGAGCACGATGCAGCTGTCCATCGACCCGTCGGGCGAGAAATAGCCGACGCCGCCGGCATAGGCGCCGCGCGTCTCCCGCTCGAGCTCGGCGATCACCTGGCAGGCACGCACCTTCGGCGCGCCCGAGACGGTGCCGGCGGGAAAGCCCGCGAACAGCGCGTCGAGCGCATCCTTGCCCTGTCCCAGCCGCCCGACGACGTTCGAGACGATGTGCATGACGTGGCTATATTTCTCGATCGTATAGCTGTCGGTCACGCGCACGCTGCCCGGCGCCGCCACGCGGCCGACATCGTTGCGGCCGAGATCGAGCAGCATCAGATGCTCGGCACGTTCTTTAGGATCGGCAAGCAACGCATCGCGGTTGGCGGCATCCTCCTCGCCCGTGCGCCCACGCGGACGGGTGCCGGCGATGGGACGGATCGTCACCTCGCCGTCGCGCACGCGCACGAGGATTTCGGGGCTCGAACCGATCAGCGCGAAGCCCGGCAGATCGAGATGATAGAGGAAAGGCGACGGGTTGATCCGGCGCAGCGCGCGGTAGAGATCGAACGGCGGCAGCGGGAATGGCGCGGTGAAGCGCTGCGCCAGCACGACCTGAAAGATGTCGCCGGCGGCGATATAGTCCTTCGCGCGCGCAACCATTTCGCCGTAGCGGCCGGGGGCGAGCTGCGGCTCGGGCTGCGGCACGATCAGTCCGTCGGGTGTGGCCTGCATCGCCGGCGACGGTCCGGTCAGCCGGGCGGCGGCGGCCTCGATCCGCTCGATCGCGCGTGCCACCGCCGTCGCCGGTTCGGCGCCGTCCGGCCAGCATGGCGCGACCAGGAACAGGGCATCGGCCAGCCGGTCGAACACGAGGATCAAGGTCGGCCGCACGAACAGCATGTCGGGCAGACCCAGCGGATCGGCGGCGGGGCGATCCAGCCGCTCGACCAGCCCGATCGTCTCGTAGGAGAAATAGCCGACGAGGCAGGCGAGCGCCGGTGGTAGTCCGGCGGGCACCTCGGCGCGGCATTCCGCCACCAGCGCACGCATCGCCGCCAGCGTGTCCGCCTCAATCGCGATGAAGGCATCGCGATCGTCGAGCCAGCGGCGGTTGACCTCCGCCTGCTGCCCATGCGCGCGAAAGACGAGATCGGGGGCGAGGCCGAGCAGGCTGTAGCGCCCGCGCGTCGCGCCATCCTCGACCGATTCGAGCAGGAAGTCGCCGCGCCCCGGCTCGATCAGCTTCAGCGCGGCGGCGACCGGCGTCTCGGTATCGGCGAGCTGGCGGCGCCACACGAGCGCGGGCCGTCCGGCCGCCAGCGCCGCGCGCGCGGCGACGTCGTCCTGCGCGCCGTCGCTCACGCTCGGATCACTGCCCTTGCGGCGCGCGCCCGCGCAGCTGCGCGTCGAGCTGGCCGATCGCGGCGGGGTTGCGCGTGACCTTCACCTGCTGCCGCGCGGCGGCGGCGAACTGCTGGGCATATTCCTCGGACAGATTGCGCCCGAGCTCGCCGCGTGTCGCCGAGACGATCGGGGCCAGCATCGCCGGATCGCCCGGCACGATCCGGTCGAGATGCACGACATACCAGCTGCCGGCCGGCCCCGGCGCCAAATCGCTCTTGCCGGCGGTGAGGCGGAACAGCGTGCGCACCGGCGCGGGTACGTTCGGCCCGGCGCGCGACAGCTCGACCTGCGTCGTCGCGATCGTCTGCGGCGCGTGCAGCCCGGCCGCCGCCATTGCCGCCGCGAGCGGCTGGCCGCCCTGCACCTTGGCGAGGATCGCCTGTGCCTGGGCATACGCGCGATCGACCGCGCGCTTGGTGACGATGTCCTGCGCAACCCGCGCCTTCACCTCCGCCAGCGGCAGCGGTGCCGCCGGAACGACGCTCGCGACGCTCAGCAGCGCGAAGTGGGTGGGATCGATCGTCTCGAGCGTCGGCGCATCCTCGGCGGTTGCCTGCGCGGCCGGCTTCATCAGCGCGGTCAGCGTCGCATCGGGCTTGAACGCCGGATCGGTCGGCACGGTGCCGTTCGCCAGCACCGGCGGCGTGGTGATGACCGACAGCTTCTGCTTGGCGACGATATCGTTGAAATTGGCGCCGTCGGTCAGCTGATCCTGGATCGCCTGCATCCGCGTGCCGAGCGCATCCTCGCCCTTCTTCTTGGCGAGCGCCGCGACGATTTCGGGCTTGGCCTGGTCGAGCGTCTTGGCGGCGGTGCGCTTGATCGCGTCGACATGCGCGATGGTGAAGCCCAGCGCGGTCTTGATCGGCGCGGTCGTGCCATTGGCTGGCAACGCGAAGGCGGCATCCGCCACCGCCGGCGACGCGCTCTTGGCGAGCGCATCCTTGGCGAGGTCGCCGAGCGAAATGTCGGCGGCGGCAAAGCCCGCATCGGCCGCGGCCTTGGCGAAAGGCGTTCCACCCGAAACCTTGGCAGCGAACGCCTTGGCCTGCGCCTCGCCCGGCAGCACGACCTGCGACAAAGTGCGCGTCTCGCTCGCGGCATATTTGGCGGCGTCGGCCTTGTAAGCGGCGGCGATCTCGGCGTCGGTCGGGGCGGCCGCCGTCATCTGCTCGGGCCCGAGCAAGGCGTAGCGGACGACGCGCCGCTCGGGCAGCGAGTAGCGCGCGACATAGGATTTGTACCAGTTCGCCACTTCGGCGTCGGTCGGGGCGGCGATCCCGGCGGTGCTCGCCTCCACCGCGCCGACCGCGCCCTCGCGCCGGTCGATCAGCAGCATGGCATAGGGATTGAGCAGACCGGTCGGCGTCTGCACGCCGGTGGTGATCGGCACGACCAGCTGGCGGCGGATCAGATCGTCGCGAATGCCGTCGTGCAACGTCGCGAAGCTCATGCGGCGCTGGCCGAGCATCGCGTTCATCGCCTTCTGGTCGAACTGGCCGGTCGGCCCCTGGAAGGCCGGGATGGCGGCGATCTCGGCGCCGATCAGCCGCTCGTTCGCGGTGATGCCATGCTTCTGCGCCCACACACCGAGCACGGTCGCGCCGATATATTGCTCGACGATCGGCCCGATGCCGCCGATCGCGTCGAGGAACGCCGGCACGGTGAGGCCCGGCTGCTGCTGGCTGGCCTCGCGCCACGCGCCCTGCACGCGATCACCGACCTGCTGGACCGTCACCTGCGTTCCGCCGACCGTCGCCACCGCATTCGGGGCCGGGCCGCCGGTAAGGCTGCCGCCGGGCGTGCCGATGCCGGTCGCCAGGAAGGCGATGAGGATCAGGCCCAATATGGCCACCGCCACCCAGGAAGACAGGACACGGCGGAAGAAGGCGAGCATCGGCAACCTTGAGGCGAGAAATGAAGGCGTCGCCATAGAGCCGGTGCCCGCGCCGGGCAAGCAAGCGCGGGCGACGCTTGGCGCGGCCCGCGCCGCTTGCTACCGGCGACGCGATCCGGTGCGGCAGAAGGAAAGCAAATGAGCTTGAGGAAGCTGGTCGCAGGAAACTGGAAGATGAACGGCCTCCGCATCTCGCTGGGCGAACTCGCGCCGATCGGCCGCGCCGCCACTGCCGCCAAGCGGATCGACGTCGCGATCTGCCCACCCTTCACCCTCGTCGCGCAGGCCGCAGCCAATGCCGACGGCATCGCCATCGGCGGCCAGGACTGCCACTTCGCGACGACGGGTGCCTATACCGGCTACATTTCCGCCGACATGCTGACCGACGCCGGCGCAAGCCACGTCATCGTCGGCCATTCCGAGCGCCGCTCCGCGAATCACGAGACCGACGCCGACGTGCGTGCGAAGGCCGAGGCGGCGATGGAGGCGGGTCTGGTCGCGATCCTGTGCATCGGCGAGACCGACAAGCAGCGCGACGCGGGTCGCGCCGGGCTGGCGGTCGCGTCGCAGCTCGACGGCTCGCTGCCGCGCACCGCCACCGGTGACACGCTGATCATCGCCTACGAACCGCGCTGGGCGATCGGCACGGGCCGCACGCCGTCGTCGGGAGAGATTGGCGAGATGCACAAATTGATCCGCGCCAAGCTGATCGACATCCTCGGCACCGAGGGCGTGCGCGTGCGCATCCTCTATGGCGGCTCGGTGACGTCGCATAACGCCGCCGAATTCCTGTCGGTGCCCGACGTCGACGGCGCGCTGGTCGGCGGCGCGAGCCTGACCGCAGCGCAATTCGTGCCGATCATCGAGGCGGCTGAGAACGTATCGCAATAGTCGATTTCGCGTGACGCTTCTCCGGCTCGGGCGTTAGGCCCGCGCCCGAGTTCAGCCCACGCAGGAGATCAACATGGCGTTCGAACTTCCTCCCCTCCCCTTCGACAAGACCGCTCTCGATCCGCACATGTCGGCCGAGACGTTCGACTATCACTGGGGCAAGCATCACAAGGCCTATGTCGACAAGACCAACGGCTGGATCGACGAGAAGGGCCTCGCCGGCCTGTCGCTCCTGCAGGTGATCGACAAGGCGAAGACCGGTGGCGACAAGGGCCTGTTCAACAACAGCGCCCAGATCTGGAACCACAGCTTCTTCTGGCAGTGCCTGGCTCCGGCCGGCTCGACCAAGCCGTCGGGCAAGCTCGCCGCGCTGATCGAGAGCGGCTTCGGCAGCCAGGAAGCTTTGCTGAAGAAGTTCGCCGACGAAGCCGTCGGTCATTTCGCCAGCGGCTGGGCATGGCTGGTGCTGGAAGGCGACGCGCTCAAGGTGACGTCGTATCACGATGCCGACACGCCGGTGGCGCACGGCGCGGTGCCGCTCTTCACGCTCGACGTGTGGGAGCATGCTTATTACGTCGATTATCGCAACGCGCGGCCGAAGTTCGCTGAGACGGTCCTCGCCAACATCGTGAACTGGGATTTCATCGCCCAGAACCTCGATGGCGCGGGCGCATCGCGCGCCGACCAGCAGCAGTAAAAGGTGTCGGCCGCTCCGCTTTCGGGCGGAGTGGCCACCCCGATCAGCGCGCGGGCCGCTCCTCCCGAGGGGCCGCCGCATCGTCCTCCGCTACAGTATCGTCCCGTACCGTCTCGCTTTCCTGCGCGCGCGACTGCGCCTTGCGGCGGCGCAGATTGGTCCGCAAAGCCTCGGCCAGCCGGGCGGCGCGATCGGGATCTTCCTTGCTCATATGCTTCCTTGACCTCGGCGCCGGGCTTCTGCATAGGCGGCGCCTCCCCGCAAGGGGCCATGCTGGACATGCTGCCGTAGCTCAGTGGTAGAGCGCATCCTTGGTAAGGCTGAGGTCAAGGGTTCGATCCCCTTCGGCAGCACCATTCTCCCGCATGAACATAATGGCTTAGATCACCCCCCCGGGGGGAAACCTCTTATTACGTCGCGTAAGAGCGGCCAAACGTAATAACGGCGTCGACGTATCAACTCGTAGTGATTTTGGCGTAATTTGCGCTGTTGGAGGGGAATGCCTTCCCCTGCTGCCGCGCCAAAGTCGCGGCAGACCCCATCTGCGGATGGCTTCGCCCCCGCAACGCCCCCGAAGAGTGAGAGGAAAGCAGGGAATCCCGTGACGGGTAAAGGGCTGAGAGAGAGGCTCTCGGCGCCCGTCGTGGAGTATTCCCCATGGCCACGATCCTCACCCAATCCGACACATCCCGGCCGGTCTCGGCAGGCTACAAGGTCGATATCTCGCGCGGTCACCGCATCGGCCGCGTTTCCTCGGAATGGTTTTCCCGCCCGGACGACGAGCGGTTCCTGTCGCTGTCCTCGCTCCACGCCGCGGTCAAATCCCGCGCCGAGCGCGCCACGACACGGACCGTCGAGACGCGCGAGGTAAAGGTCGAGGCCAGCCGCGACGATGCCGAGCACCTGGCGCTGCTTGTGCGCGGCCGCGACGAGTCGGTCATGCCGACCCACTGGTCTTTCGGCCAGCTCAGCAGCCTCGTCGGTGCGCCGGCGGGCTATCTTCGCCAGCTCCCCGCGCCGCTTGCGGCCATCAACATGCAGCACGGGCTGCTCTCGCACCGCGCCGAATTGATGAAGACGCTTGAGACCGACGATGGCCGGATCGAGTTGCGCGCCGTCACCGGTCCCGATTACGGCCGGATCTGGGATCACGAACTGGTCGCTGCGGTCATGAAGATCGCGGGCGACGGCACCGGCGATACGCGCTGGAAAGTGCCTGGTCTGCTCGATTGGTCGACGATGACCCACAACCCGTTCGTTGAGGTGACCAAGGATACCACGACGCTCTACGCGAGCGATCGCGACGTTTTCCTGTTCCTGGTCGACGACGCGCATCCGATCGAGGCCGGCCGGCTGCCCAACGGCGATCCCGACCTGTTTTTCCGCGGCTTCTATGCGTGGAACAGCGAAGTGGGTTCGAAGACGCTCGGCATTGCCTCTTTCTATCTCCGAGCGGTCTGCATGAACCGCAACATCTGGGGCGCCGAAGGCTTCGAGGAGATCAGCATCCGCCACAGCAAATTCGCCGCCAATCGCTTCGCGCACGAGGCGGCGCCTGCGCTGGAGAATTTCGCGACCTCGTCTCCGGCGCCGTTCATGGCCGGCATCAAGGCCGCGCGCGAACGGTTGGTCGCGCGCACCGACGAGGATCGGCAGTCCTTCCTGCGCAAGCGCGGATTTTCGAAAGGCGACACCGACCGGATCATCACCACCGTGCTCGACGAGGAAGGCCATCCCCCGGCGTCGATCTTCGACTTCGTCCAGGGCATCACCGCGGTGGCGCGCGACAAGCCGCATCAGGACACGCGGCTCGAGCTTGAGGGCAAGGCCGCCAAGCTGCTCGCCGCCGTCTGATCGGGGAACCTCCACTTTCTATCGAAAGGAGCGGTCTCATGATCGTTCTGCCACCGATCGCCCGCTATGCGCTGCGGGCCAATCATATAAACCGCCGGGCGGCGGTCGAGCGCGAGATATCCGAGCCCGACCCGGCGCCGCTGATCAAGTTCTTCAATCCCCTTGGAGCCCAAACCTGGCTCGCCACTGAACTTGGCGATGATGGCGACGTGCTCTGGGGCTTGGCTGACCTTGGCTTTGGATGTCCGGAGATCGGCCCGTGGTCGCTGAGTGAACTATCCGCGATCCATCTGCCGTTCGGCATGGGCATCGAGATCGATGCCGCCTTCACGTCGGACGTGCCTCTCTCGGTCTGGGCAGCATGGTCCCACCGAACAGGCTCGATCCTCTGGACCGAAACCCTGTTCCGGCGATCACCACCCGGCGTGCCCTCGCAGGACTGACAGCCCATCTCTCGGGCGTCGGCGCGGCTCTCACCCTTTTAGAGGAGAGGGCCGCGCCGGCTTCATGACGGGTTGAGGGTCGAGAGAGAGTCTCCCGGCCGCCCGTCATGGAGAAGACCCATGACCAAGCATGTGAAGATCGTCCTCAGCGGTTCGCGGGACATTCCGTTCAACCAGCTGGTGCTGAGCCAGGCCAATGTCCGCCGCGTGAAGGCCGGCGTCTCGATCGACGCGCTCGCCGCCGACATCGCGCGCCGTGGCCTCCTGCAGAGCCTGACCGTCCGCGCCCAGCACGACGCGGAAGGCGCGGAGACCGGCCTGTTCGAGGTTCCGGCCGGCGGCCGGCGCTTTCGCGCGCTCGAAAAGCTCGTGAAGCAGCGCCGGATGGCGAAGACGCAAGGCGTTCCCTGCATCGTGCGCGACGATGACCAGATCTCGGCCGAAGAGGATTCGCTCGCCGAGAACGTCCATCGCGAAGCGCTGCATCCGCTCGACCAGTTCCGCGCGATGCGGCAGCTCGTGACGCAGGGCACCGACGTCGAGACCGTCGCCGCGACCTTCATGACGACGCCCGCCGTGGTGAAGCAGCGGCTGCGCCTCGCTTCCGTCTCTCCCAGGCTGCACGAGGTCTACGCCGAGGACGGCATGACGCTCGAGCAATTGATGGCCTTTTCGGTCTCCGAAGACCACGAGCGGCAGGAGCAGGTCTGGGAGTTGCTCCAGTCGAGCCACAACCGGCAGCCGTACATGATCCGCGCCAAGCTGACCGAGCAGTCCGTGCGCGCGACGGACAAAAGGGTCCGCTTCGTCGGCCTCGACACCTACGTCGCCGCCGGTGGCTACGTGCTGCGCGACCTGTTCGAAGATGATCAGGGCGGCTGGCTGCAGGATGTGGCGCTCCTCGACGCACAAGTCGACGAGAAGCTGAAGGCTGAGGGTGCCCGCATCGGCGAGGAAGGCTGGAAGTGGGTCGCGGTCGCGGTCGACTTTGCGTACGACTATGATGACGGCATGCGGGTCATCGACGGCGATCAGCCCGAAATGACCGAAGCCGACGAGGCGCAGCTCACGGCGCTTCGCGAGGAAGCCGAGGCGCTCGAAGCGGAATGGTCGAGTGTCGCCGACGTGCCCGACGAGATCGATGCCCGCGTCACCGCGATCGACGAGGAGATCAGCGCTATCGTCTCGCGTCCGCTGGTCTATCAGCCGGCTGAAATGGCCCGCGCCGGCGTGTTCGTCAGCGTCGACATCGACGGGTCGCTCTACATCGAGCGCGGCTATGTCCGGCCCGAAGACGAGCCCGTGGAGGAAGCGTCCGAGATCGGGGACGAGCAAGGTGCCGTTGCCGTCGATCGAGAGCAACAGGATGACGATGCCGATGCCGACACTGGCACGGCCATCGTCTCGGTCGGCGGCGCGCCAGGTGCCGATAACGGTGGCGACGAGGACGAGCAGGACGATCTGCTCCGTCCGCTGCCCGATCGCCTGGTCACCGAACTGACCACGCATCGTACGCTCGCACTGCGCAATGCGGTCGCCTGTCACCCGCAAGTCGCCTTCGCCGCCGTCTTGCACGCGCTCACGCTCGACACCTTCTACCACTATTCGAGCGCCGCAAGCTGCGTGGAGATTTTGGTCAGGGGCGGCAGCCTTGGCACCCATGCGCCGGGCATGAACGACAGCGCCTCGGCACGCGCGATCGATGCGCGACATGCAAGCTGGGCGGAGCGTTTGCCCGACCAGCCGCAGGAGCTGTGGGAGGTGCTGATCGCGCTCAGTGCCGAGGATCAGGCGGCGCTTTTCGCCCATTGCGCGTCGTTCGGCATCAACGCGGTCTGGGAACCGGCCAACCGCTACAACGAGGGCCGCGTCTCGGCGCGGACCGTCTCGGGCCGGATCGAGCATAGCAACGTGCTCGCCCGTGCCGCCGATCTCGACATGGTCGCGGCCGGCTGGACCGCCACGGTCGACAATTATCTCGGTCGGGTGACCAAGGCGCGCATCCTGAGCGCGGTCGACGAAGCGAAGGGCGCCGAGGTCGCCGCGCGCCTGACGGGCCTGAAGAAGCCCGACATGGCGAAGGAGGCCGAACGTGTGCTCGCCGACAGCGGCTGGCTTGCCGAGCCGCTGCGCACGCCTTCCGCCGAACCGGTCGAAGACCCGGCGGCGATCGACGGCGAACCGGCCGTGGAAGCCGAGGCGGCATCGGAGCATGATGGCGGTGAGAGCGAAGAGCCCTTCGCCATCGCGGCCGAATAGCGCCTCGCACTTTGGGGCCTGTCGCATCGGCAGGCCCCATTTTTTGTCTTGGGAAGACGCTCATGCCTGGCACCGCGTCCGATATTTCCCGGCAGCTCGCGCGCAATGCGGAAGCGGTTTGCCGTCACTATCTCGCTGCAGGCCGGCGTGAAGGCCGCTATTGGATCGCAGGCGATGTCCACGGATCCAAAGGTCGCAGCCTCTATGTTCGGTTGAAGGGTGGCGAAGATGGCAAGGGCGCCGCGGGCAAATGGACGGATGCCGCCACCGGCGATCACGGTGACTTGCTCGATCTGATCGGCTTCAATTGTGGGCACCGCCTGCTGACAGACACGCTCGACGAAGCCCGCCGCTTCCTGGCACTTCCGCGCGAAACGCCCGACTTCGATCCCAGCCAGCCCGCCGCCCCAGCAGGTTCGCGCAAGGCCGCGCAGCGTCTCTTCGCTGCATCACGCCCGATCGCCGGCACGCTTGCCGAGCGCTATCTCCGCACGCGCGCATATTGGATGTTCGAACCGAATGCTGGCTGCGTTTTCATCCACGCTGCTGGTATCGTCCATCCGAGGACGACGCTCCGGGCACGCCGGACGTCTTCCCGGCGCTGATCGCCGCCGTCACCGACGAGGATGGCTCCATCACCGGCTGCCACCGCACCTGGCTTGCACCCGACGGATCGGGCAAGGCGCCGATCGCAACGCCGCGCCGGGCCATGGGCGACCTTCTCGGCATGGGTGTGCGCTTCGGAAACGCGTCTCCGGTCATGCTCGCCGGTGAAGGACTCGAGACCATGCTGTCGCTGCGTAATGTCATTTCCGCACCGGCGATCGCGGGGTTGTCGGCACCGCATCTCGCCGCCGTCTTGTTTCCGGCCGATCTTCATCGCCTCTACGTCGCGCGCGATGACGATCCCGCGGGCACCGCCGCACTCGCAACGTTGACCGAACGGGCGACGCAAGCAGGGATCGACATCGTGCCGCTCGAACCACAGCTCGATGATTTCAACAGCGATCTTCGCGCCTTTGGCCGGGAACAACTGGCAGCGAGGTTGCACGCCCAGCTTCGGGCGGAGGATGCCGAGTGCCTGATGCGAGTCCGCTGATCCCAGCGCCGCCGACCGCGCCAAGGCAGCGATCGCCAAGCCTCCCTCGTATCGAGACGCCGCGCCAGGCCTTCCTTCAGAGGGCGACTGCGGCAGCCGGCCCGGGCCGGCAATGGCTACGCTGCGGCTATTTTCCGCCGGGGCTGACGCCCCTTTGCATCGCGAAACAAAATAGCCGCGCTCCGCCATCCTCCGCTGCGCTTCGGCCGCGCCCGAAGGCGCGGTGCAGGCCCGGTCCGCCCGCCGCCGGTCGTCGCCAGGAAGGCCGCGAGAGGCGCGGCTCGCAACGACGGAGGCTCACATGGCGACCGACAATTCCGACGCGGACGAACCGCAGCCCGGTTCCACCGCATATCTCCTTCAGGAGATGCAGCTCTATGGCCATCGGCCCTTCGAGGACGAACCCGACCATCGCCCGTTGCCCGATGCCCGCGTTGCCGGCGGCGCGATCGCCGACATCTTCGATGCCATTGTGTCCTCACTGACCGACACGCGGATCGAGCCCGACCTTGAGAACCTGACCTGGGGCATCGTCAACGTCTTCCACCGTGCGGGCGAGCGGATCGAACGCGAGCTCGACGACAACGAACAGGCGCAGAAGCGCCTCCAGCGCGAGCAAGACGGCAGCGAGGTGAAATCGGTCGAGCTGGAACGCCGGATCGCCGAAGGCATCACGATGCTGGAACGCCGTGACACCATGGAATTCCTGCGGGATGCCGCCGCCGACCAGTTCCGCACCCACATCCGCAAAGCGTGGCTCCCGCGCTCAGGGGCGATGGTCAACCGCAAGATGCTGACCTCGGCAGTGCTCGACAGCCGCAAGCAAATCGACAAGCGAGCTTATCAGGACGCCCGCGTTCTCAATCCCGACGGCGTGCGGATCGCCTTTACCGGCGGAGCCGACTTCAACGATCACCGGCTGATCTACGCGACGCTCGACAAGGTTCATGCGCAATTGCCTGACATGGTCCTCCTGCACGGCGCGACTCCAACCGGTGCCGAACGCATTGCCGCCTGCTGGGCACGTGATCGCAACGTTCCGCAGAAGCCCTACAAGCCCGATTGGGAGCGCCACAAGAAAGCCGCTCCCTTCAAGCGCAACGATGCGATGCTGGACGAGATGCCAAGAGGCGTCATCATCTTCCCCGGCACCGGCATTCAGGACAACCTCGCCGACAAGGCACGCAAGATGGGCATTCGCCTCTGGGATTTCCGCGAGCGATCCGGCTGATCGCCACGACCGGTGGTACCGTCGAGCGCTCTTAAACCATCGGCCGCGCTTAGGCTTCGCCGAGATAGGTGATCCCGCTGCTGCCGCTGCTCGTAGCTTCGATCTCTGTCATCCCGGCCGATTTCAGCATCTCCAGCCAGATTGCATTTGTGTCTTCGTAGCAATCGACGACGTTCGCAACCGTAAGCGATTTAACCCATTCTGATTCAAGAGGCTCGGGCCGGTCGGCGAAGCCGAAAGGCTTCACCACGATTTCTTCCGACGCGAGCGTTTCGGGTTTCCCATGCGCAAGGGTGTCGCGAAAGTCCTTCAGCCGCCCGATCACCGACCAAGGGCGGCTGCTTAAATCGGGAGCCAGACCGAGTTCGGCGAGAAGCCGCTTGAGCTTCTCCTTGGCCGGCGCGCGCTCGGCCCAGCCGTTCACCTTCGCAACGCCGAGATAGTTGACTCCGGCCTCTATCCAGAAGGCTGTCATGGTCAGCCCTGCCATCATCTCCAAGGCGATGCCGCCGCGATCGCCGGCGGCATCGCGTTCGGTGATTCGCTTCTTGAAGTAATGCGAAGCATTGGCCAGGTCGTTGTGAATGTTCTCGACCGCTTGCCGGTCGATTTTGAAGCGGATCATCCGCTCCGTTGCCTCTTCAGTCATGTCGGCATGTCCAAAGGGTCCGACAGCATGTAACTACCCCGCTCTATCTCGCGCTGGCTGAGGACCGGGTAGAAAAGAGGGGTTTGCAGACGGTCCCAGCTGCGCTGGGTCGCCGCTCCCACGACCACGTGATAGGATGGCATGCGATCGGCCGACCCGTCTGCGAACCAGTTGCAAAATAGACCGATATGAACGACGCAAACGTCACCATGTGTCTTCGTCGAATAGATTCGTAGCAGCATCTGGTGGACGTTACTGCGGTCGGGCCGCGCCCCTTCGAGCGGCGCGACCGCGTCGCTACCAATCAGCGCGTCGGCATCACCCTCACCGCGCAGGATGAGCGGCACTAGCCAAGGCGAAAAACCATCGAGCCCAAGATTGAGCACCGTGAAGCAGTGCGCGATCTTGGCTAGAAATCTTCGAAGCTCGGCCACGCAGGGCTTCACATCGACGTGGATCGCGTCGCCGCCAAGATCGCTAGGGGCGACTCCCTCGTTGGCAAGTAAACGCACGAGGACCGGCCTCTCGGGACCGACCAAGCCGCTGAGGATGCCGCAGGGCTCGAAAAATACGATCGGCGTGACGGCGGGATGCCGACCTACCGGTATCTCGATGTCCTCGACAACGCCCGCCTTTTCGACTTTGAGCGGCAGCGTATCTCGACGCTGCTTTTTCCGCCGGGTTGGGAAACCGTGTCGCATGCGGATGTTGCCGAACACCGTTCGAGCCATCACGCCTTCGAATTTAGCCGTTTCGGTTGCACACGCCAGGCAGCTCGCATCCACGAGTTGAATATTGCCATCGAGCGACAGCGGAATGATGTGCTCGTCCGTAAGGCCGTCGACCGCGCCGCAGTAATGCAGGCTCCCACGGGACCCATCTTGGAGTACATGAAATCACGGCCAACGATCATCCGCTGATGATAACGACCACAGCGACACGATCATAGCAACATGGTCATGGCGTTGCGTTTCTTCGGGCAATAACTGACCGCCCGCTGAGGCCTGTCGCAGCTTATCACTGTCAGGCCACTGGACCATTCCCCGCTCTTGGAGGCGCTAGTCCTTTCCGGACCCGCGACCTTGTTCGATCAACCCTCAAGGGGTCCGCTATGCTTTGCATGCGGCCGCTTGGGCCTTCGTCCCGGCGCGGTGATCGCGGTCGAGCGCCCGGATGTGTCGGCGCCTGTCGAGCGGGGAGTGGCCCCGCTTCCCAAACGACGGGAGCCGATCATGAGCCTCGAAACCGCGCAACGCTACGCCTGGAACCTCGCCTGCACGCTCAAGGTCATCATCATTCTGATCGAGACCGACGACGGATACGCCGCGATGGCCTCCGACGATTACGACGGCGATGCCGATCACGTGGTCCGGGAATATGATGTTTTCGCTCAGTAATCGACGGGCCGTCCGTCCGATCGAACCCCGCAGCGCTTTCGTTGCCGGGCAATCTCCGCTATATTCACGACGCGCTGTGGTGGCAGGTGGAAGCGCGTCGACCCCTTGTGAAAGGATCTGACGCCATGCCGATTTTGCTTCCTCTTTCCCTGGTCGGGTTCGGTTATCTGATCTACCAGCTCTTCGCGGGTGCTACATTGGCGCTCCCGATCGCGCTAGGCGTCGCCGCCGGCTTTGCCGCTCATCAGCTCGGTTGCTCAACCTTTGCTTCGTTTGTCATCGGTGTGATCGCCTTCATGGGCGTCATCGCGGCGAGCCGCGTGGTGGCGCTGAAGCTCACCAAGACCTATGCCCGCATCACGCTCGCTCTTCTGTTCGCGGTACCGGCGGCGCTCACCGGCTATTCCCTTGCACACGCCTTGGGCGTCGTGCTTGGCACCACCGGCATCGTCGCCGGCTTGGTGGCCGCCATGGCATGTGCCGCGATCGCCGCCGAGCGAATGCTGCGCCCGGCTATCTGAGCGCTAGCCAACAGGCTCCAAAATAAGCCCCGCCCGGTCGATCCGGGCGGGGCTTTTTCGTGCATCTCTAGTCATGGCCGGGAGGAGGCAAGCCGATCGGCTATGTCTCCGTCCCCGCCGTCGAGATTGGCGCCTGAGGCGGTTGTTCTGACCGCGGGCATTGCCCAGCCGCTCTACCTTCGTCGCGCTTGATGGACGGTTGATTCGCCGGACGTCGGCCTCTCTGGGAACGGCGTCGTCATTAGTGGGGATACGGGACAGGGCGACCGTCCTGTCTGTCAGCGTCTGTATCCGAAACCACGATCGCGACGTCGGAGGTCTGGAAGGGCTCCGTGAATAGCGCCACGTCTCCATTCGGCGGATCCAGGCCAGTGCCCAAACGGCCTCTCTTCAGGCTTTGATGACCGGGACCGGCTTCGCCTCTGCCGCTCATGGCCGCAACGGCTCTGGGTCACTTTTTTCCCCTGCCGGCTGTGCCGGCTTTCCTCGCGGGACAAAAAAGCGCCCCGCCGCCGTCTTCCGCTAACGCTTCAGGTCTGACGACTGCAGCCGCGGCAGTCCCGGTCATGTCCCAAGCCATCGAGACCGTGATGGGCACGGGCTCGTGCATCAAGACTGGAGACTTAACATGGCTACTATCGGCACCTTCAAGAAGACCGCCAACAACGAGTTCGTCGGCGACATCGTTACCCTCGGCGTTCAGGCCAAGGGCGTCCGCATCGTTCCCGACACCAACCGCGCAAACGACAACGCCCCTTCGCACCGGGTGATGGTCGGCCGGGCCGAGATCGGCGCCGCCTGGACCAAGCAGTCCAACGAAGGCCGCGATTATCTGGGCCTCAAGCTCGACGATCCGAGCTTCACCGCCCCGATCTACGCCAACCTCTTCGACGACGAGGACGGCGAGACCTTCAACCTGATCTGGTCGCGCCCCAGCCGCCGCAATGGCGACTGAGCTTAACGATCAAGCCCCGCCCGGATCGACCGGGCGGGGCTTTCGTTTGATCCATTTTGGCGTTAGTTATTAACCACTTGCGATAAGCGGCGGCTTATTCGGCGATAAGGGGCGGCCTCGTTGCGGACTGCGGCATTTCCCACATAGGTTATGGTCGCAGGGGGCATCGAGGAGTTTTACGATGCCAGGTTATCATCGCTTACGCTTACCCGCCGCCTATCAGGCCCTGACCGCATTGGATGCGCGCGGCTTCGCCTGGGAGTGGCTCCGGCGCAATCCCGAATTTCGAGGCATCTGGCACACGGCGAACGTGCCGGCACGACGCGCCAGCGCATCCGCCGAAGCGATCGTTCGCCGATCGGCGCGGGCACTAATCACGATCGCGCAGCATCCGCTGGCAAGGAGGTGGTCCCATTGGGGCGTTACCTTTCGCGCCCGATCCCGATACCGCAGCGATCGAGGTGCCCGCGGTCGCCTGGAGTCCGGAGCTTGATACCTCCGTCCTGACGATCGTCCGCCCGGCGCCTTGGGCGCGGCCGATTGGCGATCTGCGCTTCCTATTCGAGCGCTGGGGCGATCGCGTTCTTCGCATTGGATCTCCGGGCGGGACCTATCTTTTGATCCGCCGACATGGCGCGCCTGAGCTCTCGCTCTGGCTACCATCCGGACTCGCGCCGGCGAGGGGTGCCGGCTTCGGCATCTATCTTCATCCCGACACCAGCCACACGGCGCGGGTCCAGGCCGCCGCGACCTTCCGGCGCGCGATCGGCTACGGCCCGCCGCTTCGCGCTGCGCCGTTCGCCCATGCGCACCGACACGCCGCGATGCTCTGCGTCCACGATCTGTCGCAGGACGGCGCGTCGCTGCGCGACATCGCCGAGCAGCTGCTCGATCCCATGCCCCCGGATTGGCGAGCAAGCTCCGAACGATCGGATCTTCGCCGGCTGCTGGAGGCCGGAACGGAGATGATTGGACAAGGATATAGACGACTGTTGGGACCACGACCGTCATCATAGCCGGTCGCCCACCGGCAATGTGGTCGGATCTCACGCCCCCTCGTTCCGGCCACCACGGGCCTTCTTTCGTCGCCGATGATGACCGGGTTCGCGAGGCGCTTGGCAGCCGCCTCGCTCACCTCAGCAAGGAGCCCGGTCATGCCCGACATTATCAAGGATACACGCTATCTGCGCACGAAGGAGGCCGCCCATTATGTCGGCCTCTCGGCGCGCACCCTCGAAAAGCATCGCACCTATGGCACCGGTCCCGGCTACCGAAAGATCGGCGGTCGCGTCGTCTATACCCTCGAAGACCTGCGCGCCTGGGCCGACCGCGGCGCATGCGCCTCGACGTCCGATCCCAACAACGGTTCGGTGCTGCCCGCCGCTCGGCAGCCAAGCGATCCAGCGCCGGAGACGCACTGATGAAGCGCGCCCTCTCAGCTAACACCGGTGCCGCGCGGCAGGCTCGCTCGCATCGCCATCCGCTCCGCGTCGGCTTGCTCGCATGCGGCGGCGCCGCGCTCAGCCTGCTGCTCGCTCCGGCCATCCACCGCCCACAACTGCGGCTAATCTGGAACGCGTCGGCGAGCGTCCCGCTCGGCCTCTACCGCGTCGAGCCCGGTGCATCTCCGCGCGTCGGCGACCTGGTCGCGGTGCGACCGTCGCCGCAGCTCGGTCGGTTCATGGCCGCGCGGCGCTATGTCGAGGCCAATGCACTGCTGATCAAGCCCGTCGCGGCCGCAAGCGGCGCGACGATCTGCCGGACAGGTGACCGCGTCACGATCGATGCGCGGACCGTCGCCACCGCGCTGGCGCGCGATCGCTTCAGTCGTACGCTGCCGATCTGGTCGGGATGCGGGCGGCTGCGCGCAGATCAGCTGTTCCTGATCGCGCCGGCGCACGCGGACTCATTCGACAGCCGCTACTTTGGCCCGGTCGCCGAGCGCCGGGTTGTCGGCCGCGCCATTCCGGTCTGGACGTGGTCATGAGGGTGCCGTCGCCGATCTGGCTCGGCGCGTTCGCGCTGCTCACTCCCTCTATCCGGGCGAGCGCCCAACCAGCGCCGCCTGCAATGGGCAACGCCTGCGTCGCGCATGTACCCGAAGCCGCTAGTCGATCCGGACTTTCCGCCGACATCCTCCTGCGAGTGATGAGGGCCGAGTCGGGCGGAAACGCCCGTATCGTCTCCGTGAAGGGAGCAATGGGCTGCATGCAGATTATGCCGGCGACCTGGACCTACCTGACCGCGCGCTACAACCTCGGCACCGATCCGTTCGACGCACGCCGCAATATGATCGGTGGCGCCATGTATCTCGCCGAACTCGCGGCCCGCTATGGCATGGCCGGCGCGCTTGCCGCCTATAATGCGGGGCCAGGCCGATATGAGCGTTATGCCGCAGGCGCGGCGACGCTCCCGGCCGAAACGGTGGCTTACACTGCGCGCATCGGCGGCGGTACGCCGGCACGCGCGGCCCAGCCGGTCCAAGCCCGCTGGCAGGAGGCGAGCCTCTTCCTCGACCTCGCCGCACAGGGCGGCCCGGTCGATCCGAAGCCGCCCGCCGCGCGCCGCGTCAGCGCGCTTTTCCCGCTTTCAGGATCGCAACGCGACGGTGCCGCGAACCCTCCCGGCCCGTGATCGTTTTACGGGTGGGAGCGCGAGTGTGGATCGCCAAACCAATGTTTGGCGGCCCGCTCGAAATCGTCGTTAGGCGTTCCATCGCAAGCCCACGCCACGATCCCATCGGGCCGAACCAGCAGGGCGCCCACTTCCATATGCTCGTCGCTGCTCGCTTGAATATAGTCGATGCGCCCGTACCAGCGCGCCGCCAGCGCGCCCAGCGAAACACTCGCGCCAAAGTCGAGAAGCAACCCGCGCCCGCTTCGCAAACGCTCCGCGAGCCGGGTTCCTTCGCCCAGCTGAAAGTCCGGCGCGCTGCGACCGACAAGGGGGTGTCCGGCACCAAGATCATAGCGGAGCCCGACACCCAGCACGCGTTCGGCGAAGTAAGTTGCGCCGTCGCGTGTCCCGATCAGATCGCGGACGACCGCCGCCAGCGCACGCGAAGCGGAACTCGGACGCATGATCGCGACTTGCGCGCGGGACCAATCGAGGACTCGCGCGCCAATCGGATGCCGCTCGCTTGTGTAGCTGTCGAGCAGACCCTCCGGCGCAACGCCGCGGATCGTGGCGGCGAGTTTCCAGCCGAGGTTCATCGCATCGCCGAGCCCGAGGTTGAGCCCTCGGCCGCCGAGCGGCGAATGGATGTGCGCCGCGTCGCCCGCGAGAAGAACGCGGCCGCGCCGGTACTCGGTTGCCTGATAGGCGCGATCGGTCCAGGTCGCCGCGACGTGGAGGGATTTGACCGTCACGCTGGTGCCCGAGACCTTCCGCAGCACGGTTTCGATATGCTCGCGCGTCGGCTCGCTGCGATGCCGAGCGCCGCCATCGAAATCGACCATTGCGATCGTGCCGGGTGCCGTGAACGTATACATGCCGGTCGCGGTGTAATGGCGGCCGAGCTTGAGGTCGGACGTATCGATCAATTCTGCCTCGACCGAATATCCGGTGAACTCGGGATCGGTGCCGACGAAGCTGAACCCCGCCGCTTTGCGGACAATGCTCCGCCCGCCATCGCACCCCACCAGCCAGCGCGCGTCGCACGTTCCCTCGCTGGTGTAGACGCGCACGCCTTCGTTGCAGGCGTCGAGGGTTTCGACGCCGCAGCCGCGCCGGATCTCCGCGCCGAGCTTTTCCGCACGTTGTGCGAGCACGGCCTCGATACTGGCCATGTCCACCGCGAGACTCCCCACCGCACCCGGCAAGCGATAAGACCAGCGCGCGGTGTCGATCTGATCGTGGAAGAACTGGATGCCGGCAAAATGGCCGGCGGGGCGTCGCTGCTGCTGCATCCAGTGAGAAGCGGCGCGCGTGTCTTTGCTCGCTGCGTAGGCTTCGAGTTCGGTCAGGAGATCGCGACGGTCGAGGCTTTCTATGGTCGGCACCGTAAGCCCGCGCAGGCCAAACGGCAGTCCTTTCAGCGGAGAATAAGGATCGCGTTTCCGCTCAAGCACCAGCACCGAAGCACCGCCAAGCCTGAGCTCGCGAGCGTGGAACAATCCGACCGGACCGGCGCCGGCGATGATGACGTCATAGAAGGTGTTGAGAGGCTGCATATCTGGCTCCATTGTCGATGTTCGACCGGAGCGTTTCCCGAACCCGAGGACCGCACGGACGAACATCGTGGCGGTCCAAAAGGACGTCCGATGTTCGTCGTGGGGATCTCAAGCACGAAGCCAAAGACCAGAGCTTCCGTTACCAGAAGGACTTGGGCTCACCAGACCAAGTCTGCCTTTTCCGACACAGTTTATGTAACGTCACGGAGTTGGTTTCGCAACGGACGGCGGCTTAGCCTTGCCCACCTGCGATCGAGCTGCAGCGGCCTGCTCGGCTTCGGTCGCGAACGTGCGGACGCCCCGTCGCCGGTACAGCAGTTTGAGTTGCGAACCGTTCTCGCCCCCGAGCCGCTGAGCAAGGTCAAGAAAAGCGCCGTAGAGCAACGCGCGATCATCGTCAGTGATGTCGACGAGGCCAGCTTTCTGGACGAGGCCGCCGAGCTCGATCAGATGCCGCGTGCGTTCGCGTCTTGCGACCACCCAGGCCCTCGTATCCGCTCTCGCCTTTGCTGCCTCAAGCCGGTTCCGCGCCTGCCGATCCCGCTTTGCCGCCCGTGCCAGCGCCAGCAGCGCCGCGCGACGATCGCCGGCTTGTTTCCCGAAAGAACTGCGCGCCGCGCGCGCTCCACCTCGTAATGATCGCTTTGTCCGTCTCCGCCACCACTGCCAGCAGCGCACCGGCAAGCAAATCGGGATCGAGTGCATCGGCACCTGTCGCCTCGATCAACTCGCCGAATTGCTGGACCTTGCGCTGTTTCAGCAGCTTGGCCCGGTCGTTGAGCGCCTTCAGTTCGGCGTCGAAATCTCGTACCTTTCGCATCGTGCATCTCCATTTGGCTGGCCGATGCAGGCGAATTGGGCCGTCCGATCCCCGGTTCAACGGCTGAAATCTCTCAGGCGTGCTCTAGCGCATGAGAGCGCGCTTATACGTCGTACCGACGTCGCGAGATCAGGCGTAGATGGGTTGCCGTCATGGCGATCTATCACTTCTCGGCAAAGGTCATGGGACGCGGCACCGGCCGCAGCGCAATAGCGTCCGCCGCCTATCGCTCGGCATCTCGCCTCCATGACGAGCGGCTTGGCCGGCATCACGACTTCACCAACAAGGCAGGTGTCGTCCATTCCGAGGTCTTGCTACCGGAAGGGGCGCCCGAACGGCTGCGGGACCGCGAAACCCTGTGGAATGAGGTCGAGGCGACCGAGAAGCGGAAAGACGCCCAGTTCGCCCGCGAGGTGGAGTTCGCGATCCCGCGCGAGATGACGCCGGCCCAAGGCGTGGCGCTGGCGCGCGACTTTGTTTCGCGTGAGTTCGTCGAGCGCGGCATGGTGGCGGATCTTAATGTGCATTGGGACATCGGCCCTGATGGCGAGGCTAAGCCGCACGCGCACGTCATGCTGACCATGCGCGAGGTCGGCCCGGACGGGTTCGGGCCGAAGGTGCGCGAATGGAACGCCACGGTGTTGCTGCAGAGCTGGCGCGAGAATTGGGCGAGCCACGTCAACGATCGCCTGGCGCAACTCGGCATCGAAGTGCGGATCGATCACCGCAGCTATGACGCGCAGGGCATCGAGCTGGAGCCGCAGCACAAGATCGGTGCCGCGGGCGCGCGCCGCGAAGCGAAAGGTGAGGAGGCCGAACGCGCCCAAGATCATCGCGCGATCGCGCGCGACAATGGTGCGGCGATCATTGCCAATCCAAGCGTCGGGCTGGAGACACTGACCCGCAGCCAAGCGACTTTCACGGTGCGCGACCTGGCCATGTTCGCACATCGCCATTCGGACGGACAGGAGCAGTTCGATCGCGTGCTCGCCAGCATGCGCCATCATGAATCTGTGCTCGCGCTTGGGCGCGACGGTCACGGCGCGGAGCGCTTCACGACGACCAGCATGTTAAGCGCCGAACGGGCGCTAGAGCGCGATGCCGAGCGTCTCGCGCAAATGCGCGATCATGCTGTGTCGCGGACGGATGTCGGCCGCGCCGTTGAATCTGCCGAGGCGCGCGGAATGCGGCTCGGAGCCGAACAGCGCGCAGCGTTCGATCATGTGCTGCGCAAGCCCGGTCTCGCGCTTGTCGTGGGCTATGCCGGCGCCGGCAAATCGGCGATGCTGGGCGTCGCGCGCGAGGCCTGGGAAGCGGCAGGCTACACCGTACGCGGCGGCGCGCTGTCCGGCATCGCGGCTGAGAATCTCGAAGGCGGATCCGGTATCACATCCCGCACCATCGCCAGCCTTGAACATAGCTGGGCGCGCGACCGTGATCGGCTGACCTCGCGCGATGTGCTGGTGGTGGACGAGGCAGGGATGATCGGAACGCGCCAGCTTCAGCGCGTGCTCGCCGAGGCCGCCGGCGGTGGGGCCAAAGTCGTCATGGTCGGCGATGCGCAGCAACTGCAAGCGATCGAGGCCGGTGCCGCATTTCGTCTGCTCGCCGAGCGCCACGGTGCCGCTGAAATCGGCGAGGTGCGCCGGCAGGCTGCCGCATGGATGCGCGAGGCGACCCGGGATTTCGCGACCGGTCGAACCGGCGAGGCGCTGGCGGCATACGGTCACGCTGGCATGGTCCATGCGGCCGACACGCGCGATGCCGCCCGCGCGGCCCTCATCGATCGCTGGGACATGGAGCGCCGCGATGCGCCCGCCGCCGCTCGCATCATTCTTACCCATACCAACCAGGAGGTTCAAATGCTCAATCGTGCCGCACGCGAGCGGCTCCATGCGCAGGGCGAACTCGGAGCGGACGAGGCGGTTCGTACCGAGCGCGGCTTGCGCGAGTTCGCCGACAACGACCGGATTCTCTTCCTCAAGAACGAGCGCGAGTTCGGCGTGAAGAACGGCACGCTCGGCATCATCGAGAAAGCGGCGCCGGACAATCTCGCCGTGCGGCTCGACGACGGGCGCCGGATCGATGTCGATCTCAAGAGCTACGCCCATGTCGATCATGGCTATGCTGCTACCGTCCACAAGACGCAGGGCATGACGGTCGATCGCACCTATGTGCTGGCAACGCCCGGCCTGGACGCGCACTCATCCTATGTCGCGCTCAGCCGCCATCGCGACGGCACAGCGCTCCATTATGGACGGGACGATTTTGCCGACGAGACGGCGCTTCGGCAAACGCTTGGGCGCGAGCGCCCTAAGGATATGGCGCTCGATTATGATCGACCGACTGCGCCGGCTGCGGGACGGCAGCAGCCCGCGGCCACAGCGCGTGCGCCGGGTAATGCTGAATCGAGCACACCTCCCGAAAATTCGCGCGGTCTGGCCGCGTTGGTTTCTCGCACGTTCGGCCGAACGGGTGACGAGCGCACGTCCGCGCCAGTGCCGGCGCGCGACGCCGATAGAGCGGTGAATACGCAGGCAGCGAGCGTAGCGGCTCAAGACACCGGGAAGGATCAGGAGCGTGCCAACGCCCGGGCCGTATCCTCAGCCAAGGCGGCGGACGTTGGCCGTAGCGCCGATCCGGCGAACAGCGATCAGGCGAAGGCCCTCCGCGCGATGATGGCGGCACGCAATGCCGCGCCTCGCCAGACATCGGAATCGATGCGCGAGGCGATGGCCGCCGCGAAAACGGCGCCCGCCGCCACACGCGATAAAGATTATGGGGCTGAGCGGTGAGCGCGCCCGGTAACGGCGGCGGCGGCGATGTTCGGGGCTCCGAACCCATCGTCCAGCAGATTGCCTTTCTCTTATCTTTTGCTGCGATCGCTGCGTGCTGGCCGCTCGTGCGCTATGTAATTCCGATCGACGCGCGGTTCGCTTTCGTGGATCTTGTTCGCGAGCATTGGGCGCATCGCCACGCGCTCGAGCCGTGGCTCGAGCAACGCTGGGCATGGCTGGCGCTTAACGGCTATCACCTCTGGTTCGCACTCGCCGCGCTTCCCGGTACAATCGCAGCGGCGATCGTACAGGGCGTCGATCGCAGGACGTTCTGGCCGCTGCTTTACGCGCCGGTCGGTTGGCTCGGCGGAAGCGCGATTGGCTATTGGCTCTACACCAGCTTTCGAGCCGATAGCTGGCCGCTTGCGGTGATGATGCCTGCCTCCTTCGGTTTCCTGGGCGGTGCCATCGCGGCCCGTCTCGCGGCGGGTCCGCGAAGAGTGATTCACCTGCGCGGCACGCGCTTGGGCGTCTTTACGGGCCAACGCGGCGCGTGGCTTCGAGCGCGGCTTACTGCAGGCGTAACGCTCGCGGGTGTGACGCTATCCCGGGAGGACGAGACCATGCATGTCGCGGCGATCGGCGCGACCGGTTCGGGCAAATCCACGGCCTTGCGCGCGCTGATGGCGGACGCCATCCGGCGTGGTGACCGGCAGGTCGTTGCCGATCCGGACGGTGCCGCCATGAGCGCCTTCTTCGAACGGGGCGACGTCATCTTGAATCCATTCGATCGACGGTGCGCGCGGTGGGATCTGCTGGCCGAGATTGAACGCCCCGGGGACCATGCCTTCCTCGCCCAGTCGGTGCTGCCGCACCTCGGCATCGGCGAACATGACCAGTGGATCACCTACGCCCAGCAGCTGCTCGCCGCTGCCCTCGAGAATTTCGGCAGACTGGGTCTGGGCACGACCAACGATCTCATCGCAATTCTCGCGTCGGGTTCGGTCGCGGAGCTCAAACTGCTCTGCCAGGGCACAGCAGCCGCGCGTTATTTCGAGCCAGGCGGCGAGAAGATGCTCGCTAGTATTCTTGGGACGCTGGCACCGGCGATCGGAAATCTGCGGTTCATCACCGCGCTGGACGGCGAGCCGTTTTCGATACGGCGATGGATCCGCTCGGGCACGGGATCGCTCTGGCTGCCTTATACGGCCAACCAGGTCGCGGCGCTCCGCGGGCTCATCTCCTGCTGGTTGAACATCGCCATTCTCGAAACGCTGTCGCTATCGCCCGATCGCGACCGCCGGATCTGGTTTCACGTCGATGAACTGGACGCACTCGGGCGTATCGAGGGGCTCAAGGACGCGCAGGCCCGTCTTAGGAAGTTCGGCGGGTGCGTCGCGATTGGCTTCCAGTCCTCTGCGCAGGTCAAGGCCATCTATGGCGAGAGCGCCCATACGATCATCGAGAACTGCGGTAATCTACTGATCCTTCGGTCTGGACTCAGTGAGGGCGGCGGGACGGCGGAGCTTGCCTCGGATCTGATCGGCAGCCGTGAGGTGGAGCGTGACGATGTCAGCCGCTCTCGCACCCGCGGTCGATACACCTCTAGCTCGATGTCGATGCAGAGCAAGCGGACGGTGGAGGAGGTAACACTTGCGAGCGAGATCATGCAGCTTCCGAACCGTGAGGGCTTCGTGAAACGTGCAACCGACGCGACGTGGCGCCGCGTTCGGTTTTCTTATAAGAGTTATACGTCTCGGACGGCCGCCTTTACACCGTTGAAGCCGTCGCTTTGACCATTTGATACGGCGCGGTACGGCGCCAAGTATCCGAGTGCGCGCGGCATTTCGAGTATGAGTCACGCTCCGATAGAAAACTCGACACAGGGTCAAAGTTTTACCTATCTAGCGGGGAGAAAGAGAACCGCGGAACTAAGGCTCTCGATAGCCGAACAACAGCCAGCGCATATTGTTCGCAAGATGGCTCAGGACCGCCTTACGCTTCATGTAATCCACAGTATCAGGCAGACCTAGAGATTAGAAATCAGGCACTACACGGCATATGAAAAATATGCAGGGTCTGAAAGATCTTCAAGCAGCGTTTTACCCGCCGGTTGCCAATTCAGTGCTTTCCGTGTTTGCATGCTCGAGGTGGGCGCGTCGTTCTCGGCGAAAGCTGCAAACCAGCCAAAATGCTCACGCGGCCGGGATTCGACCGGGAGGCCCAAATTGCGTCCGATGACCTCGGCAATATCCTTGAACATTACGCCTTCCTCGGCGCTCGCGTGATACGCGCGCATAGGAAGATTCGCTTCCAACGCACGGCAGTATACTGCCCCAACATCCGACACGTGTATCGCACACCAACGATTTGTCCCGTCGCCGACATAGGCCGAGACACCTGTTTCACGAGCGGTTTGCGCCAAGATCGCCATAAACATTCGATCACCTACACCGTGGACGGTGGGCGCGAGACGCACGACGCCAATGTTAACCCCCGCGTCTGTCAAGACTTTCACCGCAGCTTCGGTCTTTCTGGGATATTTGGGATCGCTCAACGGCGGCATATCGGCCTCGGTCGCGACGCGCCCCGGCGCGAGCATCAGCAAGCCGGTGGTGACAAGCATCGGCTTTGCGGTGCCAACCAAGCTCTTCCCCATTGCCTCAATGACGCGACGATCCTGCTCGCTGTGTTCCGGAAACTTCGAAAAGTCATGACCGAACGCCGTGTGCACCACGGCATCGGCGTCTGAGGCTGCTTGCGCGAGTACATCGATGTCAGCAAGAGAACCCATTATGGGCTCGACGCCTTTCGCCTTCAGCGATGCGACGTTGGCATCGGAACGGCACAAACCGGCTACAGAGTGTCCGTCTTCGAGAAGCTCGGCGACGACGGAACTCCCCACCCAGCCGGTTGCACCCGTGACGAATACCCGCATCTTCTATCTCTCCGCGTTGCATTTAGGTACGGATGTACTAATACGATTGCGAAGCGCGTAAATTTAAAAACTTATCCCGGTATAGCGACTAACAGGATAACTATCAGGCTATGGTCACGGCTGAGGCGCTCGGACACTATCTGCGTGACCGGCGCAGCAAAATCGACGCAAAAGCCTTGGGTTATGGCGGCCGTCGGCGCACGCCTGGTCTACGGCGAGAGGAGGTGGCTCAACGCGCCGGCATCAGCGCGACTTGGTATAGCTGGCTTGAGCAGGGACGTGGCGGTGCCCCGTCGGCTCATACGCTGGAGCAAGTCGCCAGCGCATTGATGCTATCGCGAGCGGAACGCGAGCATCTCTTCCTGATCGCGCTTGGGCACCTTCCGGAACGCCACCCTCAAGCTTCCGCTGCTGTGCCGCCGCGCCTGCAGATGGTAATCGACGCGCTTGAAAGCTGCCCGGCCTTGATCCGCGACGCAAGCTGGAATGTCGTCGCCTGGAACGCCGCTCAATCCCTCGTCATGACTGATTGGGCCGCGCTGCCGTCCGTACAACGGAATCTGCTGCGCGCTGCCTTCCTGGATCGGCGAGTGCAAGAAAGGGACCCTCATTGGAATGCCACGGCCAGGTTTCTGGTCAGTGCGTTCCGCAGCGATATAGCCAGAAATCACGCTCTCGAACTTGCCAAGCCGCTGATAGAGGAACTGTGCCAGCTTAGTCCGGAATTTGCTAAGATATGGGCCGCTGGTGAGGTAAACGACTCATGTGAAGGTATCAGGTGTATCCATCACGACCTTTTTGGCTTGATCTCGTTTCAGTTCTCAGGATTTATGGTCGATGGACGAGCGGATCTCGTCGTGTTAGTTTATAGCCCGGCTCTTGAGCGGGATTTGCAGCGCATCAAGTCACTTGTCCGGTCCGCGCGTTGAGTCGAAGTAGCCGAATTATCACTGTGCTACCTCCACATGCGATTCCTGGATGTGTTGCCCACCCCCGGGTTTAACACGTTCGCGGGGTCGAGACTGCGGTAAAACTCGGCTAGCTCCGGCTTGGCTCGATAAAGCTGGCCCACGTTGTGCTCCGCCGGATATTCGGCTCCTTGAGCATCTAGCGACGAAAGCAGGCTTTCTTTGAGGACCATTATGTCGCAGCCCTTGCGCACGATGTAATCCCGATGAAATACGTGGCAAAAAAAGTGTCCGTAGCTCAGTCGGTATAGCATCTGGATATTCTGCGAAGGTTCTAGGCGGTCCATCCAGGCGAGCGCGTTGCGCGGGAGTGCGACGTCGAGCGAAATGATGTCGGCGACACAACGCGAGTGGATCGCTCGAAATCTTATTGCTGCGCCGGCGACCGTGAAGCGATGGATGAAAGCCCGATGGGCCTCTTGCTGATCGCACTCGAAAAAGCTTGATTGGCCCGCATCGAAGCTGTGCTCAAGGTACTTACGAGCCTCAGTGATCCCCGCTCCGGACATCGTGAGAATGAGATGATGTTCGAACCGTTCTTGGAACTCCCGTATTCGCTTCGGGATCTGCGCGGGGAATAGGCGAGCTATCGCTTGAAGCAGGCGGTCGCTGAGATGATAGGAACCTAACCCCACGCGCGCCGTCATCGCGTCAACTCTGTTCCGCAGGGAGAACAGTGCGGGAAGCCGGCGAGTGCCGAGCCAATTTATCGCCAGGAACACGTCCTTGCCGTATCGCGCCGCGATATCGAAGGCGGCGCGGTCGAGATATTCGCCTGTGACCGGCAGACTCTCGAATGTGCTGAGCATGTCACGCCTTAGCCGTGTCAGCGCGGCTGGGTTGTTAGTTCCGATGTAGAAAGTGGCCCGTTCCCCATCCGCCGGAAAGGTATCGACACGCACCGCGAAGACAATGAGACGCCCGGCGCATCCCGATGCTTCGAATAAGCGCCGCGGGTCGGCGTTGAACCGCGCGGGGCTTGGGTGGTCCACGTCGCGGACCTCGTTCGCATAGTTGCGATCCGATCCAAGGCGCGAGTCATCGATGGCAATATCTTCCGAAGTATATTCGCCCGCCTCAAGCCGCCGAATGGCGACCTCCGGATCATCGCCCAGCGCGATTCCGAGGTGGTTAACCAGCACGAGGCATCCACCTGCGTCGACCCGCCCAAAGAGCGCACGTTCCGTGTAGGCGGGACCACGTTGAACGAGCGCCCCGCCGGAGTTGTTGCAGATGCCGCCCACAACGGATGCGCCGATGCAGGATGAACCAATGACCGAATGCGGTTGTCTTCCGCTGCGGGCAAGGACGGTTTCCAGTTCATAAAGCGTGGAGCCGGCCAGGCAAATCGCCTCGCGGCATCCATTCACGAGTTGAATACCTTTTATCCGTCCTGTGCTAATTATGACGACCGACCGATCATATCCGTCTCCAGACGGAGTCGATCCGCCGGTCAGACCGGTATTTGCCGCCTGGACAATTACAATGACGTCCGCTGATAGGCATTGTTGCGCAACCTGCCAAAATTCGACAAGACTGCCGGGTTGCACAACGGCCAAGGCCTCGCCACCGCCATAACGGTAGCCAATTCGGAATCGTCGGGTAGCGCGCACATCGAACAGGACATGGCGCCTGCCGACGATGCTCATCAAATTCGAGATGAAGTCTCGCTCAGCCAGCGCCTCACGTCCGCCCAAGCCGCCTGCTGTCGAACCTTCCGACGCCGCCGCGCCCGCCAAGTCCCTTGCGTGTTCGCGTGCGAACAGGCGTGATCCGAAAAGCCTCACGGATCCCTTTTCCCTAGCCGTACTCTTTGTCGCGCGCGCCGATCGATGGGTCCTTAGATCATTCTTCCATGATTCGTTCGATGCCGCCGACGATGAAGCTCAGCATGAGCGGATAAGCGTCGTTTGGGTCGGCGCTCTGATATTTCCCTTCAGATATGGCTTCGACACGGCGAGGTGCTGCAAAGATGCTGAGCATGACAGACACGCAGAAGACGATCGCCCGGACAGCACGCTCTGGACTCTGATGTCCGTACAATTCCTTCAGCGTGTCCGCGAACATTCTCGCGGTTTGGTCATAGTGCTGTGTCAGGGCCGTGGAGTATTTGGTTGCATAGGCCGTCTGCGCGATAATCTCGCCATAATTGCGCCAGTGCTCGTCGCCGGATCCAATATGTAGTAGAAACGGTTTCGTAAAAGCCTCGACGAACTTAGTTAGATTTCGACTATCGTCCAGAATGAACTTTCGAAGCTGCTCTCGCCTGGCCGAGTTGAGGATGTCGCTCCGCCTCGTGATGACGGCTTCGATAAGCTGCTCTTTGGACGGGAAGTGATAGGTGACGAGGCTGAGAGCTACGTTGGCCCTTTTTGCGACCTCCCTTACGGGCACGCCATCGAAGCCTAACTGAGCGAATAATTCCTCGGCTGCGTCGAGGATGGTGACACGTGCACCGCCGGCGTTCCTTCCCGATACCCTTGCCATCTTCAACCCTTGCCGATCTACTTTGCTGCAGTCCTCCAGGCGCGAGGACATGCGCAAGGGGACGGTCGAGATCACGACGCCCTGACCCTACCTCCGAAGTTCTCCGCCACCCAATCGTAAATGTATTGCGAGTGAGAGGCGACGAGGTCAATCCCACAGTGCTCGGTGCTGCCCTCAGCGATCGAGAAGACCTTGAGCTCGGCCCGCGGGCTGTTGATGGCTTCGGCAACACAGCGCTCGGCAAAGGCGAGCGGGACCAGCCGGTCGTTCTCGCCGTGCACAACAAGATAAGGCACCTTCAAACCGGCCAGATGTCCTTCTAGCGAGCGCTTCTGGAAATCATGCCAAGCCTCGCGAAGATCAGCCTTACCCATGACAGACGTCATCTGATCGGCAAAATCAAGTCCGCGGCGGGGAGAGTCAGGGTGATCGATGAGATCCTCGAATTTCGCGCGAAGGCACTCGCTATCATAAAAGGCGCCGAACGATACACAGAGCTTCAGCCGCGGCTCATAGATTGCGGCCCGTGGCGCGTCATATCCGCCGTTGCTGCAGCCAATCACGCCAATCCGATCACTATCTACCGCGGGATGTTGCTCGAGCCGGTCAACGAAAGCGCTCGCGCACTTTTCCGATGCGACCGGCTTCGTTGTGTGATGCAGGCGCGCGGATTCGCCCGTGCCCTCTTGATCAATGAAAAGTACTGCAATGCCGCGTCTGACAGCCTCATCCCCGGCGAAACCGTATTGAAGCTCCTTGATGCCGTCGAAGCCGTTGTAGTGGATCACGGTCGGAAACGGGCCCGGACCGTCGGGCAGCCGAAGATAACCTGTAAGGGTTGCGCCTTCGAAGGGTATCTCAATTCGCTCCGTCCGGTGTCCGAGCAGCTGAACGCCCTTTTCGAACAGCGCGCTTGCTTTACGATACGCCATCAGTTTGCGCGGATCCTTCCAACCGGCATGCCGCTCCGCAATGAAGCCGTACTGAGCAGCCCGATAATAACGGGCTCCGGCCGAGAATTCCCATCCCTTCGCGAACATCTCGTTACCTTGCGCTGCTACGCGCTCGGCCACCGACATCCAGCTCTGAAACCAAGCCTCGTTGGCCACGGGAAGAGGCGCTTCCGCTAATGGGACTAAAGGCTTGCAGGCTTCGTGGACCTCCGAGATCTCGCCGCCCATGGAGAGGCAGCAAGCAACACTCAAGGTCCATCCTGCATTTGAAGGGAAATATTCAAACATACATTGCCTCGGATATCTGGGTTGATCCCGCCCGCTTATTGAGAACTTCAGAGACTCGAGCGACGATATGGCCGTCGCTTGAGGTTAAGCTCAGAAGCGCTTCCCGACTTTGATGCCATACATCCGCGGAGGAAGGTATTGTGCTGCGACATAACCGCCCACGGCCCCGCTCGATACGATAGTGCCTGAGACTACCAGCTTGTCCGTCAGATTGTTGACGAACAGGCTGCCATACCATCCGCCAGGCCCGTCATATCGAAGGCTGGCATTGAAGAGAGTGTAAGGTGCCTGGCTGTTGGTTAGATTATTGAACGGCGAGAAATAGACCCGCGACGAGGTGAAGACCTCTCCGCGCAAGGTCAGCGTCCCTGCGGCGGCCTCGGTCGCATACTCCGCCCCGAGCTTTCCGGTCCACTTCGGTGCATTCGACAGGAGGTGGCCCGACTGATCGGGGCTTTGGGCCGCATAAGCCGGATTCGGAGCGGTGTACGACACCAAGCGGGCATGATTGTAGGATCCGAAACCGTCGAAGCTGACATGGGAGCCAGCCTCCAGACGGAATTCGGCCTCGACACCGTCGACCTTCGCCGACGCCGCATTGCGGATTTCCGTGGCGGTGCCCACGATCTGCCCCACCTGCAGATCCTTGTAGTCGTAGTGGTAGACAGCGATGTTGGTGGTAAGAGCGCGGTCAAACCAATCGGCTTTCAGGCCGGCTTCATAGCTCCAGATTGTCTCCGGTTGAAAGGGCTGCGTGACCGCGCCGACGGCGAAGCCGCCGCTCTTGAAGCCCTTTTGCACGTTTACATAGATCATTTGATGCGGGCTAAACTTGTATTGCGCCCCGAACTTGGGGGTGAACGCGTTAAAGCTCGCTGTATTCGGTATGGAAACACAAACGACGCAAGGGAAAGCCTCTCCGGGACGCGCCCTAGTGTTCGTGGGTCCGTTTGTGTAAATTTCCTCACCTTCGACTTTTTTGTGCTCGTCCGAGTATCGGCCGCCGACGGTCATCGTAAATTTAGGCGTAACGTGGTAGCTCAGTTCGCCGAACACAGCGTAAGCGTCGGTGAAGAGCGTACCCCCTTGAAAGACTCGCGATAAGGCTGGTGCAAGGAAAGGTGGGAAGGCCGCATTCGTGCGAGCAAAGTTCCGCTCATGGAAATAGAAGCCGCCGAGAATCCAGTCGAGCTTGTCACTGTGGTGGCCAAGCTGCAGTTCTTGCGAGAAAGTATGGTAGTTCTCCTCCCGCGTTGCGAAGGACCCGAGCTGTGCGGTGCCGTCGAAGTCGCTAAGGAAGTAGGACTTGCCATTCTTGTAGCCCGTCAGAGCCGTGAGATCTGCGAACGGTAGCTCCACCTTGGAAATAAGCGTCACCCCATATTGTTCCGGCCTGTAGCCGGCTTGGATGTCCTGATTGACGTCACGCGGATTGGACGGCAGCGAGAAGCCCCGGTTGATCGCCGCATTGGCGTTGCAAACCGGCGAAACACAGCCGATGAAGTGCAGGGCATTCGCACTGTCATCGCGCTTGAAGTAGTCGCCAATCAGCAGGAAGTTGACGACCTCGCTGGGTCTGAACTCGACCATGCCACGGATAGCGCGGCTTTTCACGTCGTCGACGTCCTTGCCGTTGTAAAGATTGGTCCCCCAGCCGTCGCGGTCCTCCAGCTTGACGGCGACGCGCGCGAGCAACTTGTCGTTCACGATGGGACCGCTGATCGCGCCCTCGACTGAGAGCGCATTATAGTTGCCATATGACAGGTCGATATAGCCCTCGAGCGAATCGGTCGGTCGCCGAGATATAATGTTGATCGCGCCTCCGGTGGAGTTGCGTCCATACAGTGTACCCTGGGGACCGCGCGCGACCTCGACGCGCTCGACGTCGTAGAGCGAGGAAAGAGCGGCGGCAGGCCGGGACTGGTAGATGCCGTCGCTGTTGATGGACACGCTTCCGTCCGCGCCCGCCGTCACGATGTCATAGCCGATGCCGCGTATCGCAACGACACCGGAACCGTTCCGCAGCGAGATATTGACGTTCGGAATCGAGGTTTGAATGTCGGAGATGTTGGTCACGGCCGTGCGCTGGAGCGACGCTCCACCGATGGCCGTGATGGCGAGAGGCGCATCTTGGAGACGCTCCGACCGGCGCTGCGCGGTCACGACAATGTCACCGATCTGCGTGCTTGACGCGTCTTGGGCAGCAGGCGGGGTAGCGGGAATGTTGGTGGCCTGCTGCGCATAGGCTGCCGCCGGAAGACTCAGGCTCAGGATGCTTGTGGTAAGCCGCAGCATTTTGCTGATTGGACGCATTTCAGTTCTCCCCTCCTTAGTGCGAGAGTTGGACCAGCGTCCAATCTCACCGTTCTTTTCGTTCCGTGTCAGGGCGAGAGGGGTGGCGCCGAACGCGGTCAGACAGAATGGTCCGGACCGCCGAAGCAGTAAACCCTTGCACGCTCCTTTATCGGCCGCTTAGCAGTAGCCAAAACAACCGTACGTACGTTCCTAATTGTTGGTGCGGAGTCGGTTGTCAAGCGGATTCGATCGAGCCCCCTCCTCTGGCATAACCGCGTGGGCTATCCCCGCCCAAGTCTTCAGTATGGGCGCTGCCTGGACGCAGCCGCGCGCAAATTCCTGTTTACAATATATAGGAACGTACGTACAGTTATCAGATAAGCGAGTCAGGAGGGGGATTAGTGCGGGGTTTGATGCAGGAGCGACCGCTCATGATCAGCGGCATCCTTTCCTATGCCGCCTCCGCTCACGGAAGCCGCGAGATAGTATCGCGGCTTATCGAGGAGCCGCTGTGGCGCTACGACTATGACTCCTGCGCTGCTCGCGTCGCCAAAACGGCTAATATGCTATTGCATTTGGGAGTTGCCCCCGGCGATCGGGTCACGTCCCTGGCGTGGAATACTCACCGCCATTTCGAATTGTTTTATGCCGTCCCAGGCATCCAGGCCGTTCTTCACACGGCCAATCCACGACTGCACGATGACCAGATAGCGTACACGATCAATCATGCCGGAAGTGTCGTACTGTTCTTTGAACGAAGCTTCCTAGATGTAGTTCAGCGCTTGGCTGAGCGGCTGCCTAACATCCGCCACTACATCATGTTAGTCGACGCGGCGCGGCTCGACCCGGGCAACATCGCAGCGCAGAGCTACGAGGACTTGATCGAGACTTTTCCGATAGAGCATTGCTGGCGGGCGTTTGACGAAAACAGCGCCGCTATTCTTTGCTATACCTCGGGAACCACTGGCGACCCGAAAGGCGTGCTCTATTCGCACCGGTCGGTCACGCTCCATGCGATGGCTGGGGGCTTGAGCGGCGCACTGGCTTTGTCAGCTTTCGATTGTGTTATGCCCTGCAGTTCCATGTATCACGGTACGGCCTGGGGCTTGCCGTATATGGCGCCGATCAACGGCTGCAAGTTAGTCCTCCCATGCGATCGTATGGACGGAACCAGCCTTGACGAATTGATCACGCAAGAAGGCGTCACCTTCAGCGGAGGCGTCCCGACCATCTGGACGATGTACCTCGCGCATCTCGAACAGACCGGCAAATCGACGGGCTCGCTCGAACGACTGGTGATTGGCGGTTCGGCCGTCCCGCGCGCGATGGCGGAGACTTTCCAGCAGCGCTACGGGGTAAAAGTCCGCCAGCTTTGGGGCATGACGGAGACCAGCCCGCTTGGCGTCGTGGCGACGCCGACACCGCAATTGACGGAACTGGGCGAGGAGCAACGGGACGAAATCCTTTTGACTCGCCAAGGCAGGTTACAGTTCGGCATCGAGCTCAAGATCGTCGATGACGCCGGGGCCGAGGTGGCTCGAGACGGTCAGAGCGCCGGCAGGCTTCTGGTGCGCGGTCCTTGGGTCATGGAACGATACTTCAAAAGCGATGCACCGGGAGCGGATGCCGATGGCTGGCTCGATACGGGCGATATCGCCACGCTCGACTGCTTCGGTTTCCTGCGCATCACCGATCGCGCCAAGGATGTCATCAAATCCGGCGGCGAGTGGATCAGCTCGATCGACATCGAAAATGCAGCAACCGCTTGCCCGGGCGTGCGCTTCGCGGGCGTCATCGGAATTTTCCATCCGAAGTGGGAGGAGCGGCCGCTGCTCGTCATCGAGCCGCATGCCGGCGCCGCCGTGACCCCCGATGAGATCAGGGCGTTCCTGTCGGAGCGCATCATCCGGTGGTGGATGCCCGATAACATCCTTCTTGGAGACATGCCGCTGACTGCGACCGGCAAGGTCGACAAGAAACGCCTGCGTGAAATTTACGCGACCTCCCTCGCGGCCAATCAAGGAGCAATACATGCGGGCTAATCCTATCGACGGGTTCGAAGTCGATCCGGCGAGTCTCAAGTCGATCGGCCACGATCTTCAGCGTCCGGAATGCATCTTGGCGGAGCCCGATGGTACGCTTTGGTCGGCCGATGCGCGGGGTGGGGTGGTAAGGATTTCTGCTGATGGCCAGCAAACGCTGATCGCGCAGGGCGATTCAGTCCCGGCGACTGCTGCTGAACAATTCGCCCGGATCGTCAACGAGACGTTGCCCAACGGCATGGCGTTCGCTCGCAACGGAGACATCCTGATCGCCAATTTCGGTACGGACCGGCTCGAACTGATGAAGCGGAGTGGCGAGAGCGAAGTTCTCTACGACAATATCGATGGTCGGCCGCTCGGTCGCGTTAACTTCGTCCTTCGCGACAGCCGCGACCGATTGTGGCTCACCGTTTCGACGCGGCTCCCTGACCTGCCCAGATCGATGACCCCTTCGGTACGAGATGGTTACATCGCGCTTGCGGACGAAAGGGGCATCCGCATTGTTGCGGACGGCCTCCATTTCACAAATGAGATCCGCTTCGATGCGACAGAGGAGTGGCTCTACGTCGTGGAAACGTGCGGGATGCGGGTGGTCCGATTCCGCGTCGGAGCCGATGGCACGCTCCACGGCCGAGAGACCTACGGTCCGGAAAATCACGGTCGCATGATCGACGGCATCGCCTTCGACAGTTTCGGCAATCTTTGGGGCACGCACATCTTCACCGATCGGATCTTCGCTATCACGCCGGCGGGCGATCTCCGGATCATTCTCGACGACGACCGCGATTCCGAGGCCGGACGGCAGTTGCTTCAGGCCTATGCCGAGGAACGGATCACGCCCGAGCTGATGCTTGCCTGCGGGGGCACGGTGGCGCCTTGGATGGCAAGCGTCACCTTTGGGGGGCCAGATCTGCGCGACGTCTATATCGGCAGCCTTAGGGGCACAACAATTCCGTTTTTCCGCTCGCCCGTAGCAGGGGCGGCGCCGGTTCACTGGAATGAGCGGGCGCTGGAGGGCAGCCGATGACGAACAGCCTGGGATTGGCCGGCAAGCGTGTTCTCGTAACCGGGGCGGCGAGTGGTATCGGGCTGGAGACAGCCAGGGTGCTGGCGGAGGAGCAGGCGGTCCTCATCCTGATGGATCGCGACGAGGCGATGCTGGCCGGGATCGCTCGCGAGCTTGGCGCTGTCGCGAGCGCGGGGGGCGACGTGACACGGGAGGAGGATTGCGACGCGATGGTCGCCAAAGCGGCGGTCGCAGCGGGCGGCCTGGACGGGCTGGTCCACTGCGCAGGCATCAGCGACCGCGTCGCCAAAGCGTTCGACATCGATATCGACGAATGGCAGCACATCGTTGATGTTACTCTGCGCGGGACTTTCCTTGCTTGCCGCGCCGCCGCCCGGATCATGGTGCCCCAGCAGCGCGGTTCAATCGTGGCGATGTCGTCCATCCGCGGATTGATCGGCAGCCCCCGGCGTCACGCCTACGGCCCTGCCAAGACTGCGGTCGCGATGATGGCGAAGAACCTCGCTTGCGAATGGTCGCTGAGCGGGGTGCGCATCAATGCAGTGGCACCGGGCTTTATCAGAACGCCGATGACGGACCGCTTGATCGCGGAAGGGAAGCTTGACGAGGGCCTCCTCATCGATCGCACGCCGATGGGCCGGCTGGGTTCCCCGCTCGAGATCGCGCGCGCCACGGCGTTCCTTCTGTCCGACTGGTCAAGTTACATCACGGGCGTGACGTTGCCTGTCGATGGCGGTTGGGTCGCATATGGCGGCGCCGGTCCGGTCGAGGCCCATTGACCACGTTTATCACCATGCATTGCAAGACCGGAGAGCCGCTTTGAAACTGGCAACATTTGTAAAGGATGGCCAGGCAACACCCGGCGTCGTCACCGACGATGGCTGTGCGCTGATCGATATCGTCGCGGGTGCCGTCACTCAGCTAGGCTGGGCGCCCGATCATCTTGCTAGCATCCAGGCTATCGTGGAGGCAGGCGACACGGCGCTCGCCGATATTCGCGAAATCGTTAGGCAGGCGGATGTAGGCCACCTGATCGCGCTCGACGATGTCCGGCTGCTCGCACCGATACCGCGCCCTGTACAAATCCGCGACTTTCTCGCGTTCGAGAAGCACATGATCCAGGCCTATGACGGCATAAGAAAGCTACGGGCCAGCCTGGCGGATGATCCGCTCGCTTATATGGCGATGATGGAGCGCAAGGGCATCCTTCGCGTGCCCGACGCCTGGTATGAGAATCCGCTTTATTACCGCGTTAACCCCGCCAACGTGTGCGCGACAGACACCGACGTTCACTGGCCGGCCTACAGCGACAAAATGGATTTCGAATTCGAATTTGCCTGCGTCGTCGGCAAAGGCGGCAAGGATATCAGCGTCGCTGACGCGCGGAGCCACATTTTCGGCTACATGATCTTCAACGACCTGTCCGCGCGGGACGAGCAAGCGCGTGCAATGCCGGGGCAGATGGGGCCGGGCAAAGGCAAGGATTTCGACAATTCCAAGCCGATGGGTCCGTTCCTCGTCACGGCGGACGAAATCGGAGACCCTTATCGCCTCGCCATGACGGCCCGTCTAAACGGCGAAGTGTTCGTTACCGCATCTTCATCGGAGATGAATTGGCGGTTCGAGGAACTCATCGCCTACATCTCTCAATCGGAAACGCTTGAGCCAGGCGACATCTTCGGATCGGGCACGGTTGGCGACGGATGCACCATCGAGACCGGGCACGTCATCGCCGATGGCGATGTGGTGGAACTGGAGATGGAGAAGATCGGCGTTCTCCGAACGCGCTTCCTGGCCACCGCGCGCGAAGGTGTGCGGCGCATTGCCGTCATGCCGCACAATGTCACCGGCGGACCCGCGGTGACCGCATGACCCGGAGCAAGGTTGGGGGCGGCACCGGCGGCGCGAAGATGCAGGGCGCCTGTTGAGCAAGGAGACTTCTGCGCATGCCCGGTAATCGTCAGATCATAGTAAGGGGCCGTCCGACCTGCATCCCGCAGGCCGAACATTTCGAGCTCGTCGACGGCAATATGCCCTTCGCCGGGGCAGGCGAAATACTAATTCGTAACCTCTTCCTCTCTGTCGATCCCGCCATGCGGGGCTGGCTGGCCGATACCAGCAACTATTCTCAACCAATCGCGATCGGATCGGTGATGCGATCGCTCGCGGTTGGAGAGGTCGTCGAGAGCAACGCGCCCGCCTTTGCGGCGGGTGAGCGCGTGATGGGATGGTTCGGATGGCAGCAGTTCGCCGCTACGACGCCAGATGCGGTGATCCGCAAGGTCGAGGACCGGGACCTGTCCCCATCGCTCGCCTTGGGCGTACTCGGCCTCAACGGCGTCACCGCGCTCCTCGGCCTGGAAAAGGTCGCGCGGCCCACTGCAGGAGACACGGTCGTGGTCTCGACCGCCGCAGGTGCCGTTGGATCGGCCGTAGGCCAAATTGCCAAGCTGCTCGGTTGCCGAACGGTGGGCATAACCGGCGGGGCGGAGAAACTCGCCATCTGTCGTGACGAGTTTGGTTATGACGTGGCGATCGACTATCAGGCGCCTGGACTCGATCAAGCTCTGGCGAACGTCTGTCCGCAGGGCGCGAACGTCTATTTCGACAATACGGCGGGTCCGATCAGCGATACCGTCTATCGGAATCTCGCGCTTCACGCTCGCGTCGTCACCTGCGGTACAGCCTCCGTGTCATCCTGGAACCCAGTCCCCACGGGTCCGCGCATCGAGCGCATCGTCATGACGCGACGCGCGCAAATCGGAGGCTTCGTGGTGCTGGACTATATGGACGAGTTCCAACCAGCCGGCGCTCGGCTCGCGCAATGGGTACGCGAAGGGAAGTTGAAGTACCGTGAGGAGATCGTGGATGGGATCGAAAACTGCCCGGGCGCGATCGCCGACCTGTACGAAGGGCGCAACCTTGGCAAGCGACTGATCCGGTTAGTCTGATGTCGGATCTGGCCCCCTCCGCATCCGGTCCGCTGGCTGGACTTCGTGTAATTGAGTTTGCCGGCATTGGGCCTGGGCCGCATTGCGCGATGCTCCTGTCAGACATGGGGGCTGATGTCCTCCGTATCGATCGCGAAGGTGGAAATGGTTGGCCCAATCCGGTCGTGGACCGGGGGCGTGCCGCCGCGGTTGTTGATATTCGTAGTGCTGAAGGGCGGACATTCTGCCTCGACGCGAGCGACCAGGCTGACGTGGTGATCGAAGGCTTTCGTCCGGGTGTCATGGAGCGCTTGGGACTCGGCCCTGAAGTGATGCGCGCGCGCAATCCGCGTCTGATCTATGGCCGGATGACAGGCTGGGGGCAGGACGGTCCCTTGGCATTCACGGCCGGGCACGACATCAACTATATCGCGCTGTCTGGTGCGCTGGCGGCGATCGGCAGACCGGGGGCGCCGGCGACCGTGCCGTTGAACCTTGTCGGCGACTTTGGCGGCGGCTCCATGTTCCTCGCGGTCGGGATCTTGAGCGCGTTGTGGGAGCGAGGGCGATCGGGCGAGGGTCAGGTCGTCGATTGTCAATCGGCTCGGGAAGTTGACCCCGTATCGGCGTGCAACTTTGACCCCCTTTTCTGATGGGCAGCCGGGTTGTCCCGGTAGTCCACAGGAGGGCCCCACGGCCGGCGCCGCGCGCCGCCACGAGCGCAGGCGGTGACGGCCGTGGGAGGTGCCTGTGGACCCACCGGGTCAACCCGGGGGATGGGGGTCCGGGGGAAGGGTTTCAGGCGGCTTCGCGGTTCTTGAAGCGCCAGCTCTCGTTGCCGGTCTCGACGATGTCACAGTGGTGGGTGAGCCGGTCGAGGAGCGCGGTCGTCATCTTGGCGTCGCCGAAGACCGTGGGCCACTCGCCGAAGGCAAGGTTGGTCGTCACCACCACTGAGGTCCGTTCGTAGAGCTTGCTGACGAGGTGGAAGAGCAGCTGGCCGCCCGAGAGCGCGAAGGGCAGGTAGCCAAGCTCGTCGAGGATGACGAGGTCGAGCCGCGACAGGTGGTCGGCGATGCGCCCAGGGCGCCCGGCACGGGCCTCGGCCTCGAGCTGGTTCACGAGGTCGACGGTGTTGTAGAAGCGGACCCTCGCTCCGGCCCGGACGCAGGCACGCCCCATGGCGATGGCGAGATGCGTCTTGCCCGTCCCGGTGCCGCCGACCAGCACGACGTTGCGCTGCGCCTCGAGGAAGGCACCCGTGCCGAGATCGCGGACCAGGCCTTCGTTGATGCCGGTGCCGGCGAAGTCGAAGTCGGCGAGCTCCTTGGCGAGCGGCAGCTTGGCGGTCGTCATCTGGTAGCGGATGGAGCGGGCCTGCTTCTCGTCTATCTCGGCCTTGAGCAGGTCGCCGACGACGCGCTGAGCGGAGTGCTGCCGCTTCACGGCATCGGCGACGACCTCGTCATAGGCATGGCGCATGCCGACGAGCTTCAGCGTTCCCATCATCTCCAGGATGGCGTGACGTTCCATAGGACCTCCTCAGGCTGTCGTAGCGGGCGCAGTCGGCGACGGGCTCGCGGCCGAGCCGCAGAGCCTCGGGCGTGGCGATGGTGGCGGGAGCGGCGGTCTGGCGCTGGCGGGTGAGCACGTTGAGCACGACGTCGCGGCTGACGGTGCCGCCGGCGAGCGCCTCGGCACAGGCCGCCTCAACGGCATCCAGCCCGTCCGTCGTCACCGCCGCCAGGATGCCCACCATCTGGCGGTCGCCGTCGGCATGGCCCGCCAGCCTCCGCCTGACGCGTTCCAGCGCCACCGGCAGCGGCCAGTCCTTGAAGGGGGCGCCGTTCCTCAACGCGCCGGGCTTGCGTGCCAGGACGGGCACATAGTGCCACGGGTCGTAGACCGTCTGGTCGCGGCCGAAGCGCCGGGCATGCTCGCCGACGACCTCGCCCTCCTGCCGGATGACGATGCGCTCGGCATAGGCGTGCACCTCGACCGGGCGCCCCGCCGCCTTCGCGTGCACCGAGTATTTATTGTAGTCGAAGCGGACCAGCAGCGTCTTCGACACCGCCGCTGGCAGGGCGTGGAAGCCGTCAAAGGGTCCGCGGTAGGCGATGAGCGCAGGCCGGTCGGCCGCCTCGAACACCTGCTGGACCGTGCAGTCCCTGAGCTCGGGATGCGCGGCACGCTGGGCATGGACGGTGCAGCGGTCGAGCAGCCAGGCGTTGAGCTCGTCGTAGCTCCTGAAGCGCAGCCGCGGCGTGAAGAAGCGCTCGCGCACCAGCCCGACCTGGTTCTCGACCTGCCCCTTCTCCCAGCCCGATGCCGGCGTGCATGCCACCGGCTCGACCAGGTAGTGGCCGCACATCTGCTGGAAGCGCCGGTTGTAGCGCCGCTCACGACCGACGAAGATGGCGTCCACCGCGGTCTTCATGTTGTCGTAGATGCCGCGCTGACAGGCGCCGCCGAAGAAGGCGAACGCCCGGTCGTGGGCGTCGAACACCATCTCCTGGCTCTCGCGCGGGTAGGCCCGCACGAAGAACATCCGACTGTGGCAGAGCCGCATGTGCGCGACCTTCACCGTCGTCGTCACGCCCGCCATGACGACGACCTCATGGCTCCAGTCGAACTGGTAGGCCTCGCCCGGCGCAAAGCTCAGCGGCACGTAGGCCGCCGCCGTGACCGCCGACCGCTCACGCTGCCATGCCGTGGCATAGCGGCGAACGGCATCGTAGCCGCCACGGTAGCCTAGCCCCTGAAGCTCCTCGTACACCCGGACCAGCGTCAGGCGCTCGCGCCGCTGCTTGCGCTCGTTGGCCTCCAGCAGCCGCTCGAGATCCGCCGACCATGGCCCAAGCTTCGGCAGCGGCTGCACCGTCCGCTCGTAGGAGAAGTCCGTCTCGCCGGACCGCAGCACCTTGCGCACCGTGTTCCGCGACACCCGCAGGTCGCGCACGATCTCCTTGATGCTCTTACCCTTGACGTAGAACTCGCGCCGGATGCGCGCCACCGTCTCCACGACCAGCATTCTCCCCGACCGCTCCTGCGCAAAGCGCCGGGCGTGAACCGCTCAGTTCAGGGGGGTCAATTTTGCACGCCGATCAGCCCCGAACGGGGTCAACATTGCAGGCCGATTCACACCCTGGCGACGCCAAAAGGCCTTTCGTTCAGACAGGTCTAGCGCTCGGAATTATGCGAATCGCGTTAGCCACGTCGATTCAATGCCTCTTCGGCCAAGGCTGCGAATTGACGGGCTTTTGCCGTCGGCATGCGACCAGCAGGGAAGACGGCCCAGACGTCCACATCACGGATGAACCAGTCCGACAGAACCCGCTCGACGGTGCCGTTCGCGAGTTCGGGCGAGAACATCCAGGTCGACGCGATGGAGAGCCCCATATCGGCCAGCACGGCTTCGCGAACGCCTTCCGCAGCGCTCATCCGCACGCGTCCTCGCATCGCGATCGAGGTGTGAGTGCCATCACGCTCGAACGACCATGTGGTTAGAAGCTGCGTGTAGATGATCGCGTCGTGCGCCGCGAGATCAGCCGGATGCTGGGGACGACCTTTTTGATCGAAATAGGCCGGCGTGGCGACGACATAGAGATGACCGCTGGCGACCTTGCGCGCGACGGCGGCGGAATCGGGCATCGGCCCCATCCGAAATGACAGATCGATCCCCTCGGCGACATGATCGATGACCCGGTCGTCCAGTATCACCTCGATCTCCAAACCAGGATGCTCGGCAAGAAATTTGGGCAATAGCGGCACCAGATGGAGCCGGGCGAATGTGGTTGCCGCCGATATGCGAAGGCAGCCGGCCAGCCCGGCGCCGGCACCGCGCGCGGCCAGTACGGCCTCGTCCGCTTCCTCTATGGCGGCTCGTGCCCTCTCGTAGAAAAGATGTCCCGCCTCCGTCGGGCTCAGCCGTCGTGTCGAACGGATCAGTAAGGCGACCTGCAACCAGTCCTCGAGTTGGGCGATCATCTTCGAGACGGAGGGCTGGCCGACGTTGAGCTGCCTTGCGGCGGCGGAGAAGGAGCCCGTCTCCACAACCCGCACGAACGTCGCCATGGCCTGGTAGCGGTCCACACTCATCTCCTACTTATTCCTGCTGAGCATGGATATTATGCACAGCGCCATTCTTCTAGCGCTGAATTCGCATGGCTAATTCCTCGCACGACGGGAGACGGTCTCCCGGCCCGGCGCGCCGGCGTGGCGGCCCCGGGAGCGCCCGACGAGGAGACAGATCATGGGCCTTCGTGAAAAGCTTGCAGAGTTCAAGGCCAACTTCGAGGCCGGCGGCCCCCCCTACAATGCGCCTGACTGGATCCATGAACCCATGCATCGTGCGACCGACGAACTTGTCGCCTCGGGTGCCGCCGCGAATGCCAGGAAAGCCGGAGACGTTGCCCCATCGTTCGTCCTCAACGATCCCGCTGGCAATGCCGTATCGTCGGACGAACTGCTGGCGAAGGGGCCGCTGGTGGTGACCTTCTATCGCGGCGTCTGGTGTCCCTATTGCAACATGGATCTGCAGGCGCTGGAAGCCGCTCTGCCGGCGTTCCGGGAACTCGATGCCAACCTCGTGGCGATCTCGCCACAAACGGCCCCGAACAGCCGCCGATCGATGCGCGACAACAAGCTGAGCTTCCCGATCCTCTCGGACACGCACAACGCCGTCGCCGACAGTTTCGGCCTGCGCTTCACCCTGCCGGATTATCTGCAGGATCTTTACAAGAACGTGTTCAAGAACGACCTCGCCGTCGTCAACGGCGACGCGAGCTGGACGCTGCCGATGCCGGCCCGCTTCCTGATCGGGCAGGATGGCGTGATCGCCTATGCCGAGGTGAACCCGGATTACACGGTTCGCCCCGATCCCGAAGAGCTGCTGCCAGCCCTGCGCAGCCTCGCCAGGCTGCCTGCCTGACGAGCATATCTTGCCCGCGATCCTCACCCACCAATGGGTGGGGATCGGGTGCCTCCAAAGGTGTCCAAGCCATGTCTCTTCTGTTCACGCCGACCAACGTCGGCCCCTACACCCTTGCCCACCGGGTGGTGCTCGCCCCGCTGACCCGAATGCGCTCCGGCCCCGGCGACGTGCCCGGCGATCTGATGGTTGAATATTATACGCAGCGGTCCTCCCCCGGCGGATTCATGATCGCGGAGGCCACGCCGGTCTCGGTCGGCGGCATCGTCTATGCCGGCGCCCCCGGCATCTACACCGACGCGCAGGAAGAAGGCTGGCGCCGCGTAACCGACGCGGTCCACGCCAACGGCGCGACCATTTTCCTGCAACTCTGGCATGGCGGGCGACAGGCGCATCCCGTTAACATGGGGGGAAAGCAGCCGATCGCCCCGTCGGCGATCCGCTCCCACGAAAAGGCGATCGTCAAGAATCAAACGGGCCGATGGGTCGAGGCCGAGCAGGTGATGCCACTCGCGCTCAAGATTGGCGAGATCGCCGGCGTGGTCGAAGAGTTTCGACAAGCGGCGGAGCGAGCGCAGCGGGCGGGCTTCGACGGCGTCGAACTGCACGCCGCCAATGGCTATCTTCCAGACCAATTCCTGCAGGACAACAGCAACACGCGCGAGGATGCTTACGGCGGTCCCGTGGAAAACAGGGCACGGTTCCTTCTGGAAGTTGTGGAAGCGCTCATCTCGGTGTGGGGCGGCGACCGGGTTGCCGTTCGGCTGGCGCCCAGCGGGACGTTCGGCAATATGGCGGACAGCGATCCGGCCGCGACGTTTGGTTATGTTGCAAACGTGCTCAACCGCTTCGGCCTGGCCTATCTGCACCTGATAGAGCCGCGAATCCGGGGCATCGAGGATGTCGATCCCGGCACGCCGGTTCTCGCCGCCGAGCAACTGCGCAAGGTATTCAATGGGCCGATCGTAGCGGCGGGCGGCTTCACCGCCGAAAGCGCGGAGCGGATCCTGTCAGCCGGTCATGCCGATCTGGTCGCCTTTGGTCGACACTTCGTCTCGAACCCGGATCTCCCGGAAAGATTGCGCCTCGGCTCTCCGCTCAACCCTTATGACCGGAGCACCTTCTACGGGGGCGATCGCAGGGGCTACGGGGACTATCCGGCGGCTTCAATGGAAGTCAGTAGATAGGTTGCCTGAGCGGCGCAGCCATTTGCGCGGTCCTGCGGATGGCCGGCTAAACATTCCCCTTGAGGCTGAAGCCTGAGGCATAGGAAGGGTGAGATTTATCGGCCCCGCTGCAACCGGTCGCGCGCCGACAAGACCCATTTCCGGTCGTTCACGCACACATTCCGCTGCCCGAAACCTGCCGCTTGTTCATGCAAGAGGATTGACCGCTTGAGCGACCCGAGCCGGTCAGCCGGAAACGGCTTATGTTGGGACAAATCTGCCATCCGTAGCGGCCTCGCCAAACGGCGGGTTCAGTCGGTGCCCGCGGGTTCGGGCACCGACGACTTTCCGACGCCTCACGGCGTCCGAAACTCTAACGCAAGCTGCCCGGCAGCTTCAAGTCAGCAAAGACCCAGAATTCGACGCTCAGCCGAATTATCAAGCTTTTCGACTTCCGCCATTCATTCAGCCGTCGGCTTGGCGGCTGTTCCACGGCACACGAAGCATACAACGGAAGCGCATTCGACAAACATGACGAGGGCAGAGGACCATTAGGTACAGCAAAAAGGTTGAGAGCCATGACGCGGGTGAACGGCAGATAGCCGGGTCGTGGAGCACGATGTGCTCGATCTGCGGAACCGGAACAGAAGAAGCTCGGCCTTACCGATCCGCGCTTCTTCCTCGAGCCGGTTCACGGCCCGGGTCATACTTCGACGCAGACCCGCGAGGGATATACTGCGCATTTGCCAAGAGTAGTGCCGTCGCCGCGTCACGGTCGACGGCACGGGAAAACAAGTAGCCCTGGCCGAGCGCGCAGCCGATCTGCTCGACATGGCTGGCCTGCACCTCGGTCTCAATGCCTTCGGCGATCACGCGGATGCCGAGTTGCGTTGCGATGCGATTGACGCCTTCGATGATAACTTCTCCAGCGTCTCCTGGCGTCAAACGATCGACAAAAGACTTGTCGATCTTGAGAATGTCGACGGGAACGGTCATTAGGTGGGTTAGCGAAGCAAAGCCGGTACCGAAGTCATCGAGGGCGACGCGAACACCTTTGTCACGCAGCTGCTTCAACGTATTGGCGACGTTCTGATCCCGTCCTCCCATATAAACGGACTCGGTGACCTCAATAATCACGTGATCGAAGGGGACATCTGCCCTTCCGAACGTCTTAATGAGACGATCGCAGACATTGCCGCCGCTGATGTCAGCCGAAGAGACGTTGATACCAACATGCTGGAAAGGAATTCCCATGTCGAGCCAGCGACGTATATCCGCTGCGACTAAGTCCATCATGTGACCGGTCAGCCTGGCGGCGACATGCACATCGGTTGTGGCTTCATGAAACTCAGCGGCGGAGACGATCCTGTCCCCCACCGTCATTCGGCACAGGGCCTCAAAGCCAACGATCTCCCGCGTGTCGAGGCGGACGACAGGCTGGTAAAAGGCGTGGATTCGGCCCTCATCAAGCGCAATGTCAACGTCTCTGATCGCTGCGAGCCGTCTCATGATCTTCGTGCGGATGCCCGGGTGGTAGCGCTCGAAGAGTCCACGCCCGCTTTCCTTGGCATGATATAAAGCAAAATCCGCATTTTGCCTGACTTGCTCCGGGCTTTCGGTACGGTCGGAGGGCACCGCCCCCCCGATTGTCGCGCGCGGTAAGACCGTATGGCCTTCACAGTTGCACGGTGCAGCAAGAGCCTCGAACACTGCGGTGGCGACGGCGTCGAGATCGCCTCTGGCACTTGAGAAGTCTGCGATGATGGCGAACTCATCTCCTCCCAGACGATACGCTCGATCAGCATGAGAAAGTGCGCCGAGCCGCTTGGCAACTACCCGCAAGAGACAATCACCAGCCTTATGGCCAAATGTATCGTTTACGAACTTGAGATTGTCCAAGTCGACAATCAACAGGCCCCAAGATGTCCAATCGGCATCTTGCAATAAAACAAGCGATGCATCGAATGATGCCCGATTGCGAAGACCGGTGAGCTGATCGACATTGGCCTTGTATTCTTTTTCGGCTTGCCACCTGTCGTGCTCCAGAGCGATGGCGCAAAGACTGACAAGAGTTCTAACAATGTCCTGTTCGAAGAACGAAGGCCCGCGCTGTTCTCGGTAATAGAACGCGAACGTGCCTACGACCTGGCCTTTTCCATTGGGGATGGGACTGGACCAGCATGCCTGAAGCTCGCCCGATATGCCGAAATCCCGATACTTCGCCCAGCGTTGGTCGGTCGAGATGTCGATCGTAACAACAGGACTGTTCAGGTACGCGGCGGTGCCGCAGGTACCGCAATCCGGTCCGATCGCTTGACCATCAAGGGCTTGTGCAAAGCCGTTCGGCAGACTTGGACCACCAATCGGATGCACTTTGCCGGCCGGATCGACGCTGAGCACTGAACAGAGCACGTCCGGGAAAATGCGCTCCACCTCACGACACAGACGATCGGCAATCGCCGTCAATGCCTCGCCGTGTGCGATCATTTGAAGGATGATGTTGCGCAACTCGAGTTCCGCGTTGATCCGCGCAAGCCTATCCTCCGTTTTCCTGCGACTGGTGATGTCCAAGGACGATCCGATGACGCCGATCACCTCGCCGGCTGCGTTTCGCCAGGGCGTTTTGCTGGAAAGCCATATCGCCGGCTCGCCATCCGGCTTGCGAACCTCTTCCTCGATCTGCTCGGCGACGCCGGATGCCATGATCCTCCGATCATTCTCCATGATGACGGCGGCTTGTTCCTTATCGTCGAGATATTCCGCGTCGGTTTTGCCGATGAAGAAGGATTGCGGCTTGCCGATCAGATCGGACGTGCCGTTGTTGGCAGCACGCATTCGTCCTGCCTGATCCTTGGCGTAGAGGACACCGGGGATGGCATCCAGAAAGGCACGTAGCAGGTCCCGCTCGCTCGACAGCGCCTTCTCCGCGCTCTTCTGCGCCGTGATCTCCGTATTCACCCCAAACCAGCGAGCGACCGCACCGGAGGAATCCCGAACCGGTTGGATTCGGGTCAGGAATGGCCGGAAGACGCCGTCCTTTCCCAACAGAGGAAAGGTCATCTCGAAAGGCTGAGCGGTAGCGATCGCGTCAGTCCAGGCGCTCATTACGCTGGGGAGAAGCTCGGGATCGTGAACCGCCTTCCAGCCCCAGCCCTCCATATCCTTGGGTGTGGTACCGCAGTATTCGTGCCAGCGTCGATTGTACCAGACGATATAGCCATCACCGTTAGCGATCCAGCAAAGCGTCGGAATGTTGTCGGCCAGCATCCTAAACACCTTGTCGTCCGGAATCTCGGAAGCGAGCGGGTCGAGCTTATGGGCAAACGCCACTTCGGATCGCCAGAATGTCTGCTCGAAGCGGTCCAATTCTCCCACGGTGTCGCACTTGGGCGCATCTGCCCCCTCACTACTCCCCGTTGAGTTCAAGTGCTCGGCCACCGAATTGCTCCTCGCCAGACCGGCGACGCCGCTACTGCGGAGGCAAACTCCTGACAGTCCGCGGCGTCTTTTCTTTGCGATAACCATTTGACAGTCTTATTCTGTCACTATCCTAGCGGCTTATCGACCGCCTTTAAACCGTGTCTCGTCCATTTTGACCCACTTGTGGTCGTTTTTGGCCTGACCCAAGCCTCCTAACATTGGCCGCTTGTTCATCTTGGCGGGTACGCCATTATGGTCCGGCAAGTGTGTTCAATCATCCAGCCGGCTTCGCGAAAAGTAATGTTAAAAAATCGCAGCACCCGGTGTTACGCCCGTTCTCTATCGGACACGCACGCGAGCACCTTTGCCAGCTCATCGAGCGAGTACGGCTTGTGCAGAAGTTCGAATTCGTGGGTGTCCTGCTCCGCCAGCACATCACTGTATCCGCTGGCCAGAACGACTGGGAGACCAGGTAGACGGCGCTGAATTTCCCGGCCGAGATCGATCCCCGACATGCCGGGCATTACGACATCCGAGAAAACCAGATCGAAGCCGTTGCCGTCATGTCCCAACTCGGCGAGCGCGGCCGTGGCATCGCCGGCCAGCTTCGTTTTGTATCCCAGCTCGTGCAGCGCCTGAGTAGCAAAAGTCCCGACATCGACGTTGTCCTCGACGATCAGAATGCATGCGCCTTTGGGAAGCGGTTTGATGGCCTCATCGCTCTGCACCGGCGACGGCGCTTCGTCGGCTGCCTTCGGGACGTAAAGAGTGAAGGTCGATCCGACCCCCAGCTCGCTTCGGACAACCACCTCACCGCTCGACTGCTTGGCGAAACCGTGGACCTGACTAAGCCCCAAGCCAGTGCCATGCCCTACGCCCTTCGTCGTGTAGAACGGCTCGAAGATGCGATCGGCAAAATCGGGCGCGATACCCGATCCCGTATCGGTGATCGACACGGCGATGAACTTTCCTGGGATGGCGGCATGCGAGCGGATCGCCGGTATGCCATTCGTTTCCTGCACAGCGATCGTCAACGTGCCCTCACCGTCCATGGCATCGCGCGCGTTGACCGCCATGTTGACGATGGCGGTGTCGAACTGGCTCCGATCTGCCCGGACGAGCAGGGGCAAGCTTCCTATCTCCAGGTTGATCGCCACGCGTGAACCGCTCAGCGTACCGATCATATCGCGTAGTTTGCTGATGCTGTCGCAGGCATCGAACGTCTCGGCCTTGAGTGCCTGCCGGCGCGCAAAAGACAGCAACTGGCTGGTCAGCCGGGTCGCCCGATCCGTGGTGTCGGAAATGGCATCGAGGTAGCGGGCGCGCTTGTCGTCGGAAAGCGACGGGCGCCGCAGCAGGTCGAGCGAGCCGCGGATCACCGTCAGCAAATTGTTGAAGTCGTGCGCGACGCCACCGGTAAGCTGACCGACCGCCTCGACCTTCTGGCTCTGGCGTAACGCTTCCTGTGCTTCCGCAAGCTGCGCCTGCTCGCGGAGCCGCTCCGTCACGTCGGTGACGAACTGATAGGCGCCGATCGGCTTGCCTGCAGTGTCTCTAAGGGTGCGGAACCTGATCTCGTAATGTGGCCGATCATGATCGGGGTCGCCGAAATCCTCGACGATGACGGTTTCTTCACCGGACAGCCCACGGCTCCAGGCCGCACGGACTTGTTCCTGATGTTCCGGCTGATCGGCAAGAAGGCTGAGTAGATTATCGCCCACTTTTGGACGTATGCCGTAGATGCGCGCGAGCTCGTTAGCGGCTGCTTCGTTTATGGATAATATATTAAAATCGAAATCTGCGGCCAGAATGATGATGTCGGTCGTCTCGACCAGCGTGGCGAACAGGTTGCGCTCGGCGACCTGCTCCGCGACTTCCTGCTCCAGGCGCTCGTTGAGTTCGCGAAGGCGTATTTCGTTGGCCTTGCGCGCGGTGATATCGATAGCGGTTCCAAGCACCCGGTAACAATTGCCCTCCGCGTCGAACAAGCCGCGGCCTCTCGCCGCAACCCAGCGGATTAGGCCGTCCTCCCTGCCGATCGTGCGATAGTCCATTTCATAGAGCGCGCGGCGATCCGGATCACTCGCCGCGGCATAGGCGGCCAGCGTCGCCTGCCGATCGTCGGGATGGACACCGTTGTAATAGTCTTCCAACGTGACCGGCACGTCCGCCGAGATGCCGAACATGGCCTTGACCCGAGGCGGCCAGAACATGGCGCCCGTCGCCTGATCGACATGCCACTCGCCGATCTCGCCGATGTCCGCAGCGAGCCGAAGCAGCTCTTGGCTCTCCGCCAGCCTTTCCGCCGCCTCGCGCCGTTCCTCCACGTCCATCAGGACGCCTGGGAAGCGCAACGGCGTTCCATCAGGTCCATGTTCGACCCGACCGTTCGCCTCGATCCAGTGATAATGGCCGTCGGCACGACGGACCCGATATTGATGTGCGTAAGAGCCGCCGCGTTCGATCGCGGTATTGATGGCGTCCGATAGCCCGGCCTGATCGTCGGGGTGGACGGTTGCCGTGATCTGGGCGAGCGAAATGCCCTCACGGCCAAGCGCCGGGTCCAGCCCGAACGCCTGGGCAAAAGCCTCATCGATAATGAACTGGTCGCTTGGGAGGTCCCAGTTCCATGTTCCGATGATGGCACCGGCAGCCAGCGCGAGCTGCACCCGTTGCGCGTCTGCGCGCGCGACCTCTTCGCTATCACGCAAGGCAGCCTCGACCTTGCGCTGCTGGGTCATCTCCGTCGCGAGGAGGAGAACACCCGCGAACCCCTCGGCTTCGCCTTGGATAGGCGAATAACCGTAGGTCCAGTAGGTTTCCTCATCCTGCCCGTAGCGATGCATCATCATGGGCAGGTTCTCGATCGCGAAGCCCGTGCCCGTCCGAAGCACTTCCGCGACCTGCGGCGCGAGCACTGGGGCGATGTCCGGCAAAGCTTCCGGCATCGGGCGGCCGAATGCCCAGGGATGACGATCGCCGAGCGCAGCGCTGTACGCGTCGTTGTAGAGTAACCATTGCTCCGGCCCCCAGTACAGCGCTGCGATGCCTTTGGTGTTGAGCACGAGCGACAGCGCCGACCGCAGCGATTGCGGCCAGTTCTGATAGTCGCCCAACTTGGTAGCCGACCAGTCGGTCTCGCGGACGAGTTGGCCTGTTTTCCCGCCCCCGATGATTGGCGGCACTCGGGCACGTCCTTCAGCGTGCATGACGGGCGCCGCCCTTCGCACGGACTTCGTCACGCTCCATCAACAGCCGCAATCCCGAGCGGACGACTTCGCTTGAGCTGCTGTATCTGCCTGACGACACCTGAGCCTGAATATAGGCATCCAGCTCCCTGGTGAGCGCGACGTTTCGGGTGGGTGTGGCGGACATGCCTTTCTGTCCGCGTTCCGTGTGAAGCTGTCAATGATTGGCAACTCAGCATCAAATGCCACAACGCGCCACCACAGTTCCGCAAATGGGTAGCGCGTTGTAATCCGGCAAGTTCGTCGGTCGGGCGATGTCGAAGCTTGCAGTCGTGACGCTAACTTAATCCCCTACACCCCCGCGGTGTGATCGGCTAAGAGTCAGGCAACACGTTGCTTAGGCCATGACCCCTGCCGGTGCGTCGCGGACCTTCCGACATAACCAGCATATCCGCACCGGGCGGGGGACAAGTGGCAGACGGCGAGACGAACATGGGCGGCATCGGGCCGCTGATCGCGAAGACGCAGATGGGACAGGCGATACGGGCGACCGATTGGGCCGTTCATCCGCTGGGCAGTCCCGCGACTTGGCCGATCTCCCTCAAGACTATCCTGACGATGATGGCGGCTTGTCCGACGCCAATGTTCCTCGCCTGGGGCGACGATCTGTCGGTATTCTTCAACGACGCCTATCGCCCGATCTGGGGCAGCCTGCTTCGCGAAGGCCTGACCGGCGCACGCTTTCGCGATGTGTGGGGGCATATCTGGGACGATATCGGCCCACTGGTCGATGCCGCACTTGCGGGTGAGTCCATCACCATGACGAACATGAAGCTCGACATGCAGCGCGAAGGCGTGAGCGAGGAGAGCTGGTGGACCTTCACCTACTCGCCCGTCACCGACGATGAGAACCGCATTGTCGGCATGATCTGCGTTACCCGCGAGACCACCGGCACCTTCGTCGCCGAACGCGAGCGGATCTCAGCCGATGAAGGGCTTCAGGTCGCGCTTTCCGCTGGCACCACCATCGGCTCGTGGGAATGGGACCCGATTACAGATCGCGTGACGGCTGACGAGCGGTTCGCCCAGCTCTACGGAATCAGCACGGCGACGACGGCCGCGGGCGCCGCGTTCAAGGACTTCTTCGCGAACGTCCATCCGAGCGACCGCGAGCGCGTCGCGACGGCGCTGACCCATGCTCGGCGCACGGGCGAGGTGTTCCGCGAGGAGTACCGCATCCTGGAGCGCAGCGGCTCGGTGCGCTGGGTCGCGTCGCAGGGGCAGTGCATCAATGACAAGGACGGCCGCTGCGTCCGCTTCCCCGGCGTCAGCTACGATGTCACGGAGCGCGTCGAAGCAGTTCACGCGGCCGAGGCAGGCCGCGACGAGCGCGACTTCATCGTCGCGCTCACCGCGCGCCAGCGCGAGCTGGAGACGCCCGACACCATCCTGCGCTTGTCCGTGCAGTCACTCGGCCAGCGGCTCGGCGCGGATCGCTGCGGCTTCTATCGTCTGCTGAGCAACGACCGGGTGCGCTACGGTCCGTGCTGGACCAACGGTATGCTCGATCCGATCACCGGCGAGCATGATGCCCTGCGGTTCGGCGAGCGCATTCGTCGCTCCCGCGACACCGGCGAGATACTCACCTTCGCTGACAGCGAAGGCGATCTCTGGGGCGGGCTGGAGCTGTTGGCGGAGGTCGGCACGCGTTCCGGCATCTGCCTGCCTGTGAAGGCTGGAGGTCGCTACAGCGCAGGCTTCTTCCTTCACGGAGCCGAAGTCCGTCACTGGACGCAAGCCGACGTGACGCTGTTCAAGGAAGTGGCCGAGCTGACCATGCAGGCCGTCGAACGGGCGGAGGCGACGATCCGGCTCCAGACCCGCGTCGGTCAGCAGGAGGACGCGCTGGTGACGCAGGCGGGGGAACTGCGCGACGAAACCGCCAGCCGTAACGCGGCCGAGAACCAGGTCCGCCAGCTCCAGAAGATGGAGGCCGTCGGTCAGCTCACCGGCGGCATTGCGCACGACTTCAACAATATGCTCGCTATCATCATCGGCGGCCTCAATCTCATGCAGCGCCGGATCGCCCGCGGCGAGACCGACGTCGCCAGATATGTCGATGCGGCGATGGACGGTGCGACGCGCGCCGCGGCACTGACCCAGCGCCTGCTCGCCTTCTCGCGCCAGCAGCCGCTCGCGCCCGAACCTTTGGACGTAAACCGCATGGTGGGCGGATTGACCGACCTGCTCGACCGCACGCTGGGCGAACGCGTCCGCTTGGAAACCGTTTTGGGGGCCGGCGTCTGGAGAGTCAAAGCTGACCCCAGTGAGCTTGAGAACGTCATCGTCAATCTCGCGGTCAACGCGCGCGACGCCATGCCGGAAGGCGGCGAGCTGACGATCGATACTAGCAACGCGCATATCGATGACGATTACGCGCTGGAGGAGGGGTTGAAGCCCGGCCAGTTCGTGCTGATCGCTGTTTCCGATACCGGGTCGGGGATGCCGGCCGAGGTGATGGCAAAGGCGTTCGACCCGTTCTTCACAACCAAGGGCGTCGGCAAGGGCACCGGCCTTGGCCTTAGCCAAGTGTTTGGCTTCGTCCGCCAGTCGGGTGGCCATGTGAAGATCTATTCCGAGGAGGGACACGGCACGACCGTGAAGATCTACCTTCCTCGTCTCTACGGCGAGGCGCCGGCTCTTGGTCAAGCGCGCCGGCGGGTCGCGCAGCCGAAAGGCGGCTCGCCGACCGAGGTCATCATGGTGGTCGAGGACGAGGATCGGCTGCGAAACTTCACCGTCGAGGCACTGCGCGAGCTGGGCTACACCGTCGTCCATGCCGCGGACGGCGACGAGGCGCTGAGGATGATCGGCGCGGGTCAGGGGGCGACGCTGCTGTTCACAGACATCGTCATGCCAGGGATGACCGGGCGCCAACTCGCGGACATTGCGATAGAACGGATCGCCGGGCTGAAGGTTCTCTACACCACCGGCTATACTCGCAACGCGATCGTCCACAACGGCACGCTCGACGCCGGCACCAACTTCCTCGCCAAACCTTACGGCATCGACGACCTGGCGGCGAAGGTACGCGAGGTACTGGACGCCGCCTAAGCGGGCATCAGCTTGCGAAAGGCGGCGATCACCGCCCGTTCGTTGATTGGCTTTCCGAGCACCACGCCAGGCGGATCACACGGATCGCAGATGTCGGGCGTGCCGGTGATGAAGATTACCGGGATCGGTCCGGCGCGTTCGGTGATGGTCCGGACGGCGTGAGGACCGGTGCCGGTCAGCAGGATCACGTCGGAAAGGATGATGTCGGGCCTGCGAGCTGCGGCAGCCGCCACGGCACCCGCTTCCGTGTCGGCGGTGACGATTGACGTGGCGCCCGCACGCTCGGCGATGTCCGAGACATATTCGGCGAGCAGCCATTCGTCTTCGATGACAAGCACATGACACATCGGAGAAGGTAACGTGTCGCTCTGGCCATCGGTTCATATCTTTGGCTCCACGGCATCCCGGCCAGCCTTGGCAGTTCGACCCAAAATCGGACGTCCAGACCGCGCTCCCGAGATCCCAGCTCCATCCCTTCGTTCAGGTTGAAAGAGCGACCGCTCGGGGCGGGCCACCTAAAAGTCTGGCTCAGCCTGCCGTTCGGCCTAGCTGCTTTCATTCATTATCTTTTAGGGGCGGCCCTTTATCGGTAAGCCATGAAAATGGAACGTATTTGTAGTGAATGCCGCGATGGCGCGGAGTTTGAAATTCCATTCGCCATGGCCTTCCAACCGATCGTCGACGTCCAAACTGGACGAGCGTTTGCCTATGAGGCGCTAGTTCGCGGGGTGGACGGCGCTAGCGCGTATGAGATCCTTTCCAGCGTGAACGAGACCAATCGCTACGCGTTCGATCAGGCTTGCCGGGTCAAGGCGATTGAGACAGCCATGAAAGCAGGCCTCATGCAAAGCGATGCCAAGCTGTCAATCAATTTTCTGCCGAACGCGGTTTACTCGCCGCTCGCGTGCATCCAGCTGACGCTGGCGACAGCGCGTAGAGCCAGCTTGCCCATCGACAGGCTGATCTTTGAATTTACGGAAAACGAACAGATGGGCTCGCCGGAGCACGTCTCCTCGATCATAGACACCTACAAGCAGATTGGCTTCACGGTAGCCGTCGATGACTTCGGTGCGGGACATTCGGGTCTCGACATGTTTGCAAGATTTCACCCAGACGAAATTAAGCTGGACATGGAGCTGATCCGCGGGATCGACCAAGATCACCGTCGCCAAGCGATAGTCCGCGCGATCGTTCGGATGTGCAAAGAGCTGGAAACTCTCGTCATTGCCGAAGGCATCGAGAATGCTCAGGAAGCATCGGCATTACGCGAGCTGGGTGTAAGGTATCATCAAGGCTACTGGTATGCCCGACCGCAGCTGGGCGTACTGCCCAGCATCCATCCTCAGGCCTTCCTATAACTTGCGAACATCCGCTTTGACCAATACTCGCCGTTCACAAGCCGCCCGGCGCTACCCGACTTCTGCCGCTTGTTCAGCTTCAGTCCTTTGACGTGGATTGGCCGCTAGCTAACTAGCAACTTCCGGGCGGTGACCGCTGTGAGCTGCCCTTTGTTGAGCTTGCGCTGGCCCCAAGGCGGCCACCCGCAGTCCTATGGCCACGATCGGGCGTCTAGCTGCACCAGTTGACACTTTGGAGGCTTCGCGCTGCAACCGGCTATGACTTCCCGATGCCTCGCCGGAATCTGCTTCGTCGCGCTCGATCCTACCGCGCCCAAGTTTTTCGGCTTCTCCGAATTTCTCGCCGCCCTCGCCCTCATGGTTCTTGTCTGGACTACAACCGACATCCGCTACCGCTTTCGCATCGCGACCGCGCCCCTCCCTCTCTACCAGATGACCTACTGGGTCGTCGCGAGCGTCGGGTCGCTGACGCTTCTCACGGATCTATGGCGCGCCGGCGGGTGGCTCGTACCGCACGGACGGTTGCTGACCCCGGAGGCCTGGCAGGCCGTCCTCGGCGCGGCGTTCCTCCTGGCCTTCCTCACCTGGGCATGGTTCGCGCATCTGCGGCCCCCTGTTTTCGGACGTCGCAATGCCAGGCGATGCGCCGACTTCCTCTACGCGATGATCCTCAACGGGTCTCCGGGAGACATGGCGACGATCGGGCGCGAGATAATCCGCTCCGTCCCGTCCCTTATCGCCGCGGTTCACACCCCGAAGCATTGCCGCGGGACCGAGGAGAACGATCCCGCCGACCTGCCGGAATGGCAGGGCCTCGCGCATGACATCCTCCTGCTGATCGCCGACCCGCGCTTCTGCCGCTCGCTCGTCGCGTCATCGCCCGGCACCATCCAAGCCGTCTTCTACGAAATGTCGAAGACTCGTAAGCACCGGATCCCGATTGCACAGTTCGGCCGCAACGTCGTGGCGGCGGCCATCGAGAACCGGGACTCGTTCCTCTACCACGAGCAGGACGGCTACGCCTCTGGGCTACTCGGCTACATGAAGCCCCTCAGCCAGGCCGTGTTCGGCGACTATAGCATGGTCGAGGAGATTGGTCGCCTGCTCGACCTCGACTTCAGATCAATGCGGCGGTGGACCGAGACCGAATGGAACGCCTACGCGGGAGCCGTTCTGATCGTTCTCGAGAGTTACGTCGAGCAGGACTTTTGGAACCATTCCTTCGTGCTCTACCGCGCCCTCGACAAAATCGCGGGTGCGGCCGACGACATCTACAAGCTCGACGGCCTCGACGGGGCAAGCTGGGAATCGGATGCGATCCGGCGGCTCCGGGTATCCGTGGACTTCTGCGCCGAGGCCCTGAAGATACTCGACGCCAAGGGGCCGCCAGACCACCTCAGGCTTCGCGTCCGCAAGGAGCATCGGCCCTACGAGACGACGATCTACGATCATCTGGCGTCTCTCATGCTCAAGCTGATCCAGCATGCCGAATCCGTCCGGCAGAGTTCGGACCTGGCTTGGTCGGTCCGGCACAATACCGTCTGGACGCACCTTCTAGGCGGATTGGGAGAACATGGCCGCGCAACGCGCATCGTCCAGTTCAAACTCAGACGGAAAATATACGACGAGATCGTCACCGCCGAGGAATGGCCGAATTATCAGAACATCCGCCTGCTCGGCTTTTGTCTTCATGTGATGGGGCTTAAGGTCCACGAAGGCAGCAACTTCGGGCGGGAATACCGCGCCCTCCATCGAGCGGTCCTCGCATGGACGAAGCGGAACTTTGTCGCGCTGCAGCGACGGGCACCCCAGGTCTTCGAGGAATGCCTACCCGGGGACATGAGCTACGACGAGGAAGGAGCCCGGCTCCTTAGGATTTACGAGGTCAACGCCTTTCGAAGCGCTCCCGAGTACGCCCATTTCGATCTCGACCGGCTGGCCGGATAGCGCTTCGCTTTGCAAAGCAACGGACGGACGCGATTTGCTAAGGGTGTCGGCCGATTTCGACTATTGCAGGCCTACGGTTCACGCCATAAATGCGAAGCTTACGCCGAAATTGTGCGCTGTTTGACTAATTGTGTGGGATGGCCGGAGGGCCGCTCGGCGGACGGCGATTTGGTCAGCACAAGCACCGACAATTATTCAAAGGTGTCGAGTGGCCGAGGATCTCGCCGCGCCACTGCTGCTAGGATTCGTCGGAGCGACCGGTAGCGGAAAGACGACGCTCGCCAGCCGGTTAGTGGAACGACGTAGGTTTACCCGCGTGCACATGGGCCAGCCGATCAAGGACATGCTTGCCGTTCTCGGACTTACATCCGAGCAGCTGACCGGCCCCCCGGAGCTGCGCAGGCGGCCTTCGGCGCTCCTAGGCGGCAAGTCGCCGCGCCAAGCGATGGAGACGCTGGGAACCGACTGGGGGCGACGCATGATCTCCGCGGGCCTCTGGGCGAACGCAGTCGAGGTCAGGATCCGCGCCATGTGGGGCGACTGTCCATCCCCGATCGTGATCGACGACCTGCGGTTTCCGAGCGACTGGTCGGTGATCGAGCGGCTGGGCGGAACCCTCGTGCGCATCGTGAGGCCCGGAGCTGGAGAACCCCGAACCGCTGCCGACCACGTCGTCCATCGTTTTCCCGCGATACGCCCCTCGCTGGCGGCGATTGGCGTTTCCACGCTGCACGAGACCGAATACCATTGGCACGACGCGCCCGCTGACTTCGAGTTGGTGAATGGCTCCACGCCTGAGGCGTTGGAGAGGTCCCTAGCCGACGAGCTTTCGACGCGCGGCATCGACCTTCCGGCGGCTGGCGGCTGAGGGCGGCTCGACGATCGGTTAGATCGGGATTGGATCCGCAACACGACGCGAAGACTCCACTGCGCGGATGAAGGCAGCCGGCCATTCGACACCGAAGCTCTTATATGCCCGCAACGCGTCGGCAGGGTCGATTGCATTGCCACGTAGCGAGCTCAGGATCAGGCCAAGCATGTCGAGGTGCGCACTCTCGAGCGGATGCTCGAACCCCGGGGCATGGATGACACTCGTCGCGGTTTTGAGGGCGTCTTCAGCATCCGGCAAGTCGCCGGCCTGTAGATGCGCGCAGGCGCGGCCGAGAATGCACCAGATCTCGCAGTCTCGGTTGCCCGACCCCCGCGCGAGTGCCTCCGCGTCACGGTAGCATGCCACGGCGTCTTCCAGGCGGCCCCCATGGCGCAGGCTTTCGCCCATCGCGAGTTCCGCGTTTGCGATCTCGCGAACGTCTCCGCTCCGCTTTGCGAAGGCCAACGAAGATTCGGCGGCGGACAGCGCCTCGTCGATCCGGCCGAGTTTCGCCAGCGAACGGGCTACCGATCTTCCGGCCTTGGCGCGTTCGCCCTCGGGCGCCTGTTGGGCGAGGTCAACGATGCGCGCGACGGACTCCGAAATTTCCGATTGCCGGTAGAGGTCGCGGTAGGCCGTGTTGACGACGAGTTCTCTCGACAGCTGGACCGCAGCGTCGTGACCCGCCTCGTTCTCGAGTTTGGTCGATATCGTCCAGACCATCGGGTAGGCGTTCTGGCGAAGCGCGAGCTTCAGGCGGACCAGGTCGGCTTGGGTCTCCTGCAGCTGGCTCCGCCCGGGGAAGCGCGCGACCATCTGCAGGGATTCGTTGGCGTCGCGGTACTTGCCCACGTCCAGGCGGATTTGCGCCGCCATGATGGCGTGGTCGATCACGTCTAAGCCCGCTGAAGCCATCTTGGTGTCCGCTTGCCATGAGGCGTCGACGATTGCCAACGCGGTGTTGTAGCTCCCAGATCGGATCAGGTTGGTTGCCACGCGCGTGATGGTCGAGCCATCGTCGTTCGCGGCGATACGCAACGCGAGCCCCGGCAGGATACCCGCTCCTGGAATCGACAGCATTGCTTCCGACGTGGCCCGGTAGACCTCATACCACGCGTTCTCGGCTTTGAGGAGGTCTGGCTGGGCGAAGCCGGCGCGCCAGCCCTCCCGATAGCTGCTGTTGTAGAACGACAGGCCGTCGTCGCTCGCGACGATCTCGGAGCGACCGAGAAGCTCGTCGATTGCGCTTCCGACATGATCGACCCCGTAGTGTGCGGCGGCGGATTCCACCCATTCCCGTGGAATGTGCGCTTCCGCTCTGGCGAAGGCCATCAGTTCTGCGACGCGCCGTGCCGGGATCCCGACAGCGTTTCGCCGCGCGGTGAACTGGGTGGGGAGTGCTGGAGCTATCGGCAACGGGCGCCCCGCGGCAACTGCTGGAAGGTATTCCCGCAGCCAAACGGGTCTGCCGTGGTTTGTCTTGGCGATCGCCTGATCGACATCCGCTTCGGAGGGAGCCCGCCCCACGATGTCCTCGAACCATTCGGCGATCGCCTGCCTGCCAGGCGCGTCCACCCGCCGGACCACGCCTCCCTTCAGCTCGATCGCCGGGACCATGCGGTTCTGCCAGTCGGTCTCGGTTAGCTTCTCAACGTTCGCGACCAGTACGACCACCCAATGGTCGGGCCTTGCGCTGAGCAGCCAGTTGAGGAAGTCCTGAGCGCCGGCCTCTGCGGTTTCGTAATTCTCGAAGAGCAGGATGACCGGATTACCGAGGTCGGCGACGAACGTCATGAACTCGCGGATGAACCATCGCGCGTTGCCGCTGTTGGCGTCGGCGAGAAGTGCTGCCGTGCTGCCTTCGGAATGCTCGCCCGAGATTTCCTTGGCGACTGCTTCCATGGTGTGCTCGAGGTGCTCGCTCATCTTCTTCATGACATCCTGGAACGCTCCTGCCAGGACGCGTTTGGCAATGCCCGGCGCCCTCGCGAGGATCTCGCTCGCAAGGCCGTCGCTCGATTGAGAGAACGATTTCGGCACCTCGCGGAGGTCGTTGTACAGCCGCGCGAGCAGGAGCTCCTCCGACGGCTGCACCGCGACATCGATCCGGATGTAGACGCGGGCGTCGTCTCTCGAGCCGAAGTCGGCGAAGCGGTCGGCGACCTGAGACTTCCCGATGCCGCTGACGCCGTCGAAACCGAAGGTGGTGCAACTCTCGGCCAGTTGGTGCATGAGCTCGTCGAGCAACTCCCCGCGTCCGTAGAGCTGCTCCCCGTCCATGCGGTCATACTTGCGATCGCGATCGTTCATTGAGGATGTTTTGACCCGGGATATGACTGGCAGGCAATGGCCAAAGATCGGCACACGGGCACCCGTCCGGATACCGACCCCACACGGTGACGTCTTCGCGCAGCTGGCAGAGCTGCCCAGCGGGAACGTGTTGGTCTACACGGCGGGAGAGCCCAGCGACGTTCCGGTCGTCCGGTTCCAGTCGGCCTGCGTTTTCGGTGAGGGGCTTAGGGCCAAGGACTGCGATTGCGGCGTCCAGCTCGACGCCGCCGTCAAGGCGATCTGCGACAGTGGCGGCGTTATGACCTACGCTTGGGAGGAGGGACGAGGAGCGGGGATCGCACGCAAGCTCGACGCAATCGCGCTGCAGCAGGAGAAAGGCGTCAACACCGGCCAGGCGTTCGAGGAGCTGGGGATGCCGATCGAGCCCAGGGACTTCGACAACCACGTCATAGCGCTGCGAAAGGTTTTCGACGGCTTCGAGGTCCGCTTCGCATCTCGCAATCCTGCCAAGATCGCGGCGCTAGGACGCGCCGGAATCGGCGTCTCTGAGCGCATAACCCTGGAAACGGAGATGACTGACGAGCGCGTCGGGTATCTGGCGAGCAAGCTTCCTGCCCTCGGGCACATCGATGAGCCTTGACCGTGACCTCGACGGGGATCCGTTCCGGGTAGACCTGTTCCGGTGTCGGGACGCGGCGCTAGTTCTGGCGCCGTTTCGGGACAGACATGCAGTTCAGCCGTGGACTGACCTCCCCGGGATCGACCAGCTTGTCTTCAAGACGCTGTTCATATCCGTCTGCCATCAGATGAATTGGGACGTGCTGCAGTCTGCGATGGCGGAATGGCTGCTGCCGGACGTGGGTTCGCGGCTAGAGGCACTGGCGGGCACGACCCCTAGGCAGATCGCGGTCCTGCTGCAGGATTATCCGAAGCAGGAGCGGGTGCGGGCGGTTGAGCGTTCCAGAATGCTGCGCGAGACGGCTCGAAGCTTGACGGAAATGTTGGCGGCCGGCGGCCGGTTGAGCAGGCTCCTGGAAAGCCCGCTGCTTGAAGGCCCGTGTGGCTTTTACGAGACGATCGCGACGATCGCCGCCTTCACTGGGGACCCGTTCGACAAGAAGGCGCGTGTTCTCGCACATGATCTGTACCGCGAAGGCATCGTGAAGTTCTGCGATCCCGAGAACCTGAAGCCAGCGGTCGAATACCACCTGATCCGGCTTTACTTGCGGTCGGGACGCGTCGTCCCGGCAAGCGACGCCGTGTGTGATGAGCTTCTTGGCGATAATTGGCCGGCCCGCCCGAGGCTAGTGAAGCTCCTGAGGGGAGCAGTCGACGTAGCGATGCGCCAGACCGCGCTGTATTCCGGCATCGACATCGCGACCCTGAACTACCTGGAATGGCAGATCGGACGCTCGATCTGCGTTGAGGAGCTCGGCCCCGAACTCGCCCCCCTTCACTGCGAAGCGCCGGCGCCCCCCGACATGCCGAACGAGGTGCGTGCACTGGCACCGTGCCGATGCCCCTTCGCCGGGTTCTGCAGCTCGCTGAATGAGCCGGGTTACCCCTGGTTCCGGGAGCCGCAGTTCCAGAAGTCCATCTACTGACGCCGCAGCATCATCACCGATTCCACCGCGGCGCGCGCCGGCGCGGAGGCTCTGGCCGTAGCGCTCAGGCGCGACAGTGTATGCCGTACCGGGAAGTCCTTTCGCGATTCGGGAACAAGTCCGTGCGTCCCCGCGATGTCGGTCAGCAGGTCCGCGACGGGCACCCGCATTTCCTTGTAGTAGGCGTCCTGGACGACAATGATCGCGAGCCCACCCGGCTTCAACCACCGTCGCATCCGGGCGAGCGTCAGGCTCATGTCGTCGAAGTAGTACAGGAACCCCTTCGCGTAATAGCGCTCGGAAGCGTAGCTGCCGTGTGTCCTGACCCGCCGAATGAGGTCCTCGACGCTGTCGGGGAGCCTTGCGTTCGGCAGGGTCTCCCGGATTAGGGGAGTGCCAATCTGCGCCTGACGCAGCGATCTCTCCGCCTCCGGGTCGGCGCCGAGTAGCAATTCGGCGGCTGGAAGATAGTGCCGAATGTAGTCGGTCCTGTTCGGATAGGGCGGCGAGGTCACGATCGCGTCGATCGAGCAGTCCTCCAGCTTAAGGCCTGCGACGTCGCTGCAGGTGACCTTGACGGAAAACTTGTGGTCCGGTTCTTGAAGGCGTGCCGCGTAGGACGCGGCGGCGGTCAGAACCGCGTCTCGCGCAGTCTCGAACGTGGCGGGATCGATCTCGTGGTTGGTGGACCGCTTTGTCCAGGTGGGATTCGACCCCTGAAGGCGCCGGTGGGTCGCGATCCTGATCAGTGATATCAAATGGACGTCGAGAAGCGCCGATCGCGACTCCTCGTCGTCCATCAGGTTGAGAAGCTCAGCCGGCGTGCCCGCGTCGCCAGCCCTGGTTCGGACCGCATAGTCGAATGCCTCGAATTCGGTTGTCGTCTCTTTGCACAGCGTGGATGCGCGAACTCGCTCGATTGCGGCCGAGATTTCGCTCCTGGCCGCGGATCGGAACGCGCAGGATGTGCTTGCAAAAGGATTGAGGTCGTTCAGCAGAAGGTTGACGGGCATCGCGCGACCGGCCTCTCCGAGCGTTCCCATGCCAGCGAACGGGTCGAGTATGGTGCGATGGCCGTTCGCTGAGCAGACTTCGAGTGCATAGCGGGCGAAGTCAGTTGAGAAGGCGGTGTAGAGGCTGGCGAGGCTGCCGTAGCCCCGCTTGTCCGCCGCGGAAGGCTTCGGGTTCGGCGCGGCCGCCAGCGGGTTTGCGTCGCGGTCATTGTATAACGGCAGCGGCTGCAATGGCTTTCCTTTTGATGGATGACCGAGCGACCCGTCCACCGTGCCAGCAGAGGTGAGGATTGCAAGCTGAAGCGGCGAGCCTGACGCTCGTGAGCGTCCGGCCGCGTTTTTTCGTGATGAGGGGAGGCACGAGACTGACTTTGATATCATCGACCGGCTCGCTCGCGAGGAACGGTGGCGGTTGGGTCGGCTTTTCAACTGTCGAACGACCGGGATCGGGCGCATAGCTGTCCGAACGAGGCAGGCCAACGAACGTCCGCCTATCTCAGGTCACCGCCCCAAAGCGGCCGGGCCGCTCACCACCCATAATCGACAGCGCTCCGCTGAGTTTGATCCCCAGCAAACACGATCAGCTATTGCCCGCGGTGCCGCCAAGCGGCTCTTCATGTGTCATGCCGATTGCGTGCCGTGCACGACCGAGATCATCGCTGACTGCGGCCAACGCGAGAAAACAGAGTCCGAACACTGCCATCGTACCGACGGCGAGTGGCACGATCTGACGGCGCCAGGCCATTGCGGGACGTGGGATACGATCGTCGTCGATGCGCGTATCCGCCTCATAGTCTTGAATGACGGTGCCCAGATCTGAGCCCGCCACGGTCCCGGCGATGAACAATCCAAAGACCATGACCATCGTCCCGGCGAGATAGACCGTGGTTGGCGAGCCTGCCGTCACGTGCGCCCCAACGAGCGGGATCGCGACCAACAGCGCGCTCGTGGCACTTATCAGTGACAGCAACTCGCGTCGCTTGGCATCGATCTTTGTCAGCCAAAGCTGATGAAGCGCAAGCTTCTGCTCGAAGCTAAGCGCCCGTCGATCGTCCTCATCGGCCATTACCAGCCCCTTTTCGCGAAGATATGTCGCAGGCAGTCTATGTCCTGCAGCACGACAACAATGTCGTTTTCAAGACAGTGCATCGACGACAACAACGCGACAAAGCTGTGGATAACGATGCACGGGTCTCTCGCTACGTCGGCGCCAGTCGTGCGATATGCGATCGATGGCAGCGTGGTCGCCCACAAACATCCGCTTTGAGGCGGGATCGGTGCGCTACGATCGCGAGGCGCGGATCTTCCGCTTCAACGCGAACGATGGGCTTTCACGTGTGCCCTGCGCCATCTCACAGGCCGCGTTCGAACAACTGACCGGCGTGCGGGTCGATCTGGATAATGCCCGCCATATCTTCACCGATTGGGAGCAGGCGGTGTTCAAGTGGGCGGCGCGGACTTATAACCAGCCCGACCATCCTCCCGGCGCCGCGATCATCCTTGGTCTTGGAACGGGAACTAAAGCCGCTTAAGCGTCACGCGCAGTCAGCAGCGTCGCCGCCTCGAGCAAGGCCGAGATCGTCGCAGCGTCCGCCTGAAGGCGTGTGAGGGCCGCGGATGTCGCCTCGGGCGCTGTCCCGAGCATCGTCACCGCCAGCAGGCTGGCGTCCTCCATGATCATGCCAGCCCGCGTACAAAGCGTCACGATCAGTTCGCGGATATCTTTGTCCATGCCCTCGTCTCCTCAGCCACACTGAGGTCGATAGGCGCCTTGAAGTCCAGACGCAGCTTTCGGACGCCGCTCAGGCAGTCTTGATCTTGAGGCGACGGCGCGTGGTCGATGTCACCGTGTCCGGGGCGGGCGTCGCAATCGGTTCCGCCGCTGGCGCAGCCCCCTTGGCGCGAGTCTGACGCTTGGGCGCTGGCGGTGTTGCTTCCGGCTCGGCGATCGCGCTGGCGCTCCTCTTCCCTAGCCCGAGCGTCTTCGCGATCTCACGCCGCCGTTCGCTATAACCGGATGCGGTCATCGGATAGGATGCCGGCAGCCCAAATGCGGCGCGGTAGCTGTCCGGCGTATAGCCATGCCGGGTGATATGGCGCTTGAGCGTGGTATAGGCCTTGCCGTCGATCATGCTGATCACGCGCTCGGGATCGGCCAGGGACTTGCGTGCGCTGACTGCACCTTTCAGCGGTTCCTCGATCGGGGATGATCCACTTTCGCTTTCGAGAGCTTTGAGCGCACCATGGATGGTCGCGATCAGACCGCCGACGTCGCCGATACGCACCTGATTATTGCCAAGATAGGCCGCGGCAATGTCAGCGGTGATATCGACAAAGTTCAGCGAAGATCCGTCAGCCATGCACCATCTTTCCGATTGAAGCGAGATTATCCCGATCTTTCGAGCGTAAAGATGAACATCTCATACGGCAATATGTCGGAACGACTGGACTTGGTCGGCGAACGGAGCGGAAGTGATCGCGTGAGTCGCAGCCGGTCGCTGGCCGCTGCCGCCCCGATCAGCCGCCGCTGACGGGGCTGTTCCTGGTGGGGGCGGCATCGCGCCGCTCCTTGCGACCCAGGAGCACGACCATGACCCGCCTCTCCGATATCCAGCTGGTTCTCCTATCCTCGGCTGCACAGCGTGCCGATGGCAGCGTGATGCCGCCGCCCGAAGCGGTTGGCGGCCAAGCGGTGCGGATCTCTCGCACCATCCCGATCCTCATCCGCCATACGCTGGTCAGCGAGGCTGAGGTGGCTGACGCCAAGTGCGGTTGGCGGCGCGACGGCACGCGTCATATCGGTGCGTTCATCACCGATGCCGGGCGCGCCGCCATCGGCGCCGAGCCGATCCTGCCAGAAGATCCGGGCGTGGCGCGACCGGACACTGTCGTTCCCATCGTCGGGCAACCGGCCGAGGTTGCCAGCACACCGAAGTCTGGCACGAAGACCGGCCAGGTGTTGGCGATGCTGACCCGCACCGATGGCGCCACGCTTGACGAGCTGGTCGCGGCCACGGGCTGGTTGCCGCACACAACCCGCGCGGCACTGAGCGGCCTGCGCAAGAAGGGGCACGCCATCACCCGCGGCAAGCGCGGCGCGGTCACGTGCTACACGCTCGCGGCCGCCTGACCATGGCGAGCCTCGACGATCGGCTGGCAGCGCTGGCGACGATGTCGCCGGCGCAGATCCGTGCCGAGTGGGGACGCTTGATGCGCGTCCCCTGCCCCGCCATCCCTTTGGACCTGCTGACCCGTGCGATCGCCTACCGTTGCCAAGAGAAGCAGCGTGGCGGGCTGCCGTCATCGGCTGCGCGCGAGATCGGGCGAATGGCACGCCAACTCGAGCGTGGCGATGTTACGGTCGCACGTGGCGATGCGACACCGAAGCCCGGCACCCGGCTCGTGCGCGACTGGCGGGGGCGGCGTCATCAGGTGACCGTGCTGGATCAGGGGTTCCTCTATCAGGATCGCCACTATCGCTCGCTCACCCAGATTGCGCGCGACATCACCGGGGCGGGCTGGTCGGGACCGCGCTTCTTCGGGCTGGTCCGGCGCAGCGACGCCAAAGCGGTGCGGCCATGACGGTCAAACAGGTGCGCTGTGCGATCTACACCCGCAAATCCACCGACGAGGGGTTGGAGCAGGCGTTCAACAGTCTCGATGCCCAGCGTGAGGCATGCGCGGCTTACATTCTCAGCCAGCGTCACGAAGGCTGGACGCTGCTGCCCGACCTTTATGACGATGGCGGGTTCTCCGGTGGCAGCATGGAACGGCCGGGGCTCAGGCAGCTGCTGGCGGACGTCGCAGCGGGCAAGGTCGACGTGATCGTGGTCTACAAGGTCGATCGGCTGACGCGCAGCCTCGCTGACTTCTCCAGGATCGTCGATGTGCTGGAACAGGGCCACACCAGCTTCGTCAGCGTGACGCAGGCGTTCAACACCACCACCAGCATGGGCCGGCTCATGCTCAACGTGTTGCTGTCGTTCGCCCAGTTCGAGCGCGAGGTCACTGGCGAGCGCATCCGCGACAAGATCGCAGCCTCCAAGCGCAAAGGCATGTTCATGGGTGGTCTGGTGCCGTTGGGATATGCGCTCGAGGATCGCAAGCTGGCGCCGCACGTGGCAGAAGCCGCCACCGTCCGACTGATCTTCGAGCGCTATCGCGCGCTGGGCTCGATGCGGGCGCTCGCGCGCGAGCTGGCCAAGCGTGATGTTCGCACCAAGCGTTATGCCTTCCAGAATGGCCGCGAGAGCGGCGGCAACGCGTTCACGCTGGGGCCACTCGCCTATCTGCTCCGGAACCCGATCTACATCGGCGAGGTCCGCCATAAGGGCGAGCGGTTCCTGGGCGAGCACGAAGGCATCGTCGATGCGGCACTGTGGATCGAGGTGCAGGCGATGCTGTCGGGGCAGGCGCCAAAGCGCGTCGAGGTCGAGCGGGCGACCGAGCCGAGCCTGCTCACCGGTATGCTCCATGATGGTAAGGGCCGGCCGATGACGCCGAGCCATGCGGTCAAGGCAGCGCGTGACGGCAGCGGCGGCCGCCGCCGCTACCGCTATTACATCACTCGCCACAGCGATGGCGCCGCCAACGATGGTTGGCGTTTGCCGGCCGCCCCGATCGATGCAGCGGTCATCCATGGGCTGCGAAGCTGGCTGAGCGCCAGCTCCAGCATGATGTACCTTTCGAACGGGACGGTTGATCCGAGGCTGATCGCAGCGGCGAGCAGGCTAGGCGATGAGCTTGGCAGCATGACGAGCGTGCAGCGCAGGGCTGTGCTTACCGAGCTAGATGCCAACGCTGTCATTGGCACCGAGGCTATCACGCTCACGGTCAGCACGCTGCGACTGCTGACGACACTCCGGACCGTTGCTAACGATGCCACCGAAGGGCGCATCACAATCTCGGTTCCTGCCAAGCTGACCCGCCGTGGCAATGAGCTGCGGCTGGCATTCCCGGTGGATGATCGCAGCGCGCCGACTGCGGTCGATCCCGGGCTGGTCAAGCTGCTCGCCGAGGCCGAGCAGGCTTACACCATTCTCACCAGCTGCGGTGCTGCCATCCCGCAGTCGCGACGCGATCACTATGCCCGCATCGCTCGCCTGAAGTTCCTGGCACCCGATATTGTCACCGCCATCCTCGACGGTCGCCAACCAGTATCATTGACACGCCAACATCTGATCAGAGCTTCTGGCATGCCAACGGACTGGCAACAGCAGCGAATCGCGTTCGGGTTTAGATAGCAGCGCATCGAGCAGTACCGAATTGATGCAGGGGCTGCGCGATGCGCGGCCCCTGCTCGTTTCGCATCGCCAGAAAAAGTCAGGTGAGAAATTTAGGGGTCGGAGACCGAGCGCATTTGGCGACGGGAAAGGTCGGTCGAGACGTCTCTCGGCCTGCAGCCTCAAAACGCACTCGTGCAAAGCCCCGGAAATACGGGGAGATTTTGCCGCCGTCGCAACCTACGGGGAAATCGTGACAACTGGCGGACTGGGTGGTGGGCCCGGCAGGACTCGAACCCGCAACCTAGCCGTTATGAGCGGCCAGCTCTAACCATTGAGCTACAGGCCCAGCCGGCGGGCGATACTCCAGGCGCTGCGCCGCTGACAAGCGCCTCACAGCGCAAGCGTGTTGCGCCGCGGCGAAATATTCTTATGCGCAAACCGCATGAGCCGCATCGAAGATACCGCAGCCGGGCCGATCCTGTTCGACTCGCTTGATCTATCCATTCTGGCAATGCTGCAGGAGGAAGGCCGCATCACCAATGTCGAACTGGCGCGGCGGGTTGGGCTGACCGCGCCGCCGTGCCTGCGGCGCATGCGCGCGCTGGAAGAGGCCGGCGTGATCCGCGGCTATCATGCCGATCTGGATCCGGCGGCGCTGGGCTATGGCATCGTGGTGTTCGCGATGGTCAGCCTGCGCAGCCAGGCCGAAGCGGATCTGCGCGCGTTCGAGGCGCATGTCGCGACGTTGCCCGAAGTGCGCGAATGCCACATGCTGAATGGCGAGATCGACTTCATCCTGAAGATCGTCGCGCACGATCTTCAATCGTTCCAGGCCTTCCTCACCTCACGCCTGACGCCCGCACCGAACGTCGCGAGCGTGAAGACGTCGCTGACGATCCGCACGTCCAAGTCGGTCAGCGGGATCCCTGTCGAACAACCCTGAGCGACTGCCGATCGCCGGCGGGAGAAGGCCCGAGCCCTCCCCCGCCGCAACGTCATCAGCCCTGCGTCGGATGGTCGAGGTGGACCACCCAGAAGTCGGCCAGCGCCTTGCGCGCACCGGTGACCTGCGCGAACGCCGCCTTGGCACCGGCCGCGTCGCCCTTGAGCGCGAGCGCCCAGCCGAGATGCAGGTTGACGGTCGGCGCATCGACGCCGCCCTTGGTCAGCGCGAGCTTGTAGAGGTCGATCGCCTTGTCATACTGGCTGTAGCTGACATAGCCGTCGGCCGTGGAGAGCGCGGTCTTGCCGTTGGCTGCGGTGCGCGCCGCCTTGTCGGACTGGGCGAGCGAGGCCTGGTCGGCCGCGACCTTGCCCTTGACGAGGCCCAGCACTTCCGCCGCATCCTTGTTGGTGGCGTTGACGATGCCCTTGGACACGCCCTCTTCCAGCACGACCTTCGCTTCGTTCGGGATGCGCAGATACACGTCCTCGGCATATTCGCGATATTCGGCGTCGCCACCCAGCGCGCCGGCGGCGCGCTCGAGCCGGAAGACGTCGACCATGATGTCGGTCGGCACCTTATTCTGGCTCATGTAGATCGTCATGGCGTCATGCCAGTTCGACTTGGTCGGATAGGCCGCCACCCACTTCTTGGTGAGATCGCCGGTCGCGGCATAGACCGCCGCCGCATCGGGCGAGCTGGCCTGCGTCTTGTAGCCGATCGAGATGCCCTGCTGATACCATTCCTGCGGCACCGGCTTGCCGGCTGCCAGCGTCTGGTCGATCAGGCTGTTGAGCGTGGTCAGCGCCTGCGCCGTCTGGCCATTATTGGCCATCGACGTCACCAGCACAGGGACCAGGTTCGGCTCGGTCGAGCCGGCCTTCTGCGCGGCGGTGAGCGAGGTGATCGCCTTCGACCAATTCTTGGCCTGATAAGCGACCTGACCCTGGACGAGCAGCAATTGCGCCATCTGCTCGGGCGGCGCCTTGTTGCTGGCGATCATCAGGTCGATCGCGTCCGACTGCATCGCCTGATCGTTATTCTGGCGGCTGATCTGATATTCGATCGAGCCGGTCGCGTAGCGATCCTCGTCATTCTGCGCTGCGGCCTTGGCCTCGTTCACCTTGGCGGTGGCGGTGGCGACGTCGTTCGCCTTCAGCGCGGTCTGCGCGGCGGCCAGCGCGTTCTGCACCGCCGGCGTATATTTCGCGGCGGCTTCCTTCTTTTCCTTGGCGAGCACCGGGGTGGCGACGGCCATCCCGCCGATCGCCAGAGCCAGCGCCATCGTGGAAACGATCCTCATCTGCTTCATCTCCTCTTGGCCGGGCTCGCTTGTCCGGCGGTAGAATGGCTGACGTGCCTAATAGGCACGCCGAGCCGGGGCAAGCGCCACGCCTGCCGGTCGGCCACTGAACGCGCAATGTATCCGCCCCGATCCGTTTCGGCCACGACAGATCGATGGCAAGCCTCTAGGATCGCAGCTGCCCACGCCGCGTTAGACGGGGGGCCATAGGAGAACAGCCATGAAGACGATGATGCCGGTGATGATCGCGGGCCTGGCGCTTATGGGTGCCGCCACTGCGCACGCCCAGAGCACCACCACCGCCGACGTCAAGACGACGGCCACCACCACGTCCAAGCCGAAGCTGGGTCACTCGACCGCGACGGTCAACAAGACCACCAACGTCGCCGCGACCAGCGTCGATGCCAAGGGCAACATGGCGACGACCAAGACCAAGACCGGCAAGACGGTCACCTACGATTGCTCGAAGGCGGGCAACAAGACCAAGACCGCCTGCAAGAACCTGAAGAACTGATCGGCGGGTAGCCCCGTGCTCTCCTACGGGGAGCACGGGGCACAGGCCCGCCTCAGGATCCGGGCAGAGCCTTCACGCGCCGATCGAGGAAGCTCTCGATCGTTCGCCAGACATGGCGCTGCGCCGGGGTGGTGAAGGCGTGGGTCTGGCCCGGATAGACCATCTGCTCGAACGGCACGCCCGCCGCCTGCAGTGCGGCGTACATCGCCGTGCCGTTGTCGAACACGACGTTGTCGTCAGCCATGCCGTGCAGCATCAGCAGCGGATCGGCGATCTTCGCCGCACCCGGCACCGCATCCGATGCGTGATAAGGCGCGGGGTCGGTCGCTGGATTGCCGAGATAGCGCTCGGTATAATGGGTGTCGTAAAGCTCCCACCGCGTCACCGGCGCGCCAGAAATGCCGGCGGCATAGGCGCCGGGCGCCGCCTCCAACAGCTTCAGCACCATGTAGCCGCCATAGGACCAGCCATAGACCGCGATGCGGCGCGGATCGACGAACGGCTGCGCCTTCAGCCATGCCAGCCCGGCGAGCTGATCCTGCACCTCGACCGTGCCCATCGCGCGATGGATCTGGCTTTCGAACGCATGGCCGCGATCGGGCGAGCCACGCCCGTCGATCGAGAAGACGATCCAGCCTTTCGACACGAGATATTGGTGCAGCACGCTGTCGCGGCTCGACCATTGCTCGGTCACCTGCCGCCCGGCGCCGGGGCCGTTATAGACCTGCACCAGCACGGGGTGCCGCCCTGCCCCGGCCGGCCGCAGCAATTTGGTATGGAGCACGCTGCCGTCGGCCGCATGCAACGTGCCGAACTGCGGCGCGACGAAGCCCGGCAGATAGGGCGCAAGCGGATGTTCGCCCGCAACCTTGTTCTCCTCGATCCAGGCGAGTCGCTTGCCGTCGGCATCGGCGAGATAGACCTGCGTCGGCTGGCTCGGGCCGGACCGCGTGACCAGCGCGCGGCCGCCGCGGGCGTCCATCGCCACGTCGCTCCACCAGCCGGTGTCGCTCACCCGCTCGGGCACGCCGCCGGCGATCGCGACGCGATAGAGCTGCTGCCCGATCGGATCGTCACGATTGGCGAGGAAATAGACGAGGCCTTTGGCCTCATCGACCGCGACCAGTTTCTTGACCGGCCAGTCGCCGCTGGTGATCGCGATCAGCGCCCCTGCGCGCCAGCGATAGAGATGCGCGAAGCCCGACCGTTCCGACCCCCAGATCAGGCTGCCGTCGCGCAGCACGCGGAAATCGTCGTTGAGGTTGATCCAATCCTTGCCGCTCTCGCTGAGCAACACGTGCGAGGCGCCGGTCGCGGGATCGACCGCGAGCAGATCGAGCTGCGTCTGCGCGCGGTTCTCGCGCTGGACGTAGAGCGTGCTTCCGTCCGGCGCCCACGCGACGCGGGCGAGGTAGATGTCGGGGTCGGCGCCCAGATCGACGCGGACGCGGCGCGAACCGTCGGGCGCCATCACCCACAATTGGACGGCGACATTGTGCGTGCCCGCCGCCGGATAGCGCTGCTCGAACAATTTGGCGCCGTCGGCGCCGATCGACGCACGCGTCACCGCGGGCACTTGCGCCTCGTCATAGCGCTCGACCGCCAGCAACCGATCGCCATGCGCCCACCAATGACCGGTCATCCGCGCCATTTCCTCCTGCGCGACGAATTCGGCCGAGCCCCACGTCACCGTGCCGCCACCGTCGGGCGTGAGCTTGCGTTCGGTGCCGCTGGCAAGGTCGATCACGTAGAGATTGTGGTCGCGGACGAACGAGACGAAGCCGCCTCCCGCCGAAACCTGCGCATCGAGCTCGGTTTCGGGTGTGTTCGTCAGCCGCCGCACATTGCCGTCGAGCGCCGCGAGGAACAGGTCGCCGTCGAGCGGCACGAGGATCGAACGGCCATCGGGCGCCCAGCCATAGCCGGTGATGCCCTTGGTGCCGCCGATGCGCGCACGCTCGCGCCGCATCTTCTCCTCCTCGGACACGGCCGCACCCGAACCGACCTTGAGCGAATCGACCAGCATCCGTGACTTGCCCGTCGTCGTATCGATCCCCCACAGATCGTAGCGGTCTCGATCGTCGGGACGGTTGCGCAGCAATGTCGCCAAACTCCCGTCAGGCGACAGCCGCACCTCGCGTGGCGCCACGCCGGACAGCGCGGGGCTGCCGAAAATGCGGTCGAGGGTGAGCGGCGGGGCGGCGGAAGCGGCGGTGGCGACGGTCATGGCGATGGCGAGCAAGATCCTCTGCATCGCCCCTTCCTACCCGAGGCGCGCCGACAATCCAGCGCCGTTCCAACCGTATGATTTCAGGGACCGACCACGATCGCCGGATCACCGCCGCGCCGATGGCGAAAGCGCTGCACCTTGAGGTAGGCCAGACTGCGCCATGCCCATTCGAGCGGCCCCATCGCGAACAGCCGCATCCAGACGTTGGCGAGCACCAGCAGGCAACCGATCGTCACGGTCGCCGTCACGGCGAGCCCGAACCAGCCGAACCGATCCCACCAGCCGAGCCCGATACCCGGAAACAGGATCCACATGCCGATGATCGTCTCGATCACGTAGAGCGAGAAGGCCGCCTTGCCTGCCGCCTTGAACGGGCTGAGCAAAAGATGGCCGACGCGCGTCTGCATCAGGAAATTGACGATTGCGACGTGGCCCAGAGTCACCGCCAGCCGCGCCGGCTCCTCCAGCATCCAGATGAGCTTGGGCTGCGGCTGGAAGGCGGCGATTTCGTGCACGCCCCACGCGCGCGCACCCATGCCGAAGGCGTAGGCGATGGCGGCCATACCGAGATAGAAACCCGGGGTGCGCTGCCCCTGGATGACGCCCCATTTGAACAGGGCGATGCCGATCAGCATGGTGCAGAAGGCTTCGGCGACGCTGAACAGGTCGGTCGGCGCGACGATCGTGAGCCAGCTTTTCCAGACCATCTGCGCGTAGCCCATGAACGGCCCGCGCCGGGCGCGCGTCTCGTCGGCGAGATCCTTGCGCTCCTTGGCCGACAGGCTCTTGAGCTTGTCGAGCTTCTCCTGCCACGTCTTCAGCGCCGCCTGCTGATCCTTGCTCGGCGCGCGGTGCGCCGCCTGCGCGACATGCGCGGCCTCGACCTTGGCGATCAGCGCGGTGCGATCGACATATTCGGACGCACCCTGCACGACCGAAAAGACGCTCCACAACAGCCCGAGCGCGACCAGCAGCTTCGGCCCCAGCCTTCGGAACGGGAACAGCAGCAGGGCGGCAAGCGCATAGATGTGAAGGATGTCGCCCGGCCACAGCAGCAGGAACACGTCGGCCAGCCCGAAAGCGAGCAGCCACAACGTCCGCCGCATGTAGAGATCGGCCACCGCGACCGGGCCATCAGGCTCCATCGCCTTGGCCGTCAGGATCATCATGCCCGCGCCGAACAGCATCTCCAGCGTGCCGCGCTGCGTCCCTTCGGCGACGACGTTGATGATCGCCCACGCCCACTGATCGGGAACGGTCCAGCCGACCATGCGAATGTGGCCCATCAGGGCGACGATCGGCTCGCCCATGAAAGGGATATTCATGTAAAAGATGCCGAGGATGGCGATCCCGCGCAGCACGTCGAGCACATCGATCCGCGCGCGCCCTGCTATCGGCGCCAGCCTTACCTGATGAATGGCTTCGTCCCGATCCGCCATCGCCCGCTCCTTGCTTCCGCGGGGGCAGGGTGGAACAACGCCGGACGAAACACAATTGCCGGCGAGGCGGCGAGAATCACGCGCGAACGTTGATCCGCGATTCCAGCAATGCCGCTCGTCAATGTCATCTTGGCATGCGACATTGGCCCCGCGATGTTCTGGGGGGAGACGCGTATATGAACGGCGGACTGAAGTCGGCGGCGATTGCGGCAACGCGCAAATTACCGGCGCGCATTCGAAAAGCGGTGGTCAATCTGGGATTTCAGGTCGACCGTGAACATTTCGATCGCATGGCGCACGATCATTCTTTTGCGCCCAACATGCGCTGGGGTCTCGAATTCGCGCGCGGCCGCGGGGTGATGCCGCGCGGCATCGTCGACATCGGTGCATTTCAAGGCGAATGGTCGCTGATGGCGCACGACGTCTGGCCCGAGGCCCGGATCGTCATGATCGAGGCCAACGAAGACAAAAAGGCCCGTCTCGCTCAGGTCGCGACGACGGTCGGCGGCGAACTGAAGCAGGCTCTACTCGGCGCCTCGACCGGCAGCGAGGTGACCTTCCACGTGATGGAATCGGGTTCGTCGGTGTTCGAGGAGCATAGCCCGGTGCCGCGCGACCAGCGCACGCTGCAGACGCACACGCTCGACAGCCTGCTGGCGGGCTTCGAGCATCCCGACTTCATCAAGATCGACGTTCAGGGTTACGAGCTGGAGGTGCTGCGCGGGGCCGCCGCGACGATGGCGCGGGTCAAGGCGATCCTGATCGAGATCGCGTTCTTGGAGATCAACGAGGGCGCGCCGCTCGCCCATCAGGTGATGGGGTTCATGGCCGAAAACGGCTTCGTCGCCTTCGACATATTGGAGCTGCACCGCAGACCGCTCGATCGGGCGATGAACCAGATCGACATCCTGTTCCTGCGTGCGGATTCACCGATCCGCGCGGACAAGCGCCACTGGGCACAATGATGCGGCGGGCGCGGCGGAACCTTCGCCGCGCCCGCGCGCGAAAGATTAGGCCTGCGCGGTGGTGCGCGGGTCGCGACGCTCGGCGATACGGGCTGCCTTACCGGTGCGGCCACGCAGATAATACAGCTTGGCGCGACGCACGACGCCGCGACGTACGACCTCGATCGCGTCGATGTTGGGCGAATAGAGCGGGAAAACGCGCTCGACGCCTTCGCCGAACGAGATCTTGCGGACGGTGAACGACGAGCCCATGCCCTTGTTCGAGCGCGCGATGCACACGCCCTCATAGGCCTGGACGCGGGTCCGCTCGCCTTCGACCACGCGCACGCCGACCTTCAGCGTATCGCCGGGACGGAATTCCGGAATCGCGCGCTTGGCGGTCAGCTGCGCGATCTGCTCGGCTTCGAGCTGCTGGATGAGGTTCATGTCACTCTTCCTCTTCGTGCCGCGCGTCAGAGGGAGGCTGGACCCGAACGCCATTGTGGCGTTCCCAAAGGTCCGGTCTCCGTGACCGTGTATCGCTCTCGGCCATGGCATGGCGCCACGCCTTGATCTTCGCATGATCCCCCGATCGCAGCACTTCGGGGATCGTGCGCCCTTCCCACATCTGCGGTCGGGTATAGTGCGGATATTCGAGGAGGCCGCTTTCGAAGCTCTCTTCGTCCCCACTTGAAGCGGCGCCCATTACGCCGGGAAGCAGCCGAACGCAAGCATCGAGCAGCACCAGCGCGCCGATTTCCCCGCCCGAGAGGATATAGTCGCCGATCGAAACCAGCTCGACGTCGCGCGCCTCGAACAGACGCTCGTCGATGCCCTCGAACCGACCGCACAGGATCGCCACGCCCGGGCCGGCGGCAAGCTCGCGTACCCGCTCTTGTGTTAGCGGCCGCCCGCGCGGGCTCATCGCCAGCAGCGGTACGCCGGGCCGGGCGGTGGCGTCGATCGCCGCCGCGAGCACGTCGGCGCGCATCACCATGCCCGCGCCGCCCCCCGCGGGCGTGTCATCGACCGAGCGATGCTTGTCGGTCGCGAAGTCGCGGATCTGGACGGCGTCGAGACTCCATTTGCCGTCCGCCATCGCGCGGCCGGCGAGGCTGAGCCCGAGCGGCCCGGGGAACATCTCCGGATAGAGGGTCAGCACGGTCGCGGCGAAGCTCATCGTGCGGCAGCCCTTCCGATCCGATCGGCCAGCACCGCCACGATCGCGCCGGCAACCGGCATCCCGGCGAACAGCCGCCACCATTGCGCCACGAGCGGGCCTTCCTCGGTCATCGCCAGCGTGCCCGCGAGCAACCCCGGCGGCAGCAGCACCAGCAATCCATCCGTGATCAATCTGGGCGGGCCGGCCAGCCGCCTCCCCGCTCCCGCGACGCCATAGGCGACCAGCGCGAGGTAGATGGAGACGACCAGCAACAGGACGGTGTCGAGTGTCATGCAGGGGGCAGCGTCCAGTTTTCAACCGTCAGCCCGGGAATGTCGGCGAAGTCAGCTTCGTTATTGGTCACGATGGTCAACCCTAGAGCCAGCGCATGCGCGGCAATGAGGCGGTCATAGCTGCCGCGCCGAAACGGGAGCATTGCGTAGCGTTTCGCTGCAAGCTCGTCGAACGGCAGCACGGGAATACGCCTGCTCAGCGTGTCGAGGACAACAAGCGCTGGCGCCTTCCCATTCCAACTTCCGAGAGCAACTTCGGCAAAAGCGATCGCGGAAATAGCAAGATCGTCCTCATCGCACTGACGGGCATGCTCGACGACGTTATCGTGCCCAGCGAGAAGCAGGATGCATGCGTTGGCATCGAGCAGGTATCGCACCTAGAGAATTGCCTTCCAGCCCGTCCAATCGGGATCGTCCCAGACCCGCGGCTTGTCGTCGAACACGCGAGCCTCTGCAGCCGAGGGCTGAAGATCGGGGAGCGATCCGGCGATGCCCGTAAGATCGATCTTACGCTTCTGCGTTTGTAATGGCTCAATGCGAAACCCGGCCTGCTCCTCGCGCACAATCCGCATCTCGGTTCCTTCGGCGAAGCCAAGCGCTTTCGGCAAGCGCAACGCCACCGAATTGCCCGACTTGAACACTTTCGCGCGATATTCCTCGGCCATCGCCAGCTCCCGTATATACGCCACGTATATACTAACCGACGAAGGCCGCGTCCACCACCAGTCGTTCGTCGTTCCATTCGGGCACGGCGTCGGGGCGCATCGGCACCATGAAGCGCTTGCCGTCGGGCTGCTCGATCTCAAGCACGTCGCCCGCGCCGAAATTGTCGATCAGCACCACCGTGCCGAGCGTGCCACCGTCGGTTGAGACGCACGGCAGGCCGATCAGGTCGGCATGATAATATTCGCCCTCATCCAGCGGCGGCAGTGCATCGCGCGGGACGGTCAGCGCGGTGCCGCGAAGCGCCTCCGCGGCGGTGCGGTCGCGCACCTCGACAAAGCGCGCGATCGCGCCGCGCAGCGACACGACCGTCAGCGCGCCGTCGTTGAAGCTGCGATAGCGGGAGAGGTCGTCAGTGAAGAGCTTGAGCTTCACCTCGCCCCCGATGCCGTGCGCGCCCGCGACCGCCGCAAGCGTCACGGTGCGCGCGGCGCCGCTCGGCTCAGCCCTGGGGGGAGCCGGGCTGGCGGGGGGCGGCGTCTTCGCTGCCTTCGGCCGGTTCTTCGGCGGAGATGCCGCTGCCGGGCTTCGGGGTGGCTGCAAGGTCATCCCCGCTTGCTCCTTCGGCAGGCTCGGGCTGGGTGGGGCTGGGCATGAAACGGCTCCTCTTCGGTTCTAGGCCGAATGAACGCGCGCCTCATGCTCCAGTGCCCACCCGTCTTTATGCTCAGGCCTCGGCGGTTTCTTCGGCCGGGGGATTGGCAGCGGCTTCGGCTGCGGCGGCCTTCGCCGCACGCTCCTCGGCGCGCTCCTTGGCCTTCTCGCCCGGCTCGCCCTTCTTGGGGTTGCTGCGGGTGGAACGCTCCTTCACGCCGGCCGCGTCGAAGAAACGGGCGACGCGATCGGTCGGCTGCGCACCGTTCGACAGCCAATGCTTCGCGCGCTCGGTGTCGAGGATCACGCGCTTCTCGTCATCCTTGCCGAGCAGCGGATTGTAGGTGCCGATCTTCTCGATGAACGAGCCGTCGCGCGGCGAACGGGCATCGGCCACGACGATACGGTAATAAGGGCGCTTCTTGGCGCCACCGCGCGACAGACGGATGGAAACGGCCATGTTCTTCTTCCTTCTCGTTTATAGTTTCCGCCCCCCGGCTTGGCCGGGATGACGACAGGTTCAGTTCAACGCTTCTTCAAAAAATTCTGGAAACCCGGAGGCAGCCCCTGCCCCGCGCCGCCGCCGGGCAATCCCGGCAGACCAGGCATCGCTCCGCCCGCGCCGCCGAGCAGCGACGAGACGTCGGCATCGCCCAGGCCGCCGCCCTTGCCGAACATGGCGCCCAGCTTCGCCAGGCCGCCCATCTTCTTCATCTTCTTCATCATCGTCGCCATGTCCTGATGCATCTTCAGGACCTTGTTGATCTCCTGCACGGTCGTACCGGAGCCCTTGGCGATGCGGATCTTGCGCTTGGCGGCGAGGATTTCGGGCTTGGCGCGCTCCTTCGGCGTCATCGACGAGAGGATCGCCTCCATCCGCACCAGCACCTTGTCGTCGGCGGCGCCGGCGGCCATCGCCTGCTTCACCTGCTTGACGCCGGGCAGCATCGCCGCGAGCCCGGAAAGGCCGCCCATCCGCTTCATCTGATCGAGCTGCGAGCGCAGGTCGTTGAGGTCGAACTTGCCCTCGCTCATGCGCTGGGCGAGCTTCTCGGCGTCCTCGACCTTGATCGTCTCGGCCGCGCGCTCGACCAGGCTGACGACGTCGCCCATGCCGAGGATGCGGCCGGCGACGCGCTCGGGATGGAAGGGCTCGAGTCCGTCGAGCTTCTCGCCGGTGCCGGCAAACTTGATCGGCTGGCCGGTGACGGCGCGCATCGAGAGCGCCGCACCACCGCGCGCATCGCCGTCCATACGGGTCAACACCACGCCGGTCAGCGGCACCTGCGCGGTGAAATTGGCCGCGACATTGACCGCGTCCTGCCCGGTCAGCGCATCGACGACGAGCAGGATCTCGTTCGGGCGCGCGACGTCGGCCACCGCCTTCATCTCGTCCATCAGCGCCTGATCGACGTGGAGGCGGCCCGCCGTGTCGAGCATCAGCACGTCGAAGCCTTGCAGCTTCGCCGCCTGCACCGCGCGCCGCGCGATCTCGACCGGCTGCTGGCCGGCGACGATCGGCAGGGTCGCGACCTCGGTCTGGGAGCCGAGCACCGCGAGCTGCTCCTGCGCCGCCGGGCGATTGACGTCGAGCGACGCCATCAGCACCTTCTTGGCGCCACGCTCCTTCAGGCGCTTGGCGATCTTGGCGGTGGTGGTGGTCTTGCCCGAGCCCTGCAGGCCGACCATCATCACGATCGCCGGGGGCACGACGTCGAGCATCAGCTCGGACGTCTCCGACCCCAGCATCTCGATCAGCGCGTCGTGGACGATCTTGACGACCTGCTGGCCCGGCGTGACCGAGCGCAACACGTCCTGGCCGATCGCCTGCTCGGTCACCTTGTCGACGAAGTCGCGCACCACCGGCAGCGCGACGTCAGCCTCCAGCAGCGCGATACGCACCTCGCGCATCGCGTCGCGCACGTCGCCTTCGGTCAGCGCGCCGCGGCCACGCAGCCGGTCGAAGGCTGCGCCCAGCCGGTCGCTCAACGTGTCGAACATCAGCTCATCCTTGCGTCAAGACGAGCCGCAACGCACAAAGCGCCGGCGGACGAAAACTCGTCGGCCGGCGTACACCCTCCCTCGGGGAGCGTGCTTGATGCATCACGTTCGTCAGGAACGATCGTGGGCGCCTATAGCTCGGGCCGGCATCGAAGGCAAGGCAGGCCGCGGCGGCCGATCAGAAGTCGATCTCTGCACGCCCCGCGAAGATGGTGGCGTTCGGCACGCTCGTCGCCGCGCCCGGATGGACGACATATTGGAAGTCGGGCGTCAGGATCAGGCCGCGCGCCACATGCATGGCATAATTGGCCTCGTAGACCGTCGTCGCGGTCTGCACGCCGGGCGCGGTCGCCGGGCCGGCGAACGAACCGGGCGCGGGGGCGAAGCCGGTGGGCAACGTCATCCCCTCGACGAGCGCCACGCGCTGCGCGTCGGTGAGCGAGTGGCTGATCCAGCCATGAGTTGCGAGCAGCTGGAGGGCATCGGCCGGCCGGGACGGCACGATGCCGCGGGCAACGAGGCCGATAAAGCCATAGTCGCGGAAGATCGCGGTGTCGGGATCGGCATGGGTCCAGCCGCCGAGGAGCATCACCCCATCGGCGCCGCCCTTGCCGATGCGGATCAGCATCTGATCGAAGCTGGCATAATAAGAGACGCTATGGCTGTGCAGCGTCCCGCCGGGCGTCAGATCGGGGCGATCGCTGCTGTCGTAGGTCAGGCCGAGCTTGTAATGCCCCTGCAGCTTGCCGGGACCGAAGCTCGGCGACCAGACCGCCTCGACCGGCACGACATAACCGGTCGTGTTGCTGAGACCCCAATCGAAGCCGGACGGACCGCCGTAGCGCGGCCGCACCTGATAGGCGCCCGCCGCGATCGACAGATGGCCTTCACCCAGCTTCAGCCGGCCGCCCCAGGTCGAGCTCGGATCGACCGAGAAGCTGCCGTCGATCGACTGCCCGCGCGGCTGCGGACACATGCCGAGCGAGAGGAACCCGCAGTAGAGCGGCGAGGTGTTGAAGTCGGCACCGACCGGAAGGCGCCCGAACTTGACGTCGACCCCGATCGGCCCGCCGCTCATATGCTGCAGATAAAGCTGGCCGAGATGGATGTTGGCGTTGCCGGTCGCGCCGTAGATTTCCTGCACGGCATCGAGATCGTCGCCGAGAAAGCTGGAGCTGGCGCTGTAGCCGTGGCGCGACAGGAGCGTGCCGTGGACGCTCCAGCCCTTGAGATTCACCAGCGTCTCCAGGTCGATATCGGCCTGCAATTTCTCCTGATCGGCATAGGCGACGCCGCGGCGCAGGCCGCCGGAGGCGACGCCCGCCGTTTCCGACAGGTAGCTCGCCATCAGGTCGATGCCCGCATCGACCAGCCGCGTGCGCACGCCGCCCCAGTCGCCGAACAAATGCTCGGCCGGCGACGCGTCGCCCGATGCCGCCGCCGTCTCGCCGGCCTTGGCGGTCGCGTCGCTGGTGGGCTGCGCCTGGCTCTGCGCGAACGCCGGACGCGCGACGAGGATGGTGGCCGCGGCAATCGCGGCCGTCGACCACCATCTCCGCATCGTCAGCCCTGCGGCAGCGCGTAGGCGACCAGATAGTCGCCCGTCTTGGTACCGAGGCCACCATGGCCGCCGGCGGCGATCAGCACATATTGCCGGCCGTTGACCGCGTAGGACATCGGCGTCGCATTGCCACCGGCCGGAAGCTGCGTGCTCCAGATCGTCTTGCCGGTGTTGATGTCGATCGCGCGGAACATGTTGTCGGCGGTCGCTCCGATGAAGACCAGGCCGCCGGCCGTGATCATGTTGCCACCGATGTTAAAGATACCGGTCTTCATCGGCAGGTTGGTGTGGGTGCCGAACAGGCCGGTCGCCCGCGTGTCGCCGATCGGGTGCTGCCACACGACCTTGTGCGTGGTCAGGTCGATCGCCGTCAGCGTACCCCATGGCGGCGGGTTGCAGGGGACTCCGAGCGGGTTGAGCCACGGATGGACCATGCCGACATAGGGCGTGCCATATTGCGGGGCGATGCCGTGAGTGTCCGGCTCGTTGCCGCTGCCGTTCCATGCCGGCACCTTGCCGGATGCCTGGAACGGGCCGCGCGGCTTCATCGTCACCATGAAGGGGATGTAGTTGGCATTGGCGATCAGCAGCTTGCGCGTCGGATCGATCGAGGCGCCGTGCCAGTCGACCACGCCGTCGAACGCCGGATAGACGATCGTCTTCTTGAGCTGCGGCGGCGTGAACTGCCCTTCATAATGCGCCTGCCGGAACTGGATGCGGCAGAGCATCTGATCGATCGGGGTCGCGCCCCACAGGTGGTGCTCGACCAGATCGGCCGGGGTGAGCGAGGGCATGCCGACCGGGTAGGGCTGGGTCGGCGACATCGTGTCGCCGGGTACGCCGTCGGTAGGCACCGGCTTCTCGATCGTCTTGACGATCGGCTGGCCGGTCATGCGGTTCAGCACGAAGAACTCGCCGCGCTTGTTCGACTGGACCAGCGCGGGCACCATCTTGCCGCCCATCGGCAGATCGACCAGCGACGGGCCGATCGGCAGATCCATGTCCCACACGTCGTGGTGGGTGGTCTGGTAATGCCACTTGGGTGTGCCGGTGGTGATGTCGAGCGCGACAATCGAGCTGTTATAGGCGTTGTCGAACGGCCGGCGGCCGCCGCCATAATAGTCCGGCGTGGCGTTGCCGAGCGGCAGATAGACCGTGTTCGACGCCGCATCGGCGGTATAGACGCCCCACGCATTGGGCGTGCCGCGCGTCAGCACCGTGCCGTCGCCCGGATGCACCACCTGATCGGGATGGCCGACATCCCAAGCCCAGATGATCTTGCCGCTGATCGGATCGAATGCGCGCACCGCGCCCGAAGGCTCGCCGCGTGCCTGATTGTCATAGACCCAGCCGCCCAGGATCATGCGATCGTGCAGCACCAAAGGCGGCGAGGTGACGAAGTGGAAGCCGGCCGGGACGTGGCCGAGATACTGCTTCAGATCGATGAAGCCGTGCGTGCCGAAATCCTCGCACGGCTTGCCGGTGACGGCGTCGAGCGCCACCACGCGCGCATCGAGCACGGGCGAGATGATGCGCGTCGCGCAGGTGTTGGTCTTGCCCGCCGGCGCGACGTAATAAGCCACGCCGCGGCAGGCGAGGTACACGTCGGGGTTGGTGTCGGCGTGGGGATCGAACTTCCACTTGATCTTGCCGGTCGCCGCATCGAGCGCCTCGACCCAGCTGTGCCCGGTGCAGACATAGACCGTGTCGGCGATCTTGAGCGGGGTCGCCTCGAAATTGAATTCGTGGCCGGCATCGGTGCCGCCGATATCCTCGCCGGGACGCATGCGATCGCCGGTCTGGGTCTGCCACGCCACCTTCAGCTGGTTGACGTTGGCCGGCGTGATCTGGCCGAGCGGCGAGAAACGATCGCCCTTGGGCGTGCGGCCGTAAAAGGCCCAGTCGCTGTCGGGCACGCTGTTGTCGACCTGCCCCGGCAGCGCCGACGCGGTAGCGGTGCCCTCGACGCCGACCGGCTGGAGGAAACCGGCGATCAGCACGACGATCGCGATCACCGAGGCGATCGCGGGCGCAAAGACCGCATATTTCGCAGCAGGACGCTGGGAATCACCCGTGCGAAGCCCACGCCGAACCCATGGCAGCAGCAGCCACAGCCCGAGCACCGTCGGCGCGACGAGGCGCGGCTCGAGGCTCCAGCCGTTCATGCCGACCTCGCCGATCGCCCAGATCACCGTGCCGAGCAGCACGACGCCGTAGAGCCACAAGGCCGCGACGCTCCGCCGAAGCGCGAGGACGCCGGTCGCCGCCAGGCCGATGCCGGCGATCAGATAATAAGGCGATCCGCCCACGGCGATCAGCATTCCACCCCCGACTGCCAGCACGAGGCCGACGAGGAGGAAGACGATACCTGTGAAGTATGGACGGCGAGCGGCGCGTTCGGCCATTGGCAATATCCCGCAAAGGCAAAGGTTTATGCCGTGCGTTGCGAACGTCCGAACGCAGAAGGCGGAACCTGCCGAAGGTTAGGCCGCTGAAGCGCACCTCGCTCCGTTCGGTTTCATGCAAAGTGAAGCCTTTACCGATACCGAAACGGTATCGGCGCCGCGTTCAGGCGGTGAGATCGAGCAATGCGCGCAAAGCGGGGTTGGCGTTGTTCTCCCGCCAGAGCAGGACATTGTCGATCGTCGGGGCGCCCTCAAGCGGACGAAAGGCGATGTTCGGCAGGCCGAGCCGCTGGAGCGACTGGGGCACGAGCGCGATGCCCATGCCTTCCCCCACCAGGCTCGCGATCGTCTGGTGCACCTGCACTTCCATCACGATCCGGGGGACGAAGCCCGCGGCATGGCAATAATCGAGGATCGTCGCGCGCAGGTTGGGCGATAGATCGGCCGGCGTCGTGATGAACGGCAGATCGCGCAGTACGGCCGCCGGCACGATCGCCAACTGGCCGAGCGGATGATCCGCCGGAAGCGCGCAGCAGAGCGGCTCGCGCAGCACGGTCCGCATCGCGAGCCCCCGCATCGGCTGCGGCGCGAACAGGATGCCCGCATCGATGCGCCCGGCCACCACCTCCTCCAGCAACGTCGACGGCAGCATGTCGCGCAGCTGTACCGCGACATTGGGGAAGGCCGCCATGAAGCGGCTGGCAAGGCCTGCTGCGACACTGTGCGCGGCGTGCATCATGAAGCCGATCGAGAGCCGATCCAGCTCGCCGCGATCGATCCGGCGTGCGGCGTCACAGGCGGCATCGACGCGCGCCAGGATCTGGCGACATTCGTCGAGGAACGCCTGCCCCGCCTCGGTCAGGACGATCGCGCGCGGGCGGCGCTCGACCAGCAGCACGCCCAACGCAGCCTCCAGCGCAGCGATCTGCCGACTGAGCGGCGGCTGGGTCACGTTCAGCCGCGCCGCCGCGCGGCCGAAGTGGAGCGTGTCGCCCAGCGCCACGAAGTAGCGCATCTGCCGCAGATCAATCATGATACCGTTTCCGCATGCATGCGCCCGCGTGCGTCCGTCTGCCCGGCCGCGACCCGACGATCAGTGTCCGTCGAATGCCATCAGCGCCGTGACGTCCACCCCCTCCGCGCGGAGCGCATCGGCGCCGCCCAGTTCGGGCAGGTCGATCACGAACGTCGCCGACGACACGATCCCGCCGGCCTGTCGGATCAGCCGCATCGCGGCGCGTGCGGTCCCGCCGGTCGCGATCAGATCGTCCACCAGCAGCACGCGCTGCCCCGGCACCAGCGCATCCTCGTGCATGACGATGCGATCGCTGCCATATTCGAGGGCATAGTCCACCGCGATGGTCGCGCCGGGCAGCTTGCCGTCCTTGCGGATCAGCAGCAGCCCGCAGCCAAGCTCGCGCGCGACCGCTGCGCCGAAGATGAAGCCCCGCGCCTCGATCCCGGCGACGACGTCGATCGGATCGCGCTGCAGCGCAGCCAGCCGCCCGACCGTTTCGGACAGCCCGCGCGGATCGAGCAGCAGGGTCGTGATGTCGCGAAACTGGATACCCGGTTTGGGGAAATCGGGGATCGTTCGAACCAGCGCCTTCAGATCATCGTTGGCAGTCATCTTCGGTCCATCGCAAGGGAAACGCCCCGCTCTAGGCGATCGGCCCGCCGAAGCGAACCTATTCGCGCTTCTCGGCGTGGCTCCCTACCGTTCCGCCAGGCGCCTCGCCGCCGCCGTCGCGGCCTGCCAACGGCCGCGTTCCGCATGCGCGTCGGCGAGAGCGCGATGCACGGGCGCGCTCTGGCTGGCGGTGTCGTCGAGAATTGCCTGTACCTGCGCGACACGCTCGGCCTGCGGCGTATCGCGTGGCAAGAGCCGGCTGACTTCCGCCCTGAGCGCAGCCTTGGCCTCCTGGAGCCGCAAGGCATGTCGCGGCAGGCCCGACGCCCGCAGCAGCACGCTCATCCACTTGCCATCCCACGACGGCGCGCTGGCCAGCAGGTCATGCCCTGTCAGCGCCTCCACCGCCCGCGCCGCGACAGCGTCATGCGGCTCGCCCGTGTCGATCAGCACATGCCGTGCGATGCCGTGGATTGCCTCGGCCTCGGGCGACCAGTCCGTCCACGTACCGGCAGGCCGGATCAGATGGGTTTCGTTCCGCCCATCCTCGAACACCCAGCCGACCTCGATCGGATAGCTCGCCTTGGACAGCGAGGATGCCTCAAAATCGATGAAGACGCGCACTGCGCTTTCCGCAGACGTCTCGACCGGTCATCGCGAAAGGAGGTCGTCAACCTTCTGCGCCAGCGTCTCGATCTTGTACGGCTTGGGGAGGAATTGGCCGTCGTCGGGAATCACGTCCTTCGGCGGAAACGTATCGCCCGACGTCAGCAAAATCTTGATCGTGGGCCAGCGATCATGGACCAGCTTGGCAAGCTCCAGCCCGTTCATGCTTCCCGGCATGCGGATATCGGTGAAGAGCACCTGCACTTCGCCGATCGCCTCGAGGATGCGGATCGCCTCGTCGGCGCTTCCCGCCTCGACGACTTCGTAGCCGGCATCGCTGAGCGCATCGGAGCCGATGAGCCTGACGATCGTCTCGTCCTCGACGAGAAGAACCTTGCGATGCATACTATAACCCACGTTAATCTTCCCAATTTGCAGTCAGTGAACGAGCGCTGGCGCATAAGCGTTCCCCGTCACGCTCGGCTTACTGATCCAAGTTGTTCGCGCCCCGTGGCACGCCTAAAGGCCGCCCGTGGCAAGCGGACGAACCATCGGCAGACCGGGAGCTTTGGCGTCGCTCGCCGCGATGCTGTTCTTCGCGTTCGCGGTGGCGAAGTCCGATCTGATGCAGATCGCCATGGCGGCTCCCGCTGCGACGATCTGCGCGGACATGGCGCCCGGGGCCACGAACATGGCTACCCCACATGCGAGCCACGCCGAGCCTGACCGATCGCATGCGGCCTGTCTGTACTGCGACACGGCTGCGCATCCACCGCTGATCGCCGCCGCCCTGTTGGTGCCCGAGCCGTGGACCGTCGCCTGGATCCCGGCCCTGCCCGCTGCGCCGCACGGCCCGCGCGGGCCGCCGCAACCCCGTGCGAAGGCGCGCGCACCGCCCAGCCTCCTGATCGTCTGACCGCGCGGGGCTCGCCCCGCGCCCGTTTGCACGCGCCGGCGCGATGTCGGCCGATCAGGAAACTCAACGATGCACCGTTTTCCATGCGGCGCGAGCGCGGCCATGCTCGCCGTCGCCGCCACACTCCCATTTTCTGTTGCCCAAGCCCAATTGCCCTCCTGGACGCCATCGACCGGCGACATCATCGTCACCGGCAAGTTCGAGGCGCTCCACCTCGACGACCAAGCGGAGGCGGGCTCGCGGCTCGGATTGTCGTTGCGCGAAATCCCGGCGTCGGTCGAAGTGCTGACGCAGGATCAGCTCCAGCTGCGCGGCCTGCGCACCGCGCGCGAGGCCTTTTCGGATATCACCGGCGCGATCGCGGGCAATGTCCCCGGCAATCCGGCGACGGTTACACTGCGGGGCTTCTCGGGCAATGCCGTGACCGTTTTGTTCGACGGCGTGCGCGCGGGCTCCTCGACCATCGTCGCCCGCGACATCGACATGTGGAATTACGAGCGGGTCGAGGCGATCAAGGGCCCCGCCTCCGTGCTCGACGGCGAGGGCGCGCTGGCGGGCGCGATCAACCTCGTCACCAAGAAGCCGACGCTGGGCCGCCGCTTCGGCGACATCCTCGCGAGCTACGGATCGTTCGGCACCGGCCGGATCGCAGGCGACGTCAATCTGCCGCTCTCCGACACGGTCGCCGTGCTGGCGAGCGCAAGCTATCTGCGCTCGGCGAGCCTGTACGATATCGACGACAATCATTACCGCTCGCTCACCGGGACGGCGAGCCTGCTGTGGCGGCCGACCGACCGGCTGACGGCATCGTTCGCCTTCGACTACAGCTATGACCGATCGAGCGCGACCTATCAGGGATCGCCGCTCGTCCCCGCCGGCTTCGCGCGCGATCCGTCGCGGGTGGTAAGCAGCGCCAACGGCCTGGTGGTCGATGCCGCGACCCGGCATGTGAACTACAACCCGCTGGGCGGCTATCAGGATGCGCGCAGCGAGACCGTGCGCAGCCGGATCGATTATGATCTTGGCGACGGCTGGTCGCTCACCAACGATGTCCAATTCTACCACGCCAAGCGCGCATATCTCTATTCCAACAGCCAGGCCTATCAGGCCACGACCGCGCGACTGGCGCGCGACGTGCGGGAAATCTTCAACGATCAGGACTTCGTCGACGATCGCGCGACCATCGGTCATGACGGCGCACTGTTCGGCCTGCGCAACCGCGTCACGCTGGGCGTCGAATATAACCACACGAACTTCGACGATCCGCGGCGCTTCGGCACGCTTACGGCGGTCGATCCGTTCGCCCCGGTGCGCAGCGCGCTTCCGTCGAGCGATCCGGTCAACTTTCCGGGCGCGGGCAACGCCGTCCTGTTCCGCACGCAACTGAACCAGACGGCCGTCTTCGCCGAGGATGCGCTGAACCTGACGCCCAGCCTGTTGCTGGTCGGGGGGCTGCGCTGGGAGGAGATCGACCTCCGCCGATCGGTCTACGATTACGCCCTGCAGACCACCACGCGCACGGCGCCGGAGTTCAAGCCGATGTCCGGGCGGATCGGCGCGGTCTATTCGATCACGCCGGCGGTGCAGGTCTATGCCCAATATTCCACCGCGGTGGTGCCGGTCGGCACGCTGCTGGTGTTGACCACCGCCAGCGGCGCGTTCGATCTTTCGACCGGCCGCACATATGAGGTGGGCTTCAAGAGCTCCTTGCTGCGCGATCGCGTATCGCTGACGGGGGCCGCCTACCAGATCGGGCTCGACCACATCCTCACCATCGATCCCACCACCAACCTCTCGGTGCAGGGCGGATCGCAATCCTCGCGCGGGGTCGAGGCGACGCTTGGCGCCGATCTGCTTCACAACCTCCATCTCGACGCGGGCGCCGCCTACAGCGACGCGCATTTCGACACGCTGATCGAGGCGGGCGGCGCCAACCGAGCCGGCAAGACCCCGCCCAATACGCCGTCGACCGTGATCAACGGCGCATTGCTCTACAGCGTCACCCGGCTGCCCGTGACGCTGGGCGCGTTCGTGAAGCACGTCAGCCATTTCTACACCGACAACGCCAACAGCTACGATGTGCGCGGGCACACGACGCTCGACGCCTCGATCGCCTATCGGCTGCCGAGCGGAACGGTGACGCTGCGCGGACGCAACCTGACCAACGCGCTGTACGGCGAATATTCGGGCTATCCGGCGACGCAGATCTATCTCGGCGCGCCGCGCAGCATGGAGGTGTCCTATGCCGCCCGTTTCTGATCGTTCGTCGCCGCGGCTCAGCGGCGCGCCGCTCTATCGGGCGATATGGCGCTGGCATTTCTACGCCGGCCTGTTCTGCATCCCCTTCGTCATCTGGCTCGCGCTGACCGGCTCGATCTATCTGTGGCGGCCACAGATCGAGGCGTGGCTCGACCGGCCCTACGCTCACCGCGCAGCCGCCGCCCCGGCCGCCTCGCCCGACGCGCAGGTCGCGGCGGCGCTGCGCGCGGTGCCGGGCGGAACGCTGCACAAATATGTCCTGCCGCAGACGCCCGACGCCGCCGTGCGCGTGCTCGTCACCAGCCATGGCGCCGACCGGCGCGTCTATCTCGATCCGCAAAGCCTCGCCGTGCTGGGCACGGTGACGGAGGAGCATCGACCGATGCGGGTGCTGTTCCACCTGCACGGCGAATTGCTTGCCGGCGCGATCGGCAGCTATCTGGTCGAGATCGCCGCCTGCTGGGCGATCGTGATGCTGCTGACCGGCCTCTATCTGTGGTGGCCGCGCGGGCATCGTGGCCTTGCCGGCCTGCTCTATCCGCGCTGGTGGGCCGGAGGGCGGCTGTTCTGGCGCGATCTTCACGCCAGCGCCGGCCTGTGGGTGTCGCTGTTCGCGCTCGGCCTGATCCTGACCGGGCTGCCGTGGGCCAATGGCTGGGGCAATTACCTCGTCGAGATACGCCAGCTTACCGGCACATCGCGCGGCCCGGTCGACTGGACGATCGGGGGCAAGCCACCCCAGACCGGGCCGATGGCCGGCGCGCATGCCGGTCACGACATGATGACGACGCCGCCCCCGCCGGTGCGACCCGGCGAGCTGGCGCGCGTGATCGCCACGGTGCGGCCGCTGGGGATCGCGCCGCCCGTGCTGATCGCGCCGCCCGCAATGCCCGGTGCGCCGTGGTCGATCGCGTCCGACGCCGCCGATCGACCGCTCCGCAGCGAGCTCAAGGTGGACGGCGCCACCGGCAGGGTCGTCAGCCGAACCGATTTCGGGCAGCGCCACTGGATCGATCGCGTGATCGGCTACGGCGTTGCCGTGCATGAAGGGGCGCTGTTCGGGCTTGCCAACCAGCTGCTCGGCACCGTGACGGCGCTGCTGCTGATCCTGCTTGCCGTCTCGGGCGCGGTGATCTGGTGGCGACGGCGCCCCGTCGGCGCGCTGGGAGCGCCCCCGGCATCGGCAGGCCCGCGCTTGAGGTTGGGCGCGGGGCTGATCGCCGCGATCGGCGCGCTTGCGCTGTATCTGCCGCTGTTCGGCCTGACGCTCATCCTGGTCCTGTTGTTCGAGGCGGGCGCGCCGCGGCTGATGCCCGGCACCGCGCGCTGGCTCGGGCTGCGACCTGCCCGGCCGGCCAGGCGATAGCGCCTCGAACTTCCGCTGCCTTTGGCGACCCGCTTCCGTCTAAAGGCAGGAAGCCGAAGCCTGTTCCAATATGGACTAGATCAACACCTTTGTCCAAAGACAATTTTCAGGAAGAGGCGATAGTACCTGCTTAGACGCGGGGTATATTACATGTTTTCTTTAATTGAGTGCGTAGCACATCAGCACGATTACCGGCTCGTTCTGCTTGCGGCGACGATCTGTGCACTCGGCAACATCACCCTGTTCGTGCTGCTCAAGCGCGCGAGCGAGTGCGTGGAGCTGCGGCGGCGACATTGGCTCGCGGTCGCGGCGATCGCCGAGGGCGTCGGGGTGTGGGCCACCCATTTCGTCGCGATGCTCGCCTATCGCGGTGCGATGCCGATGCGGTTCGATGCCGCGCTGACGATCTTGTCGGCGGCATTGGCGGTGGCGGCGTTCTGGCTCACCTTCCGCATGCTCGGCCGCAAGCCCGATGCCAAGCGGGCCGGCGTTGCCGGGCTGATCGCCACGATCGGCGTCGCGCTGATGCATTTCACCGGCATGGCGTCGATCATCGCGCCGGCCGCGGTGCGCTACGCGCTTTCGCCGATCGCGATCTCCTTCCTTCTCGCCTGGGGCGCCTTCGCCGGAAGCTTCTTCAGCTTCGGCGCACTGCGCGGTTGGCGACGCGTGTTCGCGCCGGCCGGGCTGACCATATTGGCCGTGGTGGCGCTGCATTTCACCGCGATGTCGGCAACCACCCTGGTGCCCGACCCGACGATCGCGGTCACGGCCGGCGACGGATCAGCCGCGTGGCTGATCCCGGCGATCGTCTTCGCAACCCTCGCGCTGATCGGGCTGGTGCTGGCGAGCTCGTTCGTCGAACGGCTGCTGACCGACCTGCGCGGCCTGACCGACGCGACGCTCGAAGGCCTGATGATCGTCCACGACAATGTGATCGTCGAGATCAATCAGCAGATGAGCACGCTGGTCGGCACGTCGTACGGCGCGCTGATCGGCAGCCGGCCCGAAGACTGGCTGCAATTCTCCGACCAATCCGAGGTCACCGGCGATCGATCCTCCACGACCGAAGCCGTGATCCGCAATTCGAGCGAGCCCGAGAAGATCGTCGAGGTCGCGATCCACGAGATCGAATATCGCGGGCGTTCCTGCCAGGTGCTCGCCATCCGCGATCTGACGCAGCGCAAGGAGGCCGAGCGTGAGGTCGCCTATATGGCATCGCACGACAGCCTGACCGATCTGCCCAACCGCGCCTGCCTGAACCGTGCGCTGGCCGAGGCGGCGCGGCGCACGCGGCATACCGACGGCTTCGCGCTGCTGGCGCTGGATCTTGATCGCTTCAAGGCCGTCAACGACCTGTTCGGCCACGCGGCCGGCGACGACATCCTCAAGCGGGTCGCGGCGATGCTGAAGGCCGTCGTCCGGACCGACGACATCGTGGCGCGGATCGGCGGCGACGAGTTTCTCATCCTCCAGCGGCATGTCGAAGACGATGAGAGCGTGCGCCGGCTGACTGCGCGCATCCTCGACAGTTTCGCGCGCGAGATGGACAGCGCGCTCGATCCGACTGCGGTGGGCGTCAGCATCGGCGCCGCCGTCTTCCCGCGCGATGGCTCGGACCCCGAGACGCTGCGCCACAATGCCGATCTGGCGCTGTATCGCGCCAAGCATGAGGGGCGCGGCACCGCCTGCTTCTTCGATCCGGGGATGGACCAGCAGGTGCGCGAGCGGCGCGCGATGGAACACGACCTGCGCCATGCGCTGCAGCGGGACGAGTTCCATCTGGTATTCCAGCCGCTGGTTTCGACCGCTTTCTCCGCGACCGTCGGGTTCGAGGCATTGCTCCGCTGGACGCACCCGGAGCGCGGCAATGTTCCGCCCGATCTGTTCATCCCGGTGGCGGAAGAGACCGGCGCGATCCTGCCGATCGGCGAGTGGGTCTTGCGCGAGGCGTGCCGGTGCGCGGCGGGGTGGAGCGAAAACCTGTCGATCGCCGTCAACGTGTCGCCAATCCAGTTCCAGGTCGCGAACCTGGCGGCAGTGGTTCGATCGGCGGTCGAGGATAGCGGGCTGGATCCGCGTCGCCTGGAACTGGAGATCACCGAAAGCTCGCTGCTGCGCAATCGCGAGACGACCCTGACGACGCTCCACGCGATCAAGGCGATGGGCATCCGGATCGTGATGGACGATTTCGGGACCGGCTATTCGTCGCTCAGCAACCTGCAATCGTTCCCGTTCGACAAGATCAAGATCGACCGCAGCTTCATCGCCGCGCTCGCCAAGGACGATGCCGCGCGATCGATCATCCGCGCGATCGTCGGCCTGGGCAAAAGCCTCAATCTGCCGGTCGTGGCCGAGGGCGTCGAGACGGACGAGCAGCGCCGCATGGTCTTGGAAGAAGGGTGCCCGCAGGCGCAGGGCTACCTGTTCGGACAGCCGCACCGCCTGAGCGATCGCGTCGAGAAGCTCGAGATCACGACCCGCAGCCAGGCGTAGCCCGGCCCGGCATCGCGTTCAGGGTGCGCGAAGCACCGTCTTGAGGTTCATGAACTCGTGCAGCCCGAAGGGGCCGAGTTCGCGGCCATGGCCCGATCGCTTGATCCCGCCGAACGGCGCCTCCGGTGCCGAGGCGAGCATCTGGTTGATCGCGGTCATGCCGGCTTCGATATCGCGGACGAAACGCTCCTGCTCGGCGGCATCCGCGGTCCATGAGGACGATCCGAGCCCGAACGGAATGGCGTTCGCGATCCGGATCGCCTCGTCGATATCCGCGGCCTTGAACACCATGGCGACCGGACCGAAGATTTCCTCGCCCATGAACGCGCTGTCGAGCGGAACGTCGGTGAGCACTCCGGCCGACATGTAGGCGCCCGCACGATCCAGCTTTTCCGCGCCGAGCAGGAGCGTCGCGCCCTGTCGTTTCGCATCCTCGACCTGTTCGAGCACGGTATCGCGCTGCGCGATGCTCGACAGCGGCCCCATGTCGTTGTCCGGGTCGAGCGGATCGCCGATCGCCAGCGCCCGCATCGCGGCGACGAACCGCTCGAGAAACGCATCGTAGACATCCGCATGGACGATCATCCGCTTGGCGCAGATGCACGACTGCCCCGCATTCTGGACGCGCGCCTTGACCGCTGCGGCAACCGCTGCGTCGAGGTCAGCGGACGGCATGACGATGAAGGGATCGGATCCGCCCAGTTCGAGCACCACCTTCTTCAGGTTACGACCCGCTTGTTCGGCGACGGCAATCCCGGCCCCCTCGCTTCCGGTCAGCGTGACGGCAACGACGCGCTTGTCGGCGATGATGTCGGCCACGGCGTCCGACCGGATCGCGATGTTCTGGAACAGTCCTTCGGGGCCGCCCGCCTCCAGCACCATTTCTTCCATGAGCGCCGCGACGCCCTGCACGATGCTCGCATGCTTCAGCAGGCCGACATTGCCGGCGAGGATGGTCGGGGCGAGAAACCGCACCGTCTGCCAGAACGGGAAGTTCCACGGCATGATCGCCAGCACGGCCCCTTGCGGAAGCCAGCGGATTTCGGCGGCCCCGCCGCTGCCGAGCGCGATCGTCCGGGGATCCAGCATGGCCGGTCCCGCCACGGCATAGTGGCGGAAAGCGGCGATGCACTTCTCGACCTCGCTCACCGCCGATGCCAGCGTCTTGCCCATCTCGGCCGTGGCCATGCGCGCCAGCCGATCCTTGTTGGCCTCGTACCTATCGGCGATGGCGTTCAGCAGATCGGCGCGGGCGGCGAGCGGCGTCTCGCGCCACTGTCGGTATGCTGCCACCGCGCGATCCAGCTTGCTGTCGACCTCCGCCTTGCTCAGTTCGGCATAGGTCGCGATGTCCTCGCCCGTCGCGGGATTGACGCTCGTGAACATGGCGGCTCCTTGAATGGGGGCGATCCGAAGGCAAAAATGCACTGGCCCAAGGCCTGAATGCGGACAAGCTCGGAGCCGAGCAATCCGTTCCGACGGCCGCTTCGATGTGGAAGGACGCCTGCGACCTATGCCGCCCGCGTGCGACTCGTTGCCGGAGCCGCAAGCCCGATCGCTTCGGAGGGCTGATGTTCCGTGTAGAGAAAAGTCGAACGGGCCCGCAGGCTTGTGCAAAATCCTTGCAAGCAAAGGCATCGCAAAGGGCAACCCGATGCTATTTACTTGACCATTCGATTGGCACTTCTCGCTAACCCATGTGAGTGAAGAAGATCGCGCGGCACGACATAAGTCCAGTGTTTCCGGGGACCGGGGGGTTTTGTTCCGGGAACTGCGTCCCGTCGGCTTCCGAGTCGACGGGACGTCACGTTGGCTGCCGGGGTCGCTCGGAAGCCGCGAGCGGTGCATGCACCTTCACCTTCCGATACTTTCGCTCCGCTACGCGCTCTCGCCATGCATGTTAGGGACGCTGCCGCTGCGGCGTGCCATCGTCGCGACGTCTCCCAGGCGCGCCTGGAGCTTCGGGAGAAAGTGCCCCGCCGGATTCCCCCCCCGGCGGGGCGCGCCGAGCGACTGCGGCAAACCCTGTCTTTAAGCTCCTGCGACCCGAACGGACCATGCGGAGTGCTCGGCTACTCTCGGCTCGGCCGCGCCTGATTGACGATACCGCCTGCGGGCACGCTTTCGGTGAGCCAGACATTGCCGCCGATCACCGCGCCGCGCCCGATCGTGATCCGGCCGAGCAACGTCGCGCCGGCATAGATCACGACGTCGTCCTCCACGATCGGATGGCGCGCCAGCCCGCGCTGGACCTGCCCGTCGGCATCGGAGGTCGCGCCGCGCGATCCCAGCGTCACCGCCTGGTAGAGGCGCACGCGCCTGCCGATAATCGCGGTCTCGCCGATCACCACCCCGGTGCCGTGATCGATGAAGAAGCTTTCGCCGATGCGCGCGCCCGGATGAATGTCGATCCCGGTGCGCACGATCGCGACTTCGGAGATGATCCGCGCAACCAGCGGCGCACCAAGCCCGTGCAGAAGGTGCGCGAGCCGATGATGGATGATCGCGAGCACGCTCGGATAGCAGAGCAGCACCTCGTCCACGCTGCGCGCGGCAGGATCGCCGGCGAACGCCGCCTCCACGTCGCGGTCGAGCAGTTCGCGCAGCGCCGGCAAGGCATCGGCGAAATGGCCGATGATCCGCGCGGCCTCCTCATCGACACGCTCCGGCGCGCTGTCGCGCAGCGAATAGCCGAGCTCGAGGCGGATCTGGCCGTAGATGCGGCTGAGCGCCATACGGAGCGTCTGCTCGACGAAGGCGTCCTCATTCTCCAGCCGGACGAAACTCGGGCCGAGCCGTAGCGGGAACAGCGCGCCGCACAGCGACGCCATGATCTTCTCGATATCGTGGCGCGACGGGAAGCCGACCGCGCCATGCTCCGCATTGCGCCGGTGCGCGTCGCGCCACCGCTGCCGTGCCGCGCGCAGCCCGGCCAGGATGTGATCGATGTCACCATAAGTGCCGGCGGGTGCCTCGCCGGCGCTCGAAAGGTCGTTTCCGCTGTGCATGGTGCCCGGTATCGCGCCGGCATGCAGCGACAAAGATAGATTTCCTATTCATCCGCTAGAGTTTTCCGTGGGGCGTCGATCCGATTGCCGCGCCAGAGGCGGCGGGCTAGGTAGCGGCGAAGCGGCCTGCAGGTTGATCGGCCGGTGGAGAGGACATGCCCAAGACGATGCCCGCGCGGCTGCTCATGTCGGCCGCCGCAGCTTTGCTTTTGACCGGCGCATCCCCGCCGCCCGCCCCATCGTTCCGCAACGCCGATCTGCCGCCCGACCAGCGCATCGCCAATCTGCTCTCGCTGATGACCGCCGACGAGAAGATCGACGCGCTCAGCACCGAATCGGGCGTGCCGCGCCTCGGCGTGCCCAATTTCGGCGCGTCCGAGGGAATCCACGGCGTGCAGCAGCGCGGCGACGGCAAGGTCCGCCAGACGCCCATCCTGACGACGCAATTCCCGCAGCCGCCGGGACTCGGCGCGACATGGGATCCGGATCTGGTGCGGCAGGCGGCCGGCGTGGAGGGCCGCGAGGCACGCTGGATCTCGCAGACGCCGGTCTACGATCGCCAGATCATGATGCTGTGGGGCCCGCAGGCCGATCTGGCGCGCGACCCGCGCTGGGGCCGCAGCGAAGAGGTCTACGGCGAGGATCCCTTCTTCAACGGCAGCATGGCCGCCGCTTTCTCGCGCGGGCTGGAGGGCGACGATCCGCATTACTGGCTGGCCGCGCCTTTGCTGAAGCATTTCCTCGCCAACTCGAACGAGAATGACCGGACGCGCACCAGCTCCGATTTCGACGACCGACTGTTCTGGGAATATTATTCGGTGCCGTTCCGCATGGCCTTCCAGGATGCGGGCGCAAGCGGCGTGATGGCGTCGTACAACAGCTGGAACGGCGTGCCGATGGCAGTGAACCCGGTGCTGCGCCGCGTCGTCATCGATCAATGGCATGTCGACGTCGTCTCCAGCGATGGCGGCGCGATCAAGACCCTGTGGAAGGATCATCACGCCTTCCCCGACCAGGAAACCGCCGCGGTCGCCGCGCTGAAGGCGGGCGTGAACCAGTATCTCGACGTCTATCGCGACGAGCTGCACGCCGCGCTGGCCAAGGGCACGATCACGACGGCGGATCTGGACGAGGCGCTCGCGCGCAAGTTCCGGACAACGATCAAGCTCGGCCTCCTCGATCCGCCCGAGCGCGTGCCCTACGCCGCGCTGCACGACGGCACGCCGCCGTGGGAGAGCGACGCCCATCGCGCGGTCTCACGACGCGCGGCGCTGGAGTCGCTGGTCCTCCTCAAGAATGACGGCGGCGCGCTGCCGCTGCGGGCGGGCGCGGCGCACTCGATCGCGGTGATCGGGCCGCGCGCGAACAACGTCTATTGGGATTGGTATGGCGGCTTCCCGCCTTATTCGATCACGCCGCTCGCCGGCATCCGCGCGGCGGCCGGACCCGATGTGAAGATCAGCTACGTCGCCGACGATCGGAACAATGCGGTCGCGGCGGCGGCGAAGGCGGCGGACATCGCGGTGGTGGTGGTCGGCAACGATCCCACGTGCGGGCCGGACATGGCGACCGCCTGGACCGACAACGGCACCAAGCCGTGCGCCGACCCTGGCGACGGCCGGGAGGGACGCGACCGCGAGACCTTGGCGCTTGCGCAGGAGCAATTGGTGAAGACCGTGATGGCCGCCAATCCGCGCACGGTGATGGTGCTGGTGTCGAGCTTCCCTTTCACGATCAACTGGTCGCAGCAGAACGTGCCGGCGATCCTCCACATGGCGCACAGTTCGCAGGACGAGGGCTGGGCGATCGGGCAGGCGCTGTTCGGCCGATACAATCCCGGCGGCCACGAGGTGGTGACGTGGCCGGCATCGATGGATCAGCTGCCGCCGATGATGGATTACGATATCCGCCACGGCCGCACCTACATGTATTTCAAGGGCAAGCCGCTCTTTCCGTTCGGCTTCGGGCTGAGCTACACCGGCTTCCGTTACGCCAATCTGCAGGTCGACCGGACGCACCTCGCCCGCGACGGCACGGCGACGGTGAGCGTCGACGTCACCAACACCGGCGCCGTCGCTGGCGATGCCGTGCCGCAGCTTTACGTGCGGCACCCCGCCTCGCGCGTCGCGCGCCCGCCGCTGCAATTGGAGGGCTTCCGCCGCGTGACGCTGGCGCCCGGCGAGACCAGGACCGTGACGATCCCGCTCAAGGCCGCGCAGCTCGCTTACTGGGACGCCGCGCGCCACGCGCTAACGGTCGAGCGCGAGCGCGTGGAGCTGATGATCGGCGCGTCATCGGCCGACATCAGGCTGCGCAAGAGCCTCAACATCGACTAGTTTCGGCGCACGGTGAGCGCTATCATCTTCGACGCACGGAGCATGTGAAATCCGGCGAACAATCCAGGAGAGGGAAGAGATGCGAGCCATCCGGACCGGGGCGACCTTGCTGGCAGGCGCGGCGGCGTTGCTGGCCTACGGGCCGGGCATCGTGACGCGCGCCGATGCGGCCACCGCGAAGCTGCCGGCGCCGACCATCTTTCCCGCGCCCGGCCGCTATACCAACACCACCGGCGTGCGGCTGCTGGAGGCGACGCCCGGCACCGAAATCCATTATACGCGCGACGGCAGCGTCCCGACATCGAGCAGCCCGATCTTCGACCAGCGGACGGCGTTGTTCGTCGAAGGCCGCTATGACGGCGAGAAGGGCGTCACGTCGCACGACACGATCCGCGCGATCGCGACGAAGCCAGGCGCGGCCGACAGCGACGTCGCGACCTTCGGCTACGAGGTCGCCCGCCGCGACCACACCGCTTATGTCTCGGAGGAGGTCGCGCCCGGCGTGCGCATGATCCGCGATGCCGACAACGACAAGATGTTCCTGATCCGCGGCACCAAGGCCTATGCGCTGGTCGACAGCGGCATGGGGCACGGCGCGCTGCGCGACTACGTCGCCCAGTTCACCCACGGCCTGCCGGTCATCTGCATCTGGACGCACAGCCACGGCGACCATGTCGGCCAGGCCGATCAGTTCATCGCCGGCTCGACCGAATATGTCGGCGCGGCGGACCGGCCGGCGGTGGCGGACCTGCTCGCGAAGCGCGGTGTGCCCGCCGCGCAGATCGCCGCCAACCTGAAGCCGATCGGCGATGGGGACCGCGTCGATCTCGGCGACCGTGCGCTGGTCATCTACACCGTCGCCGGCCACACGCCGGGCTCGCTCGTCGTGCTGGATCCGGCGAGCGGCAATCTGTTCACCGGCGACACGTTCGGCAACAATTCGCCGCTGCCGCCCGACGTGATGTGGATGCAGATGGATCAGCGTCCGCTCGACGAATATCTCGCCAATCTCCGCTGGGTGCGCGTGCGGCTTGCCGGCAAGGTCAGGCACATCATGACCGGGCACAATGATCGTCCGCTCGACGGCACGGCCTATCTCGACAATGTCGAGCGCGGGATTCAACGCGCGATGGACGAGGGCCGCGCCGCGCTGGTGCCGTCCTATCGCCCCGCCGGGATCCACCAGATCGTCGTCGGCGATTATATGCACGATCGCGACTGGTTCGGCGTCAACATCAACGAAGCGGCGTTCCTGCCGGCCGAACCCGCACTGATCTCCAGCCTGAGCGCGCTGGAGGTTTCGGGCGGCACGCTGACGACGCGCTTCAACCCGCGCACGACCAATTATCGCGTCGCCGGCGCGGGTCCGTTCGTGCTGCGGCTGCGCCCCTCCGCCATCAAAGCGACGATGACGGTGGACGGCCGGCCGGCAATACCGGGCCAGCCGGTCACGGTCCGCTCGCCCAATGCCGCGCATCCGGTGACGATCGTTGTCACCGCGCCCGACGGCCGCACGACCTCGACCTATGCGGTGACCGACTGAGCGCGCCTTACCGGACTTCGGCCGCGACGGCGGCCGCCGCCCGCGCGGCGAGGATATAGGCCGAGGTCGTGCTGACCGTATATTCGTTCTCGAACCACAGGAATGGCCAGTCGGTCTTGGCCTCGGGGAAGTCCGGTTTGACGATCAGCACGCCCGGCTCCAGCCCGCCGGGGATGAAGCTATAGTCCGCGCGATTGTGGCCATAGCCGATCAGCTTGGACGCGGTGCCGACGGTCGACACGAGCGACAGGTTGTTGGCCGGATGTCGACCGAGAATATAATCGATCGCATCGAGCGTGTAGTTGCCCCCCACCATCTCCGGGAACGCCTTGTGGAGCAGGTACATCGTCATGCCGAAACTGACGACCTGGTTGGAGCCCGCCCACGTCCCATCGGCGATCGGGACGCCGAAGGGGTTCTTCGCCCGATCGACGTCGACCTTCGCCTTCATGGCACGCACCAGCGGCACCAGCTGCGCGCGATAATCGGCATCCATGTACGGGATGGCGCGAACCGCCGCGCCGCCGATCCAGCCGAAATCCTGACGGACCTCCGGCATGAGCTGGCGCAGGCGATCGGCGTAGATCCGCTCGCCTTTGCTGGTGATGAGCAGCTCGATCGTCGCCGCGACATTGGCACCGTCGGCCGAGCGCCGCGACGTCGAATCGTCGCGACCGTCGCCGGCCTTGATCGGCCCGTTTTGCTGCTTCGCCCACAATGCCTTGGCCGCGGCGAGCGCCTCGGCCGCCATTGTCGGATCGGTCGGCGCAAGCGCGCGACTGGCACCGGCCAGCCCGGCGACCGTCATCAGGTCGTTGGCCGGCAGATCGGTGGTGAAGGCCCAGCGATCGTCGGGCGTGCCCGACGCCCCACCCTTGCGCTCGGCTGGCTTCAGCCTGGGATCGTAGAGCAAACCGTCGGTCTGCGATCCGGAGTCACCCAGATGCGCATATTGCCTCAGCGCCGGATCGACGATCCCGACGATGGCATGACCGAACGTCCGGTACTGCGCGAGCAACTGAAGCGTGCCGTGACGGATCTGCTGGACCGCATCCTCGACGCCATCGGGCTTGCGGATCTCGACCGCGCGCGCCGCCTCGTCGACGCTGGTCTCGTCCCAGTCGAGCCCGAACAACTCGCGCGCCCAGACCAGATCGCGCACCACCATCGTATTTTCTGGCGTCTGGATGTCGTAATCGCCCGCATCCTGCCAGCCACCGACCGCAAGGCCGGGAATATGCTCGCCCGCCTTGAACGGTGAATCGAGATTCGGCCCCATCTTGTAGCCGTCGAAATGCACGTGGTTCGGCGGCGCCTGGCGCGCATCGTCCAGATGCGACGGCGCCGACCAGACGCGATATTGCTCGCGAATGCCGACATGATCCATCTGTTCGGCCAGGAAGGTGTCAAGCGACGCCTGCCAGATGCGCCCATAGGCGTCGTCGGCGATGCGGAACGGATTGGTCGTGCTGCCGGCATAAAAGATGGCGTAGATGCCCGGCTCGCGCACGCTCGAGAAATCGAACGCGGCATAATCGTAGCGCGTCCAGCGGCCGCGCGGCTGGAGCTTGGCGCGCAGCACGGTCTGCTGCCGGCCATCGGCGCCGAGCCGGACCAGCGCGGCCTCGGCCGGTGCCTTGAAATTCGGATCGAGCTCGATCAGCGCCACCTTGGCCCGGCCCGGCGTGTAACCCGCCTGGTTGAACGAGATCACCGGAGGGCGCACCCAATCCTTCACGATGTTCGGGCGGACGTGCCAGACGACGGCATTGTCCTTCGCGCCCGCCGGGATGAGCGAGCGCACCACGAACCAACCATTTTGCGCACGGTTGCGTGCGTCGTAGAGCGCGAGCGGAGCGCCGTCCGACGTGATCGTCACCCGCGTCAGCGGATCTTCGGGCGCAAGCGTGATCGATGCGCCGCCCGACGCGAGCGGCAGCGGACCGCCCGAGCCGTCCTTGTCCATCGGGCCGGTCGGGTGGCGCGGGAACAGGCCGGGGCCCGTATCCATCAGATAGGTCTTGCCGAAATAAGCGGTGGGCAGGAAATCGAGGTTGAAGCCGGCCTTGCCCGCGAGGCTTGCCGGGAGCGGCTGATCGAGATCGACCGCGATGCGGAAGCCATCGCCCTCGGCGGTGACCTTGACGCTGTAGCTGAGGTTCACATCCTTGTACGCCGAGCGCACCACCACCTGATTGGGCTCGCTGCCCAAGCTGCGGCCGATGAAGGCGGGCACCGGCGCCCATTGCTCGGGCGTGCGGTCGAGCCGCACCGCGCCGTCGGTGGCGATACGGTCGCCATGCAGGATCAGCTGGATGCCCGCATTCTTCTCGTCGAAGAAGATCGGGCTGAACTGGTTCTGGTCGACGATGACGGTCAGGCCCTGCGTCTCCAGCGTCTGCGCCGGGGTGACCTTCAGCGGCTGGGCACAGGCGGTATGCACGCAGGCAACCATGCTCGCCGACGCGAGCAGAATCCGTTTCAGCACGATGTCCTCTCCACACGCATTATAGCGCTATCATTTTGGCCATCGTTGAGCTTCGCGCAGAAGCGGTCAACCTAAATCGCGCTGGCGCCGGGTTATTCGCATCCGGCCACGATGAAGCCTGAGCCCGGAAGGGCGCGTCATTTTGACTTTGCCCGATGTGCTATGCTCATATAATACACCGAAATGCTGCGCGAGCCTTGGGAAAGTCTGGACGATGTCCCGCCGGTCGGTCTCGATCGTCGGCAACCCGTTCGTGCCGCAGCCCCAGGCCCGACTGACCCGCGTCGGCATGGATCGCGCCGATGGTGGATCGTCATGGGGGCGCTGCCCCTACTGATCCTGATCGGCATCGTGACGGTCACCTGGCTCGCCATGGTCGCGCCGCCGTCCCGCACGGCGCGGCCGATCGTTCCGCCCAGCGTCAGCCTGCTGGCCGCGAACGGCAGCCTGATCTCGCGCAAGGGTGCCATCACCGACGCTGCCGTCGATGTCCGCGCGATGCCCGCCCATGTCGGCAACGCCTTCGTGGCGATCGAGGACCGGCGCTTCTACCAGCATCACGGGCTCGATCCGCGCGGGCTTGCCCGCGCCGCGTGGCACGATGCGCGCGATCGTCAGGCGCGCGAGGGCGGCAGCACGATCACCCAGCAGCTCGCGAAACTGGTCTACCTCAATTCCGACCGGACGGCGCTGCGCAAGGTGCGGGAGGCGCTGATCGCGCTGTGGCTGGAAGCGTGGCTGAGCAAGGACCAGATCCTCTCGCGCTACCTCTCCGACGCTTATTTCGGCGACAATGTCTACGGGCTGCGGGCGGCCGCGCGCCATTATTTCAGCAAGCCGCCCGAACGGCTGACGATCGGCGAGGCGGCGCTGCTGGCGGGATTGATGAAGGCGCCCTCACGCCTTGCGCCGAGCGCCAACCTTGCCGGGGCGCAGGAGCGCGCAACGCTGGTGGCGCAGGCGATGTGGCAAGCGGGCTTCATCGATCGCGCCCAGGCGGACGCGGCATCGGCCCGGCTGCACCTGAGGCCCGCGCCCGAGCCGACACAGGCCACCTATTTCAGCGACTGGGTGCTCCCCGCGGTCCGCACCGCGCCGGGCGATGCCTATGCGCCGCGGATCGTGCGGACGACGCTCGACGCGCGCCTGCAGCATCTGGCCGAAGCGGCGACGGCGCAGATGCGCCTGCCTGGCGCCCAGATCGCGCTCGTCGCGATGCGACCGGACGGGCGGGTGGTCGCGATGGTCGGCGGGCGGAACTATGCCGCCAGCAGCTTCAACCGCGTGACGCAGGCGCGACGCCAGCCGGGCTCGACCTTCAAGCTGTTCGTCTATCTCGCGGCATTGCGCGCGGGCATGTCCCCGGACGACATCGTGGAGGATCGCCCCGTCACCATCGGTGGTTGGTCACCGCACAATAGCGACGGGCGCTATCTCGGCGAGATCCCGCTGCGCGAGGCCTTCGCGCGATCCAGCAACGTCGCCGCGGTCCGGCTCACGCAGAAGGTGGGGCCGGCGGCGGTGGCGCTCGCCGCATCCGACCTCGGCATCCAGAGCCAGCTGCAGACGGATCCGGGAATCGCGCTCGGCACGTCAGGCACGACCTTGCTCGAACTTGCCAGCGCTTATGCCGCCGTCGCCCGCGGCAGCTATCCCGTGCGTCCCTACGGCCTGCCCCCGGCCCATCCGACCGAAGAGCAACATGCATTCGACGGCCGCGAGCGCGCCGGCCTGCTCGATCTGCTGGCGGCGGCCGTGAATACGGGCACGGCGCGCGGCGCCGGCCTCACCACCCAGGTCTATGGCAAGACCGGAACGTCGCAGGACAATCGCGACGCACTGTTCGTCGGCTTCGCCAGCGGGCTGGTGACCGCCGTCTGGATCGGGCGGGACGACAACCGGCCGCTGCCCGGCGTCGCCGGCGGCGGCCTGCCGGCGCATGTCTGGCGCACCTTCATGGCCGGCGCGATCGGCGCACGCCCGGCGCGGGCGCAGGTGCCCCAGTCGGTCGATCCCGATGCGGGGCTGGACGGGCTGATCCACTCGGTGGTCGAACGGCTGAAGAGCAGTTTCCACTTCTGACGCGCGGAGGGAACCGCCTAGCCGGGAACGTACCCGCGCCACAGCCACGCCAGCGCCTGTGGCAGCGTCTGCGCGATCACGTCGCCATCGACGTGCACGGCGTCTTCGGCGACGACATAGCGATAATCGTAACCCTTGGCCGCGAGCGCAGCCGCCATCCGATCATTCGCCATCGGCCAATTGTGGAAGCTGTCCGCCGGATCCTGCCAGTGCAGGTCGTGGCTGCCGACCTCCATCCAGATCCGGATCGGCTTGCGCGGGCTCTGCGGGATCAGGCGCGCATGATATTCCCATGCGCCGTGCGGCGTATCCGGGCTCGGCGGCGATGCCTGGTTCACGAAGGTGCCCGAATAAGACAGCACCTTGCGATACCATTCTGGGTGGAACCACGCCATCGAGAAGGCGGCGGCGGCGCCCGAACTGCCGCCCATCGCCGCACGGCCTTCGGGATTTCGGGTGAAGCGGACGCCGTAGAGCTGCGTCACGCGCGGCAGCACCTCCCGCTCCACGAACTCGGCATAGCGGCCCGACATCGTGTCATATTCGAGCCCGCGCTCCGACCCCTGCGCGTCGCCGCCGCCCGACTGAATCATGACCGCGATCATGGCGGGCACCCGATGCTGCGCGATTAGGCCGTCGAGCGCCGCCGCGACCCGCGCCGCATAATCGCGCCCATCCTGCACCACTATCAGCGGCGCTGCCGTCCCCGGCCGATAGCCCGCCGGGATATAGACGAAGACCTCACGACGGTAGCGCCCTGGCTCCGATTGCTGCTCGGCCGGTGCGGCGAGGCGATTGCCATAGGCGTCACGGCGGCGCGTCGTCGCATTGTCGAGCTGCCGGATACCGGGAAAGATGCGGCTTTCGCCCGAGGTCATGATGAAGCTGCGGATCGTGCCCTTGGGGCGACCCGCTTGCGCCGTCATCTCGGGCGCGTCAGCGAATGGCGGCGCGGTGCGTAGACCGTCTGCGCGCGCCAATCCGGGCGCAGCCACGAGCGTGATTGCCAGAATCCGGAAAATCGCCCGCATGCATCCTCCCCTTCCCGATCGGTCGCGGTGGTTGCGACCCGGTATCATCCCAGCTCGGCGACGATGCCTCGAAGCGCCTGCTCGAACGCCTCGGGCGGCTGACCGCCCGAGATCAGATAGCGCTCGTTGATGACGACGGCCGGCACCGCATTGATCCCCCGCCCCTGCCATAACCGTTCGGCCGCACGAACCTCCGCGGCATACCGATCGGTCGACAGGACGTCCCGCGCCTGCGCGGGATCGAGGCCGACCGCCGCCGCCGTCGCGACGAGTTGCTCCCGATCCGATGGATCACCACCGTCGGTGAAATACAGCTCAAACAGAGCGTGCTTCAGCGCCGACTGGCGACCCAACGTTTCGGCCCAGTGCAACAGGCGGTGGGCATCGAACGTGTTGTAGATTCGGCGATCGTCGCCGCCCGCCATCGTGAACCCCAGCGCTGCGGCCCGATCGCGGATCATCGCGCGGTTCGCCGCGAACTGTTCGGGCGTGGAGCCGTATTTCTGCGCGATATGCTCGCCGAGATTCTGACCCTCGGGCGGCATGTCCGGATTGAGCTCGAACGGGCGGAAGACGATTTCCGCGTCCACCACGTCGGACGCGCGCGCGAGCCCTTCCTCAAGGCCGCGCAGGCCGATGACGCACCATGGGCAGGAGACGTCCGACACGAAATCGATCTTCAGGTGGGTGGTCATCCGGGCTCCTTAGACTCTCGGTGTGCGATCATGGGCGCGGGGGCGACGCCAATCCACTGTCGAACGACGAGACGGTCGGCCGGCAAGGGTGGTGGAACGCCGGAGTATCTGCGCCGTTCGGCATCCCGTCATCGATCCATGACCTTCGCCCGACCACCCAAGGAGCAACCATGATCCGTACGTCCGCGCTTATCGCCGCAGCCCTGGCCACCGCCGTTCCGTCCGTGGCTTTCGCCGATACGCGCGTGTATCACGGCACCAGTCACCGCTATCATTACCGCTGCAAGCGCAGCAAGGGCACCACCGGCCTGCTGGCGGGCGCGGGCGCCGGCGGATTGGGCGCGGCCGCGCTGGGCGCCGGCCCGGTCGGGCTTGCGGCCGGCGTGATCGGCGGCGGCCTGCTCGGTCGCCATCTCGACAAGCGCCACGACGCAGCCCAGAATCGCCGCAACGGCTGCTGACGCGATCAGGGCTGCCGGTCGCTCGGCCGGCAGCCCTGATCAAATGGCGGCTCGATTCCAGGAGAGCTGCCAATGACGATCCCTACCGCCGGCGCACCGGATCGCCGAACCGTCGTTCGCGGCGCAGCGGCATTCGGCCTGGTTGCGGGATTGCCCGGCATTGGCTGGTCCGAGGTTCGCTCTCCGTCGCCGCTGCAGTGGATCGTGTCGACGCAGGCCACGGCGTGGCAGCCGGGACAAGGCGCGGCCATCCTCCCCGCCACCACCGAGCCGGCCGACATCAACGTCGACGCGCAGGCCCGCGCGCAGACGATCGAGGGCTTCGGCGCCTGCTTCAACGAACTCGGATGGGACGCGCTTCAGCGTGTGGCACCGCCCGAGCGCGCGGCGATCATGACGGAATTGTTCGGCCCCGATGGCGCGCGGTTCAATTTGTGCCGCATGCCGGTCGGCGCCAACGATTTCTCGCGCGACTGGTATTCCTATGACGAGACGCGCGGCGATTTCGCACTCGACCATTTCTCGATCGCGAACGACGAGACCAGCCTCGTGCCGTTCATCGCCGCCGCGCTCCGCCATCAGCCGAAGCTGCGGCTGTGGGCGTCGCCGTGGAGCCCGCCGACGTGGATGAAGCGGAACGGCCATTATGCCTCCGTCCCCAACCGGCCGGGCTGGCCCGCCAACGGCCTGCGGCCCGACCAGATCGGGCACGAGGGCACGGACATGTTCATCCTCGAGCCGCGCTATCTCGACGCCTATGCGCGCTATTTCGGGCGCTTCGTCGATGCCTATGCGGCCAAGGGGATCCGCATCGGGATGGTGATGCCGCAGAACGAGTTCAATTCCGCCCAGCCTTTCCCGAGCTGCTGCTGGACGGCGCAGGGGCTGGCGACGTTCATCCCCTATCTCGGGCGGGAGATGGGCAAGCGCGGCGTGGAAATCTTCTTCGGCACGCTCGAACGCGCGAATGACGGGCTGCTGCAGACCGTGCTCGACGATCCGGCGGCCGCACCATTCGTGAAGGGTGTGGGCGCGCAATGGGCCGGCAAGGGCGCGATCGCGGCAATCCATCACGATCACCCCAAATTGCGCCTCTACCAGTCCGAGCAGGAATGCGGCGATGGCCGGAACGACTGGCGCTATTGCCGCTACACCTGGTCGCTGATGAAGCAGTATCTGCGCAACGGCGCGACCGGCTACGATTACTGGAATATCGCGCTGGCGGAAGGCGGCGTCAGCCGCTGGGGATGGGCGCAGAATTCGCTCGTCACGGTCAACCAGAAGAGCGGCGCGTGGCGCTTCAACCACGAATATTGGCTGCTGAAACACCTCAGCCATTTCGTGCGGGAGGGCGCGGTGCGGATCGAGGCGGTCAGCTGGACCGGCTATGACGATGCGCTGGCTTTCCAGAACCCCGACGGCTCGACCATCGTGCTGGTCCACAATCCGCTGAGCGAACCCATGCCGCTGACGATCGGCGTCGGCACGAAGCAGATCCAGGCGACCCTGCCGGCGGACTCGTTCAGTACCTTTGCGATCTAGGCAGGCGGGGATATCGGGTGGCATCCCCGAAGCCGCAGGCCCGGCCCGCCCTAGCCGGCGAGCGCCGCCTTCACGGCATCGATCAGCGGCGTGGCGGGGCGGCCGATGAGCCCGCTGAGCGCGTGGCCATCGTCGAACAGCACGTCCTGCGCGGTCTTCGCACTGGTCTCGGCGAGGACGGCGGGCCACGGCGCCGGCAGCCCCATTCCCTCCAGCGCTGCGCGCAACGCCGCCTCCGGCATGTCGACGTAATTCATCGGCTTTCCGCTCACCTCGGCGAGGGTGGCCGCATAATCGGCGAGCGTGAAGGCATCGTCACCGGCCAGCTCGTAGGTGCGGCTCGCGTCGATCCCGCCGGCCAGCACGGCCACCGCGGCCGCGGCATAATCCGCGCGGGTCGCCGCCGATATCCGGCCCTCGCCGGCGCTGCCGATCACGGCGCCGTGCGCGACCTCGGCCTTCGCGCTCATCGTGTAATTCTCGGTGTACCAGCCGTTGCGCAGCAACGCGTATGTCACGCCGCTATGCGCGATCACGGCTTCGGTCGCGCGATGCTCGACCGCGAGATCGAGCGGATTGCGGTCTGCATGAAGGATGCTCGTGTAGGCGACGAAGCCGACACCCGCCGCGACGGCGGCATCGATCACGGCGCGATGCTGGACCTCGCGCCGGCCGACATCATTGGACGAGATCAGCAGCAGCCGCTCCACGCCATCGAGCGCTGGAGCCAGCGTCTCGGGCGCATCATAATCGAACGCGCGGACGATCACCCCACGCTGGGCAATTTCGGCGAGCTTGGCCGGATCGCGCACCAGCGCCATGATCTTGTCCGGTTCGACCGTTTCGAGAAGCCCGTCGAGGACGAGGCGGCCAAGCTGGCCCGATGCTCCGGTGACTGCGTACATGAGATGCTCCGTTGATGATGGCGGAGCGCCAGATAGTCGGCTAACTTACGCAACGTAAGTACGCACAAGAAGGTAAGTATGATGCTGGAGCGCACCTCCACCCGCATCGCCGATCGGATCGAGCGCGGCGACGTGTTCGAACCGCATTGCCCCTCGCGCGGTAACCTGAAGCACGTCACCAGCAGCTGGGGCGTGCTGACGCTGATCGCGCTGCGGCCCGGCACGCTCCGCTTCAGCGAATTGCGGCGCAGGGTGAACGGCGTCAGCGAACGCATGCTCGCGCAGACGTTGCAGCAATTGGAAGGGGACGGCATCGTCCTGCGCAAGAGCTATCCCGTCGTGCCGCCGCACGTCGAATATACGCTCACCGAACTGGGCCAGGAGGCTGCGAGCCACGTCGAGGCGCTCGCCGACTGGATCGAGGATCGGCTGACCGACCTGCTGGAACGCCGAAGCGGCGCGGGCGGCGACGCGCCGCCCGATGCCAAAGCGGCCGCCGCTTCCTAGATAGGATCGGTGAACACCGCACGATCGTCCTGCCAGCGGGCGCCCTTCCTCCTCGCCCTCGGCGACAGCCTGACTGCCGGCTATGGTCTGGCTACGCATGAAGGGCTGACGGCGCGCCTGCAGGCCTTGCTTCGGGACGAGTGGCCGGATGCCCGCGTGCACAATGCCGGCGTTTCCGGCAATACCACGTCGGATGCGCTGCAGCGCCTGCCGCGTGTCCTGGCGAGCCTGACCAGCAGGCCCGATCTGGCGCTGGTGGCGCTTGGCGCCAACGATCTGCTGCGCGGCACGCCCCCTGCCCGCACCCGCGCCAATCTGGACCTGATCGTCGAGGAGATCGGCCGCTGCGGCATTACCGTGCTGCTCGCGACGTTCGAGCCGCCGCCGCTGCTTGCCGGTTTCGCCGGAAACTATCTCGGCATCTACGAACAGATCGCCGCCAAGCATCGCGTGCCGACCTGCGGATTCTTTCCGCCCGGCGTGCTCGGGCATCCGGACATGGTACTCGCCGACCGTCTCCACCCCAATGCGCGCGCGATCGAGCGGATCGCGCGCTTCCTGCTGCCCCCGATCGTCGCGGCATTGCGGACGTCGGCAGAGCGGGCGGCCTGAGCGATACGCGCGAGCGGGCTCTGGCATTTCTGCGCGGACTGCGGAATGATGGGTCGGTTCGTGTCAGGAGGGACCATGAGCAGACAGGAGAGCGCGGTCGAACGCGCGCAGCGCCTGACGGCGGAACTGGCGCAGGAGCTGGCGCGGATAAGCGAGCAAACCAGCGCCATGCGACAGCTTCTGGAGCGGGATGCGCACCGCGCTCCACTGGACTATCCGGCGGAGGCACGAACCTTGTTCGACGATCGCCGTCGCCGCGCGGATCATTTCGATCCGAGCATCTTTGGCGAGCCCGCCTGGGACATGATGCTCGATCTTCTCGGCACGTACAAAGCCGGCCGGAGCGTGCCCGTAAGCAATTGCTGCGCGGCCGCCGCCGTCCCGAGCGACACGGCGATCCGCTGGATCCGTCATCTCGAACGGCGCGGATTGGTCAAGCTGCTTCCGGACCCGTTCGACGAGCGGCAGCTTTATGCGCAACTCACCGAAAACGGATTGGCCAGGATGAAAACGTATCTCGATACCGTGCCGCCACGATCGGAAGCACGCGCCTGATCAGGCGACCTGGACGTCGAACGCGAACCATGCGCGTTCGCCATAATCGTACAATTGCACCTGCCGATCGGTCACGTCGGCCGAATAGGCGCTCGACGAGCCTCGATCATGACCGCGCGCCGTGGCGCCGTCGATCTCCATCGACACGAAGCTGCGGTCGCCAGCGTCGTAGAGCTCGGGCAGCGAACCGCCAAATTTCGCCTGACGGTCGCCGTCGAAGCCCTGCAGGTGGATCCCCTGAGATTCCGCAGCGATCCGCAAATGCCGGCCGGCCGCGTGATCGTAGATGCCGGCGACCTTCCTGCCGATTATCAAGGCATGAGCGGCCGCAGCGACCATGGCGCGAATGTGAGGGAGCATGACATGCCCTGGCATCGCGGAAGCCGGGAAATCAAGCGGTCATGCTGCGGTCGCTCGATCGAGCCGCGGAACGCGGGTCGCCTCTGGCCGGTTGTGCCGATCCATAGACGGAGCGGACATGGCGAACCTCGCGCAGATCGACCCGCGTCTCGACGACGTCGAGCAGACCTGCCGTGTCGTGATCGAAACGCCCAAGGGCAGCCGATCCAAATATACCTACAATCCGGAGCTCGAAGCGCTGGAACTGGCGGGGCTGCTCCCGGCGGGAATGAGCTTTCCGCTCGATTTCGACTTCATTCCGGGCACCCTTGCGGAGGATGGCGACCCGCTCGACATCCTCGTGATCGGCGACGAACCGAGCGCTCCGGGATGCGTCGTCATGGTCAAATTGTTGGGCGTGATCGAGGCCGAGCAGACCGAACGGGGCGTCACGGTGCGCAACGACCGGCTGGTCGCGCGAACGTCGCTGTCGATCAACTATCGCGACGCGGCGAGCATCGACGATCTCGGCCAACCCTTCGTCGAACATCTTGGCCGCTTCTTCGTGAACTTCAACGAACTGAAGGGAAAGCGCTTCGAGGTGATCGGCAGCGGCGATGCGTGGCGCGCGATCGACCTTTTGAGGCGCGCACGGACCTGAAAGGGCGCCGGCCGCTGGCAAGATCCCACGTCGGCTTGTATGATGCCAGGCGAAACGCGCTCTGAAATCGGCACCGGCGGACAGTGGCAAACGATCTTCGATCACGGCTCGATGCGGCGGCGAACGGCGCCCAGCGCGCGGATGTCTCGCTGCGGTTCGGCAACAAGGTGACGTTCGACGCCGGCGCGACGATGACGGCCGGCGGCCTGCTGGCCGTGGCCGTGCTGGTATCGACGATCCTGCTCTCGACGTCACTGCTGGTCGGGTCCGCCCGCCGGAAGCGCTGACCTATTTGACCGCGCCCGGCGCCGGGCGCGGCGGCACGCCCGCAAATGTGACCAGGCTTTCCGCACCCCCGTTGAGCGCCGCCACGCCGAACAGGTGATCGTCGATGTTCACCCCGACGAGGTCGAGCGAGGTCGCCGATGCGGGCACATCGCGCTGCTCGGTCCACGCGAAGCCATCCGCCCGCCGCCACCGCACGCGATAGCCGCTTGCCCCCGGTACGGCCGCCCATGCGACGCGGGTATCGTCGGCCAGTGCGCCGTTGATCGTGACGCCGGTGGGCGCGGCTGGTGCGCTCGCCAGCCGACGCGCCGTCGCGACGTTGAGCGCGGTCACCTTCGCCAGATAGGGGAAATCGACGAACGCGACCGTATCGCCGTAAAGCCGCCCATGATCGGTACGGACCAATTGGTGCTGGCGATCGTAATTCTCGGTCGCCTCGGTGAAGCGCACCGCGGGGTAGCCCGCTTCGAGGAAGGGGATGTGGTCGCCGCCGCGCTGGAACCGGTCCGGCCGGCGAACCGCGATGACGTCCAGCCCGATCGCCTTATGCTCGGCCGCGACTGCGACGATCGCCTTGGCGAGCGCACGCGACGGTGAATCATCCTCGCCGCCGATCGCGCGCTGCTGCTTGATGCCAGCAGGGTCAGCGGACCCCTCGATGCCCTCGCTGAAGACGCGCACGACATGGTCGACATGCTCGCCGCCGATGCCGTGGGTGTTGCCGACGATGTCGTTGTTGAGCACCGCGGCCACCTTCCAGCCGCGCGCCTTGGCAGTGTCGGCCAGCAACTTGCCGCCCCACAGACCCTGCTCCTCGCCCGACAGCGCCGCATAGACGATCGTCGCCGGAAACTTCTCCTTCGACAGCAATCGCGCCGCCTCGATCACCAAGGCAACGCCCGAGGCATCGTCGTTCGCGCCGGGCGCGTCGGTCGTCGCGTCCATCACGTCGTTGACGCGGCTGTCGATATGCGCCTGCACGATCACGACACGATCCGGATCGCCCGTCCCCTTCTGCACCGCCACGACGTCCTCGATCCGCACGCCGGCCGGCGCGCGTGGGCCCGACATGGTGGCCCCGACCGTCTCGATCGCAAGGCAATGCCCGCAGGCCGCGCCGATCTCCTCGAAGCGGCCCGCGACCCAGCGCCGGGCAGCGCCGATGCCGCGCTTCGGATCGGTCGTCGTCGACAAGGTGTGGCGCGTGCCAAACCCGACCAATGTTGTGACGCTGGCGCGCAGGGCGGCCGGATCAGGGTTTGGAGCGGGAGCGGGAGCGGCGGCGATCAGCAGCAGGGCAACGAGCGGATATTTCATGCCCGCGAGACTGGGCACATCCTGTCCGCTCCGCAATCCCCATCGTCGATCATGCGAGGAAGGCTTCGACCCAGTCCGCAGCCTCGTCGATCGAAACATGGTCGGAGCCGTCGCCGATCGCGATTTCCGCCATGCAATGGCCGGCGAGCGCGGTCGGCTGGAAGCCGCCGAACAGCCAGACCCTGTGATCGTGCGCGAACGACCGGTTGCGCTCGGCCAGCGCCGCCGGATCGCCGCGCATCCAGATCTGGAAGGCGTTGGTGTGCGGCACTGCGGGTTGCAGGATGATCCCCGGCACCGTGCCGAGCCGGCTCGCCAAGGCACGCGCTCGCGCGACATAGTCGACCATGCGCGGCAATTGCGTGTCCAGCCCGATCAAGGCGGAAATGGCCTGCGGGTAAGCGGTGTAAAGGTCACCGCCGTAGCGCGTCTTCCACGCCGCGAGCGACGCGACGAACGCGCCCGATCCGGCCACCAGCGCGCCGCCGAGACCGCCCAATCCCTTGTAGAACGACACGTAGATGCTGTCGGCGAGGCTCGCCAGCCGTGCGGGCGAAACGCCGTAGCCGGCCGCCGCCTCCCATAGCCGCGCGCCGTCGAAGTGGAGCGGGACGTCGGCCGCACGGCACCAGTCCGCAATCGCCACCAGCGCGTCGAAATCCGGCAGGAGGTAGCCCGCGCGCCGCAACGGCAGCTCGACCACGACCGCCGCCAGCGGATCGGCGATACGCTGGAGATCTTCCACCCCGAACGGTGCGTGGCGGCCGAGCCGGATCGCGTTCAAATGCCCGACCCGCTCCATCGCATTGGCCTCGTCATGATCCAGATGGCTGAGTGGATGGACCACCACGTTGCGGGTGCCGCGCGCCTCGGCATAGGCGCTCAGCACGCTCAGTTGCGCCGTGACGCCTTTGATGAAGAAGCGTCCGCTCGGCTTGCCCAGCATTTCGACCGCGCGGCGTTCGAGCAAACCGATCGCGCCGCCCTCGCCATAGACGTCCGCGCGCAGTTCGGCGGTGTCATGCGCCGCCAGTCGCTCCAGCATCGCGCGCGGAGCGACGGGCAGGTGATGCGACAGGAAACGGGTGCAGGCCGCCTTCGCCTCGTGGTCGGCCTCGTTCATGCCATCCTCATCGGCGAACCATCATCGTCAACATACTGCCTTTCCATCCTACGCGTCCGCTTTAGCCTTGTGCGCCGGGACGCACGAGCCGCCTTGCTCTCGACCTTCGCCGACAGAGCCCGCTAGACATGCCAATGCCTTCCGATTCTTCGCCCATGGAGACGCTTCGCGCGTGACCGACCTCGCCATCCTCTTCGAGCATCCCGCCTGGTTCGTGCCTTTGTTCGACGCGCTCGACCGGCGCGGCGTCAATTATCGCGCGCTGCGTTCCGAAGGCGACTTCGACCCGGCGGACGGGTACGCACCCGCGCCGCTGGTGCTCAACCGCATGGCGATGTCCGCCTTCCTGCGTGATGCCGAGCATCCGATCTTTTGGACCGGCGCGCTGCTTTCCCATTGGGAACGGGCCGGCGCGCGCGTGGTCAATGGATCGCCGGCGCTCGCGATCGACACGTCGAAGGCGCGCCAGCTTTCACTGCTGGCGGGGCTCGGCCTCGCCATTCCGGCGACCCGCGTGGTCCATCGCGCGGCCGACGTCGCGGCGGCGGCCGACGCGGTCGGTTTCCCCTTGGTCGTGAAGGCCAATATCGGCGGCGCCGGCGCCGGCATCGTCCGCTTCGACTCGCGCGACGAGCTGCGCGCCGCGATCGCCGACGGCGGCCTGCCCACCAGCATCGACGGCGTCCTGCTCGTCCAGGATTATGTGCCCGCCCGTGATGGTACGATCACGCGGATCGAGACGCTCGACCGCGCCTATCTTTATGCCATCGATATCGCCGGGGGCGGCGCGTTCGATCTCTGCCCGGCCGACGCCTGCCAGGTTCCCGGCAGCGCGATCACGATGCGGGCGGCCGAGCCACCCGCCGCCCTGCGCGATGCGGCGGAGGCGATCGCACGCGCGGCTCACCTCGATCTCGGCGGCATCGAGGTAATGATCGACGATCGCGACGGCATCGCCCGCTTCTACGACATCAACGCGCTCTCCAATTTCGTGGCGCGGCCGCTCGACGTGCTCGGCTGGGATCCGCACGAGCGGCTGGTCGATCGGCTGCTCGGCTGGATCGGGGAGACGCGTTGATGCGCTACGGTTTTTGGATGCCCGTCTTCGGCGGCTGGCTGCGCAACGTGCCCGACGAGGGCATGGAAGCGAGCTGGGACTATGCCAAGCGCCTGACGCAGACTGCCGAGCGCTGGGGCTACGATTTGACGCTGATCGCCGAACTCAATCTCAACGATATCAAGGGCATCGAGCAGCCCGCGCTCGATGCCTGGTCGACCGCCGCCGCACTCGCCGCCGTGACCGAACGCCTGGAGCTGATGGTCGCCGTGCGCCCGAACTTCCACCATCCGGCATTGTTCGCCAAGGCGGCTGCCAACATCGATCGCATCGCCAACGGGCGGCTGTCGCTCAACGTCGTCTCGTCCTGGTGGGCGGACGAGGCGCGGCAATATGGGCTGCAGTTCGACCAGCACGACGATCGCTATGCCCGCACCGCCGAGTGGCTGCAGGTGGTCGACGGGTTGTGGACCGAGGAGCGCTTCAGCTTCGCCGGCGAGTTCTACACGACCGAGAACGCCATCTGCGCGCCGAAGCCGGTCGCGCGCCCGATCGTCTATGCCGGCGGCGAGAGCGAGAAGGCCAAGCAGATGATCGCCGCGCAGTGCGATGCCTATGTGATGCACGGCGACCCCGTCGACGCGGTCGCGCCGAAGATCGCCGACATGCGGCGACGGCGCGGGGAGGCCGGCGGCGCGCCGATGACATTCGGCATGGCGGCCTATGCGATCGTCCGCGACAGCGAGGCAGAGGCGAAGCGCGAGCTGGAGCGGATCACCACCGTCACCGACCTGCCGTCCGGCTACGACAATTTCGACCAGTGGCTGTCGGGTACGCAGTTGGAACGCGAGTTGAAGCTGCAGGAATATTCGGTGTCGAATCGCGGCCTGCGCCCGAACCTCGTCGGCACGCCCGAGCAGCTAAAGGAGCGCATCGCCGAATATCAGGCGGCCGGGCTCGACCTGCTGCTGCTCCAGATGAGCCCGCAGGCCGAGGAAATGGAGCGCTTCGCGCGGCAGGTGATGGGCACGCTCTAGTCGGTCGGCTCGTCACATCGCCCATTCGACCGACAGCCAGAATTTGCTGGTGTCGGTGGCGAACGCGTCGGCGACGTAACGGGCATAGCGGACCGAGACGGACGTGCGCCGGCGCTTGATCGTGCCGAGCAAATCCCACTCATTGCCATAATGCTGGCTCAGCCGGTCGCTGTCGAAGCGATGATAGGTCGCCTGCAGGTCGAACGCGTCCGCCCAGCCCAGCGTCTTCCAGCCGTAGCCGAGCGTCGCGTAGACATCGCGTATCCCGTTCGGCGGCGTGGTGGTGAGCTTGTCCGCCCAGCCCTGAAACGGGAACAGCGAGGCGAGCGGCGTCTGCACACTCGTCAGGGCGATACCTTTATCGGCGCCGAGCACCTCATAGCCCAGCTTCGCGCTCGCCGCCGACAAGGCGACCGACCCTTCCAGCAGCCAATAGTCGGCTGAATAACGGTTTGGATTGCGGTGATAGTCGCTCTGGTTCGCCCAGCTTGCCGCATAACCGAGCCGAAGCTTTCCCGCTTTCCGGTTGCCGGCGAAGCGGATGCCGTAGGTCTGACTGGACAGCCGATAGCCCTGAACCGCAGCCTCGTCCTGATCGACGAGATAGGCGAAGCCGGTCAGCGTGCCGATCGCCGCGCCGTAACTGGCTAACGCGAAGACGTTATCCCCGCTCACGGCCTGCTGGCGGGCACCCGTGCCGTGGATGCCGTTCACCGTGCGGTCGCTCCAGGCAAAGGCCAAGTCGGCACTTAATCCGCGCGAGGTGCCGATCTGGGCCCGCACGGCATCGAATGTCTGCTGATTCTGGCGGAAGCTCGACGATCCGACGAATCGCTGGTCGGTAAGCTCGATCAACTGGCGACCGGCGGTCACGCTAAAGCCCGGCGCCGCATAGCGGATCTGCGCGCGGTTCAACTCTGCATTACGGGGATCGGCGATCAGCGCGTAATGCGTCTTGCCGTTCGTCCCGTCATTGTAGCCGGTGTCGATCGCGGCGGTCGCCTCGCCCTCGACGAGCGCGGACCAGCCGCCCTCCGAAAGCTGGACCCCCGGCCGCACGCGCAGGGTCAGCGCGTGGGCGATATCGGGTAGAGCATTCTGCGACACCTCCTCGTATCGCAGGCGTGCATTGAGCAAAGGCGTGACGGCAAGGTCCTGCGCGGTGGCCGCGCCGGAGACCAGGGCCGCCGCCAGCAGGGCGAGCGACTTCATCCGTGCATTTCCCGGTAAACGGGGCCCCGGCCGCGGCCGGGGCCCAGGGGGAGAAGGCTAGACCGCGGGGGCGGGCTGCGTGGCGGGAACCGGGCCGAGTTCGCCCCGCGCGCGGGCCTTGCGGCCGTAGACGAGCTCGAACAGCGGCGTCGCCATCACCGTGGTGACGATCGCCATCAGCACCAGCATCGAGAACAATGTCGGCCCGATGATGCCCTTCTGCAGGCCGATGTTGATGATGATGAGCTCCATCAGCCCGCGCGAATTCATCAGCGCGCCGATGCCGAGCGCGGTGCGGTTATCCTCGCCCATCGCGCGCGCAGCGAGGTAGCAGGCGCCGAACTTCGCCGCGATCGAGGCGACCAGGATGCCGAGCGCGATCAGCAGCAGCGCGCCCGAATTGACCATGTCCATGCGGGTGTTCAGGCCCGAATAGGTGAAGAACATCGGCAGCAGCATCACCACCGCGAGCGGCTCGACCTTGCGCCGTATCTCGGCCACGAACAGGCCGCGCGGCATGAACACGCCGATGATGAAACCGCCGAAGATGCCGTGGATGCCGATCGCGTCCATGAAGAAGGCCGACAGGCAGAACAGCACCAGCGTGATCGCGAGGACGGTATGGCTCATCTCGCCACGTGCCTCGACCGCACGACCGAGCGGCGCCAGCAGACGGCGACCGAAGGCCAGCAGGAAGGCGAAATAGAGGATCGCACCGCCGATCGCGACGATCGCGACGCCGGGGCCGCCGCCGAAGGTCGCGAGCACGACCGCCAGCACGCACCACGATGCGGCATCGTCGAACGCGCCCGCGGTCAGCGACAATGTACCCAGCGCGCTGCCCGACAGTCCGCGCTCGTTGATGATGCGCGCGAGCATCGGGAAGGCGGTGAGCGCGATGCAGGCGCCCATGAACAGGGTCGCGCTGCCGCGGCCGATCGTCGGCGCGAACAGCCCGGGGACGCCGAGCAGGAAGGGCGTGATGAGCGCCGCGATCAGGAATGGCGCTATCACGCCCGACGCGGAGACCGCCGCCGCGCTGGGCCCCTTCGCCTTGAAGTGATCGAGGCGAAGCGTCAGCCCGACGATGAACATGTAGAGCGCGACGCCCAGTTGCGAACCGGCGTAGAGGACGTTCTTGGTCTCCTTCGGAAACAGCGCGCCCTGCGCGTCCGGCCAGAGCAGCCCGAGCAGTGAGGGGCCGAGCACGACCCCCGCGATCATCTCGCCCACCACCTGCGGCTGCCCGAGCAATTTCTGCCCCAGCCATCCGACGATGCGGCAGGTGAGGATGATGATGCCGAGCTGGAGGAAGAAGTGGATGCTGTAGTCGCCGGGCGCATAGCTTTTCGCCACGGCCGGCACCGCCGCGCCGTGCGCGGAAAGCAGGCCACTCACCGTCGTCGCAACGCTGTTCATCAGGCTGCCGTCCATCATCGCTCCCCTCGTGCGGGCGCTTCTCACGCTCCGATGTAGCAAGCCTGCCGGGTCGCGATCCGGCTTCGCAAGCACGCATTTTCGCCGGCAAGCGGATTTCTTGCGGCTCTGGCGCTTCTGTTGCCGGGGCGCTACAACGTAGCCACGTACCTACAGCAATCACATGTGCAAAGTAGGTATGTACCCACGGGAGCGGGGGGCCGGATGAGACTGATCAGCAGCCGCGAGTTCAATCAGGACGTCAGCCGGGCAAAGCGCGCAGCGCGAATCGAGCCGGTGTTCGTCACCGATCGCGGCAGGCCGACGCACGTGCTCCTCAGCATCGACGCCTTCCGACGGCTGAGCGGCGATACCGAATCGGTGGTCGAACTGCTCGCAGCGTCGGCCAATTTCGAGGTCGAGGCGCGGCCGGCCGACGCGACGTGGGCACGCGGGGGGACGCTCGACTGATGTACCTGCTCGACACTTTCGTCCTTGCCGAACTGCGCAAGGCCAAAGCGGGGCAGACCGACGCCGGCCTCACACGCTGGGGCGCAGGTGTGGGGCGCGAGCGGCTGTTCATGTCGGCGATCAGCCTGCTCGAACTTCAGTCGGCGGTCGCGGAGCTCGCGCGCAAGGACCGCGCCGCCGGCGAGGCCGCAGAGGCATGGCTGGGCAATCAGGTGATTCCCGCCTTCGAAGGCCGCATCCTGCCGGTCGATGCAGCCGTGGTGCGCCGCCGCGCGAAGCTCGGCTATTCCGATCCGCGCGATGCGCTGATCGCGGCCACCGCGCTTGAGCATGGCCTGACGCTGGTGACACGCAACGTGGCCGCATTCAGGATCGGGCGGGTAAAGCTGCTCAACCCCTGGGGGTTCGAACCGCCGGTGGAGGAAGAGGATGCTGACTGGCGACAGGCCTCGCGCGCCGGGCCCGCATGGCTTAAAAACCTGTTCGTGAGGGGCTGATGGCCGAGAAACGCTCGATCCTGATCGTCGGCGGCGGCACCGCCGGGTGGCTGACTGCCGCCTATCTCGCGCGGTTCCTTGCGCTCGGCCGCAATCCCCACCTCGACATCGCCGTGCTGGAATCGCCTGAAATCGGCACGATCGGCGTCGGCGAAGGCGCCTTCCCCACTATTCGCGCCACTTTACAGTTTCTCGGCATCGACGAGGCGCGTTTCGTGCGGGCGACCACGGCGACGTTCAAACAGGGCATCCGCTTCAACGACTGGCTACACGCACCGCACGACGGCGGCCGCCACTCATACCTCCACCCGTTCGAGGCACCGCTTTATGCCGACGGCGCCGGGCTGGTGCCGTATTGGCTGCTGCAGGACGAAGCCACGCGGCCGCCTTTCGCCGAGGCGGTGACCATCCAGAATCGCGTGGCGGAGGGTCGCCGCGGCCCCAAGCGCCTCGGCGAGGAGGCGTTCGGCGGCCCGCTGAGCTACGCCTACCATTTCGACGCGCATCGCCTCGGCGAGGTGCTGGCGGAGCGCGCGGTCGAGCTCGGCGTGCGGCATATCGCCGACACCTTCGATGCAGTCGCGCTCACCGCCGATGGGCAGATCGACCATGTTGCGACGCGCGCGCACGGGCGGTTGACCGCCGACCTCTTCGTCGACTGCACCGGGCTGCGCGCCGGGTTGATCGGCGGCGCGCTGGGCGAGCCGCTTCACTCCGTCCGGGAGCATCTGTTCGTCGATCGTGCGGTCGCCTGCAAGGTGCCGTACGCGCGCCCGGACGCCCCGCTGGAGAGTGTGACGATCGCCACCGCGCACGAGGCCGGCTGGACATGGGATATCGGGCTGGCGGGCGCGCGCGGGATCGGCACGGTCTATTCGAGCATGCATCTGTCCGACGATCGCGCGAGCGATATCCTGCAAGCCTATGTCGGCCGCGACGTCCCGATCGAACCGAGGATCCTTTCGTTCGAGCCCGGCTATCGGGCGCGGAGCTGGATCGGAAATTGCGTCGCGGTCGGCCTGGCCGCCGGTTTCCTCGAGCCGCTCGAATCGACCGGGCTGGTGCTGATCGAAGCGGCGGTGGCGATGATCGCCGAGCTCTTCCCGCACAACGGGCCGATCGACGGGCCATCCGCGCGCTACAATCGCCTGATGAGCGGGCGGTTCGAGACGATCGTCAATTTCCTCAAGCTCCATTATTGCCTGAGCCAGCGCCCCGAGTCGTTCTGGCGGGACCATGCTGATCCGACGTCCATCCCGCCCGCGCTCGCCGAGCTTCTCGCGCAATGGCGCTATCGGCCGCCCAACCGCTTCGACTTCACCCTCGATCTGGAGAGCTTCGCCTTCTTCAACTATCAATATATCCTCTACGGAATGCGCTTCCGCACCGAACTGGCGCGCGGGCGGGACGAATATCCGTTGGGCGAGGAAGCGGAGCGGCTGTTCGCTCGCATCCGCGCCTTCGGCGAGCATGCCGTGGCGGATCTGCCGCTCCATCGGGCGCTGATCGACGAATTCGTGCGCGCCGCCCGCACCTGACGCCGGTGGTGGCCGACTGCGTTCGGAAAGGTCCGTAACCCGCATTCCGGAACCAAAGCGTGCCGCACGCGCTCGCTGGCCAATCTTTAGGAGCGACGTGTGGGAAAGAGCCCGAGCCCGAGCGAGCGAGCCGATCTGCTGCAGGGCAAGCGCACGCTGAAGATGGCGCGCTCCGCCCACGCTTATGTGCGCGGCAACACGGCAAAATTCTACGAGTGGCTCGCAGACGCGCCGGCGGCACGACGACTGCCCGAAGGGCCGGCAATCTGGATCTGCGGGGACTGCCATCTGGGCAATCTCGGCCCCATCGCCAACGGCAATGGCAAGGTCGAGATCCAGATCCGCGATCTGGATCAGGCGGTGATCGGCAACCCGCTGCACGATTTGATCCGCCTCGGCCTCTCGCTCGCGACCGCCGCGCGAGGATCGGACCTGCCCGGCGTCACCACCGCGCGCATGATCGAGCAGATGGTGGTCGGCTATGAAGCCGCGATGGCCGATCCCACGAGCGGCGACACCGGCCCGGAACCGGATGCGGTGAGGACGGTCAAGCGGCGCGCGCTGGGGCGCCGCTGGCGCCACCTGGCCAAGGAGCGACTGGAAGACGTCGATCCGTCGATCCCGCTCGGCAAGCGATTCTGGCGGCTGGAGGCCGACGAATATGAAGCGATCGAAGCCATCTTCGATGATGCCGCGGTGTCGCACATGATCCTCTCGCTGCGCCATCGGGAGGATGAACAGCGCGTGCGCATGGTCGACGCGGCTTATTGGATGAAGGGCTGCAGCTCGTTGGGCCTCACCCGCGTCGCCGCGATCGCCGAGATGCGCGACGAATCCGGCGACCGCGAATATGCGCTGGTCGACATCAAGCAAGCGGTGGCGCCGATCGCGCCGCCCGCCCGTGGCGCGACGATGCCGCAGGATCAGGCGGAGCGCGTCGTCGCGGCGGCGCGCGCGCTGTCCCCCTATCTTGGCGAGCGGATCGCGGCGTCGCGCGTCCTCGACGCATCGGTGTTCGTGCGCGAGTTGATGCCGCAGGATCTGAAGCTGGAGGTCGATCAGTTCAGCACCGAGCAGGCGATCAAGGCAGCCCATTATCTCGCATTCGTGGTCGGCAAGGCGCATGCCCGCCAGATGGGCGCCGACGACCGGCGCACGTGGCGCGTCGAATTGAACCGCAGCCGCAAGGACGAGATCGATGCCCCGTCGTGGCTGTGGGAAAGCGTGGTCGCGCTCGCCGGGCAGCACGAGGCCGCCTATCTCGAACATTGCCGCCGCTACGCACTGGCCGCCGCGGAGTAGGCCGCCGGCCGATCCGGACTGCAGTGTGATCGAACCGTTCCGGTCGTCGGGCACGACCCTTGGCGACCGGATTTTCGCAGCAGTTCCGATGGTTAACAATTGCAGTTTTATCGCACCCGCCCCCGCCGCGCCGGCCATCGCGGCGCTGATCGAAAACTCCCGGAAAACCCCCAAAAATGGCGCGACCGATCCGTGGCTAAAGTTTTGGCCAAGGTGACAACATGGATATCCCAAGATTATCCTACGATATTGATGTTGATCATCTTGCGGAAAAGGCAGATAAATTTTCCGACTCATGGTGAGTCATGGTCGATTCTTGGGGGGATACCTAGATGGCGAAGAAATTCGCGCTGCTCACTGGAGCAGCGCTCGCGGTCGCATGTCTGAGCGCGGTTCCTGCGGAAGCCGGGGGCAACATATTCCTGACCGGCCACGATGCCGATTTGCACATGTACTTTGGATCGAGCGCGGCGCAGACCGCCCTGGTTTCCGAGCTGAGCTTCGTGCGGAACGGGTCTTCACTTCCCGTGCTGCTCTTCGACAGCACCGCTTCGGGCTATAGCTACGAATTCGGGAGCGATCTGACGACGCTGGGTGTGAGTTACACTCTGGTGGATCCGGCGACGACATCGATCACCGACGCCATGTTCGATGTCACCAAATATTCGGCGATCGCGATCGCGTCGGATATCGATTGCGGCGGCTGCGATCTCCGCGCGTCGGATGTGGCTGCAATCTCGGCGCATGCCACTGCGATCAGTGCCTTCTTCAACGCCGGCGGCGGCATTCTCGGAATGGCTGCGGCCGACGATCCGCTGGGCTATGCCTATGTTCCCGAAGCGGCGGTGAACGGCGGCGGCAGTCCGCCATCCAGCGGCTTCGTCGAGACCGCCGAAGGCACGGCGGCCGGCCTGGTCGCCGAAAATGGCGATCCCACTCACAATTACTTCCCCACCCCCGGCACGGGTGGTCTGTCGAGTGCGTATCAGGTTGCCGAGACCAACACCGGCAACGTCGAATCGATCTTCGTGAAGAATGGCACGATCAGCTGCACCGGTCCGTCGTGCACGATCACCAGCGGCGTGCCCGAGCCGGCCTCGTGGGCGATGATGCTCAGCGGCTTCGGCCTGCTCGGCGGTGCGATGCGTCGCCGCCAGCGGACGACCGTCAGCTTCGGCTGATCGGCGGCATTCGCTGCCCAAAAAAAGCGGGGGCGCATCGATTGCGCCCCCGCTTTTTTATCGATCAGCGATAGCGCCAGCCGCCATGCCAACGGTCGCGGTGATGCCAGTAGCGATTGCCGTCCCAATAGCCGCGGCCATGATAGTAATTACCGACAATCAGGCCGCCGGGCGCGACCACGACCGGACCGCCGTTCGGGCGGCAATGGCCATAGGGCCCGCGATGGCCGCCGGGACCGCAGCCCTGAGCGGCATCGGCTGCAGTGACTGCGCCGAACGCCACGCAGGTTCCCAAAGCGGCAAGAAGTATCTTCTTCATGACAACCTCTTCGTCTGATGCCCGATGGTGTCGCCACCGGATCGGGCCTGGTTGGACGGGATAAACAGCTTTGCGGCGATCTGGTTCAACGGAAGGATCGCCGGGAGCTCGGCGCGGCCCCGCACACCGCGCCAAAAACTGAAGCCTCAGCGGCGGCCGTCGCCCCAGCCACCGCGATCACCGCGATCACCGCGATCGTGATCGCCATAATCATAACCGCCGCGATCGTAACCGCCCCGATCGTACCCGCCGTAGCCGCGCCCGCGATCCCAGCCATTGCCGCCGCGATAATCGTCGCCGCGATAGCCGCCATGGTCGCGATAATCATAGGCATAGCCCGGCGCATAATCGTACCCGCCGTAGACGACCGGTGCAGGCGGCGGCGCATAATAGCCGACCGGCTCCGCATAATAGCGATGCGGGTGATCCGATGCGATCGCCGCGCCGATCGCGAGGCCGGCAATACCGGCGAATATAGCGCCAGTACCACGATCGGCCTGAGCCGGCGCGGTTGCAGCAATCGTGCTGCCGGCAAGCAAGGCGGCGGCAACGGCACCTTTGATAACCCCACGCATTGTCCAACTCCTTCGTGCTCGTTTTTGAGCGTGGGAGAAGGATTATGCGATTCGAGTTGAACGACTTGGGAATGAGTTCAGCAGCAATCGTTCAGCTAGGTTGGAAAATCACAATGCGCAGCGACAGGGGGCAGCGACAGGCTGATCGCGGATCGGTGCCGCGGCGCCTTAAACACTGATTAACCACGCGCTTGGCATATGCACATCGGCGAGGTCGGCGATGCAACGCAGCCAGATCCCGCCGGGCGGCACCATTGCGCAGGTAGGGAAGCAGATGCTCTTGCAACGGCAGCGAACGCAGATCGCGCGCGCAGAAGCAGAGCCGGTTGCGCCCGATAACCGCGCCGATGAGATTATCGCTCCGACGACGTTGGACCCCCAGGATTGGGGGGCGCTGCGGCGGCAGGGGCAGCGCATGCTCGACGACATGTTCGATCATCTCGAAGGGCTTCGCGACCAGCCGGTATGGCAATGCGCGCCCGACGATATCCGCGCGTCGATGCGCGCGCCGCTGCCGATCGAGCCGACCGATCTTCAGGCGGTCCATGCCGATTTCAAGGACACGATCCTGCCCTACGGCAGCGGCAATACTCATCCGGGCTTCATGGGCTGGGCGCAGGGCGGCGGCACCGCGGTGGGCATGCTCGCCGAGATGCTGGCCGGCGGCCTGAACGCCAATCTGGGCGGGCGGGATCACATGCCGATCGCGGTCGAGCGCCAGATCGTCGCGTGGGTGCGCGAGATCTTCGGCTTTCCGGCCGCCGCCGACGGCCAGTTCCTGACCGGCGCGTCGCAGGCCAATTTCGTCGCATTGCTGATCGCACGGACGCGCGCATGCGGCGCCGGCGTGCGGACGCAGGGGGTGAGCGGGTTCGGCCAGCTCGTCGCTTATGCCTCGTGCGACGTGCATGGCTGCGTTCCGCGCGCGATGGAGATGGCGGGGCTTGGCCGCGACGCGCTGCGGCTAATCCGCACCGACGAATGCGGCCGGATGGATAACGATGCGCTGCGGCGCCAGATCGCGCGCGACATGGCCAAGGGCCTGCGCCCGTTCATGATCGTCGGCACCGCCGGCACGGTCAATGTCGGTGCGGTCGACGATCTGGCCGGGCTCGCGCGGATCGCCGCCGAATTCCGGCTGCATTTCCATGTCGATGGCGCGCTCGGCGCGCTCGGCATCCTGTCCGACGATCTCGCGCCGTTGTTCGACGGGATCGAGCTGTGCGACAGCTTGGCGTTCGATTTCCACAAGTGGGCGCAGGTGCCCTACGATGCCGGCTTCCTGCTCGTGCGCGACGGCGCGTGGCAGCCGGAGACGTTCGCGTCGCCCGCCGCCTATCTGGCGCGCGCGGAAACCGGACTCGCCGCTGGCGACTGGTGGCCGTGCGACCGCGGCCCCGATCTCTCGCGCGGGTTTCGCGCGCTGAAGACGTGGTTCACGCTCAAGACCTATGGCGTGCGCGCGCTCGGCGCCTCGATGGCGACCAATTGCCAGCTGGCGCGGCTGACGGCCGATCGGGTCTCAGCCGAGCGCGATCTCGTCCTGGCGGCGCCGGTCTGCCTCAATATCGTCTGCTTCAGCTACGCACCGGGCGGCGTCGAAGCCGATCCCGGCATCAACGGCCGGATCGTCCAATATCTGCACGCGGCAGGCGAGGTCGCGCCATCGTTGACGACGCTCGACGGCGTGCAGGTGATCCGCGCCGCGTTCGTCAACCACCGCACAACCGCGGATGACGTCGATCGCCTCGTCTCGGGCGTGCTCGCCGCCGGCGCCGCCCTCCTCTCTCGCGCTTAAGGAAGATCGTCTTGCCGGAGAAGCCGCGCACACGCCCCGCGATCGACCCCAGCACCCGCATCCTCGGCCAGCATCGCGTGCTGCCGATGGCGTTCGATCAGGTCGACATTTCGGCGCTGTGGCAGAGCCTCTCCGACCGCGTCGCGGCGAAGGACAATGTCGCCGCCGCTCTGGTCGACATGTCGATGCTGCTGCAGAGCCATTCGCAATCCGAGGCGGCGCTGACGCTGCTCAAGGAGGCGATGCGGTTCCAGCGCGATTATTGCGTCGTGCACGGCGACGGCAGCGGGCTGCGGCTGCTCGCCTTCGTCACGCCCGGCGACTTCATGGCCAACACGCCGCTCGATTTCCTGCTCAACGGATCGAATGCGGTGCTGTGGCTGCACCATGTCGACAGCACCACCACCGATCTCGACAACCTCCCCGAACACGACGTTGCGTTCGTGGCGATCGGCGAGGCCAATCATCACGGGCCGATCCTCGCGCGGCTGGAGGAATTGCTCGCGGATTTTGACGGTCCGATCATGAACAACGACCCGGCGCTGATCTCGACGCTCACCCGCGACGGCGTCAGCGACATCCTCGCGAACGAGCCCTCGATCCTCGTGCCCGCAAACCGCCGCGCGCCGCGCGCCGCGATGGCCGCAGTGGCGGAGGGCGCCGATCCGTCCGCGCTGCTCGGTGCGGATTTCCCGCTGATCGTGCGGCCGATCGGCACCCATGCCGGCCACGGAATGGAGTATATCGACGGCGCCGCGGCGATCGCCGCCTATCTCGAGACGACCGACGCGGCCGATTTCTACGCTGCGCCCTTCGTCGACTATCGCGGTGCGAACGGCTGGTTCAGCAAGCAGCGCATCGTCCTGATCAACGGCAAGCCCTTCCCCAGCCACCTCGCGCTTTCGGACCACTGGATGGTCCATTATCTCAATGCCGGCATGAGCGACGATGCGCGCAAGCGCGCGATCGAAGCCGACTGGATGGAGAATTTCGACAGCGATTTCGCGGTCCGGCATCGCACCGCCTTCGAGGCGCTCTACCAGCGCATCGGCCTCGATTATTTCGGGATCGACTGTGCCGAGCTGCCCGACGGCCGCCTGCTGGTGTTCGAGCTCGACGTGGCGATGGTCGTCCACGACATGGATGACGCGACCATCTTCCCCTACAAGAAGGTGGCGATGCAGCGGCTGTTCGACGCGTTCATCGACGCCGCCGCCCGCATCGCCTCCCCCGCCCTCATCGCGGCGTGACGGCCGGGACGGCCGGCATTACAGCCGCACCGTCCGCCCCTCACGCGCCGAGCGGTAGATCGCCTCGACGATGCGCATGTCGCGCAGCCCCTCGGCGCCCGACACGATCGGCTCGCGATTTGAGCGGATGCAGTCGACCAGATGATCGAGCTGGCCCGCCCATTGCGTCGGTCCGGGGCCGGGCGGCGGATTGATGATCTCCTGCTCGCGCCCGTCCTTGCCCAGCCACATGCGGTTGCCATTGTAGCGCGTGCCCGGTTCAAGCTCGATGCGGCCCTTGTCGCCCATCAGCAGGATATGGTTCTGGTTGGCGCTGTACATCGACTGGCAGCTGCCGATCGCGCCGGACGGGAATTCCAGCGTCCAGTCGATGATGTCCTCGACCTCGTGGAAGCGCGGATCGCTGCGGTCCGTCGATTCGCGCGCGGTGACCGCGACCGGCTCCTCACCCGTCATGTAGCGCGCCGCCTGCAGGCTGTAGACGCCCATGTCCATCAGCGAGCCGCCGCCCGACAAAGCTCGCTTCAGCCGCCATGCCTCGGGGTTGGTCTGGACGAAGCCATGCTCGGATCGGACGTAGCGGATCTTGCCCGCCGCGCCGGCGCGCGCGAGCCGCGTCGCCTCGAGGTTGAATGCCTCGAAATGGCAGCGATAGCCGATCATCAGCTTGCGGTTGGCGGCCTTGCACGCGGCGATCATCGCCTCGCACTCGGCGACCGAGACCGCCATCGGCTTCTCGCACATCACATGCTTGCCGGCCTTGGCGGCGCGGATGACATATTCGGCATGCATCGAATTGGGCAGGCAGACATAGACGATGTCGATGTCGGGATTGTCGCGGATGCGGTCGAACTCGGCATAGGAATAGATCGAGCGTTCGGGCACGCCATATTTGGCCGCCGCCGCGCGCGCCTTGTCGCGATCGCCGCTGACATAGGCGACGAGCCGCGAGGACCGGCAATTGGCGAATTGCGGCGAGATGACGCCGAGGCCGTAGACCCCCAGCCCGACGATCGCATAGCCCAGCTTGCGCTGGGGCGCCGCCGCCCGGCCCGCCCCGGCGGCGAGCATCGTCGCCCCGGCCAACATCGTGCGCCGATCCAGTTCCATCATCCTGCTCCCCTGCGGTGATCCCGCTGATCCGAAGTCTACGCGGGCGACCGGGCGCCGCAAGAGGCCAGTGGTCCTAAGCAGCTCATCGCGACCGTTGCGGTGCAGCATGGGTTGGAACGGCGCGGCGGATCGTGCATTAGGGATGCATGCTAGCGCCCAGCCAAGCGGTTGCGCCGGTCGTCGATCGGCCGCCGCCCCCGCCGCTCCTCGCGAGCAATAGTCTCTTCCTCGATTTCGACGGGACGCTGGTCGAGCTTGCCGAGCGGCCCGACGGCGTGATCGTCGGCGCCGATCTGCTCGCCTTGCTCGATCGCCTGATGACCGCGCTCGACGGGCGCTTGGCGATCGTCAGCGGCCGTTCGATCCGCCAGCTCGATGCCCTGCTCGGGCCGGCCGCCGCCGCGATCACGCTGGCCGGCAGCCACGGCGCCGAACGCCGCACGCCGACCGAAGGCTATGTCGCGGCCGACGGCGCCGCATCGCTGCACGACGTCGCGCAGCGTTTCGAGGCCTTTGCGGAGGCGCATCCGGGCGTGATCGTCGAGGTGAAGAGCCACGGCGTCGCGCTGCATTACCGGCTGGCGCCGGAGCGCGAACCCGCCGCGCTCGGGCTCGCGGCGCGGATCGCGGCCGATGCCGGGCTCATCCTGCAGCACGGCAAGATGATGGCCGAGGCGCGCGTGGCGGGCGACAAGGGCGCGGCACTCGCCGCGTTGATGCAATTGCCGGGCTTCGCCGGATCGACGCCGTTCTTCTGCGGCGACGACGTCACCGATGAGGACGGTTTCATCGCCGCCCGCGCGCTTGGCGGCGGCGGCATCCTGATCGGCGATCCCCGCGACACCGCGGCATCGTGGCGCCTGCCCGGCGTCGCGGCGCTGCACCGCTGGCTCACCACCTCGCTTTCGGAGCTTCTATGACCGCCGACCTCAACCTGTGGCCGATCGGCAATTGCCAGGTCTCCGCGCTGATCGACAGCAAGGGCAGCTTCGTTTGGGGATGCGTGCCGCGCGTCGACGGCGAGCCGGTCTTCTCCGCTTTGCTCGGCGGCGACACGCCCGAGACCGGCTTCTGGTCGATCGAGCTGCAAGGCAGCGCCACCACCACCCAGCGTTACGAGCGCAACACCCCGATCCTGAAGACCGTCCATGACGACGGCGCGGGCAACGTGGTCGAGATCATCGATTTCTGCCCGCGCTTCGAACATGACGAGCGCCTCTATCGCCCGACCGCGTTTGCGCGGATCGTCCGGCCGGTGTCGGGCAGCCCGCGCATCCGCATGCGTCTGCGCGCCGCGCGCGACTGGGGCCATGCCGCCGAGCGCACCGTCGGCACCAACCACATCCGCTACCAACTGGGCGAACAGACGCTGCGGCTGACCACCGACGCGCCGGTCGGCCACATCCAGGAGGAAGGCTGGTTCCGCGTCGAGCGCGCCATCCACTTCTTCCTCGGACCGGACGAGAGCTTCATCGGCGTGCTCGGCCAATCGGTGCGCAACATGCGCGGACGCACCAAGCGCGAATGGCGCCACTGGGTGCGCGGGCTCGCCACCCCGCTTGAATGGCAGGAAGTGGTGATCCGCGCCGCGATCACGCTGAAGCTGTGCCAGCACGAGGAGACCGGCGCGATCGTCGCGGCGCTCACCACCTCGCTGCCCGAACATGCCGATAGCGGGCGCAACTGGGATTATCGCTACTGCTGGATCCGCGACGCTTATTACACGGTGCAGGCGCTCAACCGGCTGGGCGCGCTCGATGTGCTCGAAAGCTATCTCGAATATCTGCGCAACATCGTCGACGATGCGCGCAACGGCCATATCCAGCCGCTGTACAGCGTATCGGGCGCGACACGCGTGCCCGAACGGCTGGAGCCGTCGCTGCCCGGCTATCGCGGCATGGGCCCGGTACGCGTCGGCAACCAGGCTGCCGAGCAGATCCAGCATGATGCCTATGGCCAGATCGTGCTGTCCAACGCGCAGGCCTTCTTCGACCAGCGGCTGCTGCGCATGGGGGGCGTCGAGGATTTCCGCGCGCTGGAGGAAGTGGGCGAGCTCGCCTGGACGGTCTATGACAAGCCCGACGCCGGCCTGTGGGAGCTGCGCACGCGCGCGCACGTCCACACCTATTCGGCGGCGATGTGCTGGGCGGCATGCGATCGGCTCGCCAATGCGGCGCACGCGCTGGGGCTCGAGGATCGCCGCGCCTTCTGGCAGGAGCGCGCGGACACGATGCACGCCGCGATCGAAGGCGCGGCGTGGCGCGAGGAAACCCAGCGCATCTCCGCCACGTTCGGCGGCGACGATCTCGACGCCAGCATCATCCAGCTGCTCGACCTGCGCTTCCTGCCGCCCGACGCGCCGCGCTTCCGCTCGACGCTCGTCGCGGTGGAGGAAGGGCTGCGACGCGGCTCGCACATGCTGCGTTACGCCACCGAGGACGATTTCGGCCTGCCGCACACCGCGTTCAACGTCTGCACCTTCTGGCTGATCGAGGCGCTGTCGGCGACCGGCCGGGCCGAGGATGCGCGTGCCTTGTTCGACGAGATGGTGTCGCGCCGCACGCCCGCCGGGCTGCTGTCCGAGGATATCGATCCCGCCACCGGCGAGCTGTGGGGCAATTACCCGCAGACCTATTCGCTGGTCGGCCTCATCAACTGCGCGATGCTGCTGTCAAAGCCGTGGAGTTCGGTGCGGTGAGCCGGCTCATCATGATCTCGAACCGCGTGCAATTGCCGTCGTCAGGCGGCAATCAGGGCGGGCTGGCGGTGGCGCTGCAGGCGGCGTTGCGCGACAAGGGCGGCATCTGGTTCGGCTGGTCGGGCGAGACGACCGAGCAGTTTACCGGCGAGATCCATTATCGCGAGGCGAACGGCGTCACCACCGCGACGATCGACCTGGAGCAGCAGGACGTCGACGAATATTATGACGGCTTCGCCAACCGTACCCTGTGGCCGCTGTTCCACTATCGCATCGACCTGACCGAGTTCGAGCGCGACTTCAACAGCGGCTATGCACGCGTCAACCGCCGCTTCGCCGAGACGGTCGGCCCGCTGATCGAGGCCGACGACCTCGTCTGGGTGCACGATTATCACATGATCCCGCTGGGCGCGGAGCTGCGCGAGCAGGGCTGCGCGAACCGCATCGGCTTCTTCCTCCACATTCCGTGGCCGCCGGCCGACATGCTGCTGTCGCTGCCGAGCCATCGCGAGCTGGTCGAGGCCTTGTTCGCCTACGACGTGGTCGGCTTCCAGACGCAGGACTGGCTCGACAGCTTCCTCCATTATGTCGAGCGCCAGCTCGGCGGCACGATCGCCGAGGACGGCACGGTCACCGTCGGCGAGCGCAGCGTGCGCGTGTTTGCCGATCCGATCGGCATCGAGACGGCGAGCTTCGAGGAGGCCGCCGCCGCCGCCCCCGCGCGCCACGCGCAGGAGCGCATGTATATGAGCGCGACCGGGCGCACGCTGATCGTCGGCGTCGACCGGCTCGATTATTCGAAGGGGCTGGAGGAGCGCTTCCTCGGCTTCGAGCGGTTCCTGTCGCTCCACCCCGATTTTCGCGGGCTGGTCTACATGCTGCAGATCGCGCCGCCGAGCCGCGAGAATGTCGAGACGTATCGCGCGATCCGCGCCGGGCTCGATGCGCTGTCGGGCCGCATCAACGGCGAATATTCGGATATGGATTATGTCCCGATCCGCTACGTCAACAAGGGCTTCGCGCGCGATGTGCTGGCGGGGATCTATCGCGCCGCGCGCATCTGCCTCGTCACGCCGCTGCGCGACGGGATGAACCTCGTCGCCAAGGAATATGTCGCGGCACAGGATCCGGCCGATCCCGGCGTGCTGATCCTGTCGAGCTTTGCCGGCGCGGCGGCGCAACTCAAGGACGCGCTGCTGGTCAATCCCTACAGCCCGGAGGAGATTGCCGACGCGATCGCGCAAGCGCTCGCGATGCCGCGCGCCGAGCGCGTCGCACGGTGGGAGAAGATGATCGACATCGTCCGGCGCGAGGACGTCACCTGGTGGTGCAACCGCTTCCTCGACATGCTGGAGCGCGAGCCGGCACCGCGCGCACCGCTGCACCAGCTGGGCTGAGCCTCGTCCGCGTCAGCGGATGATCGTCAGCGCGGCCGTCAGTGCGAGTACGAGTGCGACCACGGTCGCCACGCCGATCGCGATGAACGGGCGCGGACCATTGCCGAGCAGTTGCTGCATCGGCGAGCGGATGCCGGTGGCGGTGACGGCGCAGGCGAGACAGCCGGTCGCGAGCCGCTGCGCGCCGTCCGCCGCAACGGGGGGCACCACGCCGGTCGAGTTGATCGCGGCCAGCACGAAGAAGCCGATCACATACCACGGCAGCGGGCTCGCGCCCTTCTTCCGCTCGCCATCGGCGGGGAAGAAATACGCGACCACCGCCATCGCCGGCGCCAGCAGGGCGACGCGGGTGAGCTTGACGATCGCGGCGGTCTGGCCCGCGCCGGGCGAGAAGGAATAGCCCGCGCCGAGCGACTGGGCGACGTCGTGGATCGCAGCACCCAGCATGAAGCCCGCCTGCCGATCGTCGAGCCCGACATGGTGCGCGATGATCGGATAGAGGAACATCGCGAACGCGCTCAACGCCGAGATGCCGACCAGCGTCAGCGCGAGCTGCGCCTGGCTTATCCGCCGCTCGCCCAGCACGCTCGCAAACGCCATCGCCGCCGATGCGCCGCAGATCGCGACCGATCCGCCCGCGAGCACGCCGAATGCGGCCGAGAAGCCGAGCCGCCGCGCCGCGATCACGCCCGCGCCGAGCGTCGCCGCCACGATCACGATCACCGCCGCCAGCGCCGGCAAACCAAGCCCGGCAATCTGCATCAGCGTCACCCGCACACCGACCAGCACGATCCCCCAGCGCAGCAAGGCGCGCGAGGCGAAGACCAGCCCCGGCGCGAGCCGCGCGTCGGCATTGAGGAAGTTGAGCGCGAGGCCGATCAGCAGCGCCATCAATGTCAGCGGCGCACCGTAATGATCGGACAGATAACCGGCCGCCAGCGTCGCGGCGAGCGTCACCGCCAGCCCCGGCAGATGATCGATCGCGCGCACCGGCTTCGCCGGCAACGGCATCAGATCGCCGTAGAGATCGGCCGCCATCACCTGACGGCCGACGCGAAACTCCTCGGCACCCATTCAGCGCTTACCCCGCATAACGCTGCGCGGCACCCGTACGCGGGTTCCGCACGGTGATCGCGCCGGTCTTCTCGACCGCGATCTCGAGCGGCAGGTGCGCGTCGGGCATCGATGTCGGATTGACGATATTGGCGTCGGGCGCATTCTTGTCGGGGCTGCGCGTGGCGACATGAAGCTGCCACACCACCGGCTTGTGCGGCATCTGCGCGACGCGATCGAACGTCTCGCCGTCGGCGCCCTTGGTCGCGCCGTTGATGAAGAGGATCATGCGCGGCGACAAGGTGTCGAGGAAAGGCTGGCTGCTGCTGTTGCCGCTGCCGTGATTGTCGGCGACCATCAGGTCAACCGGGCCGATCAGGTTGACCGGGCAGACGAGCTTGTTCTCGACCTGCCACGTCGTGTCGCCGAGCGCGAGGATGCGCGCCTTGCCGTAGCTGAGCAGCACGCCGAGCGACTTGGGGTTCTCTATACCGCCGTCATTCGCCTCGTTCTGTGCGGTCGCGCATCCCACACCGGGCGCGCCGCCGCCCGGCAGCGGCTGCGGCGGCACCGCGCCGTCGCCGTCGATCGCGGTCAGCACGAGATCGTCGATGCGAATCTGCGTGCCGGGGGTGAGGCTGCGGCGCGGATGGCTGCCGATCGCCGCCAGATATTTCGGATAGAAATAGGCCGGCGACTGCGGCTGCGCGGCGCCCCCATCCTTGGGCAGCTCGCGATTGACGCCGTGATCGAGGAAGGTGCCGATCGGGAAGGAGGCGGCCAGCTCCGCCACCCCACCGACATGATCGGCATGATAATGGGTGACGAGCACGTAATCGATCTTGCTGAGGTGCGCGGCCTTGGCGGCGGCGACGATCTTCTGCGCGCTGGTCGGCGGCGGCGCGACGCCGGGGGCCGCGGGCGGGTTGCCCTGCCCCGCTTCCCAGCCGGTATCGATCAGCAGCGAATGGCCCTGCGGCGTGACGTAAAGCACCGCCGCCCCACCCTCGACGTCGATCGCGGTGATGTGGAGCGGCGCCTCCGTGCGCACGGCGGTGGCTGGCAGCAGCGCCGCGAGAAGGGCGAGGGCGATGCGCATTGGAAAATCCTCCCGACTTGAAAGGGCCGCCGGCTGCCGCCATCTGCGCGCCCAAAGCACCCCCGTGAAGAGGATGATCCGACCCGCCATGACGACCGCCACCGACGCCGCGCCCGCGACCCGCTCCTTCGAAGCCGATGTCGCGAAGCTGCTGCACCTGATGGTGCATTCCGTCTATTCGGACAAGGACGTCTTCCTGCGCGAGTTGATCTCCAACGCGGCCGATGCGTGCGAGAAACTGCGCTACGAGGGACTGAGCGACCCGGCCTTGCTGGGCGACGGCGCCGCGCCCGCGATCACTGTGACGCTGGATGCCGAGGGGCGGCGCCTGTCGATCGAGGATAACGGCATCGGCATGGACGAAGGCGAGATGGTCGAGGCGCTCGGCACGATCGCGCGCTCGGGCACCAAGGCGTTCATGGACCGCATCGCCGCCGCTCAGGACGGAGAAGGCAGCCAGTTGATCGGCCAGTTCGGTGTCGGCTTCTATTCGGCCTTCATGGTCGCCGACCGGATCGAGGTGCTGTCGCACCGCGCCGGCAGCGACGCCGCCGCGCGCTGGGAATCGGACGGCCTCGGCACCTATACGGTCGGCCCGGTCGATCCGGCCGAGGCGCCGGCACGCGGCACGCGCGTGACGCTGCACCTGAAGGAGGAGGCCGCCGACTACACCCAGGCAGCCAAGGTCGAGCGCACGATCAAGACGCAGTCGGGTCATGCGCCGGTGCCGATCTTCATCCGCGACACGCCCGAGGCCGAGCCGCGGCAGATCGCGGACGGCGCGGCGCTGTGGACCCGCCCCAAGAGCGAGATCAGCGCGGACGATTATGCCGAATTCTACCGCAGCAATGCCGGCCAGTTCGACGCTCCGGCGCTGACGCTGCATTACCGCGCCGAGGGGCGGCACGAATATACCGTGCTCGCCTTCGTGCCCGAGACCAAGCCGTTCGACCTGTTCGATCCCGAGCGCAGCGGGCGGATGAAGCTCTACGTCCGCCGCGTGTTCATCACCGACGAGGCGGAGATCCTGCCGCGTTACCTGCGCTTCGTGCGCGGGCTGGTCGATTCGGCCGACCTGCCGCTCAACGTCTCGCGGGAGATGATCCAGCAGAGCTCGGTGCTCAGCGCGATCCAGAAGGGCGTCACCAACCGCTTGCTGTCCGAGCTGGAAAAGCTGGCGGAGAACGAGCCCGAGCGTTTCCTGGCGATCTGGGACAATTTCGGCGCGGTCATCAAGGAGGGCCTGTACGAGGATTTCCAGCGCCGCGAGCAGCTGCTCGGCCTCGCCCGCTTCCGCACCACCGCGAGCGGCGACGGCTGGCGCTCGCTCAAGGACTATGCGGCAGGGCTCAAGGACAATCAGACCGCAATCTATTATGCGGTCGGCACCGATCTCGACCGGCTGGCGAGCTCGCCGCAACTCGAGGGCTTCCGCGCGCGCGGGATCGAGGTGCTGCTGCTGTCCGATCAGGTCGACAGCTTCTGGGTGACCGGCGGCGCCGACCATGACGGCAAGCCGTTCAAGTCGGTGACGCAGGGACAGGCCGACCTGAGCCTGATCCCGCTTCCCGACAACGCCGCCGCCCCTACCGAGGCATCGGATGAGGTCGGTCGCTTCATCACCTTCGTCAAGGATACGCTCGGCGAGGCGGTGTCCGACGTGCGTGCGTCGAATCGCCTGACCGAGAGCGCCGCCTGCCTCGTGGCGCCCGAGCATGGCATGGACCGTCAGCTGGAAAAACTGCTCGCCGGCGCGGGGCGCCTGCCCTCCGCCGCCAAGCCGGTGCTCGAGCTGAACCCGCACCACGCGCTGATCGACAGCCTCAGCCGGCTTGACGACGGCGACGCCGGCCTGCGCGAAGATGCCGCGCACCTGCTGTTCGACGAGGCGCGCATCGCCGACGGCGAATTGCCGGCCGATCCGCGCGCTTTCTCGGCGCGGCTGGGGCGTATCCTCGCCCGCGTCAGCGGTTGAACGCACGCCGCCGATGCGAGCGGAATGTTAACCCTAACCGTGGATAAGCATCCCATCGACCCGGAAGCGATGGGAGGAAACGATGCTTACAGTAACCGTAGCGGCCGCCCTGATGATGGCGGCGATCGTCGCCAAGGCGACCCGTAGCCGGTCCAAGGCGAAGGGCCCGTGCGACAATTGCGCGGACCACCAGACCGAGTGCGAGCAGTGCGCGCTCGATCATTGCGGTTGGTACGCCTGGTAATAAGTTCGGCGATTACGCCACGATCTGGCACGATTTACCAAGCCGATCGTGGCTGAACCGCCATTTCTGCTCTGAACCTCAATTGGCACGGACCCTGCAACAAGGGAATCGAACCGCGGCGATGCCGCCCCTTGTCAGGATCGAACAATGCAGACCACCATCACGCCCGTCGCCGACGCGCCCACCGTCCAGCGCGACAACATGCTCGGCATCTGCCACTCGCTGGGCGAGACGTTCGGTTTCAATCCGCTGTGGCTGCGCATCGTGCTGGCGGCATTGCTGCTCGCGAGCGTCGAGGTCGCGCTGGCCGTCTATGCCATCTGCGGCGTGGCGGTGCTGGTCGGCCACCTGCTCGCGCCGCGCAAGGCGATGACACCCACCTTCATCTGACCGTCCGCCAGCGGACAGCCCGTCCGTTTCCGGACGGGCCGCCGCTCAGCGCATCGAATTGACGAGGCTGGAAATCGGCACGAAGGCGAAGGCGACCGAGCTGTCCGCGACGCCATAAGGCAGGAACAGCAGATCGCCGTGGCGCATGCCGCCGCAGCTATAGACCACGTTCGGCACATAGCCTTCGCGATCCTCGTCCGCCGGCGACAGCAAGGGCTGCGTCATGCGGCCGAGCACCTTCGACGGATCGTCCTTGTCGAGCAGGATCGCGCCGACCGAATATTTGCGCATCGCGCCGACGCCGTGGGTCAACAACAGCCAGCCCTCGTCGATCTCGATCGGCGAGCCGCAATTGCCCAGCTGCACCATTTCCCACGGATATTTGGGCGTCAGCAACAGCTCGCCCTCGCCCCAATGGTCGATGCGGTCGGAACGGATGATGAAGACGTTCTCGCCGTCCTGGCGGCCGATCATCAGATAGTCGCCGCCCACCTTGCGCGGGAACAGCGCCATGCCCTTGTTGCGCGCCGCCGGCCCGCTCATCGGCGCGAGCGTGAAGGTGCGGAAGTCGCTCGTGCGCAGCAGTTCGGAGCGGATCACCGCGCCATTATAGGCGGTGTAGGTGCCGATCCACTCGACGCGGCCGTCGTCGTGGGTGAACTCGACCAGCCGCATGTCCTCCAGCCCCTTGGACTGAGCGGCGGTCATCGGGAACAGCACGGTGCCGGACAGCGAGCTGTCCTTGTGGCGGTGCACCTCGATCGCGCCGTTGCCGACCTCGTGCGCGCTGTCAGCAGCGGTCGCGAACGGTGGCTCGGGCATCAGCTCGACATGCGCGCCCGGCCCGAGGATCCCTTCGCGGAACGCGATCGACGAGATATGCCCCTCGCCCACCGCGCGCAGCGACATGGCGATGCGGATCGCGCCGTCCGACAGGCCTGACTGGTCGGGATGCGGGATCACGCTGGGGTTCATCAGCGCGGCGGCGGCATAGCTATATTCGTGGCAGAAATAGGCGCCGATCAGCTGCTTCTTAATCTCGGAAATGGCGTTGCCATCCAGCTTCAACGCGGTTTCGATCTGCGCATAGCGCGTCATGAACACCGAGCGCGTCTGCCAGTGGCGCGCTTCGAAATCGCGCAGCACCAGCTCCAGCTCGATATCGGCCTCGTCCTCGTTCATCTCGAGCACGGCATCGGCGATGCGGCGGACACGGCCTGGGCGCCCCGGCAGCGAGGCCGCCTCGATCGGAATATGAAACGGTCGCACGACGACGCGTGCTGGATCGGCCTGCAGCCTGAGCGGGCTGTGGATCACGTCGAGCAAGCGGAAACCCCCGGGATGCTGTTCAGGTCATTGCCGGTCCAACCGGCGCTCGCGGTGCGCACGCCTGCGGCGTCGCACCATCGCTCATCCTTGGACGGCGCCGCCGCCCGGCGCAATCCCTGCCAGCATCTCGGTTGCTATATCGTTAACGACAAATGATTTCCGGTCAGCTCGCAGCGGCGATCACCGCCTGATCGGATGCCGGAACGCCGACACGGACGCGCTGACGCCCCATCAGCCCGGCGCAGGCGAACTGATAAGCGAGGATCGATTCAGCGCCCTGGTTGAGATTGACCCGATCGCTCATCAAGCCGTCGAAGCAACCGCCGTCGTCCTGCGTCGTCATCGGTAGGTCGAGATCGTTCTCGCCGAGATACCAGTCATGCCCGCGCCACGCGACCTGCAGCCAGCGCGGCTGGCCGGTAATCTCATGCGCGAACAGCGCCGCGTCGACCGTCGCCCATGCTTCCAGCGGCTGCTGGTCGTAGGGGAAAGGCTGGGCGTAGGGGCGGCCGAAGCTGTCGGTGCCGACTGCACGGAACTGGCCTTCGGCATTGGTCTGCTTGCCGTCGAGCCAGTCGAGCGCCGCGAGGCCTTCGTCCAGCATCGCCTGATTGCCCAGCAGATCGCCCGCACGCATCAGCGCCTCGGGCAGGCGGGCATTGTCGTAGGCCAGCACCGGCTCGAACCAATTCCACTCCTCGCGACGATTGGCGCGGAGCTGCGCGAGCAGCCGCTCACCAAAATCGGCGACCAGACGCCGCGCGAGCGGGTGATCCCGATATGCGCGCAGCACCGCATCGGCGCCCAACAATGCGAAAGCCCAAGTGCGCGGGCTGCCGAGCTCCAGCGCATGCGGTGCGACCTGATCGAACAGATGCATCGCCCAGCGGCGCAGATCCAGCGCACGCGCTTCGGCGGCGGTGACGCCGATCGACCATAAGGAGCGGCCGAAGCTGTCCTCCGATCCCTCGGCCTCCAGCCAGCTCCGGTCGAACGCCATGAAGTTGCGGAACCGGCCGCGCTCACCGTTCCAGGCATGCTGGACGAACGACGCGTAAACCTTGGCAAGCGCATCGGCGCGCGTGGCGTCGGCGCCCGTGACACGATGCATCAGCATCAGCGCGCGGCAATTGTCGTCGACGCAATAACCGTGGTTGCGATCGGGAATGGCGAAGATGCCATGCTGGATCATGCCGCAACTGTCGGTCATCCGCTCGATCGCATCGAGTCGCGGCGGCGTGGCGGCGCGCTCGGCGCGACGATCGGGGCGCAGGCGCACCGGGCGCTTCGCCACCGCCTCCTCGCAGATCGCAAGATAGGCCTCGGCCAGTTTCTGCCACACCATGCTGCGGCCGACCGCATAAGCGCGGCTGCCGATCGTCTCCAGCGCCGCCGGATCGTCGAGCATCGCATTGATCGCGCTGGCGAAGCCGGTGCTGTCGCCGAACGGCACCAAAGTGCCCAAGCCATCGGCCAGCAATTCGCTCGCATGCCAGTAAGGCGTCGACACGACCGGTCGGCCAAGCGCGACCGCGTATGAAAGCGTGCCGCTCGTGATCTGCGTCTCGGTCAGATAGGGCGTGACATAGATGTCGGCCGACTGCAGATAGTCGAGCAGCGCCTCCTGCTCGAGGAAGCCGTCGATGAACACCACGGCGCCACCGACGCCGAGTTCCTCCGCCAGCGCCATCAGGCTCTCGCGATAGGCCTCGCCCTCGCGCGCGACGAGATGCGGATGGGTCGCCCCCAGCACCACGTAGAGTGCGTCGGGATGGCGCGCGACGATCGACGGCATCGCCCGGATCAGCGTCTCAATGCCCTTGTTGGGCGAAAGCAGGCCGAAGGTGAGCAGCACGCGCCGGCCCGAAAAGCCGAACCGCGTCTTCATCGCCTCGGTCGATGCGAGCGGGCGATCGGGCACGCCGTGCGGCACGACCGCGATGCGGCTGCCGGGAATGCCGTGGACGCGGCAGAGGATCTCGCGCCCCTTCTCGGCCATCACGATCAATTTGGACGCACGCCGCGCCAGCGCCTCGATCACCGCGCGCTGGTCGCCATTGGGCTGCTCCAGCACCGTGTGCAGCGTCACCACCACCGGCGCCTCGACCCGGTCGAGCAGCTTGAGCAGGAGGAGCCCGGCATGGCCGCCGAAGATACCGTATTCATGCTGTACCAGTACGACGTCGGCGCCGCTCGAATTGATCCGCTGCGCAGCGATACGATAATCAGCCAGCTCTTCCTGGCGGATCTCGCAGGTCACTTCGGGGCCATAGGCGTAGGTTTCGCCCGGATCGGTCATGGCGTAGAGATCGAGCGTGAGCTGCGGGAAGGCAGCGTGGAGCGCCTGATGGACGTCGCGCGTGAACGTGGCGAGGCCGCACAGACGCGGGGGCGAATTGCCGATGATCGCGATGCGCTTGATCTCGTCGTGCTTGATCGACGGTGCCTGCCCCGGTTGGCTCATATTCGTTCCCGATCTCCCTGGTCGAAGCAGGCAGTTCGAAACCCGCCATGCCAACCGATTTCTGTCGATTTATTAATGCGTGAGCGAGGTTAAGGTTGCATGGAGCGGTGGTGCAGCGCAACATGGCGACGCGGCCGGCTGAGGTGCCGCCGACATTTTCGGCGTTGACGCTCCTTTCGGGGGCGTTAATGGAGACGACCGGGACGGCATTCGGGCCGGGCCCGTAATAATATGTGGAGCAGTTAGAATGAAGAAGGCTGTCTTTGTTCTCGCCGCTGCCGGCCTGATGTCTCTGGCCGCTTGCAGCAAGCAGACGCCGGCGGAGAACGCGACCGACGCAACGGCGAACGCGCTGGATAATGCCGGCGAGAATCTCGAGGATCTGGCTGCCAACACGTCGAACGACGCTGCGGCCGCGACCCTCGACAACGCTGCGGACAACATGCACGCGGCTGCCGACAACGTCGAAGCCAACAAGCAGTAATTCGCGGCCGCCTCACGGCGGTTCGAACGAAGCGGGCGTCCGGTCATCCGGGCGCCCGTTTTCGTATGTGCGCCGCCGGTCGATCGCCGGCACGCGGAGGGTGACAGCCATGGCCCGCCGCGGCTAACGGAGCGGCGATGAGCAGCGCGCCTTTCTCCCTCTTCAACAGCATGACCCGCTCGATCGAGCCGTTCACCCCGATCGATCCGGCCAACGTGCGGCTCTACACATGCGGGCCGACCGTCTATAATTACCAGCATATCGGCAACATGCGGGCATTCCTGTTCGCCGACACGCTCGGCCGCGCGATCCGATGGAAGGGCTGGCCGACCACCCACGTCATCAACATCACCGATGTCGGCCATCTGACCTCCGACGCCGATGCCGGCGACGACAAGATGGAGACAGCGGCGGCGCGCACCGGCCGCTCGATCTGGGACATCGCCGCTTATTATACCGACGTCTTCAAGCGCGACGTCGCGCGGCTCAACATCGTGCCGCCCGCGCGCTGGTCGGTCGCGACCGACCATATCGCGCAGATGGTCGCCTTCGCCGAGAAGATCGCGCCCGTCCATTGCTACGAGCTCGACGGCGGCCTCTATTTCGACGTGTCGACCGTACCCGATTATGGCCGGCTCGCCGGCGTGCGCCCCGACGAGCGCGAGAGCCGCATCGATCCGGTCGCGGGCAAGCGCAACCCGCAGGATTTCGCGATCTGGCGCCGCTCGCTGCCCGGCGAGAATCGGCAGATGGAGTGGGACAGCCCGTGGGGCCGTGGCGCGCCGGGCTGGCATCTCGAATGCTCGGTGATGAGCCTCGAATATCTCGGGCCCGCACCGTTCGACATCCACACGGGCGGGATCGATCATCGCGAGATCCACCACCCCAACGAGATCGCGCAGAACCAAGCGTTCTGCGGCTGCGCCGACAGCGGCGCGCATTTCTGGATGCACAATAATTTCCTGGTCGAACGATCGGGCAAGATGTCGAAGTCGAGCGGCCAGTTCACGACCTTGCAGACCTTGGTCGATGCCGGCGTGCACCCGCTCGCCTATCGCCTGATGTGCCTGTCGGCGCATTATCGGTCGGAGCTCGAGTTCAACGGCGAGGCGGTCGGCGCCGCGGTCACGCGGCTCAAGCGGACGGTGATGGCAGTGGAGAAACTGCGCGCCGCAGCCGATGCCCAGGCGGACGATCTGCCCGCACCGCAGATGGATGCCTTGCTCGCACGCTTCGACGCTGCAATCGGCGACGATCTCAATACACCCGTCGCGCTGACCGTGCTCGACGAGGCGGTCGCGACCAAGGCGAAGGGCAAGCGCGCGCAGCTCGCCGCGATCGCGCGCATGGACGAGGTGCTCGGGCTCAACCTGCTCGCGCTTACCCGCGCCGACCTGCGCGTCGCGCCCGCCAGCGCCACGATCACCGCCGAAGCGATCGCGCAGCGGCTGGACGAGCGCAACGCCGCCCGCGCCGCGAAGGACTTCACTCGATCTGACGCGATCCGCGACGCGCTGGCGGCGCAGGGCGTCGAGGTGATGGACGGCGATCCGCTCGGCTGGGAGTGGCGACCGACGCTCTGACGGCTTGATTAGTCCGAAATGGATTAGTTATGGTCCGAGTCGCGCGTTGCGACGAGGGGCATGTGAGCACAATGATGGGCCGGCGGCCGCTTCGGGTCGCTTTACTGGCCGGAACGCGACCGGAAGCGATCAAGTGCATGCTCTTGATTCTCGCAGCGCGCGCCGACCAGGACTTCATCTTCTCCTTTATTCACACCGGTCAGCACGGGGCGATGTTCGACGACGCGTTGCGCCCGTTCGGGATCGTCGTCGACGAGGCGTTGCACCTGCGCCTGCAGGGGCTGTCGCCCGACGAGCAGGCAGACCGCATCCATGGCGCGCTTCCTGCGCTGCTGACGTCGATCGATCCCGACATGGTGCTGGTGCAGGGTGACACGACCAGCGCGTGGGCTGCCGCCCACATCGCGCACGACATGGGCATCCCGCTGGGCCATATCGAGGCGGGGCTGCGCTCTGGCGATCCCGATTTGCCGTGGCCCGAAGAACGCAACCGGCGTGCCATCGACAAAATTGCCGATTTGCTGCTGGCGCCGAGCGAAGGTGCAGCCGCCAACCTGCGCGAGGAGGGCGTCGGCGGGCACATCGTCGTGACCGGCAACACCGGCATCGACGCGCTGATGTACATGAGCGGCCGCGTACCGGCGCGCCTGGAAGAAGACGGCATCCAGCGGATCGTCGTGACATGTCATCGCCGGGAGAATTGGGGCGCTCCGGCCACCCGCATCGCCAGCGCCGTCCGAACGCTCGTCGATGGCCGCTACGATCGCCGGGCAACGGTGGTGCTGCACGACAATCCGAACGCGGCAGACCCGTTGCGCGACGCACTGGCCGACAGCGACAATGTCGAGCTGATCCGCTCGGTCGCCTATCCTGAAATGGTCGCCCGCCTGAAGAGCGCGAGTCTTGTTCTGTCCGACTCGGGCGGCCTGCAGGAGGAGTGCGCCGCGCTGGGCGTGCCGCTGCTCGTCCTGCGCTCCAATACCGAGCGGCCGGAGGTCATCGCCAGCGGCAATGCCCTGCTGGTCGGCTCGGGCACGCGCGAGATCGTCGATGCCGCCGAACGATTGCTGTCCGATGCCGCCGCGCATGCGGCGATGTCCATCCCCGCTTTTCCTTATGGGCGCGGCGAGGCGGCACGGCGAATCCTCGACGCGCTGCTGTTCTTCCCGTTCCCCCGTATGCGTGACATGCCGGCCTGATTGAGCTAGGGAGCCGCCCGAAACACGAGAAAGACGATCATGGCGACGAACTGGACGCCGGAAAGCTGGCGCCAGCACGAAGCCCGCCAGCTCCCGGATTATCCCGATCAGCAGGCACTGGCAGCGGCGGAGGCCGAGCTCGGCCATTATCCGCCCCTGGTGTTCGCGGGCGAGGCTCGCGCGCTCACCGCCGATCTCGCCAAGGTCGCGGCCGGCCAGGCCTTCCTGCTGCAGGGCGGCGATTGCGCCGAGAGCTTCGCCGAATTCCACCCGAACAACATCCGCGACACGTTCCGCGTGATCCTGCAGATGGCGGTGATCCTGACCTATTCGTCCAAGCTGCCGATCGTGAAGCTCGGCCGCATGGCGGGCCAGTTCGCCAAGCCGCGCTCGACCAACATGGAAGAGGTGAACGGCGTCTCGCTGCCCTCCTATCGCGGCGACAACGTCAACGACATCGCCTTCACGCCCGAGGCGCGGATGCCCGATCCGCAGCGGATGATCCGCGCCTACAGCCAGTCGGCGGCGACGCTCAACCTGCTGCGCGCCTTCGCGCAGGGCGGCTATGCCAACCTCCAGCAGGTCCATGCGTGGACGCTCGATTTCATGGGCCGCAGCCCCTGGGCCGCGCAATATCAGCAACTTGCCGACCGCATCGGCGAAGCGCTGTCGTTCATGGCGGCGTGCGGCGTCAGCCCGGCGACGGTGCCGCAGCTCCAGTCGACCAGTTTCTACACCAGCCACGAGGCGCTGCTGCTCCAGTATGAGCAGGCACTGACGCGCTCCGACAGCCTGACCGGCGACTGGTACGACACCAGCGCGCACTTCCTGTGGATCGGCGACCGCACGCGCTTCGTCGGCTCGGCGCATGTCGAGTTCCTGCGCGGCGTCGGCAACCCGATCGGCATCAAGTGCGGGCCGAGCCTCGAGCCCGACGATCTGCTGCGGCTGCTCGACGTGCTGGATCCGGCGCGCCAGCCCGGCCGCATCACGCTCATCACCCGCTACGGCCACGACAAGATCGAGAGCGGCCTGCCCAAGCTCGTCCGCGCGGTGAAGCGCGAAGGACGGCCGGTCGTGTGGTCGTGCGATCCGATGCACGGCAACGTCGTCAAGGCGGCGAACGGTTACAAGACTCGCCCGTTCGAGCGGATCCTCGCCGAGGTGCGCGGCTTCTTCGCGGTGCATCGCGCCGAGGGGACGCATGGCGGCGGCATCCATGCCGAGATGACCGGCCAGAACGTCACCGAATGCACCGGCGGCGCGATCGCGGTGACCGAGCAGGGGCTCGCCGACCGCTACCACACGCATTGCGACCCGCGCCTCAACGCCAGCCAGTCGATCGAGCTCGCTTTCCTGCTGGCCGAGATGCTCAACCAGGAAATGCGCCAGCGCGAGCGCGTGGCCGCCTAACGGCGCGCCGCCGCAAGCTCGCGGATCAACGTCGCCACCAGATCGGCCGCGGGCATGGCGCGCGCGAGCGGCGCGCCCTGCCCCGCCCATTGCGCGCCGAAGCCATGCTCGCCCGTCGCACGCGCGGCGGCGTGGAGCGCTTTTCCCGCATCGTAGGCGATCGGATAATCGGGCGGTGGCGGGCGGCCCTCGCATCTTCCAGCGCAGTGAAACAATTGGCCAGCGCGCGTGCCGGGCGGCCCGATATCAGCGCTGTCATCCGCGTATGCCTGCCCGCCGGGCCGGTCAGCGCCTGCCGATAGGCCGGGTCCGCCGCCGACTCCGCGCAGGCGATGAAGGCGGTGCCGAGCTGCGCCGCCTCGGCACCCAGCGCCAGCGCGGCGGCGATGCCCGCGCCGTCCATGATCCCGCCCGCCGCGATCACCGGCAGCGTGCCCTGTCGAACGAGCAGCCGCGTCAACGCCATCGTGCCGAGCGCATCGTCAGGTGCTGCAGGATCGAAGACGCCGCGATGGCCACCCGCCTCGATCCCCTGCGCGACCACGGCATCGAGCCCGGCGCGCGCGACCTGCTCGGCCTCGCTCGGGCCGGTCGCGGTCGCCAGCAGCAGCGCGCCGGTGGCTTTTAGCGCGGCGATCGTCGCGGCCGACGGCAGGCCGAAATGGAAGCTGACCACCGGCGGCTTCGTCTCGACCAGCATCGCCAGCATATCGGGATCGTCGGCGAAGCTGCGGTAGATGGTTCGGAGCGCGGCGGGCGGCTCGGCGCCGTATGCGGCGAAATGCGGCCGCAGCCAGTCGAGCCACGCCGTCTCGCGCGCCGCATCGGGCTGCGGCGTCGCATGCACGAACAGGTTGACGTTGAACGGCCGATCGGTGCCCGCGCGCACGGCATCGATCATTGCCCGCGCGCCTGCTGCATCGGTCGCGCCGATGCCGATTGAGCCGAGACCGCCCGCATGCGACACTGCCGCCGCCATCGCCGGCGTCGACACGCCCGCCATCGGCGCCTGCACGAGCGGGACGACCAGACCGAGACGATCGCAGAAGGTCACGCGCGCCCGATGCGCCGCCGGCCGGCCCGGCGCAAGCGATCAGGCCGGGTCGACCACCGCCTCGCGCCGCCGCACCCGCGCAAGCAGCACCCCGCCCAGCGCCAGTGCGAAACCGACGAGCTGGAGCGGCAGCAATGTCTCGCCGAACAGCAGCCATGCCTCCAGCGCGGCGAGCGGCGGCACCAGCAGCAGCAGCGCGCTGACCCGCGTCGCGCCCTGGTGGCGCACCATCCAGACGAGCAGGGACAGGCCGGTCACCGACAGGCCGAGCACCGACCAGGCCAGCCCCGCCCACAGCGCGACGCCGCCGTTCCAGCGGGCATCCCCCGCCAGCAGCGACGCGAGCAGCGCCACGCCCGCACCGGCCGAATTCTGGACGGCGCCCGAGACGAGGATCGGATCGCCCGCCAGCTCGCCGCGCTGGATCATCGTGCCCGCCGCCATCACCGCGATCGAGACGATCGCCGGGATCACGGCGATCAGCGGCATGCCGACCGAGCCCCGCGCGATCAGCGGCTCCAGCACCAGCACGACGCCCGCCAGCCCGATCGCAAGGCCCAGCCAGCCCTTGCCCGGCAGCCGCTCACCCAGCAGCGCGAACGATGCGACCGCGATGATGAGCGGCTGCGCCGCGCCGAGCAGCGACATGATCCCCGCCGGCATCCCGCGCGCGACCGACCACCAGCTCAAGCACAGATAGAGGCCGTTGAGCAAAGCGCCCGCGAGCAGATGGAGCATCAGCCGCCGCCCGCGCGGCAGCGTCTCGCGCCGCATCGCCGCCAGTGCGGCCAGCACCAAAGCGGTCAGCGCCATCCGCGCGAACAGGATCGGCTCGGGCGCGGCATGCGGCACCATCAGCCGCGCGACGATGAAACCCGTCGACCAGACGAGCACGAACAGGATCGGAGCGAAGGCGGCGAACATCCGCAGCCTTTGCCAGCCGGATGCCGGCAGGTCGACTGATCGATGCGCCGCGACGTGTTCGCGCCGCGCACACGAAAAAGCCGGTGACGCAATCGCTGCGTCGCCGGCCTTCATGTTCGCCGCTTCGTCTGCGCGACGACAGCAATATTCGTCATTCCCGCGCAGGCGGGAATCCATTCACGCAAACGGTCCGCTCTTTGAGCGACCGCTCGGCCTATGGATCCCCGCCTGCGCGGGGATGACGGCTAGATCTGCACCTTACCGGAAGCGCGCGCCGAGCGAGACGCCGATGATGCGCGGATCGTTATAGACCGCCGCCATGTAATTCTCGATCACGCCCTTCAGGTTCTTCGCGTTGGTGATGTTCCGCGCGAACACTGCCACCTGATACTTGCCGCCGGCGAAGTCGTAGCCGAGCTTCGCGCCCGCCTCGAAATTGCCGTTCGAGTTGAACTCGAGCGTCTTGTACAGCACGAACTGCGTATAGCCCTGCAGGTTGAAGTCGCTCTCGATGAACAGCTTCGACGAGGCGGTGACCGGAATGTCGTAATGCGCGCTTAGGTTGATGTTATACTTGGGCGCGTTGGGCAGCGGATCGCCATTGATCTGCGCGTAGGTGGTGCCGCGCACGACGATCGTCGGATCGAGCACGGTGCAGACGACCTGGCCGTTGAGCGCGCATACCTGCGCGTAGACGTTCTTGTCCTTGATCTCGCTGTGCAGGTAGCTAGCACCCGCGCTCAGCGTCAGGTTGCGCACCGGCCGCACCTCGAGCTCGGCTTCGGCGCCATAGGCCACGGCCTTGCGCGCGTTGAACAGCACGCCGTTGCCGTTGGCGTCGTTGCCGTTGAGCTGGATGTTCTTCACCCGATAGCCGAAGCCGGTCAGGTTGAAGTGGACGCGGTCGTCGAGCAGCTTGGTCTTGATGCCGACTTCGCCCGACAGGTTCTTTTCCGAATTGGCGGTCGTGAACGGCGAGCCGAACACCGCCGAGCGGCCCTGGATCGTCGGCCCGCGGAAGCCGTCGGCCACGCGCGCATACAGGCTGATCGCCGAGCTGGCGGCGTACAGCGCGCTCACGTCCCAGCTCGGCTCCTTGCCGACCAGCTTCACGTCGCGCGGCGCGGTCGCCGGGAAGTTGACTGTCGTGCCGGTCGTCGCGGCCTGCAGCAGGGTGGTGTGCTTGCGATCCTCGGTATAGCGCGCGCCGCCGGTGATCGTCAGCTTGTCGAGCGTGTAGCTGATCTGACCGAAGCCCGCCCACGACGTGTTGACGTCGTGCAGCACTACGTAATTGCCGGGATTGTTGGTGTTGCTGTTGGCGGCGACGAACGGCGCGGTGAGGAAATAGCGACGCTGGTCGAACTCGGTGATGTCGCGGCTGTCGAAGTAGAAGCCGCCGACCTGCCACTTGAAGGCGCCGTCGTCCTGCGAGGCGAGGCGCACTTCCTGCGTCCACTGGCCGAGGCGGCGGATGCGGCCCTGCGATTCGCCGCAATCGATGCAGCCGCCCGCTGCGGTGAGCGGCAGCTGGCGGAAGCCGCCGTCGGTATCACCGCGGCTATAGCCGTGGGTTGTCTCGTAGGCGGTGATCGAGGTCAGCTTGGCGACACCGAGGTCGTAGCTCGCATTCACCGAGCCGCCATAGGTGTGATAGGCCTGCGGATTGTTGTCCGCCTCGTCGAACGCGACCGAGGTGCGCGATGCGTTCGAGACGTTGGTGCCCTTGGTCAGCGCGTTGCGCAGGAACAGGGTCGAGGTGCCCGAATAATCGCGCGCATGGCCCGATGCGAGGATCGACAGGCGATCGGTCGGCGTCAGCAGCAATTGCAGGCGGACGTCCTTCTCGTCGAAGCCGCCCATCACGTCCTTCTTGGGGCTGACGGTGCCGTCGGCGCTGGGGCCGGTATAGGTGTTGTCGACATAATTGTCGCGATGCTGGACGAGGCCCGACAGGCGGAACGCGATCTTGTCCTGCACGATCGGGCCGCCGATGCCGGCGTCGAGCGTGGCGGTGTTGTAGGTGCCGTAGGTCGCCTGCGCCTGGCCCTGCCACGTCTGCGTCGGGCGGGCGGTGTCGAACTTGATGATGCCGGCGGTGGTGTTGCGGCCGAACAGCGAGCCCTGCGGGCCGCGCAGCACCTCGACCTGGTTGACGTCATAGACCGGGTTCGACTTCAGCACGACATGCTCGAGGACGACGTCGTCCTGGATGATCGTCACCGGCTGCGACGCGCCGAGGTAGAAGTCGATATTGCCGAGGCCGCGAATGTAGAAGCGCGGGAAGATGCGGCCGGTGGTCGATTCGACGTACAGGCTGGGCACACGGCCGGCGAGCGTCAGCAGCGTATCGTCGCCGCCGCCGGTATAGTTGCGCAGCTGGTTGCCGCTGATGACGGCGACCGACACCGGCACCTTCTGGAGATTCTCTTCGCGCCGATTGGCGGTGACGACGATGTCGCTGAGCGCGTCGCCCTGCGGCGCGGCGGCGGCGTCCTGCGCCAGCGCGGTGCCCGAGCCGCCCATCGCGAGCAAGGATGCGCCAATCAGCAGCGCGGAGATGCGGAATGTGTTCGTCATGATGTCCCCCATTGATGACGCACGACCGGACAGCGCTCCCCGGAGGGGCGCTGCGATGCGGTCGCTTCAATCTGTTCTGTCGAGTTCGGCCGAGTGCCTCGGCTGCTGATGGGTCCGCTATTGGCCTAATAAGTCGGGATCAAGACACCCGTCCGGCGGCCGAACATTGCGGTATCCCAATGTTGCGCACGTGCAACATCATAGGATGGGGATGGCCGGGCGGCCCCTCCGTCATCCCGGACGTGATCCGGGATCCCGCTTCTCCGTTGGGTCAGCAAAGGAGGCGGGCCCCGGAGCACGTCCGGGGCGACGATACTCACACCCGCTCGAGCAACGCCATCGCGGCGGCCGGCGCGCGCACCTTCGCGCCGTTGATCATGAAGACGAACACGTCGCGCGGGCCCGATGCAGGCGCGGGCGGCTCGATATAGCGCAGCCCGTCGGGCGCCTCCCCGGCCGCCCAGCCCTTGGCGACCTCCGCCCAGCGGTCGAGCGCAGCCGCGTCATAGCCGGTCGGCACCTCCTCGTGCGCGTCCTGCAGGCGCGCATAGACGAACGGGCCGGTAAGGTCTGCGAACTGCGGATGATCCTGCGCATCGGCGACCACGATCGCGACGCCGGCGGCGCGCGCGATCGCGACGAAGGCGGGGGTGCGGAAGCTTTCGTGGCGCGGCTCGATCGCATGCGTCAGCGGCACGCCGTCGACCGCCTTCGGCAGCAGATCGAGGAACGCGCCGAAATCGTCCGGGTCGAACTGCTTGGTGCCCATGAACTGCCACAGGATCGGCCCGAGCTTCGGCCCCAGCTCCGACAGGCCTTGATTGACGAACTTCGCGATCGATTCACCCGCCTCCGCCAGCACCTTGCGGTTGGTGCAGAAGCGCGACGCCTTGACCGCGAAGACGAAATCGTCGGGCACGCGCTTCGCCCAGTCGGCCCAGGTGGCGGGCTTCTGCGTCGAGTAATAAGTGCCGTTGATCTCGATCGCGGTGACGTGGCGGCTGGCATGCTCCAGCTCGCGCGTCTTGGGGTGGCCCTTGGGATAGAAGGTCTCGCGCCACGGCTCGAACGTCCAGCCGCCGATACCGACCCGGATTGCGCCCGCCATCACTTTTCCTCCTGCAACACCGCCGCGAACGCCGCCGGATCGATGTTCGATCCCGAACAGACGATCACCGTCTCCGCGCCGTCGTCGGTCAGCCGCCCGGCGAGCCACGCGGCGAGCGCGACCGCCCCGCCCGGCTCGACCACCAGCCCGTGCGCGAAGGCGAAGCGCATCGCGGCGCGGATCTCCGCCTCGCTCACCGCTACGCCGCGCGCGCCGGCGGCATGGAGCGCGCCGAAGGTGATGTCCGCCACGCGGCGCGACTGGAGCGCGTCGCACGCGGTCGGCGGCGCGTCGGCCGGCACCTCGACGATATGGCCGAGCTCTAGCGAGCGGCGCATGTCGTCCCATCCCTCGGGCTCGACCACGACGATCTCGGCGTCGGGCAGGGCAAGCGCGATCCCCGCCGCCAGCCCGCCGCCGCCGCACGGCACAATGACGCGCGCCGGCACGTGGCCGAGCGCCGCGGCGATCTCCAGCCCCGCAGTCCCCTGCCCCTCGACCACGTCGACATCGTCGAACGACGGCACCAGTACCGCGCCGCGCCGCGCCGCCAGATCGGCGGCGATCGCCTCGCGGCTTTCGGTCGCGCGATCATAGGTGACGATCTCGGCGCCGAGCGCGCGCGTGCCGGCCAGCTTCACCGCCGGCGCATCGGCCGGCATCACGATTATCGCCGGCATCTCCAGCAGCCGCGCCGCGCGCGCGACGCCCTGCGCGTGATTGCCGGAGGAAAAGGCGACCACCCCGCGCGGCCGATCCTCGGGCGCGATCTGGACCATGCGATTGTAAGCACCGCGCAGCTTGAACGCCCCACCGCGTTGCAGCGATTCGGCCTTGATCCAGGCCTGCGCCCCGCCATGTCCCATTGGCAGCAGCGGCGTGCGCGTCACGACTCGCATGACGCGATCGAGCGCCTGTTCCACGCCCTGTCGGGACGGTTGCCTCATGTTACTAAGTCCTTGTTTTTGCACGGCTCATCCAACAACCGTGCGACCATTTTGCGTGTGGTTCGATTGCAACTTTACAGGGGGGGCACCCCTCCCTATGTAGCGCGTCCGCTGCCCCATGGGACTTCCACCGCAAGGCAGTGAACATCAACTGTAGACCGTGGGCTTGCCTGCGGCATTGGAGGTCCCTTGATTTGCACAAGCATCATAGCGCGCTGGGGCTAGCTGCCACCCCCGTCAAGACCGTCGCCGGTCTCGATATCGCCAAGGAGCGCCCGGTTCAGCCGGTCACGCTCGTTCGTCCGCACGCTGCGCATCGCGCTGCCCGGTTCTTCGTCGAGAAGTTCCAGGGTCGCTCGCTGTACGCGGTGAAGGCGAACCCCTCGCCCGATCTGCTGCGGGTGCTGTGGGAAGGCGGGATCACCCACTATGACGTCGCCTCGATCGCCGAGGTGCGGCTTGTGGCCGAGACTTTGCCGCGGGCGACGCTCTGCTTCATGCACCCGGTGAAGGCCGAGGAGGCGATCACCGCCGCTTACCACACCTATGGGGTGCGCACCTTCTCGCTCGACTCGATGGAAGAGCTTGAAAAGATCGTCCGCGCGACCGCGGCCGAGGACGGCACGGCGGCAAGCGACCTCACGCTCTGCGTGCGGCTGCGCGTCTCCTCCGATCACGCCAAGCTCAGCCTCGCCGCGAAGTTCGGCGCGGTGCCCGGCGAGACCAAGGAGCTGCTGTTCGCGGCCCGCCAGGCGGCGGACGCGCTCGGCATCTGCTTCCACGTCGGCAGCCAGGCGATGAGCCCGCAGGCCTATGTCCAGGCGCTCGCCCGCGTCCGCGCGGCGATCGTCGAGGCGGCGGTCACGGTCGACGTGATCGACGTCGGCGGCGGCTTCCCCTCGGTCTATCCGGGCATGACTCCGGCGCCGCTGGAGGCCTATTTCGACGCGATCCACGATGCGTTCGAGGCGCTGCCCGTCAGCTATTCGGCCGAATTGTGGGCCGAGCCGGGCCGTGCGCTCTCCGCCGAATATTCCAGCGTGCTGGTGCGCGTGGAGCGTCGCCGCGGCGACCAGCTCTACATCAACGACGGCGCCTATGGCGCGCTGTTCGATGCGGCGCATATCGGCTGGCGCTTCCCGGTGACGTTGGTCCGCGAGGGCGGTTCGGATGCGAAGCCGATCCCGTTCAGCTTCTACGGGCCGACCTGCGACGATATGGATCACATGGCGGGCCCGTTCCTGCTGCCGGCCGATATCGGGCCGGGCGACTATATCGAGATCGGCATGCTCGGCGCTTATGGCTCGGCCATGCGCACCGCGTTCAACGGCTTCACCAATGGCGCGACGATGATCGCCGCCGACGAGCCGATGGCGAGCCTCTACGTCGAGGCGGGCGAAGCGCTCGATACGCGGACGGCCAACGTCTTCAAGCTGTAACGCAGCGGTATAATTGAAGGTTTTCGGCGGGGCGGCGTGTCGCCCCGCCGCTTTTCGGGTTTCCGCGTCCCCGCAAACGACGACGGCGGTCTCACCGCAAGGAGCGCACCTCCATGAACACCCCGACCAACGACACCCGGAAGGCCGAGCTGCTCTCCACCACCGTCGAGCATATCGACATCACCACCTTCGACGCGCGCCCGATCGTCGACGCGATGGCGAAGATGAGCTTCACCAGCCGCGACCTCGGCCGCGCGACCAGCATCTACAACCAGATGCTGGCCGATCCCGATTGCACGATCTTCCTCGTCATCGCCGGCTCGACCTCGGCCGGCGGCTGCATGGACCTCTATGCCGAGCTGCTGCGCAACAACATGGTCGACGGCATCGTCGCCACCGGCGCGTCGATCGTCGACATGGATTTCTTCGAGGGCCTCGGCCACAAGCATTATCAGGCGCTCGACGTGCCCGATGACGATACGCTGCGCTCGCTGCTGATCGACCGGATCTACGATACCTATATCGACGAAGAGCAGCTGCAGGATTGCGACCACACGATCTACGCGATCGCCAACTCGCTCGAGCCCAAGCCCTATTCCAGCCGCGCCTTCATCCGTGAGATGGGCAAGTATCTGGTCGAGCACGGCAAGAAGGAGAGCAGCCTCGTCAAGCTCGCCTACGAGCATGACGTGCCGATCTTCTGCCCGGCGTTCGTCGACAGCTCGGCCGGCTTCGGGCTGGTCAAGCACCAGGTCGATCGCGCCAAGGAGGGCAAGCCCTACATGGTGCTCGACGCGATCGCCGACTTCCGCGAGCTGACCGACATCAAGATCAAGGCGGGCACCACCGGCCTGCTGATGATCGGCGGCGGCGTGCCGAAGAACTTCATCCAGGACACGGTCGTGTGCGCCGAGATCCTCGGCCACGACGACGTGCAGGTCCACAAATATGCGGTGCAGATCACTGTGGCGGACGTGCGCGACGGCGCCTGCTCGTCCTCGACGCTGCAGGAGGCCGCATCGTGGGGCAAGGTCAACACCGGCATCGAGCAGATGGTGTTCGCCGAGGCGGGCAGCGTGATGCCGCTGCTGGCGTCCGACGCCTATCATCGCGGCCACTGGAAGGATCGTGCGAAGCGCGCCTGGGGCAAGCTCTTCGCCTGATCCGTAACGGTCAGCGGCCATCGGCCGCTCGATCGGAGCCGGATTGACGTCAACGCGGAGGCGCGCGGCGCCCCCGCGTTGACGATCAGGCCCTAGTGGTGATGGCCGCCGCCACCGCCATGCCCGTGGAAGCCGGGGCCGCCGCGGAAATTGCCGGGACCATGGACCGGCTGGAAATTGCCCGGTCGGCCTGCGGGCCGATCGTGGAAGAAGTGGCCGCCGCGATCGCGTACGTAGCGATGGCCCGGCCCGCGCGAATAATAGAAGCTGTCGCCGGGGCCCCAATAGCCGTCGTAGAAGGCGCCATAGCCGCCGTCATAATAAGCATCGTAGCCGATCGGGCCGCCCGGCCCCGGACCCGGCCCATAATAATCGCCGACGCAGCCCGACAGGGACAGCGCAGCGCCGATCCCCAGGATAAGTTTCTTGTTCACGATCATACCTTTCGCGGCCGCTTTGCACGGTCGGAGAGGGAATGCGCGAGGATGGCCGAGGGTTGCGCCTTGCGGGCCTTGACCGCCGGCGGCGTCCCACCGGCACGACAAGCACGCCGCGTGGGTCAGCCCGCCAGCGCCGCCGTCGTCGCGCGGATCACCACCTTCTCGGCGTCGGTCAGATAGGGGTTCCACGCATCGATGATCAGGATGGCGCGCGGCGCGGCGCTGTCGTTCCACGCCTCATGCTCGATCGTGTCGTCGAAGCCCCACGCGACGCCCTCCTGCCATTCGCGCGTCTCGCCGCCGACGCGGAAGCCGCAGCCGGGCGGTACCACCAGAGGCAGGTGGACGGTGGTGCGGACGTTGGTGGTGCCGGTGTGCGCCGGAATGCGCGTGTGCGGCTCCAGCAGCGAGAACATCACGGTCGGCCCGCGCCCGGATATGTCGATCAGCGGCAGCCGCTCCATCACCGCCGCCGTCTGCGGGCACAGGTCGCAATTGGCGTCGAGCCGCGCGCCATCCTTCCACAGGAAGAAGGCGCCCCAATCGGCCGAGTGGTTGAGCGCCGCCCACTGGTTGACCGGCACGCCCGGCGCGAACTGGACGTAGGGGTCGAAGCGCCGGTCGCCCGCCTTGAGCGCGAGAAATTCGGCGCGGATCGCGGACGTCGCCGCCTCCAGCTCCGCGAACCACGGGAACAGCGCGCGATCGAAATATTCGCAGGCCGGCAGGAACGGAAACAGCTCGCCGGTCGGCTCGGGCCAATAGATGCGTCGTCGCCCCGCGATCGCATCGACATAGGCACGCGCGCGCGACGGCACGTCGATCGCGGCGACGGCGCCGTCGAGCACAGCCCCGCGCGCGGCATCGTCTTCCGCGATCAGCGCGCGGCCATGCGCCAGCGCGGCGCGCAGCTCGGGCGGCAGGCCCTCCTCGCTCGGCGTCGTCCGGGCAAGCGCGCGATAGAGCCGCACCGCCGCCGCACGCGCGCCGCGCCGCTCCTCGGCCTGCGCCTTGTGCAGCAGAGCGGGCAGCAGATAGGGATCGAGCGCGATCGCGCGATCGAGGCTGGCAATCTCCGCCGCCGGCCCCGCGCCCGCCGCCAGCTGCGCGCGCGCCAGCGCCAGCCACAAAGGCGGCGCCGCCGGATCAGCCTCGGCGGCCCGCGCCAGCAACGTCACCGCCGCACCGGGGCGGCCCTGCGCGAGATCGAGCTGGGCGAGCGCGTGGAGCGCGTGCGGGTCGCGCGGGCTCTGCGCCACCAGCCGCTCGAGCCGCGCGCGCGCGTCGGCGGCAGCCCCCTGCCGGAACGCTGCCATCGCGCCCGCAATCTCCGCCTTCGCCGCGTTCGTCGCCATGCCCCGCCCGTTCAGTCGCGCGCCGTGCGCAGCCAGCCGGTGATCGCGTAGCGCCGATAGGCGGCGGCCGGCGAAACCAGAGATACGCTGTGCACCTGCGGCACGTCAAAGAGGTCGAGGCAGTTGAAGCCCGGCGCCATGCCCTCGATCGCGCCACCGTCGCGGTGGAACAAGAGCAGCCCGCCCCAGTCGACCCGCCATTCGGCGGTGAGCCCCAGCACGTAGGCGGCGCGCCGATGCTTGCCCGCCACGGCGTCGTCGTGCGCGGTGAGGAAGTCGCCGGGCGCGTAGGCGGTCGCCTGCCCGTCGGCGAAGGCGATGTCGTGATGGCCGGTGATGTCGCGCAGCAGATCGCGCACGGGTCCACCCGACAGCCAGTGCGGCCACGCCGCCAGCCCCTCGCCGCCATCGCCGTCGCCATCGGCAAAGCGGATCGCCTCGTAGCGATGCTGGAAGCCGTCGCGCGCGCCGTTCATCACCGCCTGCTCCAGCGCGGCGGCCTGTTCGGCAGGCATCGAAGCGCGCGCGGCACGATCGAGCTCGAAGATCTTGGCGCCGCTGTTGAGAATCTGGCGCCAATCCTCGCGCCCGCGCAGCTCGGCCACGATCGCCGCGGCGACCGGCTCGGCGAGGAACGGCTGGATGCGAACGTGGCCGGTCTCGGCGAAGCGCCGGCGCAGCGCGACGCGATCGATCGTCGGCGCCAGCGCGAACATCGTCAGCGCGGCGCTGCGGCGGGCATCGGGCCGGCGAGCAGCAGCGGATCGATGCGCTGATCCTTCCACGTCATGCCCCAATGGAGGTGCGGCCCGGTCGCGCGGCCGGTCGCGCCGATCAACCCGATCTCCTGCCCCTGCCGCACATGATCGCCATTGTGCACCTCGATCGCCGACAGGTGCATCAGCGCGCTGATGAGGCCGAAGCCGTGATCGATCATCACCAGATTGCCCTCCAGCGTGAAGGCATGATCGGTCGCCAGCACCACCACGCCATCGGCGGGTGCGCGCGCAGGCGTGCCGGCGATGCTCGGCGCGTCGGGATAGCGGGCGATGTCGAGCCCGCCATGATATTGGCCGCGCACCCCGCCCTTGTAGATGCGTTGCGAGCCGAACAAAGTGCTGATCCGCCCGTAGGCTGGCCACGCGAAATGCTGGCGCCAGCCGTCGCTGTCGGCATTCGCCGCCTTGGCCGCGGCGATCTGTGCGAGCTCGGGCGCGCGCAGCCGCTCGAACGCCGCGCTGGGCGTGCCGCCGCCGAACAATGTGTCGATCGTCGAGATGTCCCACGCGCGCGGCGCGACCGTCAACGGTAGCCGCAGCAGACGCCCGTCCTGCATCCGCGCCTCCAGCAGAGCGGACGGCGCGGCATCGCGACCAAAGCCGATGAGGAAGCGGCCGTCGGCGGCGACGCGCACCGGCTGGCCGTCGAGCAGCAGCAAGGCGGTGCCCTGCGGCGCGAGGCCCGTCAGCAGCGCGCCCTGGCCGGGCGTGCCCTGCAGCCCGAACATCGCCATGCCCACCATTGTCGACGGCGGCGGCGCGATCGGCTGGCCGGGCGCCGGCGGCGGGGTCGGCGGCCCAGGCGGCACGGCACGCCGCGTCGGGGCGACGCAGGCGGTGGCGAGCAGCAGCAATGCCACCGAACGGAGTGGCTTCAACCCTTGCGCTCCGCCTCGGTCGACAGAGCGGCGCTGGAATAGGCCTCCTGCCGCGCGACCGACCAGTAACGCAAATCCTCGAGCGGAATGCGCTCGCCCGACATGCCGCAGACGACATGGTCGCCGGGCGACAGCACGCGGAAGGCGTTGGCCATGAAATGGAGGCGGGCGGGTTTGCCCTGTGCCATCAGCATCGGTGAAGCAGCCTTTTCGTCATATTCAGAGCAGGCTCGGCTGCTCGGGCTTCGTTTTGTCATAAGCCGGGCGGCCCGTCGCCTCAACCCGTGCCGCAACGGATCCATCGGCGAAGACCAACGTCACCGCGCCGGCGGTGCGCGCGGCGGTGGCGCTGGCGACGGTACGACCGGCGCGCGTCTCCACCCGCGCATAGCCGCGCGCGAGCGGCCGATCGGGGTGGAGCTGCTCGGCCAGCCGCCACAGCCGCCCCAGCCGGTCGCGTGCATCGTCGATCCGCACCGTCACCAGAGCGGGGCGGAGCCGCACCGCCGCCAGCCGCTCGCGCCCGCGCGTCACCTTCGCCTGCAGCAAAGCCGGCCGCATCGCGCCCGCCGCCTGCGCCAACTCGCCGCGCGCGACCGCGAGCGAGCGCGACAGCGCGCGCGGCAGCCGGTCGGACAGGTCGTCCAGCCGCTGGCGCTGCGGCCCGAGCAACCGATCGGGGCTCGGCAGATGGCGCGCGACCGCCGCCAGCCGCTCGGCGGCATGCTCGCGATAGCGATTGACACAGCGCGCCGTCCGCGCGCCGAGGGTGCGCACCTGCATCAGCAGCTCGGCGCGGACCGGCACCGCCATCTCGGCGGCGGCGGTCGGCGTCGGCGCGCGCCGGTCGGCGGCGAAATCGCACAACGTGACGTCGGTCTCGTGGCCAACCGCGGAGATCACCGGGATCGGCGAGCCCGCCACCGCGCGCACCACCACATCCTCGTTGAACGCCCACAGATCCTCGATCGAGCCGCCGCCGCGCGCGACGATGATGAGGTCGGGCGGGGTCGGCAACGCCGCAAAGCCCGTCACCGCCGCCGCCACCTGCGCCGCCGCGCCCTCACCCTGCACCGCGACCGGCCAGACGATGACGTGGGTCGGGCAGCGATCCTCCAGCCGGTGGAGGATGTCGCGGATGACCGCGCCGGTGGGCGAGGTGACGACGCCGATCCGCGCCGGCAGGAACGGCAACGGCCGCTTGCGCTCCTCCGCGAACAATCCCTCGGAAGCCAGAGCGCGGCGGCGCTGGTCGAGCAACGCCATCAGCGCGCCCTGCCCCGCCAGCTCCAGCCGCTCGATCACGATCTGGTAGCGCGAGCGGCCGGGATAGGTGGTCAGTCGGCCGGTGGCGATCACCTCGGCGCCATCCTCCGGCCGGAACGCGACCGGCGTGCCCTTCCAGATCACCGCGTCGAGGCAGGCGCGATCATCCTTGAGCGTGAGGTAGGAGTGGCCCGAGCCGACGCGCTTGAACCCCGAAATCTCGCCGCGCACGCGCACGTGCGAAAATGCATCCTCGACCGAGCGCTTGAGCGCGCCCGACAGCTCCGACACTGATAGTGCGGGCGAATTGTCGCCGGCGACATCCTCCGCTAACAGCCGGCCGTCTTCCGGGAGATATGTCGAAGCCATGAAGGTATTGCTCATCGGTTCGGGTGGGCGCGAGCATGCGCTTGCGTGGAAGCTCGCGCAATCGCCGCGACTGACGCAGCTCTACGCCGCCCCGGGCAATCCGGGAATGGCCGCGGTCGCCGAATGCGTCGATCTCGATCCGAACCACGTCGAGGCGATCGTCGCCTTCGCGCGCGACGAGAATGTCGGGCTGGTGGTGGTCGGGCCGGAGGCGCCGCTCGTGGCAGGCCTCGCCGACCAGCTGATCGCCGACGGCGTGCTGGTGTTCGGCCCCACCGCCGCCGCCGCGCGGCTGGAGGGTTCGAAGGGCTTCACCAAGGATCTGTGCGCGCGCACCGGCATCCCGACCGCCGCCTATCAGCGCTTCACCGATCTTGCCGCGGCGCGCGCCGCGCTGCCGCGCTACGGCCTGCCGGTGGTGGTGAAGGCCGACGGGCTCGCCGCCGGCAAGGGCGTGGTCGTCGCCGAGACGACCGACCAGGCCGAGGCCGCGCTCACCGACATGCTGGCGCAGCCCGGCGCCGAGGTTGTGATCGAACAGTTCCTGGTAGGCGAGGAAGCGAGCTTCTTCGCGCTCGCCGACGGGCGCAGCGCGATCGCATTCGGTACCGCGCAGGATCACAAGCGCGTCGGCGACGGCGATGTCGGCCCGAATACCGGCGGCATGGGTGCCTACAGCCCCGCCTCGATCGTCACGCCCGCCATCGCCGAGCGCGTGATGGCGGAGATCATCCGGCCGACGGTCGATGCGCTGGCCGCGGACGGCACGCCTTATTCGGGCGTGCTCTTCGCCGGGCTGATGCTGACCGCCGAGGGCCCCCAGCTGATCGAATATAATTGCCGCTTCGGCGATCCCGAGGCGCAGGTGCTGATGATGCGGCTGGACGGCGATCTGCTCCCTGTCCTGCTCGCGGTCGCAGAGGGGCGGCTGGGCGACGCGGCGGCGCGCTTCGACGACAAAGCGGCGCTGACGGTCGTGATGGCCGCCGACGGTTATCCGGGCACGCCCGCCAAAGGCGGCGCGATCGACGGTATTGCGGCGGCGGAGGCGACCGGCGCGCGCGTGTTCCAGGCGGGCACCGCGCTGGCCGACGGCCGGCTCGTCGCCAATGGCGGCCGCGTGCTGGCGGTCACCGCAACCGGGGACAGCGTGACGGCGGCACGCGAAGCGGCCTATCGCGGGGTGGACGCGATCGACTTCCCCACCGGCTTCTGCCGCCGCGACATCGGCTGGCGCGAAGTGGAGCGCGAGGGCGGCCGCTAACGATCGGAGAGACGAAGATGGACCAGAACCACATATTGCTGATCGTCGGCGCGGCGGTCCTGCTCGCGCTCGTGCTGTTCGTCATCCTGCTGCGGAGCCGCAAGCAGGCGGTACGGCTGAGCGACGTCGCCGCCCCGCCGCCCCCGTCCGCCCGGCCGCGCAGCGCGCTGCCCGAGGAGCGTGCGCCCGATCCGCTGATCGCCGATCCCGAGATCATGGCGGCGTTCGATGCCGAGCCGACGAGCGCCTTCGTCGCGGTCGAGACGCCGATGACGCCGATGCCGGCCCCTGCACCGGCGCTCGCACCTGCCCCCGCCCCCGCCCCCGCCTCGGGTGGCGATCAGCTCACCCTGCTCAAGGGGCTCGGCCCCAAGGCGGCGGCGCGGCTGGCCGAGCTGGGCGTCACGCGCTTCGACCAGATGGCGGCGTGGAGCGACGCCGACATCGCGCGCATCGACGCGCAGATGGGCGCGTTCAAGGGCCGCATCACGCGCGATCGCTGGGTCGAACAGGCGAGCCTGCTTACCAAGGGCGACCGCGAGGCGTTCGAGGCGCAGTTCGGCAAGCTGGGCGGCTGATCCGTTATCCGTGCTCCTGCGGAAGCAGGAGCCCAGGGTTGCCAGCGATGTCCTGTGAAGCTCTGGGCTCCTGCCTCCGCAGGAGCACGGTGAGGGACGCTCAATCGCGCGCGGCGATCAGCTTGTCGATCTTGCGGCCGTCCATGTCGACGATCTCGAAGCGCCAGCCGTCATGCTCGAACAACTCGCCCTCGGCGGGCAGATGCTTCAGCACCGACAGCGCGAAGCCGGCGACGGTCGCGTAATCGCGGTCGTCGGGCAGCGCGATGCCCAGCCGCTCGGCCAGCCGATCGGCCGATAGCGAGCCCGACACCAGCCAGCTGCCGTCGGCGCGCTCGATCAGCGGCGGTTCTTCGTCGGCATCCTGATCCGACGCGAACGCGCCGGCGATCGCGGCGAGCAGGTCGACCGGGGTCACCAGCCCTTCGAAATGGCCATATTCGTCGAGCACGAACGCGACCGGCACGTCCGCCTCGCGCAGCACCTGCAGCGCGTTCATCGCGTCCATGTGATCGGGCACCACCGGCACCGGCCGCATCGCCGTCTCCAGATCGAGCGGCAGGCCCGCCATGCAGCGATCGAGCAGGTCGCGCGCCTGGACGATGCCGACCAGCTCGTCGACCGAGCCCCGCCCCACCGGCATCCGGCTGTGCGGCAGCGAGGCCGGCAAAGGCTGCTCGTCGTCGAGATCGATCCACTCGACCCGCGTGCGCGGCGTCATCACCTCGCGCACCGGCCGGTCGGCCAGCCGCACCACGCCCGATATGATCGCGCGCTCATTCTCCTCGATCACGCCGGCGGTCGATGCCTCGGCGACGACGAGGTGCAGTTCCTCGGCGGTGACATGGTTCTCGGAGGCGCGGCTCAGGCCGAGCAGCCGGAAGAACAAGGCGCTCGATCGATCGAGCAGCCACACGACCGGCGCGGCACTGCGCGCCAGCCACTGCATCGGCCGCGCCATCGCCGCCGCGATCGGCTCGGGCGAGCGCAAGGCCACCTGCTTGGGCACCAGCTCGCCGACGATCAGGCTGAAATAGGTGGTGAGTACGATGACGAGGCCGAAGCCCCAGCGCGCCGCCGATTCGTGCGACAGGCCGGCCAGCTCCAGCCGTTCGCCCACCGGGCCGCCGAGGCTCGCGCCCGAGAAAGCACCCGCCAGCACCCCGATCAGGGTGATGCCGGTCTGCACCGTCGACAGGAACTTGCCCGGATCGGCGGCGAGATCGAGCGCGACCCGCGCACCGCGATAGCCACGCCGTGCCATCGCCTCGAGGCGCGGCTTGCGTGACGACACGATCGACAGCTCCGACATCGCGAAGACGCCGTTCACCAGCATCAAAGCGAGGATGATGGCGAGGTCGATCCAAGGGAACGGGGTGAGGACGTGCGACATCGCGGCCCCCCGCATATCGCGCAGCGACGGCCGCGCGGCAAGCATCATCGGACAGGCGGCCGGTGGATACCACGCGACCGCCCCGATCGTGTCGCCCGATCTCGCGCAGAACGGCGCGATACGGGCGGAAAAGCGACGCTACCTTAAAACGGCTCGGCGTAGAGGAAGATGGTGGCGCACAACCCCAGCAGCGCCACGGCCAGCGCCAGCCAGAACAGCCGCTCGATCGGATGCGCATCGTAGAACAGGCGCATCCGGCCGACGCGCGGCGTTTCGCTCAAGCCGGCGATCACATCGTCGCTGTCGTCCACCATATCCCCGCCAACTCCGTATCAGGAAGACGCTGCCACTGCCGCCGATGCACAGCTAGATAACGGAATCGGCAGACTTATTCCGCCATCGCCTCCGCCGCGAGCGCCTCGGCCTCGATCAGCAGCGCATCGTCGGTCGTCCCTTGCGTCACCCGCTCGCGCCCGATCAGCACCAGCACCGGCACCGCCAGCGGCGACACCCGCTCCAGCGGCACGTGCAGCATCGTCCCAGCCGCGCGATCGAGCAGATCGGCCAGCCGGCCGACATCGGTCATGCGCGCGCGCGCATCGTCCCACGCCGCGCGCAGCAGCAGGTGATCGGGCTCGTGCCGGCGCAGCACGTCGTAGATCAGGTCGGTCGAGAAGGTCACCTGCCGCCCGGTCTTGCGCTTGCCGGGATGATGGCGTTCGACCAGCCCGCCGATCACCGCCACCTCGCGGAAGGCGCGCTTGAGCAGGCTCGACGCCTCGACCCACTCGACGAACTCGTCCTCCAGGATATCCTTGTCGAACAATGCGGCGGGATCGGTGACCGGCTCGAGGCTGTAGGTGGCGATGGCATAATCCGACGCGACGAAGCCGATCGGCTTCAGCCCCGCTGTCTCCATCCGTCGCGTGACGAGCAGGCCGAGCGACTGGTGCGCATTCCACCCCTCGAAGCCGTAGACGACCATGTAATGCCGCCCCTCGCGCGGGAACGTCTCGACCAGCAACTGGCCGGGGCGCGGCAGCACCGAGCGGCGGCCCTGCATCTCCAGCCAGTCGCGCACGTCGTCGGGGAAGCGCAACCATTCCGCCGGCGTCGCGAAGAAGCGCCGCACGCGATCCGCCAGATTGGTCGAGATCGGCATGCGCGCGCCGCCATAAGTGGGGATGCGCGCCGGCCGGCTGGTCGCGCGGACGTACAGATCCTCCGCCTCCTGCCCGGTCACCTCGACCGACAGGCCGGCGAAGAAGAAGGTATCGCCGGGGCGCAACGTGGCGGCGAACCCCTCCTCGACCTTGCCCAGGCTGCGGCCGTTCCGGAAGCGCACGTTGAGCATCGTCGCCTCGACGATGATGCCCGCATTCAGCCGGTGCTGTGCGACGAAGCGCGGATGGCTCACCCGCCACGTCCCGTCGGGATCGCGCGTCAGCCGGCGGAAGCGATCATAGGCCTTCAGCGCGTAGCCGCCGGTGGCGATGAAATCGAGCACCTGCGCGAACAGCTCGGCCTTCAGCGCGCTGTAGGGCAACGCCTCGCGCAATTCGGCGAGCATCGCCTCTTCCGTGAAGGGCGCGGCGCAGGCGCATGCCATCACATGCTGCGCCAGCACGTCGAGCGTGCCGCGGCGGAAGACGTCGCGATCCAGCTCATTCTCGTCGATCGCGTCGAGCGCCGCGCGCGCCTCGAGATATTCGAAGCGGTTGCCCGGCACGACCACCGCCTCGCTCGGCTCGTCGAGCCGGTGATTCGAGCGGCCGATGCGCTGGATCAGCCGCGACGATCCCTTCGGTGCGCCCATCTGGATGACCAGATCGACGTCGCCCCAGTCGACGCCCAGATCGAGGCTGGCGGTGGCGACGATCGCGCGCAGCCGCCCCGCCGCCATCGCCGCCTCCACCTTGCGCCGCGCCTCGACCGACAGCGAGCCGTGATGGATGCCGATCGGCAGCGTCATCGCATTGACCGTCCACAGATCCTGGAAGATCAGCTCGGCAAGGCTGCGCGTGTTGCAGAAGATGATCGTGGTGCGGTGGGTCTCGATCTCCGCCATCACCTGCTGCGCGGCGTAGCGCCCCGAATGGCCCGACCACGGCACGCGATCCTCGGGCAGCAGGATACCGATATTCGCCCGCGCGCCCCGATCGCCCTTCACCAGCCGCACCGCATCGATATCGCCCGCGGGCGCCAGCCATGCGCGATAATCGTCGGGCTCGGCCACCGTCGCCGACAAGGCGACGCGGCGCAAAGCCGGTGCCAGCCGCTGCAGCCGCGCCATGCAGAGCGCGAGCAGATCGCCGCGCTTGCCGGTGGCGAAGGCGTGCACCTCGTCGATCACGATCGTGCGCAGCCCGGCGAACAACGTCGTGCTGTCGGGGTGGCTGAGCAGCAGGCTCAGCGATTCGGGCGTGGTCAGCAGCATGTGCGGCGGCTTGACCCGCTGGCGCGCCTTGCGGTCCGACGGCGTGTCGCCGGTGCGCGTCTCGACCGTGATCGGCAGCCCCATCTCCTCGATCGGGTCGACAAGGTTGCGGCGGATGTCGATCGCCAGCGCCTTGAGCGGCGAGACGTAGAGCGTGTGCAGCCCGGCCGACGGATCCTGCGCGAGTTCGACAAGGCTCGGCAGGAATCCCGCCAGCGTCTTGCCCGCCCCGGTCGGCGCGACCAGCAGCGCATGTTCGCCCGCGCGCGCCGCCTCCAGCATCTCCATCTGGTAGCGCCGCGGCGCCCAGCCGCGCGTGGCGAACCAGCCGGCGATGGCTGGGGGCAGACCCGCGCCCTCCGCCGCGAGGTCGTCCGTCCCGCTCATGCCCGGCATCCCGTCAATGTCGGGCGCAAGGCTGGAGCGGATGGGTGCTGACACCTGCATCAGGTATGGCGCGCCCACCCCACCCGCAAGGCACGCGCGCCGCGGGCGGTGGTTATACCCTGCGCAACAATCGCACCACGACCGCGACGATCACCGCGCCGATCACCGAGGCGAGGATCGAGCCGAGCAGGCCGCCGCCGAGCGAGATGCCGAGCTGCGGGAACAGCCACCCGGCCACCACCGAGCCGAGGATGCCGATCAGCGCATCGACCACGAAGCCGAAGCCGCCGCCCTGCACCAGCAGCCCCGCGAGCCAGCCGATGATCGCGCCGATGACGATCCAGATCAGAAGAGCGATGAGAAAGCTTTCGCCGTAGACGGTCGTATGCATGATGATCTCCACGCCGGTTCACAGCCACAAGACCGGACGAGGCAGTTCGTTCCGCGGGTCGAACAAAGGGTCGTTTCGGACGACCCGTGCCATGTAGTAGCGCGACGTCAGCGGAGTGCGACGGATCAACTATGCGTCCGGGCCTCGACGCCTAAGGGGCGGATAATCGACCCTCTTGTTCCCGTAACGCTGCTGCAGGATGCGGTGGCGGCGATCCAGTGTCGATTCTTCGGGATCAAGTTGACCATGCGTGAACGAAGCCGAAAACGCGCCGCCCTCGATACGATATTGCATCGATGACCAGCGCTTGGCCGGAACCTCCGCCTCCCACAATTCGGCTAAAACGTCAGCCAATCCGTTCATCGGCCACCGCGCCAAAAGGTGGTCGCCGAGATCCTTGAAGATCATCATATCGACCCAGCCCCAATCGGCTTCGACGTACAGAAATGTACCGTCAAGCGGGTAGTCCGCATCTTGCGCGAGGACATTACCTACTTCGTTCAGAAGCGTTCCCACCTCACTTTCCATGAGATTTTCCTTTTGAACTGTTCTGGAACAAGCGCAGGCTAGCTACGCCGTCGACGACAGATTCAACCGCAAGGGTTCTCGGGCGCTTGGATGATCCCATGTAAACAGGAACTATCGCGACATACACCTGCTTGCCTTGCTTGATATCCTTTGCCCACTCACTCTCCAGTACGCGATAGCCACCGCGATTGAAGTTCGCGTCCTGGGCGAAGTGGTTGAACGTATCGCTCGGCCCGTTGAAGCGAACCGCAATGTAGTGGCCGCCATCGTCGGTCGGCAGACGGTCGCTGCCGCCCGCACTGGCCTGCGCGCTGCGCGACCGTTGGCCCGGTGCGAACGTCAACTTTCCGTCGACCAGAATCATCCGGCCGTCGGCGCTGAAGTGATACGAATATCCGTTGCGCACGATGACATGCTCTTGCGCCCGAGTTTGCGCCTGCTCTGCGGCCGACACCGCCGCCGCGGCTTGAACGAGCGCAAGCGCCTGCTGCGGCGCCGGCTGCTTCGCCTGTGTCGAACTTCGCGCCTTCTTGGGCGCCGACAGGGTCCAGCTTCCCGTCGCACCGCCGCCGCCCGTGGAGCCGCCGCCCCCGCCGGTAAAGCCGCCGCCATCCCAGGTGCCCGGCCCCGCCGACGTGAACCGCCCGTTCTTCGGATCGTGCCAGGGGTTGAACTTGAGCTCGATCCCGTCCGCTACTTTCTCCCACGGCGTCGCGCCCGTTCGCAGATATGTGCCGAACCAGGCCTTCGGAATACGTTGACGGCCAGACGCTGCAATCAGCTCCACGCGCACCTCCCCGAATGTTCGCGCGGCTTGTACCACAGAAAACAGAACAAATCAAGAACGCAGTGCGCCAAACGACACCGCATGCGAACGCACGCATTTTCAGTCGGTTGGGAAATGGCGCACCCGAAGGGATTCGAACCCCTGGCCTCTGCCTTCGGAGGGCAGCGCTCTATCCAGCTGAGCTACGGGTGCTTGGGCCGGAGCCGGCGCTTAGCAAAGCCGGGCGGCCGCCGCCACCCCGCAAATCAACGGCGCGGATCGGCGAGCGTCACCGGCTGGAACGTGCCGAGGCCGCAGCTCGCGCCGCGCATCGGCGGGCCGCCGTGATGAAGCACGGTGATGAGGTCGACCGAGCAGAGCTGGCTGAGCGACGTCTCGTAGGCGAACGCCTGCTCGAAGCCGAGCTCGGGGCAGCTGTTGGGCAGGGTGTTGCGATAGACCGTGCGGCCGTTCATCACGAAATCGATCGTGCGATCGTCCCGCACGCGCGTCTCGCGGATCGAGGTGATCGGCACGCAATTCACCGCCGCGCCGATGGGGGTGGCCGCCGGCGGCGCCTTCGGAGGCGCTGCCCCCGCCGCCGTGGCGAGCAATGCGAGCGTGATGACGAAGCGGCGCGACATGGCAGGCCTCATTCCCGATCGGTGACCGGCGATTTCTGCGCCGGCGCAGGTGTCTTCGGCCTGAACGCGCAGAGATCCGCCTCGATGCAGCGCCAGCATTCGGGGCGGCGCGCCTTGCAGACGTAGCGGCCGTGCAGGATCAGCCAGTGGTGCGCGTGCGAGCGGAACGGCTTGGGCGTCACCTTCTCCAGCCCCTGCTCGACCACCACGACATTCTTGCCGGGCGCGAGGCCGGTGCGGTTGGCGACGCGGAAGATATGGGTGTCGACCGCGATCGTCTCCTCGCCGAACGCGACGTTGAGCACGACGTTGGCGGTCTTGCGCCCGACGCCGGGCAGCGCTTCCAGCGCGGCGCGGTCGCGCGGCACCTCGCCGCCATGCTGCTCCACCAGGATGCGCGAGAGGGCGATGACGTTCTTCGCCTTGGTGTTGAACAGGCCGATCGTCTTGATGTGCGCCTTCAGCCCGTCCTCGCCCAGCGCCAGCATCGCCGCGGGCGTCTGCACCTCTTCGAACAGCAAACGGGTCGCCTTGTTGACGCCGACGTCTGTCGCCTGCGCCGACAGCGCGACCGCCACCAGCAAGGTGTAGGGATTGACGTAGGCAAGCTCGGTCTGCGGCGACGGATCGGCCTCGGCCAGCCGCCGGTAGAATTCGAAGATGTCGGCGCGCTTCACCGGATGCGTCAGAAGCCGAGCATGTCGCCCATCGTGTAGCGGCCGGGCGCGCGGCCGGCGAGCCACAACGCGGCGCGCAGCGCGCCGGTGGCGAAGATGCTGCGATTTTCGGCGCGATGGCCGAGCTCGATCCGCTCGCCGTCGGTCGCGAGGATCACCTGATGGTCGCCCGCCACCGATCCGCCGCGCAGCGAGGCGTAATAGATGCCGCCCTCCTCGCGATCGTGCGGCCCGTCCTGCATCCGGTCGAAGCGGCTGAGCCCGGCCAGCGTGCCGCCGCGCCCCTTCGCCGCCGACGCGCCGAGCAGCAAGGCCGTGCCCGAGGGCGTGTCCTTCTTGTGGCGGTGGTGCATCTCGACGATCTCGATGTCCCAGTCGGCCCCCAGCCGCGCCGCCGCCTGCTCGACCAAGGCGCGCAGCAGGTTGACGCCGAGCGAGGTATTGGCGGTCTGCAGCACCGCCACATCGGCCGCTGCCGCGTCGATGCGGGCATGATCGCTCTCGGTGAGGCCTGTGGTGCCGATCACGATCGGCGTCCGCGTCGCCACCGCCGCGGCGAGCGAGCCGGGCAGAGCGTCGGGCGTCGAGAAATCGATCAACACGTCGCACGCGGCGGCCAGCGCCATGGCATCGTCGTACGGGCCTGCGAACGCGCCGTCGCGGCCGATCCCGCCGACGACCTGCGCACCGAGCGCTTCCGCGCGCGCCGCGATCGCCTGCCCCATGCGCCCGCGTGCGCCGACGATCCCGATGCCGAGCGTCACCGTCGATCCTCCGAAAAGCTGCTCATCGGGCGCCCGTCGCACGATCCCCGGCCGATTGCGACGCCAAATCGCTGGACAGGCCCCACCGCTTCTTACATCGTTCCGCCATGCGTGGATCGACCGCCCTCGCCGCGATGCTGCTGGCCGTGGCCCCCGCCGCCGCGCAGACCCCGCCACCGCCGCCGACGGACACCGACAACCAGTCGATCACTGTCAAGGGCCGGCTGCCGGAAGAGACGAAGCGCTTCGTCGAGACGCTGAGCCAGCCGTCCAGCACGTCGCAGCAGCTCGCGCGCTGGAACACGCCGATCTGCGTCGTGACGATGGGCCTCGATGTGCCGCACGGCCGCTTCGTGATCGGGCGCGTCGAGCAGGTCGCCGAACAGCTCGACATTCCGGTGGATCACAAACGCTGCCAGCCCAACGTGGTGATCGTGTCGATCCCCAATGCCGACGATTTCACGCGCAAGCTGGTCAAGAAGCATCCGGCGCTGGGCCGCGTCCACGGCTATAACGGCTATGGCGGCGGCGGCCTCGCCCCGCCCTCGCAGATCCATCAATTGCTCGAGCCGCGCGCGGTCCGCTGGTTTCACGCCAGCATCACCGGGGCGTCGTCCGGGCCGGACAGCTCGGGCTTCGATGCCTCCAGCATCGGCTACATGGCATCGCGCATCCAGCTCACCACGCGCGAAAGCGCGACGCTCGCCTTCATCATCGTCGATCCGGACAAGGTCGTCGGCGCGACATGGGACCAGCTCGCCGATTATCTGACGATGGTCGCGCTCGCCCGGCCCGAGCTGGGCGCGGATTTCGGCCGGGCGCCGTCGATCCTGTCGCTCTACAATGCCGACGGCGCGATGCAGGACAAGGTGCCGTCGCTGACGCGCGAGGACCGCGCCTTCCTGCAGGGGCTGTACGAATCCAATCCTGACCGCGCTGCGGCCAATCAGCGCGCCAACATCGTCGACCGGATGCGCCACCCGGCGGCGAACACCAGCCACTGACGGTGCGCGTGCGGCGGCCAGCCCCGCCCGCGCCGCTCCGGAAGATCACGCGTCGGCATTTGAACTCGTTTGCGCTCGGCGCATTCGCACTCGCTGCTGCCGGCACGGGCGCAGCCCAGGTGCCGCATGATCCGGAGCCCACGATCACCGTGGAGGGACAGCTGCCCGAACGGACGCGGCATTTCGTCGAGACGCTGACGCAGACCTTCGGCTCGGATCAGCAGCTCGCGCGCTGGAACGATCCGGTGTGCGTCGCCACAATGGGAATGGACGGCGCGCGCGTTCCGCTGGCGGACGTGCAGCAGAGCATCGATCGACTGTTCTGGAATGCCCTGGTCGTGCGACGCGACCCACACGTCGCGACGGACGGCACCGACACCATGACGCTCGGCCGCTTCGTCGTCGACCGGATCCGGCAGGTTGCGGAGACGGTCGACATTCCCGTCGCGCACGGGCGCTGCACGCCCGACATCCTCATCGTCTCGGCAAGCGATGCCGATGCGTTCACGCGCACGCTGGTGAAACGGCATCCCGCTTTGGGCCGCCCGCGTGGCTTCAACGGCTTCGGCGGTGCCGGGCTCGCGCCGCCCTCGCAGATCCGGCCATTGCTCGTATCGCGCCCGGTGCGATGGTTTCATACCAGCGCCACCGGCCCGGCAGCCGATGTCGGCGTCGGCAGCGGCGCGCGGAGCGGATGGGGCAGCAGCTTCCAGGCTTCACGGATCAGGCTGGCGACGCGCGAGAATATGGTGCTGGCCATGATCGTCGTTGATCCGGACAGGGTGGTCGGCGCGACGTGGGACCAGCTGGCCGATTATCTGGCGATGGTCGCGCTTGCGCGGCCGCGTCTCGACGCCGATTTCCGCGATGCGCCGTCGATCCTGTCGCTGTTCACGCCGGATGGCGCCATGCAGGATCGCGTCGCGGCGCTGACGCCCGAAGACCGCGCCTTCCTGCGCGCGCTCTACGCATCCGACACCGGCCACACTGCCACCATGCAGCGCGCCAACATCGTCGATCGGATGCGCCGCCCCGCGCCAAGCACCAGCCGCTGACGCGCGCGCTCTGGCGTGCGCTGCCCGATCCCCGTATCGGGCGCGCGTCATGAGGGCTGCGTTCCGTCTCTGGCGCTGGCTGGCGCTGCTGCTGCTGCTGCTGGCGGGGCTGTCCGCGCCTGCGGCCGCGCGCGACCGGCTGGTGGTGGCGCTTCAGCTGGAGCCGCCGACGCTCGACCCTACCGCGGGCGCCGCCGCGGCGATCAAGGAGGTGACCTACCGCACGATCTTCGAGGGGCTGACCACGCTGGACGCGACCGGCGCGGCGGTGCCGCTGCTCGCGACCGGCTGGACGATGGCGCCCGACGCGAAGAGCTACCTCTTCCACCTGCGGCCCGGCGTGCGCTTCCACGACGGCACGCCGTTCGATGCCGACGTGGTGCGCTTCAGCCTGCTGCGCGCGATCCGCCCCGGCTCGACCAATGCCGAGGCGGCGCAGCTGGGCGAGATCGCCGGGGTCGACGCGATCGATCCGCTGACGGTGCGCATCCGCCTGTCGACCGCCGACGCCGCGCTGCCGGTGCTGCTGGCGTGGGGCGACTGCGTGATGGTGGCAGCGCGGTCCGCCGCCGGCAACGCGACCGATCCGATCGGCACCGGCCCGTTCCGTTATGGCGACTGGCGGCGCGGTGATCGGCTGACCTTGGTGCGCAACGACCATTATTGGGGCGCCGCGCCCGCGCTGGCGTCGGTCGAGTTCCGCTTCATCGCCGATCCGGCGGCGGCCTATGCGGCGGTGAAGACGCATGCGGTCGACCTGTTCACCGATTATCCCGCGCCCGAGAATGTCGCGCAGCTCCGCGCCGACCCGACCTTGCGCATCACCACCGCGCCGAGCCAGGGCGAGGTGATCCTCGCGCTCAACCATCGCGTCGCGCCGCTGGCCGATCTGCGCGTGCGGCGTGCCATCTCCTATGCGCTCGATCGGCGCGCGATCATCGACGGGGCGATGTTCGGCTATGGCATCCCGATCGGCAGCCACTTCCCGCCGCAATCGCCCGACCATGTCGACCTGACCGGGCGCTATCCGCACGACGTCGCGCGTGCGCGCGCTTTGCTCGCCGCCGCCGGCTATCCGCGCGGCTTCGCGATCACGCTGAAGCTGCCGCCGCCGGCCTATGCGCGGCGCAGCGGCGAGATCGTCGCGGCCGAGCTGCGCGCGATCGGCCTGTCGGTGACGATCGTGCCGGTCGAATGGGCGCAGTGGCTCGCCGACGTCTATGGCCGCCACCAGTTCGAGGCGACGATCGTCAGCCATGCCGAGCCCGACGATTATGTGATCTACGGGCGGCCCGATTATTATTTCGGCTATGACGGCAAGGCGGTGCGGGGGCTGCTGGCACGGTTGAAAGCCACCGCCGATCCGCGCACGCGCCACGATCTGCTGGTGGCGATCCAGCGGCGGATCGCCGAGGATGCAGTCAACGGCTTCCTCTTCCAATATCCGCATATCGGCGTCGCCGACGCGCATCTCCAAAATGCGTGGGCCAACACGCCGCTGCAGGAGGTCGATTATGGCCGCGCGCGCTTCGACGATGCGGGCGGTGCATCGCCGATCACGGCGGCGCGGGGCGTAGGCGGCATGTGGCTGCCGCTGCTGCTCGGCGCGATCGCGCTGGCGCTGGTGGTGCGCGCGACGGGGCCCGGCTGGGTGCTGCGGCGGCTGGGGGTGCTTGCGCTGACGCTTGCCGGGGCGAGCCTGTTCATCTTCGCCTTGGTGCAGGTGGCGCCCGGTGATCCGGCGCAGTTCATGATGGGGATCGAGGCGAGCCCGCAGGCGGTCGCCAGCCTGCGCGCGGAACTGGGCCTCACCGGGGCACCGCTGCACCGCTATCTCGGCTGGATCGGCGGGCTGCTGCGCGGCGACCTCGGCACGAGCTACACTTATCGCGTGCCGGTGGCAGCGTTGCTGGGGCCGCGGCTGGCATTGTCGCTGCCGCTCGCCGGGCTGGCGATGCTGCTCGCGATCCCGCTGGGCGTGGGCACGGCGCTGGCCGGCGCGCGCCGGCCCGGCCGCATGCTCGACCGGGCGACGGGCGGCCTCACGCGGCTGGGATTGGCGGTCCCCGGCTTCTGGCTCGCAATCCTGCTGGTGCTGTTGTTCGCGGTGCGGCTGCACTGGGTGGCAGCGGGCGGCTTCCCCGGCTGGGGCGAGGGTGCATGGCCGGCCGTGCGCGCGCTGTTGCTGCCCGCGCTCGCGCTCGCGGTGCCGCAGGCGGCAGTGATCGCACGCGTGGCGCGTGGCGCCTTGGCCGAGGAACTGGCGCGCGATTATGTCCGCACCGCGCGCGCCAAGGGGCTCGCGCCGCGCACGATCCTGTGGCGCCATGCCTTGCCCAATGCCGCCCCCGCGATCGTCACGATCGTCGGTCTGCAGGTGCCGTTCCTGATTGCGGGCAGCGTGATCGTCGAGATGGTGTTCGCATTGCCCGGCCTCGGCCAATTGGTGCTGCAGGCGATCGCCGGGCGCGATCTCGTCACGGTGCAGGCGGTGGCATTGCTGATGGTGGCGGCGACGGTGCTGGCGAGCTTCCTCGCCGATGTCGGCCAGCGCCTCGCCGATCCGCGCCTGCGGGGCCGCGCCTGATGCGTGCCGCCGCCATCGCGCTGCTGGCGCTGATCGTCGCGGGCGCCGCCTTGTCGCTCGTCTGGACGCCGTGGGACGTCGGCCAGATCGACGTCGCGCACCGGCTTGCGCCCGCCAGCCTCGCGCACCCGCTCGGCACCGATCAACTCGGACGCGATTTGCTGTCGATGCTGATGGCGGGCGGCGTGCCGTCGCTGGGCGTGGGCGTGCTGGCGGTCGCGATCGGGCTCGGCGTCGGCGTGCCGCTCGGCCTGCTCGCGGCGGCATGGCCCGGCTGGCTGGACGAGACGATCGCGCGCGCCAGCGACGTGCTGTTCGCTTTTCCGGCCTTGGTGCTGGCCTTGCTGATCGTCGCGGTGTTCGGGCCGGGCGCGAGCCATGCGGCGCTGGCGATCGGGCTGTACAACATCCCGGTCTTCGTGCGGGTGACGCGGGCGGCGGCGCGCGGCATCTGGGCGCGCGATTTCATCCTCGCGGCGCGGCTGGCGGGCAAGGGGCGCTCGCATATCTCGATCGAGCATATGCTGCCGAACATCGCCGGCACATTGCTGGTGCAGGCGGCGGTACAGCTCTCGCTCGGCGTGATCGCGGAGGCCGGCCTGTCGTTCCTCGGCCTCGGCGCGCAACCGCCGGCGGCGAGCTGGGGACGGATGCTGGCGGATGCGCAGACGTTGATCGGCATCGCCCCGCGCCTCGCTCTGCTGCCGGGCCTCGCGATCGTCGCCACCGTGCTCGGCATAAACGCGCTCGCCGAACATATCGAGGCGCGCCGCGCATGACCCTGCTCGCGATCGAGCACCTGTCGGTTCGCTACGGCGCGCGCACGGCTTTGGAGGATGCGACGCTGAGCGTCAGCGCAGGCGAGATCGTCGCGCTGGTCGGCGCATCGGGATCGGGCAAGTCGACGCTCGCTGCGGCGATCCCGGCTTTGCTGCCGCGCGACGCGCATGCCGATGGGCGGATCGCATTGGACGGCGTCGACCTCGCCACGCTCGACGAGCGGGGGCTGGAGGCGGTGCGCGGCGCGCGCATCGGCATGGTGTTCCAGGAACCGGCGACCGCGCTCAACCCGGCGCTCACCATCGGCCGCCAGATCGGCGAGGTGCTGGAACGGCACACCGATCTGGGCCGGGCCGCCATCGCCGCCGAGGTGCGCGCGCTGCTCGATCGGGTCGGGCTCGATGTCGCGCCGGATCGTCATCCGCACATGTTGTCGGGCGGCCAGCGCCAGCGCGTCGCGATCGCGATGGCGATCGCGGCCGGCCCAGCGCTGCTGATCGCCGACGAACCCACCGCCGCGCTCGACCCGATCGCGCAGGCGGGTGTCATGGCATTGCTGGTGCGGCTGGTGCGCGAGCGGGGGATGGGCCTGCTGCTCGTCGCGCACGATCTCGCGCTCGTCGCGGGCGTCGCCGACCGGATCGTGGTGCTGGATGGCGGCCGCGTCGTCGAACAGGGTGCGACCGCCGCTTTGCTCGACGCACCCGCCTCCGCCCCGCTCGCGCGGATGGTCGCGGCGATGCAGCTGCCGCCGCGCATGCCCAATCCGATCGGCAAGACGGTCATCGCCGCCGCGCAAGTGAGCCGCGCCTATCCGATCGGCCCCGGCCTGTTCGCGCGCGCGCGCCACGTCGCGCTGGCGGGGGTCAGCCTCTCGATCGCGACCGGCGAAACGCTGGCGGTGATCGGCGCGTCGGGATCGGGCAAGTCGACGCTCGCACGGCTGCTGCTGGGGCTCGACCGGCCCGATACCGGCGTGGTGCGGATCGACGGGCAATCATGGCAGGCGGTGCATGGCCGCGAACGACGCGCGCTGCAGGCCGGCGTCGGCGCGGTGTTCCAGGATCCGGCGGCGAGCTTCGATCCGCGCCAGACGGTCGCGCAGATCGTCGCCGAGCCGCTCCATCTCGCCACCCCCCGCCCCACGGCGGATGCACGCGCGGCCATGGTCGCGGCGGCGCTGGCGGAGGTCGGGCTGCCGGCCGACGCCGCCGACCGGCTGCCGGCGCAATTCTCAGGCGGCCAGAGGCAGCGCATCGCCATCGCCCGCGCGCTGATCCTGCGCCCGCGCCTGATCGTGTTCGACGAGGCGCTGAGCGCGCTCGACGCCGCGATCCGTGCCGACATCGTCGCTCTGCTGCTGCGGCTGCAGGTTGAGCGCGGGCTTGCCTACCTGTTTGTCAGCCACGATCCGGCACTGGTGCGCGCGATGGCCGATCGGGTGATGGTGCTGCACGACGGCCGCGTGGCGGAAGAGGGCACGGTCGCGCAGGTGCTCGACACCCCGCGCGATCCGCACACCGCCGCACTGGTCGGGACGGTCAGCCCAGCAGGATCGCGGCCGCCGCGTCCCACAGGTCCGGCGTAGCGGCGACGAGCAGCCCCTTGCCGTCCTGCGACGGCGCATAAGGCGTACCGTCAAGCCGCGCGACCCGGCCGCCCGCTTCCTCGACCATCAGCGCGCCCGGCGCATGATCCCATGGGAAGGTGCGCCAGAACAATGCGACGTCGTTCACGCCGAGGATCAGGCGCGGATATTGCTCGGCGGCGCAGCGCGGAATCGGCACGCAGGCGAGCTTGCCCTCGGCGCGCGCCTCGACATCGGCGCGGAAATCGTCGGGCAGATATTTGGTCGAGAGGCCGGCGATCGGCGGCACCTGCCCGGTCGGTCGCGACCGGATCGGCGCACCGTCGACGAAGAAGCCCTGCCCGCGCGCCGCATGGCACATCCGCCCGGCGATCGGATCGAAGATCCACCCGGCCTGGGTGACGCCGTCGGCGGCGAGCGCGATCATGATGCCGAACGGCGGCTGGCCGTGCGCGAAATTGTGGGTGCCGTCGATCGGATCGACGATCCACACCTCGCCCGCGCCGATCGTGCCCATCAGGCTTTCGTCGGCGGCGCACGCCTCCTCGCCCACCACGCGCGAGCCGGGGAGCAGGCGCAGCAGGGCCTCGGTCAGCGCCGCCTCGCTCTCCGTGTCGGCGATCGTGACGAGCTCGTCGGGGGCCTTCTCCTCGATCTGGCCGGGATCGAGCATGCGAAAGCGCGGCATGACGATGCGCTGGGCGACATCGCGGATCAGCGCCGAGACGGGGGCGTC